>JAGOLX010000028.1 GCA_017993835.1 Phycisphaerae bacterium
CCATGCCGAGCCTCCCGAAACCGTGACAAGATCGATTCCGAAAAGTCTCTACAGCAAACCGTCTGCTCCTCAAAGTGGCTGGTTTTGAACCCGATCTGACTGGCCGGTTTTACCCGATCCTTGACACGTAAGGTGCAAAAACTCAGCGGCGCTCAACGTGACAGATTTCATGGGGTCAGCTTCACAAGTGGAGCTATAGATGAAGGGGAGAGCAGGGGGGATGTAGCCCCTGGAACCGCGGAATTGGGCCTCTGTGGCGCGGAGTATTGTTGTCGGCGCATATTGCTGCCGTCAGGACTGGGGTCATCATGGTGGTCTCACGCCGCCTTGCGATGGTAGGATTTCAGCAGTTCGACTGAGAAGAAATCACACGCCGCCAGAGCCTCCCAGTGGCTTTTGATGCATTCTCTCCAGGTGGTCTTGCGGGTCAGGCTTGGCTCGGGATCAAGGCCGTTCTCCATGAGGATGTTCTTCGCGGTCAACCTGATCCTCTGCGGGTCGCTCAGCAGGATGCATTTGTCCTTCTCTTGCTGTTCCTTCAGGACTCGGACCCGCTCTTTGAGGTACTCGAGTGCCTTCCAGAGTTCTCTCTCAACGCAGTGATCCATGTCTTCATGTTTTTACTCTTCTTTCCACATCAAGCGTGTTACTGTGTGGCGTTGCGAATCCTGTTCTGCTTCTGCCTGAAACCATCCCCATGGGCTGGCCCAAGAAATTGATCGCGCTGTGGAGTATCCAGAGGACTGGTAATCCTAAGAAACCACTAATGCTCCGTGGCAGAAAATGAAGCATCAGCACAAAGATTACATTCAAGGACACACGCACGCCCATCAGCCACGCATAATCGCGGAGTTTTTCCCACTTGGCATCATCCGGAGGAACGCGCCAGATATGACCTCCTCTGTAGATCAATCGCTGGTGGTGCAACAGCAGAAATGGAATCACGTTCCCCAGCAGGTCCAGAATCATTCCAGCCCATGAATTCAAGCGCAGTATGGATTTAAAGCCAGGGTTGATAAGGTATGTCCAGATGCCGCTGAAGATCCCTTCCTCCATGCCGGTCAGACAGACAATCATACGGTCGGACAAGCCCCATCTGCGGTATTGGTCATACATGGAAGTGAAGATACGGCCCATGCCCTTTGTAACGTTTCCGAGAAGCCGGATCACAGAACGTGCCACCCCAATGAAAGGACGCGCTATTATCCCCATGAATCTCACGACAGGACTGAGTACTCGTTTCAATACACTCCATAGTCCGATGAGGGGGCTAATCAATCGTCCCAGTAGTCCAGCTATACCCCAGAAGGTCTTGCCCAGAGAGCAAATCCCGCTGACAAAGGCAATCACGGCATCATAGCAAACAGCCGAAGCCGTATCCCGCAAGAATCGCATGTTTTCCTTACGCGTCGCAAGCCAACTCTGACGCGGCAACTCATAGGTCTCATGCATCTCTTCCGCAGGTTCACTTGTCTCCCGCATGGACACCTTAATGAGTTCCTCCTTCTGGAGCCTCGTCACAACAGGCGTCTCGTCATATAACGTGTAATCTCTGTAATGGCCGAGACGCAAATTACTGACATACACTCTTAACCTATCCCAACGGCCTTCGATTTCAACTGCAGGGATGGTATACTCCTTGGGAGGTGTAAGCTCCACGCCGTTCGGGTCAGTCACATTTTCAAAGGCAAGACTGCCTCTATTCTTGAAAATGGCATATCCCGTATAGATCTTAGCGCCGTATATCATGCAGACGGAATTGCCATGCAACCATGCCCAGTATTCATCCTTCTCCAACAAGCCCGGCATATGACTCAACAGAATCACACTAAAAAAAATCCCCTCTGCCTCCAGAAAGGAAGATAGTTCAGCGCCAAACTGGCGATTGCGAAAACCTCTCCCAACAAACTCATGGACGACCGGATCGTTTTTCTCGCACTGTGCGTATTCAGCCAAGCGCTCCTTAGGAAATCCACCGTGGAAAGCATACATTCCGTCACAAATCAGCCCCAATGGGCAATCATCAACAAAGCGGATATAGTGATGCGCCCAACATGGGCCAAATCGCTCTTTCAATGCAAGCCAATAGAGCGAATGCTGATAAATCCTCCATTTGTCCGCACCGCGATAGATGCAGTCATCATGATTGCCTAAGATCCAATACACGTGATCCGGATTCTCTATCTTGAGGTCCATCACCAGGTCAAGAAGGGTCATGGTTGCTCGCATATCGGCCAGTTTGCGCATGACCTGAGCTTCTTTCTTCCTCAGAAATGCTCTGTTCTGGCCTGCCTTGGTTCGGATATAGTCTTGCTGTGCGAGTGTATATTCACTGTGAATGTCGTAGTGCACAACATCCCCATTGAAGAGAAGCACGGCTTCACCTCTTTGCACTTTCTCCAGCACAGACAAGGGAAATCCGCCGATTGCAATGGTTGTACCGGGAATGAATTGGGCCCTGTGCCTAAGGATGAAGTCCACATTATCCCAACAGGCATGGACATCGCCAATCACATGAATCTCCACATGGTTGGGCAAGTCGCGCAGATCCACATAATTGCCCTGTTGATATGTAGCGTTGTGGACGGCTTTGTTGAACCGCTCAAATTTCTTATGGAAGAAGTCCTGTGCCTTATTGCTCTGTTCAGGCAAATCGTAAGCTCTCCCGGTCTGGATATTCTCTTGGGCCGCTTCGATGTCCGCATATGCAGATTTAATCGCCGCCTCCCTGGGCGTGTAGATCTCATCAATAACAGCATCAGCGTCATCCCACTCGTCGGGAATGCCGTCCGTATTCGTTGCAACATACTCCTTTTCAGGGAGCAGAGCGTCCCAGAGGTAATCCTGCGTCAGCTTCACAGCCTGATAATGAGATACTCCACAAGCTTCAAGCAGTTCGTGAAACAAGATCTCCTCCAGCATATGAAGCCCCAGATACGGGCTTTCCACATACAGTGTGCCCTCGACAATATAGGCGCCAAAACTCGTTTTGGGGGCATGGATGATGCGATATCTCTTGAGGTTCCGCAGGATCATGTGCGTTGGTTCTTCAGAGATATCCTCCAAGTCGCCTTTTTCAACAAGCTTCCGTAAAACTCTCTTCAGGATCGGCAAGACCCAGCGCAGGGAGTTCTGCATAAGCGATTGCAGATGCTCGTCCATTGGACGAATCCGCAACTCCGCATAAGCATTGTTGACCAGCTGCCGAATCTGATTGTCACTGTAGATCCCGGTACCCCCTCGCGAGAAGGCCTCAACCGAATCTGTCGCGATTCTCTCGATTCCTTGAGCCCGGAAGCGTTCTACACCCGTCAGGAAGGCGATCTGACACTGGAAAACTCTCGTGTGTCTGTGTCCCCCGATCCAGACAGGTTTCAGGTCCCCAATCGGGGCGGTGACTGATACGAAATGTGATTGTACCACCATTAGCCTGCCGCCGACTTCATGTGTCGGCCTCAGAGAGGGGGAGGACATCTACTGACCTTCCCACCCGATCCTGGTCCACTCCTTGTGCGTGTTTTGAGCTGTCGCTGTTTGGGGCTGACGAAGCGTAGCGGAGTCAGGCCCAAAACAACCCGTCGCCAATGCCACCGGGCTCACGTAGCCTGGCGAATTGTGCGGCCAGCAGTGATTGTAATCCATTCGCCAGTAACCTGCCTCTCGAAAACTGGTCCAGTCTGCAAAGAGAGTGTGATCCAATGATGTGGTGTATCTCCACCATAACCTTTTTTCCAGTGCCGGACTCTTGAAATGAGAGGTTTTGCCAAAGCGGCAGATAATGGGCATCGTAGTTGTGGCCGGGCCGTAAAGACCTGCCGACAAGATCGTCGCAGATTCACGTAGTACAGGATTGCTCAGGCGAGTCTGTCGGGTGAACGCCTGGCCGAATGACGTGACATCGAAACGATGTCCTTGAATCGTACCGCTGAAGGCGGCAGGTTCCATTCAATAGAAGCTCTGGTTTCCACTGAGGACTCTCGGCTCGGTCCGATTGCTCCAGTCATTCATGAGATCCACATCATACTCTGAACGACTCTTCCATTCGACGTGCCCGTCTCCGAAGCAGCGGTTGAGCCCGGTGATGGCCGGGGGGCCGACATCCATGTGGCCCCAGTTGAAGAGTTCCGGATTCCGGTGCACGGAAGCGCCTCGCTGGCCGTGATTGTAGAGATACCCGTTTGTGCCGCCCAACCGAAAGCATGCATCCGCCACGATAATCCGACCACCGGTGAGCTGCTTCTCAGTCAAGTGCTGCGGGTGGGTGACATGGTCAGGGAAGATGTCCATTCGACCCCAGTAGGCGTACTCCATCACAATGAACTGCGCCGAATCCCAATGCTCGTGGGTCATCCAGGAGTAGTCCATCTTGTTGGCGGGACAGAGCCAGACGTCCCCGAGATCACGTTCAGCATACCTGAAGCCGGGCATGTAAGGACCGAACGCGGGCAGGCTGAACTCCCCGGGGTGAGCCTTGGCCTTGGCCTCAGTCGCCCATGCGATGATCCCCTCTGGACCGCCTCCCCAGGTGTCGTTCGTCTTCAGAAGGCGTCCGCCATTTTCGCCAACGTAGGTCGCGATGGCGATGCCCCATTGTCTGAGGTTGGAGCCGCATGCGGCCCGCCTCGCCTGGTTTCTGGCGATCTTCAGGGCGGGCATCAATATGCCCATCAGGACCGCGATGACCGCGATCACGACGAGCAACTCAATCAGCGTGAAGGCCCTCTTCAGCTGAAGGTCCATGAGATGGTTCCTCCATGCGGAGTTTCCCTTACCTGACGCCGACCCGATTATACCGTGGGAGGGGGGAGAACTGCAAATGGCTGGGAATCACGGGGGTTTTCTCCAAGCGACCGGTAATGGGCCGTGACCGAGGCGGCGGGTTCCGCTGTTCCTTTGCCCCCTATTGAGGTAGCAGGTTGGTCCCGCAGGGATGGACGCCCGGGAAAAGGGGCGGAGCGGTGGAAGTTGAGGGCTCACATGACCGACCGTTGTAGCAACCGCCCTCGCGAAGAGCGAGGGATGTGTGGCCGGCCAGGATGAGCAAGGGGACATGACCGAGGGTGGAAGTATGCAGTTCCTATTCGATGACGTGAATGCCTTTCTTGGTGCACATATCCTTGAGGACTCTCGGCCAAACAGTGGCACTGACTTCGCCGAGGTGGGCTTTCTTGAGGAGCAGCATGAAGGTGCGGGATTGGCCGATGCCACCGCCGATGCTCAACGGAATCTCGCTGTTCAGGATCGCCTGATGATACGGTAGTTTCAGAAAGTCCAATTGGCCTGAGATGTCAAGTTGTTTCTTGAGTGACTCGGCGGTGACGCGGATGCCCATGGAGGTCAGTTCGTGCCGGCGCTTTGTCACAGGGTTCCAGACGAGAATGTCGCCATTCAGGCCGTGCATCGGCCGGCCATCGTCGGAGGCGGTCTCTGTGGCCCAGTCATCGTAGTCGGCGGCCCTCATTTCGTGGGGATAGCCGTCCTGGAGCACCCAGCCAATGCCGATGATGAAGACGGCCGGATACTCCTGGACGATCCTCGTCTCTCGCTGCTTGCGAGGCAGGTCGGGATACCGGTCGAGGATTTCCTCCGCGTGGAGGAAGGTCAGCTCATCCGGCAGGTCGGGGTATTTGTCCGTCTTGAGCTGCGGAAAGAGATGTTGGACGTGCACTTCGGCTCCCTTGAGAACCTTCCAGATTTTCCGCACAACCTGCTTGAGGAATGTCACGTTTCGCTGGTCTTTCGTGATGGCCAGTTCCCAGTCCCACTGGTCCACATAGGCACTGTGATCGTGGTCGAGGAAGTAGTCCTTGCGCACCGCCCGCATATCTGTGAGGAGGCCTTCGCCCACCTGCATCCCGAACTGTTTGAGGGCCATCCGTTTCCATTTCGTTGCCGCCTGGACGACCTCTGCCTCGACCGGGTTCTTGTTGCGGTCGTTCGAGATGTGGAAGCGGATAGGGGTGCGCGACCCGTCGCGATCAAGGTAGTCGTTGACGCCGCTGCTGACGTCCACAATTAAAGGGACCGTGACACGAATGAGGTTGAGTTCTTTGCCGAGGTTCTGCTCGATGTAGTCCTTGATGGCATAGGTGGCAATCTGAGTCTCCTTGGGCGATAGGAGGGAGTGGTAGTCGTTCGGGAGGATGTTCTCGAGTTCCGCATAGTCGCCGATTCCGGGACCGGCCAGGTCAGCCTTCTTGTCCAGCATTGGGTTTCTCCTGGGGCCATCAGCACATTTCTGCCTTGTGACACGCTGGCGGGATTCTATCGTGAAAGCGGCCAATGTCAAGAATGGAAACCGATTCGTCACACAGTACCCAACCGTGGTGGCTGCCCTCTCCGAGCGACAGAGCCGTCGGTGAGGCTCTGGGGTCCGCTATCCCTTCGCTCCGTGCTGACGCAGCAGGTCGACGACTTCGGTGCGACTGTAACGGACTGAAGGACGCCCATGACGATGGGCGGAGGTGGAGACGAGGGGGCGGATTCAGCCCCTGCAAGGGGATCTCATCTGCGCTTGACAGGCAAAATCTGCACCCTACGCCAGTTTGCATCCCGGGCCTGGCATGCTATGATGTGCCAACGGAATTGCATTGTATATGAAGAGCCATAATGTGAGCGGATTTGGTTGTTTGGCAGGGGGCCGGTCATGAAAGAAATAGCCAGTATGCTCTCGATTGTTGTGCTGATGACTTTTCTCGGCAATGTTCCTGTAAACGGGGGAGAAGATGAGAATCCGTTCGCCGGAGAGTCCCTGCCAGATGGATGGGCATGGAAGCGCCCGAATCCGGAGGCATGGCGACTGCGAGACGGAGGACTTGAGATTCAGATTGGGCCCGGGAACATGTGGGGCGGAACGAACGATGCCAGGAACGTGCTGTTGATCCCCGTCGCGGGAGATTTGCTGGAATCAGGAACGGATGTCCAGGTGACGTTGGCGAACTCGCCCACTCGGCGGTGGGAACAGGTTGATCTTGTGTGGTATTACCGAGACAGCCACATGGTGAAGATCGGATTGGAACTCGAGCACGGAAAGAACTCCGTGGTGATGGGACGCGAGGAGGACGATCGGACTCGCACGATCGGGATCATTCCCATAGAGAAGGATGAGGTCACGGTTCGCCTCAGGGTTACAGGAGGGCAAGTGCGAGGATACTATCGTCTCGCCCCCGAGGACCCATGGACGGACGTTGGGACCTGCGAGGCACCCAGGCCGATCGGAGGCAACGACAGAGCCCAGGTGAGCATCCAGTGCTATCAGGGAGATCCACAGAATCCGCACTGGGCACGGATCACGGGGCTTAGGATTGACTCGGCCAGTGAGGTCAGGGCACAAAGCAATGAACGCATGCAGTGGTGGCGAGAGAGCCGTTTCGGCATGTTCGTCCACTGGGGACCGGTCAGTCTCAGAGGCACCGAGATTGGATGGTCTCGAGGAAAAGAAGTGGCCATCGAGGAGTACGACCAGCTCTACAAGCAGTTCAATCCGACGAAGTTCGATGCCGAAGAGTGGGTGAGGGTCGCCAAGGACGCCGGGATGAAGTACCTGGTGATCACCTCCAAACACCATGATGGATTCTGCCTGTGGTCGTCGAAGTACACGGACTACCATATTGGCAACACGCCTTTCAACCGCGATGTACTGAAGGAGCTATCTGAAGCCTGCAGAGAAAACGGCATTCAATTTTGTACGTACCACTCGATTTGTGACTGGCGCCACCCGGACTACCCGCTGGGCAGCCCCGGTGGGAGTACCGCGAAGCCAACTCACGACATGCCTCGCTACTATCAGTACCTGAAAAACCAGACAAAGGAGATCATAGACAACTATGGTCCACTGGGAATCATGTGGTTTGACGGCGAGTGGGAGAAGCCGTGGACGCGCGAGCATGGGAACGAATTGTACGAGTATCTCCTGGAGGTTCAGCCGACTCTGATAATCAACAATCGGGTGAGCAAGGGCCGTCAAGGCATGGCCGGCACTACCGAAGAATCCCACCTCAACTCAGGCGACTACGACACGCCGGAGCAGCAGATAGGTGGATTCAACCGCGACAGGCCGTGGGAAACCTGCATGACAATCTGTCAGCAGTGGGCGTGGAAACCAGATGATCAGATGAAATCCGCCAAGGAATGCATCCAGACGCTGGTGCGCACGGCAGGCGGGGATGGCAACCTCTTGTTCAATGTCGGCCCGATGCCCGACGGCCGGATCGAGCCACGCCAGGTAGAGAGGTTGAAGGAGATGGGCTCATGGCTTCAAGAATATGGCGATGGCATCTATGCCACGCGTGGGGGGCCTTTCAAGCCGGGCAAGTGGGGTGCGTCGACATGTAAGGACGACAAGGTCTACCTTCACGTGATGAACTGGCGTGCCGACGGCAGGTTGATGCTCCCCGGAGTCGGCCGCAAGATCGTATCCTGCCGTGCTCATGATGGTGGAGAGATGCTGCTGAAACAGAACGAAGATGCCATCGAAATCCATCTTGAGTCATCTGAACGCAATGAAATCGCCGTTGTTATTGAGCTGACGGTTGACGGCATGGCGTTCACCATCGACCCGGTGGAGGTGGCGGACCCGACGATCTGATCCCAGGGAACATCCTGCGCTTGTTAAGGGCGTAGGGTGCGAAAACTCATCCATGTATAACAGGGGTGATTTCAGCAAGTTGACGTCGAAATCACTGTTGGAAACCATATGGTAGCGGGAGAGGTATGGCGGGCCATCTATCATTGAACGCTGCTTGGATGAGAGCTGCCTGGCGCCGAGATTGTGTTCAAGCGGGCACTGCCTCCGCGTGGGTGGTTTTTGGCAGGATGTCACTTGACGTGCAACCAAAAAAGCAACTAAAACCATGCGCATCATATTGATCATGATCAACATGACGATTTGAGATTGTGCCCCCTAAAGGGTTGCCGCATCCACAAGTTATGGAAGATGCGGGACTTCCGGAAAGGCGGCTCCTCTGGCCCATAACCCGGAGGTTGGAGGTCTGAATCGTCCCCCCGCTATTGAGGCAGAGAAGGCAGCCGCAACGACTTACGTGCGACTGCCTTTTTGCGTTTTGGCGCGAGTGTAACTGAAATGTAACTGTCATTTGCACTCAGCATCTCATCATTGAGCAGTCAGTCCTGTGTCATTATGCCTGGGGTAGCCTCTGGCAGACTGAACACTGTGAGCCAGAAAGGGGCTCAAGGAGGCTGCCGTGGCTTGTGTGTACAAGCGGGGAAGATGCTACTGGATCGGTTATTACGTGGGTGGAACGCAGGTACAGAAATCTCTTGGGACCACGAGTGAATGCTCCCTTGCCTGAAGGCGAGGGCTTCGTTTTTTCGGCTAAAGCCGAGGGCTCCGCCTAAAGTGGAAATCGGCATGTAAAAGGGACCCACGTCGGCGCCGAATTTGGGCCCACCTAAGGCATACTACACACCCTTACACCACACCGTAAAAGGGATCATTGTTTTCCTGGTTTGCTTTTCTTGACCGACTCGCGGAACCGGTAGCTCTCGCCGTTCATCTCGAAGATGTGGCAGTGATGGGTCAACCGGTCCAGCAGGGCCGCGGTCATGCGTTCGCCCTGGAAGACCTGGCCCCACTCGCTGAACGGCAGGTTGCTGGTGAGCAGCAGGCTGGCCCGTTCATACCGATCCGCAAAGACCTGGAACAACAGCTCGGCGCCGGTCCGGCTGAACGAGAGGTAGCCCAGCTCATCACAGATCAGCAAATCCACCCGATCGAGCTGGCTCAAGAAGCGGTCCAGTTGATACTGCTTCTGGGTCTCCTCCAAGCGGGTGACCAGTGCAGCCGCCGTGTAGAACTTGACCCGCCGACCGGCCCGACAGGCCGCCAGACCCAAAGCAATTGCCAGATGTGTTTTCCCGACCCCTTGACTCCCTAAAAGACAAAGATTCTCATGCTGGTCCAACCACTGGCAGCGCGTCAGTTCCACGATCTTCTGCTTGTTCAGATTCGGCACGAGGCTGAAGTCATAACTGTCCAGGTCCTTATAGACCGGGAACGCCGCCTGCTTGATCCGTGCCTGGAGCGCATGCGCGCAACGCTGCGCCGACTCCAACTCGACCAGACGCAACAAGTATTGGAGATAATGCGCGTTCTCTTGGGCCGCCTCCTGCGCCAATTTCTGGTACTCGGCCAAGATCGTGGGCAACCGTAACCGCTTCAAATGCACCGCTAACAAGCGTTGTTCGTTTTCCATCGTCATCGCAGGCTCCTTGTCTTTGGGGTAATAGCAGATCGAAATGGTCCAGCTGGGGAACCGGGATGTGAACACCGGCAGAGGATCTCATATCCGGGCGGGACTCGCCCTCCTCGGCGACCGGACGAGCCCTTCCCGCTCTTCGAAGGTGGCCCGCAGCTCCTCGAAGCAGGCCGGCAATTTCCATTCGGCGAACACGAAGGAGTGATCCAGGGCCGCCGGCCGGCGCCCAAGAATCGCCAGGTAATGCTGCGGTTGCACGATCCATTCCTCGCGAGCATAACTGCGTGCGTGGCGCGCAATCACGCTCTCGCCGGACACCACCTCGATCCGATCCACGTACGCCTTGATCGCCACCGTCGCGAAGGCCCAGCGTCGCGGCACACTGTAGCGGTTCGTGTCGAACCGCACCGTCTGGTACTTGTCCACCTTGGCCGTCTCGGGCACGAACGGATCGAAGGCCCGCGGTGGCAGGGGCAACGCCGCTTGCTGGTCCTGCTCGAAGAGTTGCCCGATCGTTTGCGTCCGGCCTGCCATCATGTGGTCCCGCTTGGCCAAAGCGCACGACCGCAGATACACATTCAACTCGGCCAGGTCCTCTGCCCGGGGAACCGGAGTCGCCCAGTCCCGCTGCAGGTCATACACACTGTGCTCCACGTAGGGCTTCTCGTTGCCCCGCGCCGGCATGCAGAACCGGGGATCGAAACAGTAGTGGCTCGCCAGGGCGGCGTACCGCGGCTGTACCTTGCGCCGGCGACCTTCCAGGACCGCCGTGGCTACCGTCGTGGGATTATCCCACCAGACCTCCCACGGCACGCAGCCGAAGAACTCGAACCCCTGGACCATTCCCGCCAGAATCGCCTCCGTCTGCTCGCTCGGCAAGGCCACGGCGAAGCGATAGCCCGAGTGACTCCACGTCAGCAGCAACACCGAGACCGGCTCCCGTCCCTGCGGGAAGTCCACGTAGATGTGGCCGAAGTCCGCCTCCAACCGCCGGCCCGGCGGATGCGTCAGCGGGATAAACGTCTCGCGTTGGGCTCGACCGAGCTTACTGACGTAGCGCCGCACCTGGTCATAGCCGCCTGGGTAGCCGTGCTCCTCCCGCAGGCGGCGATAGAGCTTCGCCGCCGTGTGCTGCTGTTTGCGTGGGGCTTGTCGGTCCTCCGCCAGGATCTGCTCGATCACCGCTTTGTACGGACCCAACTGGGGAGCCGGCCGCTCCGCCGGCAATGTGTAGGGACGGGGCTCACTCTCCTCCAGAACCTGCCGGACCTTCCGCCGGGAATGGTGAAACCGTCGGGCAATCTGCCGAATGCTCATCCCATCCCGATGCGCAATTCGGATCTTGCAGTAGTCTTCCACCGTCAGCATCCTTTCTTCTCCGTCATCCGAGGGCCTGATGCAAAAGCCCTCAGCGTACGGAGATCACTGCGGTGGGTCCATTTTCGATGCCGATTCTACTCCCCGACGTGGGTCCCTTTTACATGCCGATTTCCATAATGAGATGGGATACTCAAACGCCGGACGGCTCAGACTTGTGACCAGTATCAGTATTGCGATGCAGGCCATCGACCGCCGCCATAACCGGAGAGCAGATGGAAGAGCTACGTTCGTACTCTATGATCGCCGGTATCACGAGAGTGATCTCGGTGACCAGTTGTACCTCGATATATGGAGAGACCGGAGCGACTGACAATGGGATCTCTGCTGCGGACCGACGATTACGTTGCCTACCGCTACTGTCCGCGAAAGGCTTTTCTTCTTCTTTCAGGTCATCCGCCCGGTCAATTGCATGAATATGTCCAGGTGATCGCCGCTGCGGCCGCGAAGAACGCCGCCAAGTACCTCGCTGAACTGACATCTACCACCAACTTAGCCGGTAGGACAATTGCGCAAGACATCCATTCTCGTGCAGAAGTAGTTGTACGGCCAACACTCCGATTTCAGGATCTCGAAGCCTGCCCAGATGCCTTGCTTGCAGCCAAGCAAACCGCTCGTCGTGAAAACAGCCTGTACTACGAGCCGGTAGTTGTTGCTGGGACGCATCGTATTGACGATGAGCACATGAACACGCTTTACGTCATCGGTTATGTACTCAAACAGATTCAGCGAACACCGCCCGCACGTGGCCTTATAATAACGGAGGACGGGGTTCGTCATGCGGTAAGGTTGGACGCTCCATACACGTCAGTGGAATCAGTTGTGGCCACCCTGCGCGGGTGGACATCGTCCAACTCGCCACCAACCGAGCCAGGAGCGCTTCTCAATGGCCACTGTCCGTATTGCGTATTCCGTGTCGAGTGTGAGGAATGCGCACGCCAAGCCGATGATCTAACCCTCCTCGACCGAATGACACCTAAGCTGCTTCGACGCTATCACCGAAAGGGTATCTTCACTATCACGCAATTGTCATATCTCTTTCGTCCCAGGCGATTTCGCAAGCGTCCTCGGGGTACATCAGCACCCTTCAACGTGGAACTCCAGGCGCTTGCCATCAGAACCGGCAAGATATATCTCCAGCAGGTCCCTGAGATAATCCGATCCAATGTGGAGCTATTCCTCGATATTGAAGGGGTACCTGACCGTGGGTTCTGCTATCTCTTCGGCGTATTGGTGGGCCACGATCAGACCAGACGGTATCATGCGTTCTGGGCCGACGACCTGAAGCAAAAGCGAACTGCATTCGAATCGCTCATTAGCAGGCTGAACGAGCATCCCGACGCACCAATCTACCATTACGCGCGCTATGAGAAGCAAGCACTCGCAGTTCTCGAAAGGCGTCATGGCACCAGCTGTGATTCGATCCGGAGGCGGCGTGTCAACATCAATACATCTATCCACGGCATTGTGTACTTTCCAGTCAACTCCAATGGCTTGAAGGAGATCGGTAGGTATCTTGGCGCAACCTGGTCTTTGCCCGAGCCGTCTGGGCTACAGAGTCTTGCCTGGCGACATCATTGGGAGGAGTCGGGAGAGAATCGCTACAAGGACTTGCTCATCGCATACAATGCGGAGGATTGTCGAGCATTGCTTCTGCTGACGGATGAACTCACGAAGATCGCGCAGACCGCGGATTCCAACCTCAACAACATCGACTTCGCGGATCGTCCAAAGAGGGAATGTACGGAGGAGGCTGGGGACATCCATAGGCGTCTTGACGCGATATTGAGGTGTGCCCACAGCGATTACCCGAAGAAGAGAATCTCGCTTGGGGAAGCGCCGGGTGAAGGGTCTGGTGCGGTCAGAAAGCGAGGTGCTCGTAAAGGCCACCAAGCATATCAACGAATCGCTCCAGTGAAGGTGGGACGGACTATTCGCGTTCACCCAAAGCGAGTCTGCCCAAGGCACAAGGGCGAGGTTCTTGCGAAGACTGATCACCAAGCACAGAAGATACTGATTGATCTGGTATTCAGCAAGACAGGCTGCAAGAAGACCGTGACAAGGTACGTAGGCCAAAAAACGTTCTGTCAACGGTGCAGGTTGTACTACAATCCGCCCGCGATCAGTCGAAGTTAGACAAGTTCTACGAGGCCAAGATAATCGGAAGAGCATATGAATCCGAATTCGTTGTCAAGTACCAGAAGCGATTCGAGCGATACCGAGATGCCCTGTTCCTCTTTCTCCAAGAGGATGGACTTCCCTGGAACAACAACACAGGGGAGAGAGCCATAAGGCAATTGGCCGTTCAGCGCAAGATATCTGGATCGTTCTACAGGAAATCGGCCCTACACTACCTGCTTCTGCTGGGCATCGCGCAGACATGCCGATTCCAAGAGAAGTCCTTCTTGAAGTTCCTCATCTCCGGTGAGAAGGATGTTGATCGGTTCAAAGCAACGAGATGCAAGCGAATCTCAAAACCGGTATTTCCCCACAGAGAGGGGCGCCTGCAAGCAAAGGAAGGCCCAGACACAGAGGGTTTCGATAATCAGGGAGGCGTTGCAGGCGCAAACTGAGATGAGCGAGTACCAGGGCAGGGCTTCGGGCAACAACGCCGGCTCGCGGAGGGCACACCGCACATGCCAAGCCTTGACCAGCGTCACCAGCACCACCGCCAGCGGCACGTGACGGTTCTCCGTCCAGCTGCACCAGCCGTGATCACACCGCACGGTCGGGTGTCCTCTCCACGGACTTCTGGCTTCGTCCCGTATTGTCAAGACACTTCTGCGGCTGTTCAGCCATTTCGGAGGATTGCGGCGATCTGGGGACGGAGCTGACCGATCACCTTGTTGAAGGTCGGCAACTCTGGCACCAGATTACCCAGCCATTGACTCCACGTCCTCTCCACGTAGGCCAGCATTGCATCATCAAAGAAATCGTCTGGCCCCCGGAAATCCACGCGGCGCAGGTCACACTTGGCTCTGACCAGCCCCTCGAAATCCGTCAGGTCCAGGCGATCTTGATATGCTCCCAGGATACGCCAGATGTCATAGTAATCCCGCGCCCGCGACCGGCTCCAACCCCGCTCTTCGAGCATCCGGCGATGCTGAAGAATCGCCCGCAGTTTCTCCGCAACAATCTCTTCGAGGCCATAAACCTGCACATCGGCTTCGATGGGCTCTCCGTACTCATGGACCACGCTCCGGAGGCATGGAGGTTTCAGCACCTTCTCATCCACGGCAATTTCCACCATCACGCGTGTCTGGGCCTGTTTTTGCCAAGGCAATTGCACCCGAACGGTAAACGCCTCCTGACCGGCAGGGTGAGGTTCCCGCTCCGTATACCGTTCCCATTCAATCCGCACGGGGGCATATTCATCCAGCAACTCAGTTGCCGTCCGGCAGACGCCTTCGATGGCAGTCTCCATATCCTCGCCCACAGGCACTCCGGTCAGACCTGAGAAATCCAGATCCTCAGAGAATCGGTAATCCCCGAAGTAACATTTCTTCAGAGCGGTGCCACCTTTGAACACCAGCGTCTCACACAATTGCTCGTGACGACTGATTCCCACCAGAATCCAAGACAGCATATAATCCCGCTCCAGCACCTCCCAGCCCATGCCTGTGCGTTGTCTCGCCTGCTCCAGCCTTATACGAAGAGGCTTCATGGTGTCACCTTTCCAGCCAGGTTCTCCTGAACCATCCAGGAACGGTTACGCGTGCCTCGACGCGGACCAGTCGGATCGAGCTTGCTATAGCCCGTGACCTCTACCCGCTCAAGAACGCCTAGCCGCGACCGCTCTGTCCCCGCCTTTTCCAGCACCCAACCCAGGCGCTTAGCCGTAGCGGCATCCAGCTTCAGGGCGTACTCGATAAGTTGGTCCAGGTTTACCCGGTCATGCGCCTCTGCAAAGGCATGAATCACCTCTGCGAACCCACCGCAGTGCTGAGGCATCAGCAACCCGTCGATCAAGGTCCGTTCCATGTCCGTGACCGTCACCCGCGCTTCATCGATCCAGACTTCCTTGGTCCCGAAGAACCGTTCCGGCTTGACCTGAACAAACTGATAGACGGTTTCACCCAGCCGGTATCCGCCCCCATTCCCGCGATCCTTGTTCCCGCGCGGCACCCAATGGCCAGTGGTCGTCGTAACAAAGATCCGGTGCGGGATTTGATCGGTCAGTTCGTGGTAGTGCATTGCGGAGAAGTGGCTGATCGCCGCCGGACGCACCAGGGCCATGGCAACCTCGAATTCATGGACTGGCGAAGCTCCCGGCATGGATGACGAAAGGGCGTACAGCCCCTTGCGTAACCGGACGAGCCATCCGGCCCGCTCCAGGTGATGCAGGGCTTGGCGCACATAACCCTCTGACAACCCCACTTCAAGGGCAGTCTCGCGGGCCTGCTCCATCGAAACGATGCGGCACCCGTCGGCGGCCAGTCGCTGCACCAGCATCAACGCCGGCGTCGACCGAGATGGATGTTCTTGCGTCATTGTTCGTCATTATCGAACAATCGCGAGATGAAATCCACAACATCTGGCAATACTTGTGCGATCTGTCGATTTCGTCGAACAAATCCTCAATCGAAACCACCTCTGGGTTGACAACCATAAGGCTCCGGGCTCTCCAGCAATCTGGGCTCCCTGTCTCACTGCGACTCAGGCTCTGGCAGTCCGAAACAACCTCAAGCCACCGAAGAAGAATAGGCCGTGCGCGATGGCGAGAACTTCGACAGCGTGGACCTGCCGAAGTCAGAGGATAGCAGACCTGACAAGCTGGTACCTCGCAAAGCCGACGAGACTTGATGGTTCAGAGGGGAATCCGCGACGGGATTTGGCGACAGAGTCTCCGTAAAATGCCTTGAGCAACGGATTCCTTTTGGCGCGCGCCCTTCCAAATGTCACGAAGTCAAAAAGTCCGCGTCGTAAGTGCTTTGCAGAAAAAGACTTGCAATGGGCAGGGCCGGAGTTGAACCGGCGACACACGGATTTTCAGTCCGTCCGGGTGTTTTGTAAGTCCTTGTGGCAAAACGATTAACGATTGTCAAATAACGACTTATGAGATCAGGCGTAGATCAGCCGAAGGTCAAGCGAAGCCCAGACGTACATGTCTGGCGCGCACTTTGGCGCGCGCCTGATACGCCGAAGCTGGTAAGACCGGCCCAATGCTGTTCGCTCCGATTCCCAGAGGGCCAGTGCCCCACCACCTTCGAGCCTAACGGTTTGCTCTCTTCCAGTTGTGGCGGCCAGCCAACTACCTTTGACGGCTCCCTATACCCCCATGGCGTTGTTCAGAGGCGTAAGCTCTCTCATCTGATTCATGATGCGGCCCTCCTGTAACAGCACTTCAGGGCTCCGCCAAGGTACTCGCGAAAGATCATCTGGCCATCCTGCCAGCATGACACAGACCATTCCCATGGCTGTTGCCTCGATCACCACGCGCGCTCTTTCTTCCCAGACACCGTTTCGGAATAACAACACGCCACTACGGTGCCAGGATTCCACCAACTTCTACATCCGCAAGCACGACCGTGCCCTTGGTCGCGGAGATCTGGCTCACATCTACGTCTTCGCCCCGGATCGATAGCTCCACGCTGATATTCTTGCCGGGACCGATGATCTCTGGGTTCAAGGTCACCGTCCACGTTCCCCCGGCTGCCGATACGGCCGTCGCCTGGGCAAGGAGTTTCAACTTGAACGACGCATTCAATTGGATTGTTGTATGACCTACGTACGTCCGATCAGGGTTGGGAGCATTGGGGTCATTGACCAGTGTAATCGACATCTCCTTGTAGGTCGCGGCGAAAGTCACGCTCGCAGTAGACCCGTACTCGTAAACTCCCATGTCCACGCGGTCATTGATGATTCGCGGTTGCCCGTCCAGGTCCAGCAAATTGGGATCAGACGGGTAGTTGGGGTCACCCGCATCGATGCAGGGCGAGCCCATGCAAAGGCGGTAGTTCCCATCCACCCATACTGCATCAGGCTTGGCCGGGTCCCACAGAACACTGGCATCGGTCGACTTGCCCCAGTGGCCCGGAGCCACGAAGAGCGGGTCTCTCGCAATGTTCCCAGGTCCGAACGCTTCGATACTGAGATCGCTATAGGAGAATTCCGGCGGTGTCAACTCGCCGAACATCGGGAATCCGATGTCTGCGGGCGTGTTCCCCCACAGAATCGAGTTCGCAATGAAGTTCTGACTCTCGGAGCAGTAGAAACCCGCTCCCGCTTGGCCGCCGTAGTTGCCGCTGATCGTGCAATGGTCAAATACCGCATTGCTCTTGCTGCAGTAGATCCCGCCACCTCCAAACAGATTCTGCGAGCGGTTGCCTACGATCAGGCAATCGGTAATGGTCGGACTGCTCCCCGAGCAGAAGATGCCGCCAGCTTCTCTTCCCTGCCCTCGTGTGATGACGAAGCCCGATAGCACGGAGTTGGCGTCTTCACCGCCAACGAACTTGACGACTGTACCCTGATAATTGCCGTCGATGACCGGACATGGCACTCCCCTTTGGGCGGAGGTGTTGGGGTCAAAGCCAGTGACCGTTATCTTCTTGCCCAGAAAATCGATGCTCTCCCAGTATGTACCACCAAGAACAACGACCTTCTGCCCGTCTGCTGCCGCTCCGATCGCTTCCTGAATGGAATCAAACGGGTGCTCCCGCGTACCGTCCTCCTCGGGATCGCTCACTGATATGTCCCCCGCCTTCGGATCGGCGGCAGCGTCATCATCCACATAGAGAACCGTCTCGTCACCTGTGCCGCTGCCGTCGGGACCCGTCCCGCTCGTTGTCAACTCGAGGTTGTACAGGTCCTGGACCTCAGACTCCGAGAGATCGCGATTGTAGATCCTCAGAGTCGAGACCTTGCCTTTCCAGTACCCTCCCCAGCCCATTCTCCCCTGCGGATACTCGCACGTTCCCATGGTGAAGTTGTGATTGCCCCGGTTGCTGCCGCCAGCCGGGATCGTTACTGTCTTCGTCGCATCCGTTATTATCCTCCTCGCATCCACGTAGATGACCGAAGCACTCTCGGTCATGACCCAGACGATGTGTCTCCACACTCGGTGCAAGGGCATCGTGGAATCGACGGTGACAGCGTAGCGGAAGCCGAACCCATTCTTGTCGGCTCGAACGAAGATCTGGTTGCTGCTATTGGTCGTGAGGACCACATCCTTCCCGAGGTCCCAATCTCCATCGTTGAAGAGCGCGCTGTAGCTGCTCGTTGTCTCCTCGTCTGAATAGACCCAGACACTCACCGTCATCCGATCCATGTCCGGCAGGACTTGGCCCCAGTAGATGTAGTCATCCACGCCGTCAAACTCGTAGGCGCTGTTGTCCACGTTACGGTGGTCGTTGGTCAACGTCGCGCCGTCCACCGTTCCATGAAGGCCGTTCCCGCTGGCGTCCTTGGCATCGCCATCAAAGGGATAGTGAGCCACGAGGCCGTCGGTCAGACTGGCCGACGCAATCGAGCCACAAACCAGTAACCATCCCGCCAAGATGATACTCGCCTCTCTCATACCATGCCCTTTCCTCAAGCATTGTCAAAGGACTACTCGGCATTTCATTTCTCACCCGACAGCTTGCCGATAATAGGGGCTCTCCCAGCATCGGGTCAAGGCTACGGTGCCAGGATGCCACCGACTTCTACATCCGCAAGCACGACCGTGCCCTTGGTCGCGGAGATCTGGCTCACATCTACGTCTTCGCCCCGGATCGATAGCTCCACGCTGATATTCTTGCCGGGACCGATGATCTCTGGGTTCAAGGTCACCGTCCACGTTCCCCCGGCTGCCGATACGGCCGTCGCCTGGGCAAGGAGTTTCAACTTGAACGACGCATTCAATTGGATTGTTGTATGACCTACGTACGTCCGATCAGGGTTGGGAGCATTGGGGTCATTGACCAGTGTAATCGACATCTCCTTGTAGGTCGCGGCGAAAGTCACGCTCGCAGTAGACCCGTACTCGTAAACTCCCATGTCCACGCGGTCATTGATGATTCGCGGTTGCCCGTCCAGGTCCAGCAAATTGGGATCAGACGGGTAGTTGGGGTCACCCGCATCGATGCAGGGCGAGCCCATGCAAAGGCGGTAGTTCCCATCCACCCATACTGCATCAGGCTTGGCCGGGTCCCACAGAACACTGGCATCGGTCGACTTGCCCCAGTGGCCCGGAGCCACGAAGAGCGGGTCTCTCGCAATGTTCCCAGGTCCGAACGCTTCGATACTGAGATCGCTATAGGAGAATTCCGGCGGTGTCAACTCGCCGAACATCGGGAATCCGATGTCTGCGGGCGTGTTCCCCCACAGAATCGAGTTCGCAATGAAGTTCTGACTCTCGGAGCAGTAGAAACCCGCTCCCGCTTGGCCGCCGTAGTTGCCGCTGATCGTGCAATGGTCAAATACCGCATTGCTCTTGCTGCAGTAGATCCCGCCACCTCCAAACAGATTCTGCGAGCGGTTGCCTACGATCAGGCAATCGGTAATGGTCGGACTGCTCCCCGAGCAGAAGATGCCGCCAGCTTCTCTTCCCTGCCCTCGTGTGATGACGAAGCCCGATAGCACGGAGTTGGCGTCTTCACCGCCAACGAACTTGACGACTGTACCCTGATAATTGCCGTCGATGACCGGACATGGCACTCCCCTTTGGGCGGAGGTGTTGGGGTCAAAGCCAGTGACCGTTATCTTCTTGCCCAGAAAATCGATGCTCTCCCAGTATGTACCACCAAGAACAACGACCTTCTGCCCGTCTGCTGCCGCTCCGATCGCTTCCTGAATGGAATCAAACGGGTGCTCCCGCGTACCGTCCTCCTCGGGATCGCTCACTGATATGTCCCCCGCCTTCGGATCGGCGGCAGCGTCATCATCCACATAGAGAACCGTCTCCCCGCCTGCGCCACCGGCCGCAGCACCTTCCTTCAAGTTGTGAAGAGCCAGGACTTCTGCACCCGACAAGGCTCTATCATAAATCCGCAGTGAGGATATCTTGCCCTTCCAATAGCTGCCGAAGGGCTGAGAACCCAACAATTGTACCCCGAGGAAGACGTTGTGCCTACCCACATTGGAGCCGCCGCGAGGCACCCATGCCTGCAGGACCCCGTCCACGTAAACAGAGGATTCGGTACCTGTGAATGCCCAGGCGATGTTCACCCATCGATCCGCTATCCTGCCGCCCACACCAAGATACAGTTCCTTGAATGGGAAGCCGTTCTTCCAAGCCTCAAGATACACTCCCGAATCCCCGTTGAGCTGAAACTTCACACCTGCTAGCTCAGGACCGTCAGCATCTACAAAGATGAACCTGAACCCCGATTGGCCCGACGGCTCATAGAACCAAATCTCCATCGTCATCTCAGCCATATTGGGAAATGCCGTCCCAAAGCCGATGTAGTCATCTACGCCGTCGAACTCGTAGGCGCTGTTTGCCGCCCCATCCTGATCGCTGGTCAAGGTCGCCCCATGCACGGTGCCATCGTGACCTTGACCGCTGGCATCCTTGGCATTTCCCTGAAATGGATAGTATGCCACCAATCCGTCAGTAAGGTCTGCTGACGCTACCGATGTACCGAGTACCAACCACCCTATGCAGGACAGACTGAATGTACCTACCACTGCCGCCCAACCTTTCATCTTCATGTTACACCCTTTCCATGCATGCAGAATGCCTCAGAACGTGAAACACCCAACGCCTTGCCGGTAACAAGAGGTATCGACAATTAGATACCCGTGGAATCTCATGCTTGGTCGGGATGAAGTGCTTATCGTAGCCTCCCGGCGTCTCGCCGAGAGCGATCAAATCGGCGGTCGTGGCGATCTGGTACGGGTCGTTCGGCTCCCCCGTCCCGCCACTGTATTTGGCGCTCGCAGGGAGCGCGAAAAGGCATGCTGTGATAAGGCAAGGAATTGTCCGCAGGCTTCGGGGAGATCGGACTAACACCATTTCTGGTCCTCCATCCCCCCAACTCCGAGCAAAGGCAGCGACTTGGCCGCCGGTACATCGCCTACTGACTCACTGCGGAATCGCTATCCCACCAGTATAACCAATCGACCCTGTTCGAGTCAATTCCTCACACCCGCAGAAAACTATGAAATGCCCGATCTGACCACGATTCCCTCGTGAACCGCCTTGTCAACGCTTTAGCTCGCCACGCCCATTCCTCCATTCCACCGCTTCGTGCTACCGTCCCTTTCTTGTCTCGCTCGCCGGGGTCTTGCGGCTGCAAGGTGCCGTGCCAGTCCGCTGCGCTGGCCTGTCACGTTCCTTGCGGACGCCGCTTCAGCCCCGGCTCGCTCGGCTGAGGAGGGACTCCCCTTTTCCGGAAGGGGGGCTGGGCGTTTTGTTCTCCAGCCGGGGGTGAAAGAACAAAACGCCGCCCCCCATTCCGGGGAAAAACGGCTTTTTTGATGGAGGGTATATGGAACAGAGTAGCTTGAATCCCAAACGCATTGCCGACACGCCACGGATCTATGTAGCATCTTTGGCAGACTACAACGCTGGCCGCCTGCACGGACGTTGGATTGACGCCGACCAGCCGATTGAGGTCATCCGAGACGAAATCGCCGCCATGCTCGCCGAATCCAAGGAGCCTATCGCAGAAGAGTACGCAATCCATGATTGCGAGTTCTTCGGCAGCCTGAGCCTTTCGGAGTACGAGGATATCGAGTGCGTCGCACAGGTCGCCTTTGAAATCACGCAGCACGGTCCCGTGTTCGCTTCGCTGGTGTCCTACTTGGGCGGAGTCTCTGAAGTCGAAGAAGCCCGCCGGTACATGGAGGAAGGCTATCGCGGCGAATGGGATAGCTTGACGGACTACGCTCAGGAGCTTACCGAAGACTGCTATGGGCACGTGCTCAAGGACCTGCCCGACTTTATCAAGTACAATATTGACTATGAGAGCATCGCCCATGATATGGAGTTGAACGGGGACGTATTCACCTTTGAATGCGAGCGAAAGGTTCACGTCTTTGACGCCCATATCTGACCAACCACCCAGCCGAAGCCGCCCCCACCAGGGGCGGCTCTCTCCGCACGCATCAGCCAACCCGACCAACGCCCCAGCCTAAGCCGCAAGCTCCCCCCAGTCGGACAAGCATTCCTGTCCCAGACTCGGCAACCGCGAGTCTTCCCCGAAATCCAGTCTCTTGAGCTTGACACGTGCGAGGTCTTCCTGTTCCTGCGTTATGTGATGCCACAGGCCCCGGCGGTACATAGCCACGAAGAACCCGCAAGGATTCAGGTTGCCCGCCTGGATTGCTCGTTCGGCGGCCGCGAACCATTTCAGCCGGGCTGAAACGGTTCGCGGCATCAGCCCCACCGCCGTGGCTTCATCGTATAGCCGGTCAAGGCGTCCGGCGTCGCGAAGGTCCTCCACCGTGAGATTCGCAAGACATGGTTTGATTCCTTGCGCCGTTCCCTTTTCAACACCAGAGGCCCTGAGTTTCTGGTTTACTGATTCCGTAAGGAGTTTTCTGTCTATTATAGGGGGTGGTGATTTCTGCTCGGACTGGACCTTCAGGGGTGGCGTTTCCGCACCGGATTGAACGACCTGCAGGCCCCAGAGGAGGTTGATCTCCATCGGCAGCCCCCAACGGTTCAACGATGTTTGAGAGGCTTCCCCCGCCACCAGCCAACCGGCACGAACAAGCTGACTCCGTGCCTGTTTGACGTTGCGAAGATCAAGCCCGAAGGTATCGGCAATCCAGGAGCATTTCACACGCCCACCGCTGCAACACTGCCTGCTCCGGTAATAGAGACACCGCAGCAGCAGGCCCATGGCCGTTCCAATCACCGTCCGGCTTCTCGTTTGGGCCAACTGCCGGATGATTCGCCGAGGCACAGGGACCTTTCTTCGGTTGTTTCTCACGCACTCCAGCAAATCATGCCACCCAGAGCAGTCTCGGACCGCCTCCTCGAATCGCCCGGTGCTTACCGAGATACCCTCTGGCGACCACGACAGCAGCCCCAGCTTCATCAGGACTTCTATACCCTTTTTCAACTGGGCCTCACGACCGGTCCCAACCAGGGCCAGCACTTCAGCCAAGCAGAAACGGCTGTTCACACCCTTGCCCATCCTGCACCGGCGGGCCACCATTTCATGACAGGCCAGCCAGATTCTCAGGTCGTAGAGCGAAATCAGACCTTCTGCCAGGGCATGCCACGCCGCCAAAACGCTGCGAACGCGGATGAAGACAAAACCGCCCACCGGCTTGTTTCGCACGCTCCGAACACTCTTCACACGAGACCGAATTCTGTCCATTGAATTGCCCAACAAATCCGCGCACTTGCGGAGGCGCGGTCTGCCCGCCAACGGGACGGCTTACGGCAGGGATGTACGAATTGACAAATGCAGATGAATCAGGTAAACAATGCGTGACACATTTGCAGTTGCTACATACACCAAGCCTGTCGTCCCTGACTGACAACACCCTCACCCCCGTCGGGTTGTCATACCCAGGAATCGAACAGCCAACCGTCGGTTAATCCATCAGTCTGGTGACGTTCCACGCGGCCCGTACAACCGTGGGACATCACCACCCTCAGCAACCTACACCATTCTCAGATGCCCTGCCAGACCTCAACTGGCCTCTGATCGATACCGGGCGACCGACATCCTCTGATAGACATCGCTGCGGCCCACCCTTTTCTTAGAGCACACGAAACCGAATTCGGTTCATAACGATGGTAGAACATTGTTCGGCGGGAGGAAACATGAGTGACAACAAGCCCATCCACACGATCAACTATGGTGCAATACGCGTCAGTATCTGGTGCGACCCAGCCCCTTTTGGCGAAGTGTATCACGTTGCACCCAGTCGCTGCCATAGACATGGGGACAAATGGACCCGGTCCACATCCTTCTCCGAATTCGACCTGCCCATCTTAAGTAAGCTCTTGCTGGATGCTCACAGCTACATCTTCACCCGGAAGGTCTCTCAGCATGACGCAATTGCCCTGCCCCCGCCTATTCCACCGGAGCACTCTGACACCCCCGAGAAATCCGGCACCGAAGCCCAAGAACCCCCGGTCACAGCCAAATAGCCCCCCCGACGTGTCACCGTGACCTCTCCCCAAGGTCCCCCGCTAAAAGACCGTACCCGGCCGCCCCACGCCGCCATCCACGAACGTGCCAGCCCGTGATGAACGACCTGTACGCCCTACATAGGCCGCCACATCCCATCCGAGTCAACACGTGGCCACTGCTCCCAGCGATAGCCAGTAACACGGCCCTTGCACACCGGTCCGCCTCAACCCCGCCAGACTCCCGGACGGCTACCCGGCTTTGCTCCCGCCCTTGCCTCGTCGCTTGAATCCTCTCGGCCATTCACCAAGGCTCACCGGGATAGGCACCTCTTTACGAATCAACGCCCCGGATTCGTACGCATCCAGCAGCAGAACCGTCATATATTCCAGAATGCTGAACGCCAATTCCTCACTCGCACGGCCCTGTCGCAGAATTCGCCGCCATGTCGTCAGATGCGGCCCGTTCGTTCCACTCTGCTCTCGGAACTTGACCCATGCCTCGAAGAAGCCCCTCTTGCTCTTCTTGAGCCGATGAATATAGTCCACCAGCATCTCCGCAATCACTTTCGTCCCCCTCGTTTTGGACCCCGAACCCTTTCGCTCTCTACCCCCATTGCTCTTCGCCATGCTCATACCCCTTTACGCCAATCAGACTGTCTTCTCAGAGCGGTGTAAGGACGACCCTTGACCGCTCTTGTTGGGATTGGGAATTTCACAGGTATGAACCTGCGCCGGGGCAGTAAGACACTGTAGCACAGTGATGCGCTGCCATGTGACAGTGAAGCGCTGCCACAATCAGTTGTTTATACGCGTGCATCAAATGCCCGTTCACCGAATTTCCTAATTTTTCCGCGTATCGCTCCTTGCGTAATCCCCCACCCGCGCTCGAATCACAGACTGCAATCGCCCCTTTCATGCACCCTAACGCTCTCGATACGCCAACGCCCTTTTTCGCAAAATACCCAAAACGACGCTCGGCCTTCTTCTGGGACGTTCGACGAAAATGACAGCCGACCAATACATGATGTGCCCGGTCACCCGGCGATCTGCCCCCCCCAGCAGCAGTCCCCCACAAGAGATGCACCCCCGCGGCAAATGGACACCCGCTTCGCCGCCACTCCTCATTACCACGGCATCCCTCCCAGCCAGAACCAAGCGCACACCTGAACGGACCTACGGTCCAATACCCAAGATCACGCCCGACAGACACTTACGGGGTATCCCGTCCGCCCGCATGCGTACGACCAATTCAATGTTACTCCTTTTCTACAAACGACTTAGGAGGCTTCCCTATGCCAACCATTTGTTTCAAGCTCCCTGATGCACAGGCGGCCGCACTATTGGACAAGGCCCAACAATGGGGCTCCAACAGTGAACACCGAGCCGCTAAACACATCGTCCAGAGTTACCTCAATGACAGCGCCCGGACCAGCATCCGCCAGGACATCGCTGACCTGCGCCGTGAAGTCATCCGTTTGCGTGAAGATCTTGCGACGGCGGTGGCGGCATTGCTCGTCAAGGCAGGCAAGATCAACGACGCCCAGGAGGCCAAACAATGGGTCGCAAAGAACCTCCCCTTATCCTGATTCTCGTTCTACTGATCCTCTCCATCTGTAAGCTCGGCAAAGGCCAACACAGGTACTACCTCAACCTGGCCGCCGAAGACTACTACATCGGTGGCGGAGAGCCCAACGGCCTGTGGATTCCCACAGCGGGGGCCAAGTGCCTCCGCCTGAAAGCAACCGTCGCCAGGAAGGACCTTCACAACCTATTCCATGGCCTGGACCCCGACGGCAAACAGCTTGTTCAGAACGCCAACAGGGCCAAGAGACGCCCAGGATATGACCTCACTTTCTCTGCCCCTAAGACCTTGTCCGTGCTATGGGCTATGGCTCCGCCGGACGTTCGGCAAGCCATCCAACAGTGCCAATTCGAAGCGGTCACTGAAGCCATCCGCTACCTGGAACAGGACGCCGCCTTCTGCCGTCGCGGAAAGGGCGGTTGCGAATTTGTCTCTGCCTACATTGTGGCCGCCGCTTTCGAGCATGGCACATCCCGAACTGGCGACTGCAACCTGCACACCCACGCCGTCCTAGTCAACTTGGCGTTCAGGCCCGACGGCTCAACAGGAGCACTCGAAAGCAAACCATTCTACGAGCACAAGATGGTCGCTGGCGCAGTCTACCGCGCCCACCTTGCCCACCTCCTCCAAGAGCGGCTTGGCCTCAAGATTGTCCGCAGGGGCGACCTCTTTGAAGCGGCTGGTGTCCCCCAAGAACTCTGTGACTACTTCTCCCAGCGCCGCCAGCAAATCCTTAAGAGACTCGCCGACAAGGGCTTGGATACCGCCGCTGCCGCCGCCCTCGCCGCCATCGAAACTCGCCAGTCCAAGACAGCCGTGCCGCCCCGGTCCGAACTATTTGCCCAGTGGCAGCAAATCGGTCAGGCCTTCGGATTCGCAGCGGAGCAGGTACGCCAGTTGCTCCATCAAGCCCAATCCATCAGTACACCCCAACAAGCCATGCGGATCGTCAAAGATACGATCAACTCCGTCACCCAAACACTCCCGTCTTTCGATAGAAAGACTCTCCAACGTCACGCACTCTCCATGGCCGTCGAGTCTGGCGTACATCCCGCCGCCATCCACCGTGCCATCGACGACCGGCTTGACCACAGCACGGCCATCTACAGAGTGGCCGGCCCCGAGAATGCTCCCCGCTACACGACTGCCCACGCGATGTCACTCCGCACGGATATCGCGCAGTCCGTCCACCGAATGATCTCCACTCCCCCACGTCCTCTGTCCACCAAGACCGTCGAGGCCGTCATCGCGCACTATTCTAAGCCGCGTGAACCCATCCTGGAGGAATTCAAGCATCACCTAAACCAAATCGCCCGCGCTGCCGCCCGAGAGGATACCACGCCGGTCAATAGGCCAAGGCTTACCCGCCATGCCGAACGCACGCTTGCGGACCAAGACAAGACGGCGATCCGTAGGCTAACGGCAGGGACCAGCAGAATCAGCACCCTTCAAACCACGTCCGTCACCGACCGGCACCTCACTCTTGCCGCCTGCCGCCAAGCTTACGAGAAGGCAGGTCTTCACGTCATAGGTACGTCCCTTTCCACCGCCGCCGCCTCACGCCTCCAAGAGGAAACCGGCATCGAGAGCATGTCCCTGCGTCGTCTTGAACTGAAGCTCCAGCCGACTCTGGCCTTTCGGCTTCGCCACCACACCCGTCAGATGGTCCGCGCCGCCCAGCACAAACCCACCTACGCCTTGGAACGGCTCAAGATCACCAAGGACACGGTCCTCGTCGTCGACGGGGCACAACGTCTCACCGCCGAGCAACTCGCCAATCTCACCCGCCTTGTCGCCAAGCAGGGCGGTCGGCTCATCCTTGTCGAGGACAAGTCCCCAACGGCCGTACGCCACGCTTCCACGCCGTTCCACGAAGTCTGCCAATGTGTCGAACACCGACCGGAACAGCCACCGTCACCCTCCAAAGCAATCGTCCGGGACAACCATATTGTCCACAATCCAGCTATTTCAGATGAAAGGAGACCGTAAATGGAAACGCACAACAACACCTCCGCTGACTCCATGGAGAGATTCCTCCAGCCCCTTTTCGCTCTCCTGGCCCTGGCCGCGTCGATCACTCTCCTGGCCCTGTCCGTCAGGACCATGTTCGCCACGGCCCAGGACTCTCTCCACACCCTCGATGCGCTGGCCATGCTCTTTGCGGCAGCCATCCCCTTCTGGGCCAGTCTCATCCACTTCCTCGGCCTCTTGAACGACCCGGATGTGTCGGAAGACCCGCCGCTCCAGGTCGCTGGTCGTCTCATGCGACGGTCTCTGTGCTTCGTCCATTTCCCAATCGCCATCGCCCTGGGCGGCCGCCTCACCGCCAACAAGCCCGCTCTCGGCTGGATCGTTGGAGCCACCATTGCTCTGCTGGCCACCATCGTCTTGCGGAAGCGTCCCGAGCTTGGACCCGATGTCCTGCGCGGCACCGTCGTGATCTCGATGAAGCAAGCCAAGCGCATTGCCGCCGAGATAACGCTGCCTTCCGAACTCGTCCTCAACTGGGCAGGTATCTACATCCCGGAACGGTACTCGGAACATCACTTCTGCGTGGTCGGCTCAACAGGCGGTGCGAAGACTCTTATCCTGCGTTTGCTCCTGGGCACCATTGTCAGCCACATCAAACCCGGCTCGGATTGGCGCTGTATCATCAACGACCCCAAACGCCAAGCCATGGAAGTGCTCGCCGGAATGCCCGTCGAATGCGATATCCTCTTGGTTAACCCCTTTGACGCTCGCTGTGTCGCGTGGGATCCTGCGAAGGACATCACCACCCGCGCGATGGCCGAACAACTCGCCGCGATCTTCATCCCCGATCACTCAACGCAAAACCCCTTCTGGCCAGCCGCTGCCCGAGACCTCTTGTCCATCGCCGTCGAGGCACTCATCTTCCTGCGACCCGGCGAATGGACCCTGGCTGATGTCCTTCATATCCTTTCCAAGCCCTCACGCACCCAGTCCTTTGTCGAACAGGTCCCCCATCTGCGTGACCGCATCCAAGAACACTTCGCACGACGCCCTGACACCGTGCTCGACGTATTCTACACACTCCTGGCCTATCTCTCACCGTTTCGAGCCGTCGCCAATCTCATGGCAACGGCGTCCCGCCGCATCAGCATAGCCCAATGGGTCACCGAGTCCTCCATCATCGTTCTCGGCGAAATCCCCAGTATGCACGCTCCGATGTCCGCCATTAACCGCCTCCTCTTTCACTGTCTTTCCGATGCCATTCTCTCTCAACCCGACAGCGATGTGAGGAAGACATACTGTCTACTGGACGAGCTGGTCGATATGGGCCGCCTCGACGCGCTCCCCCAATTCCTCGATCAGGGACGAAGCAAGGGAGCACGAGCCGTCATTTCCTTTCTCACATACGAAGGGCTCCAAGCTGTATATGGAGATCGTCAGGGTGCCCAGATCGCCAACATGCCCGCCAATAAGTGCTTCTTAAGGACCGATTCTGAGGAAACAGCCGCCTGGATGTCCCGCACCATCGGCGATATGGAAGTTCGCCAGTGGACCCGCAGCACCCACCCCAACCAGGGCAACTCCCTCTCCGAGCAGATCATCACCAAGCCTGCGGTCCTACCTTCTCAATTCATGCGCCTTCCGCTTGCCAACCGCGAGAGGTTCTACTCCTACTGCGTCACACCCTGCATCGGCGTCTACGGTGGTGCCACCCGTTTCGGCAAGATGCTCCTGCCCAAAGGCAAGGCCGAGAACTTCATCCCCCGCCCCGACAGCGACCAACTCCCCCCAGCCCATCTTGCCGACACCGACGAGACAGATGGCTCTACCCTGGATGATCTCACTCGAATGTTCGATCAACGCGATTTCCCCGACCTCAACGACGATGTTGACGTTCTCCCATGAACCACTATCATACACCATGTCTCTTGCAAGGGAGGTTCGCATTATGAGCCCGACAGCATGGAACACCAAGTGCCTGCATCACCGCCCGGCATCCCCGCCGGGCCAAGTCCAACCACGCGTCTCGCACCACCATCCCCAGGCTTCGTCCCCGCCGCCTGAACAACAGCCGCAACCCGTCCCCGTTACCCAGCCACAACCCCTCCACCGGACGGCAATACCCATCGCACGAATCTCCATCGCCAACGCCCCCGGCAAGGCCTCCTCCAATCTCATCATGGTCATGGTAATAACCTTGGCCATCATCATCTTCCTTCTGGCCGCCCTGATCATTCTCAAAGACCCGCTCGACAAACTGGCCGATGTACGACTGGCCAAAGCCAAGGCCGCTCAGGCACAACAAGAGCACGAGGCCCGCAAAGTCCCGCTTCGCGAGTCCATCGAGACCAAGCTGGCCGAGGCCACCCATGCCCTTGAAGAGCTTCAAAATGCCAACGACCTGCTCGTCGCGAAGGTCGAAGCCAAGCTCGGCCGAACCTTCGAGTCCGCCATCCCGGACCCACCCGCTGCACTGAGACGCGCCACGATTGACTCACCCGCCGTCTTGCACCCCTGGACCACCCTGATCAACACCATCCTCACCCCTGAACAGGTGTCCGTCCACAGGGACGTACTCACCACAGCCGCCACGGCCCTCTACCAGGAAAACCTCAGTCCCGCCCTCAGCTACAACCTCCAGGCCACCATACACTGGGCTGTGGCCCGCAAAAAGGCCATCGAGACCATTGACCCTGAATTCCTCAACCCGTACACGCCCGCCGACCCCAAGGCCGAACCTTCACCCGCACCAACCGAAAGGAGATGAGCCATGATATACCCATTGTCCCTTCCCCGGTCGCTGAGCTTTGCCGCCATCGTCGCTCTCTGTGGGTCAGCCTGCCTTGCCGCCTCATCCCAACCCCGTCCCGTGGTCCCCGAGCAGTATCGCAGGCAAATGCAGCAGAAGGAGAACCAGCAAGTCGCCCAAGATGATGCGGCCGCCGCCGCCCGCGACAGCGTTCAACAACTGCTGAACCGCGCCAGCGATACCCAGAAACTCTTCGCCAGCCTTTCCGACGCCGCCAAGACCCTCTTCAGCCACATGCAGACCCTGCTCGACAGCGACGACGGCAAGCGGATCGCACGAGACCCCGTTGCCTTCATGACGTACTACGAACTCGACAAGTACCCGCCCGTCACCATGTCCCAGATTCAGGCCCACGCGGACGCCATTTCCGCCCACGTCAACCGCCTCAAGCTCATGGCGGACGCCAAGCAGGCTACCGTTGCCCCTACCCAGGAGACCCGTGACCAGATCAGCGAACTCAACTTCTGGGCCAACGACCGTCTTGTCGCTGTCGAAACCCAGCAAGCCGCGCTCAACGCTATCCTACGTCGCGCCCCGACGGGATTCGATCCGGCTACCGCGAGCACCCTGCGCCCCGTCCTCGACGATTACAAGGCCCGCTGGTATCAGCTACTGTCCACTTCGGGCATCCTTGCCCGCGAACGTGCTGCGGACGAGGTCAAGGAACGACTCGTCAACGCCAACTACTTGGCCGAACTGGAGAGGGCCGCCAATGAGGAACGTCGCATCCGCGAGGAAATGACGGCCACCATCGCCAAGACCAACGCAGAGCACGAAGCTGCCATGCTCAGACAGAAACTCGAAAACGAACGACTCCTTTCTCAGGAGAGGATCAAGTACGCTGATGATATGGCCGAGCTTGAGCGACTCCGCAAGCAGGCGGACGCCGAACGCACCGCCGATGATATCAGTGCTGGTATTCAACGGCAGAAGACCCTCGACGCCGCGAAAAAACAACAGATGATCGCTCTCGCTAAGAGTCCCGGAGTTCAACAAGTACTCGCACCCTTCACCACCCACGGCTATTGGCAACCGGGAGCGAACAAGCCCGAATACAATAGAGGCCCTGTATCCCTCAGTCGACTCCGAAGCCGCAAGGCTCTCGACCCAACGCCGCAAGGACTGTCCGCCCTCCACAAAATCCTCATCGATAAGTCCGATAAGGAAAGACCAAGACGCGCTTATAGCATGTTTTTTGCGAGACTATCCCCCACCGAAATGGATGAACTCAAAGAGACCCAGCAGTACCTCATCGAACTCGGCGATGTCATGGTCGAATTGGGGATGCTTGCCCCATAGACCCCCATCGTTCATGGATTACCGGCCGGCTCATCAGTAGAGGCCTGAACACCCGTGATTCAGGACCCCGTGACTACTGGTGAACCGGCCGGTTCCCTTTCTCCTGCTTCTCGCACAGCCGGGACATTCACCCTGCGGACGAGCCCCTCTGACTCAGGACCGATCCGGCAGATAGGCAGGCGAAAGGCTCCGTCTCCGGCCGTTCGTGTCGGGGCCACAGGCCTGACGGCCTTTTCGGGTGAGCCCCGACGACGAAGGCCGAAGACGGCAGAACCCTTCAGCGAAGCAAGAACGCTTCGCTTCCCACCGCCCATGCAACAGATTTCTCCCGCACCCGCATAACATTCCTGATTCCACAATTCGGCAGGGGTAGAAGCAAAACCGACCAGCCTCTCCCTCTGCCGTGACACGCCGACACGCCAGCCGGAGAGGTTGGCGGCGCATGAGCAAGGTTCCAATCTCAGGTCACTACACCAAGCAGAAAGGAGTTTTCTATGCAGAACTTAACCCGTGCACACGATGAACTGTTCCGGCGGCATCCCGACGAGCGATTCGCGTCGCTTGCGGACCTGTGGGACCACTGCCAACGCATGAAGCAATGGTCCACAGTCAATTGGGTTCCCCCGGCGGAATTCTCGGTAGAACCCTCCACGCAGGGCCTGTCCCTGAAGGTCCAGGGTCAGCCTATGAGTCTGACGGACTGGAGCTTCACCCAGTTGTGCTCGCTGGCCCAGGTCAGCAAGGACACGGTGAACCGGCTCTCCCCGGAGACGGCCACCAGCGTCTTTGTCGAGACGTGGCCACGCGGCTCCAAGCCCTTCCAGGTCCTCAGCGTCGAGAACATGGTCCAGTCCATTCACCGGGCCAGCTACACGCGCCTGTTCAACGCGGACCTGCTGGCCATGGTGAGGGAATTCGCGGTCGGCTTTCAGCCCCCCCAGGAGGCCTGTCCCGACATCCTGGAGGACGGCGGAACCAAACCGGCCACGGGCCTGTACTGTGGGGAGCAGGACATGTTCTGCTTCCTCATCGACCCGACCGGCTGGGTGGAGATCGAAGGCGAGGCCTTCGCTCCCGGCTTCTTCGTCTGGAACTCCGAGGTCGGCCGTCGCACTCTGGGAATCCAGACGTTTTACTTCCAAGCGATTTGCCGGAACCACATCGTCTGGGATGCAGTTGACGTTTGCGAGTACACCCGCAAACACACCACCAACGTCCACGAGGCACTGAGCACCATCCGACAGATGCTTGCCCGGCTCGTGGACACGCGGGATCAGCGCCGGGACTCTTTTGCCAAGGTTGTGAAGAAGGCTATGAGCACAACCCTTGGCGAAAAGGCCGAGGACATGATTGAGGTGCTTCGCAAACACGGCATCCAGAAAGCCGTTGCGGACCAGGCCCTCAAGATTGCCCGGCAGCAGGGCAAGTTCACCATCTTCGCGTTCGTGGACGCCCTGACGCGACTGGCCAGCCAGGAAACAAACGCCGGGAACCGCACGGAAGCGGACGCCAGGGGCTCGTCGCTTCTGGCACTGGCCGCGTAGAACTCACTCACTTCCATGCAGAAAAGGAGGTTTTGACTATGTCAAACCGACCCGTACATGAGATCCGACTCGGACACATCAAGGCGGTAGTCTGGGCCAATGAGACCGATGCCGGAATTCGACACAACGTTTCACTCGTCAGAATCTACAGAGACGGCGAGAAATGGGCCACCAGCGAGACTTTCGGGAGGGATGACCTACCTTTGGTCTCGAAGGTCGCAGATCTCGCCCATACGTGGATTTACGTCGAGACGCAAAACGGCATCAGCCGCTCCGGCTCCGAAGACCGCGAAGACCGTGCCAAACAAGCCGGTTCTCGCACGTAGTTCGCCATTCATGGTCGAAAGGTTGAAATCCCATGCGCCGCTCAACCTTTCTCCTTCACCCCACCAGCCTACCCAACTTAACAAGAACACCCAGCCCGAAATGGGGTTTACAGCCACGCCATCCCCGGTAGAATTATCCTGAGTGTTGTCAGTAGGTTACGGAAGCCTGAGCGAGACAGTTGCTCAGGTTTCCTTGGAGTCCCTGAAAGAGGTTCTGTGGCGGAATCATGGCAGCTTTCTTACGACCCGGAATTGTTCCTGCTGGACCGCTTTTCAATGAGCCTATGCCAGTCGAGACAGTGAGATACGACGACCCTGGCATACGGGGGGGCCGCCCTGTGGACGTACACAGCCAAGGATCTCGTCATACTCCAACATGTATGCTCAACACACGAAGCCATGGCCCGGCACCAGCGCAGGGTGCTGTATGGCCCCCCGTTAGAAAGGACAGCCATAATGACGAACCTTGGGGATAGTCGGTTCGAACTCCTGCCCGTGGAGGACCTTCAACTGGACTTCGACAATCCACGAATTGCCCAATGGATAAAGATATACGGGGAGCCACCTACCGCAGAACAGATAGCTCTGGCACTCGGTGCCGGAAGCTCCCAAGGCGAGAATGCGGGACCGAGTTTTCTGGCACTCAAACAATCCATCCTTACCAACAAGGGAATCATCCACCCAATTCTGGTCAACCGTACCCAGTCCCAGGACCTTGTAGTTATTGAAGGCAACACCCGCACGCAGATCTATCGGGAGTTTCTCCGGGATGACATACCAGGTGGCTGGAGTAGGATTCCCGCGTTAGTCTATGACCAACTGACCCAGGAAGCGATTGATGCCATACGTTTGCAGGCCCATTTGGTAGGGGTGAGGCAATGGGACCCGTATTCCAAGGCACGTTATCTGAATCACCTACGCAACCAGCAGCACTTGACGCTGTCACAGATTATTGACTACTGCGGCGGCGACAAACGAGAAGTCGTCACGTACATCGATGCGTACAACGACATGCAGAAGTACTATGTGCAGGTGCTTGAGAGTGACCAGGATTTCGATCCAAGTCGATTCAGCGCTTTCGTCGAACTGCAATCACCAAGAGTGCAGACCGCAATAGTCCAGGCTGGCTTTACGAAGGAGGATTTTGCCCGATGGGTTCATGAGCGTAGACTCTTCCCGCTCAACACGATACGGAAGTTGCCGCGTATACTCCAACACAACACAAGTCGGCAAGCATTCCTGCGAGACGGTGCCCAAGAGGCGATACGAATCCTGGACGCTGGGCCGCCGGAGGCACAGCTCGCAGACTGTTCTCTGCAAGACATAGCCAGCGAGATTTGCAGACGGATCAGCGAGTATCCTTATCACAGCCTCCAGCGGTTGAAGGCGTCGCCGGATTGTGACGAAGTGCTCATGTTGCGTGAGGCAAGAGACGCCCTCATCGAGTTCTGCGAAGACATCGGAGAAGATGCCGAGTGAGATCATGGCCGAGTCCGGGTTACACAGACAGCTTGTGAAGACTCTTGCTGATTCCATTGTGCGTATGTACTTGGGCGGAGACGACGGCCCTGTCTTCGTCGATGACGGATCTCCAAGCAGGCGTCCGCCCCAGATAGGTGGGTACGTTCCTGACGTATACGTACCGCCCATGGGAACACGCGGTATCATCATCGGAGAGGCCGAGACATCCAGGAGCCTTGAGCGTCCGGACACGCTGCTGCAAATCCGGGCGTTCATGAGCGCCTGCGGGATACTTGACGGCAGCATTCTGGTTCTCGCTGTTCCCTGGGATAGGGCTAGACTTGCGATGTCTATTCTCAGGCAGATCAAAACAGGCGGCTGTGGACAGCATGTCCAGACCCAGATTGTCGAGAAGATCATCCTTTGAGTAACCGCAGGAAGGGGCGGTCAATGCAACGAATTCGACTCAACAAGGAACCGTCGCTTGATGCGAAATGCGAAGCCTTCTGGTTTCAGAAGGAAGCATTCGAGTCCATCAAGGACAAGGAATATGCGGCCGTGTTCCTGGAGCAGGGTCTGGGCAAGTCGAAGATTGCCATTGACTTGATCTTGTACTGGCTTGAGAGAAAGATCGTAGATACAGTGCTCGTTGTGGCAAAGAAGTCCCTTGTATCCAACTGGCAGAGAGAACTGCGTGCACACAGCCATTTACAGCCAAGCATCCTGTCTCAGGATGGCCGCAAGAACTTCTATGTGCTGAACGGCCCTACCCGTCTCGTTCTCACGCACTATGAGGTTCTGAAGAGCGAGAATGAGAGACTTCTGCTGTTCTTGCGTGCTCGTGAGGTTGCCGCCATCCTGGATGAATCCACCAAGATAAAGAACCCTGCCACGGGTCTGTCAGAAGCGGTCCATCGGCTCGCCCCATTCTTTCGGAAACGGGTCATCCTGACCGGCACTCCTGTTGCCAACCGGCCTTATGACATCTGGTCCCAGGTCTACTTCCTCGACCAGGGTAGAAGCCTCGGAGATGACTTCTCTGGCTTCAAGAAACAGGTGGATCTTTCGTCCGACCTCCACGAGTCCCCCACGAGGAGAGACGTTTTCGAGCAGGAGCTTCAAGCCGTATTCAAGAGAATACGTCATTTCACGGTTCGAAAAACGAAAGCACAGGCCCATCTGGACTTGCCGGACAAGACAGTCGAGAGGATTCTCACAGACTGGGAGTCGGCTCAATACGATTTCTACAGGCAGATTAGGGACGAGACACGTGCCATCGTGGTTCGCGACGGTGTCCCAGCGGAGGATGATGCGGAACTCATTCTGAAACGGCTGGTTCGTCTCGTTCAGGTTGCTTCCAACCCACGTCTCATTTCTGAGCACTACGATGCTGTACCAGGCAAGTTCCCCTATCTCCACGACATCGTGCACCGAGTCGTCACTAGCGGCGAGAAGTGCATTGTCTGGACGGCCTTCACCCACAATGCGGATTGGCTCGCGAACGAGCTCCGGCACGTTGGCACCCGCAGGGTACACGGGAGATTGCCAATGGATGTCCGCAATAGAGCTCTCCAGGCATTTATGGGCGAAGACTCTGTGCGTGTCTTGATTGCAACGCCGGGGGCTGCCAAAGAGGGTCTTACGCTTACCGTCGCGAATCATGTTGTGTTCTACGACCGCACCTTCAGTCTCGATGACTACTTGCAGGCCCAAGACCGGATTCACCGCATATCACAAACGAAGCCATGCCGCGTCTATAACCTAATAATGCATGACTCAATAGACGAATGGATAGATGTTCTTCTCGATGCCAAGCGTCTCGCTGCCCAACTTGCCCAGGGCGACATATCGTTAGACTATTACCGGAGCCAGATGTCCTACGACTTCGTTTCAGTAGTCAGGGACATTCTGGGCGTTGACCAAGAACACACGGACCGTGCAGGGAGCGGAGGTATCTCATGACTTCAGAGTCCTCGGTGGAATATGCCCTTACTATCATGGGTCAAGAAATACCCGTACAGACCGCGTTCTTGCGAAACGAAGAGTTGCGCTTCTACCCCTACAATCCCCGGATTTACTCGCTGCTTTCCGCAGACGATAAGGAACCGTCACAGGACGAGATAGAAAAGTGTCTTGTTCAGATGGACCATGTGAGACAGCTCAAACAGTCAATCATGGCGAATGGCGGTCTCCTGGATCCGTTGCTCGTACGCAGTGGCGACAATGTCGTTCTAGAGGGCAACAGTCGTCTTGCTGCCTACAGACTTCTCAGTCGTGGAAATGCCGTGAAGTGGGCCAAGGTCAAGTGCACACTGCTTCCAGCGGACCTGACAGATGACCGCGTCTTTGCGATGCTGGGCGAGTACCACATTATTGGCAGAAAGGACTGGGCACCATTTGAGCAAGCGGGTTACCTCTGGCGCCGCAACACAAAACACGGGATTACTGCCGAACAGATGGAGAAGGAAGTGGGGCTATCTGCGAAGGCGATCAAGCATATGATAACAGTATACTCGTTCATGGTGGACCACAATGAGGTCGATCCTCAACGATGGAGCTACTACGATGAGTATCTCAAGTCGCGTAAGATCGGAGACGCGAGAAAGTATTTGCCTGAGCTTGACGACGTTGTCGTCACCCAGGTCCGTGAGGGCAGGATCGGCAAAGCTGCCGATGTGCGAGACAGATTGTCTCGGATATGCGCTTCGGAACGCGGCAAGGCAATCAAGCGATTCATCTCAGGGGAACGATCTTTTGAAGAGTGTTATGAAGACGCCGTCGCCGGTGGTGCTAACAACGCCTTCTATCAAAGACTCCAGAGATTTCGGACACTGATAAAAGCCCCCGACGTAAGGAAGGAAATAGCCAAGATGCCAACCGACCTGCGCAAGAAATGCAGATACGAATTGGATAAAATCTACAAGCGTGCAAAGGAATTACATGACATGCTGTCGGGCGAATAACGGTGCAACCCTCGATTCTGGATTTCAGCATGGAGGCCCGTCAGGGATTGCTCAATGTCGGAAATACTCTTAGTAGAACCTGACTATCGGTCCAAGTTTCCCCCACTCGGACTGATGAGAATCGCCACATATCACCGCGACATCGGTGACACAGTCGCGTTTGTCAGGGGCCTGCAACCGGACATGAAGGCCAGGTCATGGCATCGCGTGTATGTCTCGTCACTATTCACGTGGCAACTACCAAAGACCGTTAGGACGCTGCGATACTACGCATCGTCCGTGAGTTCACCCGACAGCCTATTCGTCGGTGGCGTAGGCGCGACACTCCTGCCGGACTATATCGCCAGGAGCACGAAATGCCGGATCGTGCCCGGTCTCTTGTCTAGAGCCAATATGTTGGGCCGTGGGTCCCCCACGATAGCAAAGCTACCTCCAGACTATGACATTCTTCATGCTGTTGACTACACCTATGTACCTCTCGATGCCTATTTCCTGCGCATAACACAAGGCTGCGTCCGCAAATGCCACTTCTGTGCCGTTCCCAGGCTCGAACCCGAGTTCCGCTACCTGCAGAACGTACGCACCCAGATCAGCGATGTCGACGCAAGGTATGGTGAGAAACACGATCTGGTTGTACTGGACAACAACATCCTAGCTCTCGACAATGTCGAGAGCATACTCGCCCACATCGCAGATGTCGGCTTCCAGGCAGGCGCGAAACGCAACAACCGCAAACGCTCTGTCGACTTCAACCAGGGGATTGATGCACGCATTGTTGCACGCCACCCCTCTCTCGCGCGTGCTCTCAGTTCTATTTGCCTCTCGCCAGTACGTTTAGCTTTCGACCAGGTCACAATGGAGCAATCCTACGTCAAGGCGATCAATGCTTTTGCGAACCAGGGTTTCAGCGAGTTCACGAACTATATGCTCTTCAATTTCAACGATACTCCACGCGACCTGTATCACAGGCTGATGTTCAATGTCTCGCTAAATGAGGAACTTCGAATTCGGATCACCGGTTTTCCCATGCGGTTCTTGCCCATGGACAGAGTTGACCGTGCATACGTGGCCCCCGGATGGAAGTGGCGATACCTACGCGGTATCCAATGCGTCTTGCTCGCTACGCATGGTCTCGTAAGTCCGAATCCGCATTTCGTTAGGCGCGCGTTCGGGGACTCATACGAACACTTCATCGAGATCTTGAGCATGCCAGACCGCTATATCGTCCATCGAGAGCGGTATGAGAGAGACCAAGCAAAGGACTGGCGGCGTTTGTTTCGGCGACTGTCCCAGTCGCAAAGAGACGAGTTCTTGGACGCTCTTGCCATAATCAACAAGAGCAGGGATAAGAAGAACACCATCGGCGAATTCAAGGTGTTTCGAGCCCTGCTTGAACACTACTACCCGCGAGGAAAACCTACCCCTTGCGAATAGCAGCTACGTGCAATCGGCTTATGTCTGAGGCGGAGATCACACGATGACAACGATAAATGGCGACATGGAAGACGGCCTCAACAACGATGGCGCTCAGGGCAAACTGCATCCCGCAAAGACTCCTTTCGAGGAGTTTCTGATTACGGAATACAGCAACATCGCCCAGGCCCATTTCAACACCATGAATACCATTTCGACCTTCTTCCGTTACTATTTGCTGATTGTGTCCTTGCCCGGCCCTTTGCTGGCAGTGGCGATGAAGGACAAACCGCTTGCTGACGTAGGAGCCGCGCTTCGCCCCTGCATTCCATTCATCATCGTCGGGTCTTTTCTGGTGGCCATAGTCGGCTTCTTCGTACTCTGGTATGTGTGCAGCTTGCGATTTGACGCGATCCTCTACGCCAGGACCATTAACGGTGTCCGGAGGTTCTTCTACGACCGTTCGGGGCTATCATACCAGGACGAGGCAAGTATGCGAGTGCTCCCTCGTTCAACGCACAAGCCACCCTATGTCGAAGGCACCTACTTCCTTCCGGTTGTGCTTGCCCTGGCGATCATCAATGCGGCTTATGTCGCGGCAGGCTTCTGCCTGCTCTTCTGTCCTCAGACTGGCACCTCCTATTCAGGTGCTGTATTTGCCGCAATATGCTCCGGCGTCGTCTTTCTGGGCGCACACGTCTGTGGTTATCTCTGGCTCGCCAGACACTGGCAGAACAGTTATCTCAGAAGTCACACGATAGGGGTGGACATTGACGGCGTCTTGAACTGCCACCGTCTGCACTTCTGCCGTCTGATGAAACAACTGAGGAACAAAGAGATCGATCCCGAGAGAATCACAAAGATTCCCGTCCATGACTGCAAAGAAGTTGATGTCACCAGGGATGATGAAGACGCGGTTTTCAATCATCCTGCCTATTGGCAAGATATGCCCGTGCGTGAGGGCGCGACGCGACGCCTTAAAGAACTCAAGAACATCTTTGGGTATAAGATACTCATCTTCACGTACAGACCGTGGCCAAACTCGGTACGATTCCCAGAGCCAAACAGGGCTGAGTACGAGGCTCTCTGGGACTCTGTCACGCCACGTTGGAGAAAAGGCAAAGACCATGCGATCCGAATCCTTACTGAACGCTGGCTACAAGAAAAGGGAATACCTTACGACGGTGTCGTGATAGAACTGGGCAACCTCGATACTCTGGACAGCAAGACGCTTGCAAGGAACCGTTTTAGGGCCTCCAGAGACAAGCGAATCAGGTTGTTTGCAGAAGACGATGTGGACAAGGCCAGAAAGCTCGCAGATATCTGCGACTTGGTCTTTCTGATCGATCACCCTTACAACCAGACGACCGACCGTCTCCCCAACAACCTGCAAAGAGTGACCTCGTGGGACGATCTCTATGAGTGTGTGAAGAAAGTCCCTTGACCACTCAGTGCCACACGCTCGCGGGACCACACGAACAGTGACCGGACAGAAGGCCTCGTTGCCACGACTACAGCCTTCTCAACGCTGAATCCCCCGCTCTATTCGCCGCCCGGTGGCCTCAAGTGCCCGATACTGCTGAAGCTCTTCGGAGAAGCTCCCTTCTTTGAGGTCCATGCCGTCTGACTCCATCTCAAGGGTCAGGACGCCGCATTCCTCCTCCAGGAACGGCCTCAGTATCCGCCGCCGCAGCCGCAGGGCCTCAACCGGCACAGGACCGAGCCCGGCCGTCCGCCGCGTCCGATTTACGGCCCGGAGGATGTTCAGGAATTGCCGCCGGACCGGAGCATAGGGTTCAAAGGGCAAGTCCCGGAATTCCTTCTGGATCTGCTCTATGGACCGATGCGTGCAGATGTCGAGCAGGTAGCTCTTTATCATGCTGTACTGTTCGGGGTGAATCCGCACGGACGCATGCCATTTGCCGCGAACGCCGCGACGGTATCCGATGCTGTACCCGGCAAAACGAATCGGCTCCCGTCTTATGTCCCGGATCTCAGGCCCCTCAGCTTCATAGAACGGATGCCACCCGGCCGTCGCAATCAGAACGAAGAAGCGCTGGCAGCGCAGATAGTGAACGTTTGCCAACCCTTGCCCCTTTCGCCGTGCACGCCGCCATTTGCTGATGCCGATCCCGTATTTCTCCATGAGCTTGCGGTCCACAAGCTCCACGTCCTTGTCCGGCGGGATGACCCCGGCCACATAGTACCAGTACCCGTGGTTGACGTACGCCACCGCCAACTGTTGAACGAATCCATTCTCCGATGCCGCTTCATATCGATACACCATACTCCCTCCACTGCTTACAGACGGGAATTGTTCTGGCACAATTCCCAAAGCCCAAAGCTCAAAACCTCCAGCAAAACCTCCTTTCAAGCGAACCTTGTCGCACCGGTGCTTTGAAAAACCCTTGGAGCCTCTGAATCCAGAGGCTCCAAAACCTCCTGCCCTGCATCACCCAGAAGTGCTAAATTCCTTTAATGGTAGAATCGCAATTCATAGGCGTTGCGGAGCAACAACCTTTGTGAACGACTGTTCACTCCTGCTACATCCAAGACGCAGCCAGAGCAGACCCGTCCTTCCGGACCGGTCTGCTCTGACCATGTAGCTCCCTTCACGGGATGCCGACCTGCTTCCTGTCTCCCAGGAGACCGGCCGACAAGCTTCATCAATGCGGGGAAATGCACGTCACTGCTTTCGTGGTCGATATGTGCCCGGCACCACCCGTCAGCACTCGAACGGTTCATGACTGCCAGCCATGGACACGCTCCCCTTGCGGGGACTCCTACTTGCAGCACTCTCCCAGGCTGAGGCATTTCAAACACCTGTCTGACCCGACAGGCACCGGACATCACTCCGGCCGCCCCAGTCCTTCCCCGGTTAGTGGCACTCTTCGCACAAGCGGTCACGTCGCTTGACCAGTTCCCGTATGTCCAGGGCTCCCGCCCCGGCATAGTCTCCGCTCAGGGCTCCTGAGCGATTTCTGGGGGCAGAATCTAGAAGCTCCCCCTTACCCATCAGGAACGGTCTTTCTAACGCGGTTTGGCACCGTCTCCGCTTCTGCTTACCGCCAAGGGCCTTACGCCCCTTTCATGGTTGAGCTATTCGCCGCTGGCCTTTTCAGCCGAGCGCCGAGCCTTGTCATCGGCCCGGTTGCACGCCTCACAGCGTGCAGGCTCCCCACGACGGCCAAGGTTGAACGAGCCGAACGAACGTTCGTCCCGAACCCCCCGGAGGGATTAGCCGACCTTGTCGGCGTCACCCAATTGAGCACCACGGCTGGGCCTGCGGCCCAGTCTGTCCCGGTCGCCCGCCTTCCACCCGTCTCATGGGATAGAAGCTGTAGATTGACTCTTGGTGAGCTTTACTTACAGCAGCCTCCCTCGAACCGGACGAGCGTGTCTTCACGCATCCGGCTCTACGTGCCTCCAACGTAGCGGTTGATGAGACCGCCCCCTTAGCCCGGCTGGTGAGGCCGGGTTTACCGGGTGTTGGAGCCCGCATTGATGACGCCAGTCCACATGTTCGCGTCCCGACGGCAGTGAAACACCGTTTCACCAGCCCCAGGATAGCGCGAATCCGGACCTTAGTCACTTCACCCGGCCCGGTGACTTCTTCTGCCCGTAATCGCCCCCAACTTGCTCGTTCTGTGCTCTTACATGCTGTCGAATCGCCGTAAGGGGTCGTGAGAAAATGGGACCGTGCACAAGAGAAGACACATGGCGTTCCGCCCACAACCTGGCACCGAAGCTGGGCGGGCCGAGAATCGCGACCACACGCCGCGTTCACTTGCTGTCTTCTACTCCAGCGCAACACCCGAATGGAACACACCCCCTCACGTGATTGATCGTGTGCTCAACGTGCTTGGCTCCATAGATCTCGATCCCTGCTCCAATTCCAATGCCGATCCCAACATTCCGGCTGAGACATACTACACGAAGGAGGACGACGGCCTGAAACAGATCTGGACAGGCCGCGTCTACCTGAATCCCCCGTACGGACGTGAGATCGTTTGCTGGGTGCGAAAACTCCATGACGCATATCAGGCAGGGTCTGTCTGCGAAGCCGTCGCCCTTCTCCCAGCCCGAACCGATACCCGATGGTTCCGCATATTGCGTCCCTACCCGAAGTGCTTTGTCACCGGCCGCCTCAAGTTCGGCGACGCCCAGAACTCGGCCCCGTTTCCTTCGGTCATCGTTTACCTTGGCGACAGACTGGACCGGTTTGCAGCAGTTTTCTCACCTTTGGGCGACATCTACACGTGTCTGCCAGACGATTGTGACCGAACGGATAAACACAGGAAGGCAACGCTATTTTGATCGAAAGGAACATCCCATGAGCTTGATCGCAACAATTCAGAGACTCTTGGAGCGGAAAGAGATTGAGTATCTCCCACATGGTTCCGACGCGCTGAAGCTCGTCTCTCTCAACCCTGACGATGTCTATGGGTATGTTCAGGTGCACGAGGAAGACCGAACCATCATCATCAACACTGCCGCGCCGCTCAGAGCACCCCATGACAAGAGACTGCAACTCGCCGAATTGCTGGCCCGGGCCAACTGGCACATCCCGTTCGGCAATCTGCAGATCAACTGGAACAGCGGCCTGATCACCTTTGAAACGAGTGTCATTCTTGGCAACAGCGATTGCCACCCGGACCTGTTCTATGCCCTGCTTATTCAGAACTGGTGGGAGATGGACCGGTGGTTCCCCGCGATAGAGGCAGTCATTTTCGACAACGTCTTTCCGGAAGACGCAACCAACATGATCCTCCGCCAGCGCAAACCCGCCGCCGAACACGGCCGGAATAGTGACGGTACTTTCGGCCGCCGAATATATGACGTTCAGCACGGTTCGATGAACTGACCGACTGAACCGGCAGCCAGCGAAGCAGTGGAGAACAACAAATGGACACGTCGGTGGATCATGATCGCCAAGCCAACCGCATTGTGGCCCAGACGGCCAACCTGTCGTCCTACCCCAGCCTGTCCGCTTATCCTCTACTGCTTACCGAAGACGAGTTGATTGCGCTGCTGCGAATCCCAGAAGTCAGCAAGGCAGGCAACTATCATCACGTCATTCAGAATCTCACGAGGATGCACGGTCTTCCCTGCATCCATATCTGCAAGACACCCCTGTACCCGCTTGAGGCGGTCCGGCAGTGGATACTCGACAAGGTCGAGAAGGAGCGACGATGATTTTTCGATCCACATCGCGGAGAGTCCGCCGTATCATGGAGGCGGACCGGTCTTGCCAGCTAAGGCCAGACAGAAAGGAGGCATGAGATATGCCGAAAAAGCTGGTAAGGCTAAGAACACGGCCGTCACGCGACGGCACTCAGTTCATTTTTATGCTCGACTACGTTGATGAGAATGGTCTCCGGCACCGGATCTCCCTGGGGCACGCGGATAGGCGCAAGGCTGAACTCGAAAGAGCCCAGAAGGAACGCGAACTGCGCATGGGACTTGTGGAGCCGCAATCCATGAGGCTCCGCGACTTTGCGGCCGACAGCCTCACCCGAACGGGCGATCAGATCCGTGAGAGCACCCGCCGGGAGTACGACGCTGCGATGAACGATTTCGTCCGCGTAGTGGGCAACAAGGACTTTCAAACGGTCACCATTGACGACGCCGAGGTCTATCGGCAGCAGTGCCTCGACAGAGGCAACGCCCCGGCCACGGTCGCCAAGAAGATGCGTGAGATCAAGACCGTCTTCCAGACCGCCGTCAAACGCCGCCAGTTGGATGGCAACCCCTTCCAGCACGTGAAGATGCCCAGGTGTCCGAAGAACGAGATTCACATCTACACCGAGGCGGAATGTGAACGCATCATCAGAGCCGCCCAGGATTTCGTTCTTACGGCCAAGCCGGAGACTTCCGTCCGATGGGACCTGCTGATTCTGACGGCCCTGTGCACGGCACAGAGACGGGCGGAGCTTCTCAACTCGATTTGGAGCGACGTGGACTTCGCCGAGCAGACCATCAAGGTTTCGCCGAAGGAAGACGTTGTCGAGACGTGGCTGTGGCGGATCAAGGACACCGACCGCCGCACGCTGCCGCTGACGCCGGAACTGACCCAAATGCTGGCCGACCACCAGAGCCGCCAGCCCGACGGTTGCCCATACGTCTTTGTCCCGCCCGCCCGGTACCGCTTCATCCAGACCGAGCTTCGGGCCAAGGGCAAGTGGACCTATTCGGATTCCCGGCTCAAGGTCATCAACAACTTCGGCCGCGACTTCGGCCTGATCCTCACCAGGGCGGCAGTCAACACCGGCGAGTTCCACGACCTGCGAAGGACGGCGATCTGCAATTGGTTTGCCCAGGGTCTCAGTGAGTATGAGATCATGAAGCTGGCCGGTCACGCGGACTTCAAGACGACCCACAGGTTCTATCTCCGTGTCCGTGACGATTTGATGGACCGTGCAAGGCAAGCCAGCGGCCGGGCCTTGAGTCGGAATTTGGCGCGCGCTTGGCGCGCGCCCCTATTTTCGCCCACCCAACAAAAAAGCCCGGCAACCGTAAACGATTGTCGGGCAACAACTTAAAGCAATGGGCAGGGCGGGAGTTGAACCCGCGACACACGGATTTTCAGTCCGTTGCTCTACCAACTGAGCTACCTACCCGTGTCTATAGTTCAAGTGCCCTCAGTCTACCATGAATTGCGGCGAATGCAAGTACTTTCACGCCGGACTTGGGATTTTTGAGCCGTGCGGAGTCCCTTGCGTTTTTACAGAGCATTTACAGATCGGAGGCAGGGTTTTAGCCTATAATTGAAATATGGCAGAGGCCCATATGGAACTACAGGCACATATTCTGGTGGTGGAGGACGAGCCGGCGATCCGCACGGCGATGACGGACTTCCTCGAATTCCACGGCTTCCAGGCGTCGCAGGCCTGCGACGGGCCGCAGGCCGCGGAACTCGTCGAGCGGACCCGCTTCGACCTGATCCTCCTGGACCTCATGCTGCCCAGCATCAGCGGCGAGCAGTTGTGCTCCCGCTGGCGGCAGGGGGGGCTCCAGACCCCGATCATCATGGTCACCGCCAAGGGCCAGGAAAAGGACCGGATTCAGGGCCTCGACCTCGGGGCCGACGACTATGTCACCAAGCCGTTCTCGCTCGAGGAGATGCTGGCCCGCATTCGGGCGGTGCTGCGCCGGACAGATCCGGCTCGCGGCGTCGGCCAGAGCTTCCCCTTCGGCGACCTGCACGTGGACATGGCGTCGCTCAAGGCCCGGCGCGGGGATCAGACCATCGACCTGAGCAAACGCGAGGCGGCCATCATTCAGTACCTCGCGGCCAACCCCGGTCGGGTGATCGGCCGGGAGGAACTCTACCAGCAAATCTGGAACGACACCTTCAGCGAACTCGGCACACGGACGGTGGATATGCACATCGCCAAGCTGCGGGGCAAGATCGAGCCCGACCCGGCCAATCCGCAAATCGTCCAGACCGTCCGCGGCGCGGGCTACAGGTACGGGTCGTAAGGGTTCCATGTGCTTTGAGGAAGAACGGGACTGATCGCGAGCGATGTACAGACGACTCGTCATTCTGTCGGTGATTATCGTGGCGGCCTTGTGTGCGCTCGGGGCGCTGGGCTATCACGCGGTGGAGAAGTGGTCCCAGGGTCTGGAAGGGGCCCGGCTGGGCGAGTTCGCCGAGGTGGCCGAGCAGATCCGCCAGGACGTCAAACGCAAGCTCGACGAGTTCGTGCGGGTCGAACAGCAGCGCAAGTACACCGACTACCTCTACTCCCATGTCCCTGAGAATGTTGTGGTGGCACAGCAGGCGCCGGTGCTGCGGTCGCCCTTGGGCGGCCAGCTCTCGAATTCCTATGCCTACGGCTACTTCCAGATCGAGCCGGACGGGACGGTCGTCAGCCCGTACTATCCCGGGCGGACGCCTCCCGCGGACGCGAAGGACGAGCTGGGCCGAGCGGTGCGGGACCAGTACTCGAACGTCGTCGACAACGTGCTGCCTTCGATCAGCCTGCGATCCGGCGCCCTGGAGGTGTCGGCCCTCGAGTCGAACGTCGCCAGAAGGAACGAAGCTGCGGCGCCGGTTGCCCTGACGAAAGACGAGGCCATCGCCCAGGTCCCAACGGCAAGGAAGGGCGTTCCCGACGCGCGCAGCGCCCGCGGCCAGGCGTATCCCATCGAGAGTCTCAAGCAGAAGGCCCAGGACACCCAGGTCTATCAGCAGCAGCGGTCTATCATGGCCTCGAACTTCCAGGCGACCAATTCTGATTCCCAGCAGCTTGGCCAAATGGCGCAGGTGCCGGTCCCCCAGGCACAGACCGTGCCGGTGGACGAAATCAGACGTTCGCTCGCCGGCAGCCAAGTGCTTGCCGCGCAACAGGCTGAACAGACGGTCCAACCGGTTCCCACGGAGATCCCAGGATACGGTCAACTCACGACGACATCAGGCGACCGACAAGGGCCGGATTCTCTCGCCTCCGACACGGTGCAGATCCGCATCGAACCATTCGTGCCCCTGGTGGTCCCCGATCCGAATCGCGTCCAGTCGATCTTCGGCGGCCAGGTCTTTCTGCTGCGACACGTCCAGATCGAGAACCGGCACTTGCTCCAGGGCTTCCAGCTCGACGAGCGGAAACTGGTCACGGAAGTGGAGGAATCGGCGCGATCTTTCATCCGCGAGGGGATGGGCTTCGAGCTGCCGCAAGTCCGGAAGGCGAACGGGCAGTCGGCCGGCGACGAGCCGGAGCCTGCGTACGCCGCGGTTCTGGATTTCGGCTTCGGCGATCTCGTCGTGAACCTCATGGAGATCGACCCCGCCTGGATCACCCGGCGAATTGGCGACCTGCGACACCTGTATTTCGCGATCCTGGCGACCGTGCTCGCGGCGGTGGGCCTGGCGCTCGTGAGCCTCTGGCACAACGTGCGGGCCCAGGTGGCGCTGGCTCGCAAGAAGGACGACTTCATTTCCGCGGTCTCGCACGAGCTGCGGACGCCGCTGACGTCGATCCGAATGTACACCGAGATGCTCGAAAAGAACTGGGTCAAGTCGCAGGACAAGGTCGCGGAGTACTACCGCACGATGCGCCAGGAGAGCGAGCGGCTCAGCCGGCTGGTGGAGAACGTGCTGGACTTCGCCCGGTTGCAGAAGGGCCGGAAGAAATACGCCTTCCGCCTCGGGGACGTCGATGACTGCGTCGCCAGCGTGGTCGAAATGATGCGCCCCTACGCCCAGCAGTATGGCTTCACGATCCGCGCGGACCTGGCGGCGGGGCAGACGCCCTTCGACAAGGACGCGGTCACGCAGATCGTCGTCAACCTCGTGGACAACGCGGTGAAGTACGCCCGCGGCGCCGCGGACAAGACCATCGCCGTGCGGACGCGAAGCGAGCCCGGCGTCACGATCATCGAGGTCGAAGATCGCGGCCCAGGGATCCCTTCCCACCTCCGCAGGAAGGTCTTCGAGCAGTTCTACCGCTGCGAGGAAGATGTCCCGCGCGCGGATCCACAACCCAATCAGGCACAAGGCACAGGCATGGGTCTGGGTCTGACGCTGGTGAAGCGCTTCGCGGAGGCCCACGGCGGCTACGTCGAGATCGACCCCGCTCAGCCGACGGGCGCGATCCTCCGCGTCGCGCTGGCCCTGGAGGGCCGGCCCGTTTCATAGCAGCCCGCGGGACGCAAGATCGCCGAAAGGGATTTGACGCAGACGGTCCCGGTCGGGTACAATCTCTCTTAGCGATTCAAGAACGGAGCAGCATCGCACAGGCCGTCAGGCAAACGGCCGTTCTTGTGCCCGAACCTGGGGGGATGGAGGACTGACGATGGTCGAGGTCCGAAACGCTCCAATCCTGCGGACAATCCCTTTGCTCGTCGCTATCTGGCTGGTGGTCTTGCCTGCCCATGCCCAATACAGTGGAGGCAGCGGCACGGCGGAAGATCCCTACCAGATCGCCACGGCCGCCGATCTGATCGCCCTCGGCGAGACGCCCGACGACTACGACAAGCACTTCATCCTGACCGCCGACATCGACCTGGATCCCAACCTCCCCGGCCGCAAGGTCTTCGACAAGGCCGTCATTGCGCCGGATACAAATCCCAATGACTTCTTGTATGGGTTCCAGGGGACTCGTTTCACCGGCCTTTTCAACGGCAATGGCCATACGATCTCTAACTTAACGGTTACGGGTGCCTACTACGTGGGTCTATTTGGGCAGTTGTCGTCAGATGCCAGGGTGAAAGATCTTGGATTAGTGGGCGTTAGGGTGACCGGCATGGGTTACCGTATCGGCGGGCTCGCAGGGTACAATACGGGTGCTTCCATCATCCGTTGCTACAGTGCCGGTGTTGTTACTGGCGTTATGTATGTTGGCGGATTAGTGGGCCGACAGGACGGAGGCACAGTGACCAACTGCTATAGCAGTTGTGTGGTTAGCTGTACTGCTTACACCGCAGGCGGTCTGGTGGGAAACCTCTACTCGGGTGCTGTGACCCAATGCTATAGCACTGGTAGAGTCACAGGCAGCTCGGTTGGTGGGCTCTTTGGCAGTGGTGGCGGCTTCAGGGCACCAGTGGACGACTGCTTTTGGGATACCCAGACCTCAGGACAGTCTACAAGTAGTGGAGGGACAGGTAAGACCACGGCCGAAATGAAGATGGCCTCCACGTTTGCCACATGGGATCTTGATGCCACCTGGATGATTCAAGAGGGTGTTGATTATCCAAGACTGCAGTGGGAAGTCTATGGTGTCCCGTCTCCAACACCAGCGACCGTCGAAAAAATATCTGGCGATAATCAGTGCGGTCGAGCGGGATACAGGATGCTTCTTCCGCTGAAGGTGCTCGTCAAGGACCAGGACGGTACACCTGTGCCGGATGTGCAGGTTGAGTTCATCGTCATTGCAGGCGGCGGCACGGTCGAGCCTGTCTCGGCACGGACGGACAACGGGGGCATCGCCTCTACCGAACTGACGCTGGATTCGACACCAGGCCTGAATCAGGTTGAGGCTGTAGTGGGCAGTCTGTCAGCAGTCTTCAATGTCACCGGGCTTGCGCCGGAATACGGTGGTGGTGCCGGAGAACCCAACGATCCGTATCAGATATGGACGGCTGAGCAGATGAACATGATTGGGGCTATTCCGAATGATTGGGATAAGTCCTTCAGACTGATGGCGGATGTAGATCTGTCGCCATTTGACGGCAAAGAAGGCAGGACTGCTTTCAATATCATTGGGACAAGTTCCGCCTACGCTTTCACTGGAGTGTTTGACGGAAACGGTCACATCATTTCACATCTGACGATCGTAGGTAATAACGATCTCGGCCTGTTCGGCTGCCTGGGATCCGGGTCAGAGGTAAGGGACATCGGAATTGTGGATGTCAACGTTACCGGTTCCGGCTCGCGTATCGGCGGTCTGGCAGGCACCGCGCGTAGCGTGACGCGCTGTTACAGCACAGGTACGATCAGGGGATACAACTATGTCGGCGGACTGGTGGGATCGAGTGGTACCATCACCCAGTGCTACAGCGCAGGTATCGTCCGCGGATCCCAATACGTTGGCGGACTGGCAGGTGAAAACCCGGGGCGCATTTCTACAAGTTACAGCAATGCAACGGTGAGCGGTAACTACGGCGGTGGTCTGGTAGGACAGAACAGCGGCAATCTAACCAACTGCTATAGCACTGGTAGCGTCACAGGCAACTCGATTGGCGGCTTGGTTGGCGAAAGTTTTCATACGTTCGGCACTGTATCGCATTGCGTCTGGGATATGGATACTTCCGGCTTGTCGGCAAGTTTCGGTGGAGTTGGATTGACCACGGGTGAGATGATGGATACCGACATGCTCGGCCTGAACGGTTTTGCCGACGATCCAAACTGGGTCTTAGATGCCGGCCTCGACTACCCCAGATTGGCTTGGCAAGGGACATCCGGGCAGACACTCCCTGCACCCAACATTGAGTGGCTGGCAGGACAAGGAAGCGCTGAAGATCCATACGTAATCGAGACAGCCGATCAATTCGTGTTGTTGAGCAAGGCCAGCGCTCTTTGGGACAAGCATCTAATTCTTGGCGCGGACATCGACCTGGACCCGAATCTGCCCAATATGCCGGTTTTTGATCAGTCTCCAATACAACTGTTCACGGGGGCATTTGATGGCAATGACCATACGATCTCACATTTGACGATCAGCGGCGTGAGTTGTGTGGGTCTGTTCGGCCGATTGAAATATAGCGGCGAGGTTAGGAACCTGGGACTCGTGGGTGTTGACGTATCCGGATATCGGTACGTGGGAGGAATTGCTGGGATCAGCGATGGTGGCAGGATTACCGATTGTTGCAGCACCGGCAGGATCATTGCCATCCAGTCAAATACCGGGGGCTTCTACGCCGGAGGATTGGTAGGATACGGTGGTGGTACCATGACGCGTTGCTATACCGCCGGCACAGTCACTGGAGGTCAATGGTCTATTGGAGGCCTGATCGGGTATACCCACGGCTGTGTAGAGCAGTGCTATAGCACCGCGGAGGTTCATGGTGGATTGGGCGCCGGCGGGCTCGTGGGGGAATTTGCCGGGCAAATGATACAGTGTTACAGTGCCGGTTTAGTCCATGGCGGTTCGAGAGCTGGTGGATTGGTGGGAGACAATCGGTGGGATTCGGTGACCGATTGCTATAGCGCCGGTGTCGTTGAGGGTGGTGGAAACGTCGGGGGCCTGGTGGGTCGTAACCTGGGTGCTCTCACCAACTGCTACAGCACCAGTATGGTCAGCGGCAGCAGTTTTGTCGGAGGGTTGGTCGGGAGTGCAGACGCGGGTGGACTAGAGCCCGCTGGTACAGCTACAGTTACCCACTCTTTCTGGGACATCCAGACTTCAGGCCAAGCTACAAGTGAGGGCGGGACAGGCAAGACCACCGCCGAGATGCGGACGGCCAGCACGTTCCTCGGAGGCGGGTGGGACTTCGTGGGCGAGACGGCCAACGGCACGGAGGACATCTGGTGGATTGACGAAGGACTGGACTACCCGAGATTGTGGTGGGAAGCGGCCGGAGAATGATCTGAAACCACAGGCCTCTTCGTCGAAATAGGAGCGACATACGACAGTCCATGGTGACACTCTCTGGCGTTGTCTTGGGGGATTGGGATTCCCGCGCGCGTTCGCGGGAAGGACAAATCGTTTCAAGGGGCTGCCGGGAATGTCATTGCGAGCGAAGCGAAGCAATCTCCCATGCCGGGAATTGAGATTGCTTCGTCGCGATGCTCCTCGCAATGACATCCGTGAGACTCGTCCGGCAACTTTGCGTTCGCCCTGACCTCGCTGCCCAAAGGCGTTGACTTGAGGGACCGTGACGGCTATAATGACAGTATGGGGTGTGTCTGTCCGATGTGCAGCGCCCGAACCGGCCCGAAGGTGGAGGATTCCGCGGGTGATTATGAATCGAATCAGCTCACTGGCATTTGTCGTCTTGTTCGTGGGGCAGCTTGCTGCGCAGGTGGATGTCACCGCGCCGGGGGATCCGGTCCGGGGCGTCCCGAACGACGGCGATTGGCCCGGCGCAGAGCACCCCGCCCTGGCGATCGATAACAGCGTCGAGACGAAATACCTGCACTTCAAAGGGGAGAATCAGCCCACCGGATTCCAGGTGACTCCGTCGGCGGGCGCGACCGTGGTCACAGGGCTGACCTTCACAACGGCCAATGATGCGGCGGAACGAGATCCGGTCGCCTTCGAGCTGTACGGGTCGAACACGAGCCTCGACGGGCCGTACACGCTGATCGCCTCCGGGACGATCATCGATTTCGCCCAGGCGTCGGCCTGGCCTCGCTTCACGATGAACGCGACCCCGATCGCCTTCGCCAACTCGACCGCCTACGCGCACTATCAACTCCTGTTCACCGGGGTTCGCAACGCGGCCGCCGCCAACAGCATGCAGATCGCCGAGGTCGAGTTCCTGGGCGTTCCCGCAGGGGCATCCGACGACGATGATGACGATGATAATGACGATGATGAAACGGGCACCGCGGTGCTAGGGGGGACCCTCGTCATCAGCGAGTTCAAGGCGATCAATGAAACCGGGCAAGCGACGACTGTCGAGGGTGAGACCGCGTACCCCGACTGGATCGAGCTTCACAACGAGGGGACGACCGCGATCAATCTGCTCGGCTGGCACCTGACCGACGATCCATGCGACCTGACGAAGTGGGTGATGCCCGCGGTGACAATCGCCCCCGGCGGCTATCTGCTGGTCTTCGCCTCCGGGATCGAAGAAACGGATCATCCGGAGAACTGGCCATACAAAGATCAGAGCGGGTACTACCACACGAACTTTACCCTCGACGGCGAGGGGGAATACCTGGCTTTGGTCTCGGCCGACCTGACGGTGGTGCAGGAGTACGGGTCGCGTCTCGACGGGACAGGTTATCCGCCGCAGCGGAGCGATCTGTCGTATGGCCTGTATAGCGGCCGGCCGCAGTATTTCGTCACGGCCACGCCGGGAAAGGCCAACATCGCAGGATACGCCGAGGTCTCCGAGGAACCGGCCTTCTCCCGCGAGTCGGGCGCCTTCTCCGAGGTGTTTCTCTCTCTGGTGCTCACGTCGTCGAATCCGGACGCCAGGATCTACTACACCCTGAACAGCACGACGCCCACGACCGCATCGACCCTGTACGCAGGCCCGATCATGGTGGCCGGCACGAAGGAAGTCACGGCCCGGGTCTACGAACCGGACAAGGCACCCAGCGCCCCGGTCAGCCGGACGTACGTGGCGCTCGCCAGCGACGTCCTGACCTTCAGCTCGGACCTGCCGATCGTCATCGTCGATACCGCCACCCAGAGCATCGGCTCCTCGCTGGTGAGAGTCTCGTCCGTCTTCATCGATGTCGGCGAGGACGGACGTGCCAAGATGACGGGTCCGGCGGATTTCTGCGGACGAAGCGGCATCAAGATGCGTGGTTCCACTTCGGCTGGAACCGCCAAGCCCCCGTATGCTTTCGAGATTTGGGACGAATACAACCGGGATCGGGACGTCTCGCTCCTGGGCCTGCCTGCGGAGTCCGACTGGGTCCTCTACGGGCCGTACTCCTATGACCGTGTCCTGATCAGCAATGCATTCGCCTACGAGCTGAGCAATCAGGTCGGGCGCTATGCCGTTCGCACGCGATTCGTCGAGATGTATCTCAACAGGAACAACAGCACTGTGTCGGGCAGCGACTACGTCGGGCTGTACATCCTCATGGAGAAAGTCAAACGAGGCGAAGACCGGGTCGATGTCGAAGAGCTCGAACCATGGGACAGCACGGAGCCCAGGATCGCCGGCGGGTACATGCTCAAGATCGACCGCACCGATCCGTCTGACAGCGGCTTTCGCACGGCTCGCGGTACGAGTCTGTGCTATGTGGACCCGAAGGAAGTCGAGATCACTGCCAAACAGTCCGCGTGGATCAAGGGCTATCTGAATGATTTCGAGACGGCGCTCTACGGAGCGAATTTCACCGATGCACAGGCCGGGTATGCGAAGTACATCGATGTTGCATCGTGGATCGACCACAACCTGGTGAATATGCTGCTGATGAACGTCGATGCGCTCCGCTTGAGCACCCACATACACAAGGGTCGCGAAGGCAAGCTCGAGATGGGCCCGATCTGGGATTTCGATCGCGCGATGGAGTCCGCGGATGGTCGCGATGACAACGCCCGGAGCTGGCATGGGACCGGCGACGGGACCGACTACTTCGAGTACGGCTGGTGGAGGCGGCTCTTCGACGACAGCAACTTCTGGCAAGAGTACATCGACCGCTGGTACGCCCTGCGGACGGGGCCCTTCAGCACAGCGAGTCTGAACGCCACCATCGACGCGATGGCCGACGAGATTTGCGAGGCAGCGCCTCGCAACTACGCGAAGTGGACCGGCGCGGGCCCGCGGTACACCAATTTCCAGGGCGAGATCGATCACCTCAAGACCTGGCTGGCCACTCGCTGCACGTGGGTTGATAGCCAGTTCGTCAGACCGCCGACGATCGCGCCCGAGGCAGGGCGGGTCGAGTCCGGCACGACGGTGACGATCGCCAATCCCCACGCCGGCGGCACGCTCTTCTATACGCTCGACGGCTCGGACCCGCGCCCGACCGATTCCGCGGTGACGGTCGTGAACTCGACCACCCTGGTCGCCGAGAGCGCCGCGAAGAAGGTGCTCGTCCCGACCGCCGCGATCAGCGACGCCTGGCGAAGCAGCCTGGCCTTCGACGACTCCGCCTGGATCAGCGGCACGGGCGGCGTCGGCTACGAACGCAGCAGCGGTTTCCAGGCCTACTTCACCATCGACCTGCAAGCCGCGATGTACAATGTGAATCAGACCTGCTGCATCCGCATCCCGTTCACTTTCTCGGGCGATACCAGCACGTTCGACGCCATGACGCTGAACATGCGGTATGACGATGGCTTCGTCGCCTGGCTCAACGGCACCGAGATTGCGCGGGCCCAGTTCACCGGCGCGCCCGCGTGGAACTCCGGCGCCAGCGGCACTCACGACGACGGCGCCGCGATCGTCTGGGAGGAATTCGACGTTTCCGCCTACTTAGGTCTCCTGAAACAGGGCCAGAACCTGCTTGCCATCCAGGGGCTGAATTCCGGAGCCGGCAGCTCGGACCTGCTGTTCTGTGCCGAGCTGGTCGCGAGCGAGATCGCCACGCCGGATACTGGCGGCTCGGGCGGGACCGTGTATACGTACACCGGCCCGATCGCAATCACTGAGAGCACCCAGGTCAAGGCCCGCGTCCTGGTCGCCAGCAACACCTACAGCCCATGGAGCGGCCTGGCCCAGGCGATCTTCGACGTCGGCCCGGCGCCCGACAGCATTCGGATCAGCGAGATCATGTACCACCCCGACGGGTCGGACGACGCGGAATACGTCGAGCTGGTCAACACCGCCGACGCCGCTGTCACGCTCTACGACGCGATCCGCGGCCTGGCCTGGCGATTCACCGACAATCCCGACGATCCGGCCATCGACGTGACGTTCCCCGCCGATCCGCCGGTGACGCTGGCGCCGGGCGAGTGCCTGCTGCTCGTCAAGGACCTGGCCGTCTGCCGGGCGGCCTACAGCATCCCCGCGAGCACGCAGATCGTGGAGTGGGGCGACGGCAAGCTCGCCAACAGCGATGAGACGCTGGAGCTGCTCTGCCCGAGCGACGAGAACCTCGACGGCACGCGGAACTGGATCATCGCGGACGTGGTGACGTACAGCGACGGCTCGCACCCGGAGAACTTCGCGACGGGCGTCGATTCCTGGCCCACCGAGCCGGACGGCTACGGCTTGTCCCTGCGCCGGATCGACCCGGCCTCCGACGGGAGCGACCCGGCCAACTGGCGGGCGAGCCTCCCGTCCCCCGGCGTCGTCGAGTAGTCGTGGTGGCATCGGCAGGCAGCTTTGTCGCAACATTGTAGCCGGCAGGTCTGGCGGTATCCCCGGCGTATGCCTCCACCACCCGATTGTCATTCCCGCGAAAGCGGGAATCCACTCAGGTGGTGCGTTTCTTTCGGCTCCTTCGACGCTTGGCGGATGATCCGCGACGCGGCGCCGGCCGTTTGCCGTGCTCGGGCGGTTTCATGACCAGCCCGACGGCCGGCGCCAGATCGAGCTGCCCACCGGCGGGGCGGACATCGACGATCCGCACCTGCATCGTTTGGCCCAGTCGCACGATGGCGCCGGTGTGCCGGCCCAGGAGACACTGGTTCTGCTCGTCGAACTGCCAGCGGTCCGGGCCGAGGGCCTCGCGCGGGATCAGGCCCTCCACGCCGTACTCAGGCAGATGCACCGCGGCGCCGTGCCCACTCAAGCTCACGACGACGCCCTCCAGCTCCTGGCCGACGCGCCGTTGCAGAAGATGCAGGATGAGGGTCGTCTTGAGATCCTGCTCCGCTTCGTCCGCGACCCGCTCGGTCTCGGAGATGTGGTCGCCGATCTCCGAGAGGTCGGGGAACGCATAGAGTCGTCGGATGCGGTCCGCGCCGCCGGTGAGATGCCCCTGCAAAGCCCGGTGCACGATGAGGTCCGCGTAGCGGCGAATCGGGCTGGTGAAGTGACAGTACTTCGAGGCCGCCAGGGCATAGTGGCCAACGCTCGCGGGCGAGTAGGTCGCCCGCTCCAGGGTTCGCAGGACCAGCAGGTTGACCGGCAGCGCGACTTTCGTGCCGCGGATCTGATTCAGCACCGCCTGGATATCCGCGCGCTGGGGCTTCCGCGAGAGCGTGACGCCGAGGAGCCGGAGGGTCTGTGAGAGTCGGTACAAGGCTTTGGAGTCGGGCTCGGGGTGAATACGCCGCATGAACGGGATGCAGTAGCGGTCCAGCAGGGTTGCGACCGCGACGTTGGCCTCGACCATGAACATCTCGATGATGGTGTGCGGGTAGCTGGTGTCCTCGGGCTGGACCCCGATCACCTGCCCGGCCTCGTCCTTCACGAGCTCGTTGGCGAACGCATCGAGTTGCAGCATGCCCGCCCGCCGGCGTCGGTCCTCGATGCCGCGGGCGAGCGATTCCATGTCGTGCAGGAGGGCCACGACGTCCTTGGGCAAGCCCGCGGGATCGCCCTGGAGGACCTGATCGGCCTGGAGATAGGTCAGGCGGGCCTTCGACTTGATGATCGTGTTGGCGAAGCGAACGGATCGGACGTGGGCGTCCTTGCTGCAGGTCAGAAAGACGCTCTTGGCATAGCGACGCTGGCCCGGCTGGAGCGAGCAGAGGTCGTTGCTGAGCATCTCGGGGAGCATGGGCAGCGTCTTGCCCGGCAAGTAGACGCTGTTGCCGCGTTCGCGGGCGGCCCGGTCGAGGGCGGAGCCCTCCGCAACGAAGTGGCACACGTCCGCGATGTGGACGCCGAGGACCCATTGTCCCTCGCGGTCGCGGGTGAGACTGACCGCGTCGTCGAAATCCTTCGCGTCGGGCGGGTCGATCGTGACGATCAATGTGCCCGCGAGGTCCTCGCGATCCCGCGTGTCATGCGGATTGAAGGCGGACCTGGCGTTGACCGCCTCGACCAGACTGGACGGATCGAAGGCGTCGTGCAGCCCATGACGCCGGATGACCGCCGCGATCTCGGTCTCGGACCCGCCCGGCCGACCGAGCACCTGCGTGATCACGCCGCGTGCCGCCTGCGAACGCGTCGGATACGAGCGGATCTGGACACACACCTTGTCGCCGTGGCGGATTGGAAAAAGGGAGATCGGGCCTGTATTCTTCAACGGAGTTTCCCGGCTCGATCTCGTTGAAGAATGGACAGGACGAAACACCCGACGCGCGCCGGGAGTCTGAGAGGGAGAAATCGAAGAGGGAGGTTTCTCCCTCTCCGAGCCGACCCGCTCTCCCTTCTCCCAATCCGCTTGACCGGCCGTCGGATCGATGCCCTCGATCTGGATGGGACGGGAGAAGTCCCCTCCGTCGGGCTGGACCAGCCAGCCGGTCGGCTCCTGGCGCAGCATGCCGACCACGGTCTTGTGGGCGCGATCCAGGATTCGGACGATCTGCCCGCTGAGTCGGTCCTCGTCCCTGCGGCGCACGATCTTCGCGACGACACGATCTCCCGTCATGGCATTGCCGGTGGCGTTGGCGGGTATGAACAGCTCGCCCTCCACGTCGGACTGCTCCGGCGTGATGAAGCCGTAGCCGCGGGGATTGGCCTTGAAGACGCCGGTGATCTCGTTGGACTCCGCAGGCAGGCGGACCACGTTGCCCGGCCCGACGATGATCCGCCCCTGGGCGCACAGCGAGTCGATGGCCTGGCGAAAGACCGTTTTGAGGTCTCCCTGGACACCCAGCTCCTGCTCCAGGTGCATGAGCTTCCGCGGCGTGCGGTCCTTCTGCAGCAGATGGAGGATATGGCTCTTGATGATTTCGGGCATGGGAGCATCATACCATCGCCCGGGTCTGCCGGTAAGGCGCAAGTCCCGTCCCGCGAGAAGCCGGGCGGGGCCACCGAAGCAGCGGTCACACCTTGGGAGTTGCGACGACTCCAGCCTGCGCGGAAAGCCCCCGTTCCAGGAGCAGCTCACGCCTGGGCGAGAGCGCCGCAATGGCTGCTTCCCGGGTATCGAACGCATCGAACTGGCACGTCGGACCCATGCACTTCAGTTCCCGCTTCAGATGCGATGACAAGCCGCACAGGACGAAACGATAGTCGTCTTCCTCCGTCCGTTCTCGCAAATCCACAAGAGCCTTGTAGCTCTCGGACCCGATGCTCTTCATCTGGGCGAGGTCCACGATGACGTGATAGTCAGGGGATTCGTCGCGGAGCCACCGAAGGTCGCCCGTGAGATCGCCTGATTCCTCCGCGCGAAGCCAGATCTTGAAAGGTGAAGGTCCCTCCGCCGTGGCCACGACGACGATGTCCTCAGAGTACAATTCGACAGCCATGATCTTTCCTTATAGGGGTTAGCCCTGGTCCAGGGCAACTCAAGAACACTATACCACCTCTCGCCGAAAAAAGCAAATTCTTTATCCGCGGTTGCTGTATTTGTGAATATACAATACCCGTATTTCAACCGGTATTCTCCGGCGGAACTCCTTGCCTCGGGGAACGCACGCAGGTATGATTGTCGCATTGCGATTCCCAATGGCACAATGAAGGGGGTTCAGTTATGAGCAACCAGGCACAGAAGAGACGACGGCTTCGGATCGTCGTTCCGGCGTTCTCCGCTTTCAATATCTACTCGCGGATCGCGGTGAGGACCACCGCGCTGGGTCCGGTTCGCGTCGCCACCGCGGTCAACGACATGGCCGGCTGGGACGCGGAGGTCATCGACGAGAACAATCTCGGCCGATGCGGGCCGCGAGCGGATTCAGGCGGCGCCGACCACGACCTGATCCAACGGCAGCGTCCCGCCAGCGTCGTCGGCTTCTACGGCGGCTTGACCAGCACGATTCCCCGACTCTACGAGCTGGCGAAGCAGTACAAGCGAATGGGCGTCATTACGGTCGCGGGCGGGCAACACTTCGCGGGACCGAATATCGCGGAAGCCCTGTCCAGCGGCATCGATTTCGTCGTTCTGGGCGAAGGGGAGGAGACGATTCGCGAGCTTCTCCAGGCGATCGAACACCGCCGGGATGTGTCCGCCATCCAGGGCATCGCGTACCTGCGAGACGGGCAGGTCGTCTGCACGACGAGTCGCGAACCACTGACGGATTTCGACCGGTTTCCGTTCCCGGACTTCTCGCTGGTCCGCTATGCCAGAATCCGGGTCTATCCGGTCGAGCGGATTCGCGGGTGCCCGATGCACTGCGAGTTTTGCACAGTCAAGAGCAAGCCGCGACCTGCCTCGGCCGACCGATTGCTCGACAACATCCGTTATCTTGTCGAGACCCGCGACGCCCGGAGGTTCTTCATCGTGGACGACCTTTTCGGCCAGCAGCGCGACGACACCATCCGGTTCTGCCAAAGCCTCCGGGAATACCAGGAGCAGATCGGCAGACAGCTATCGCTGACCGTGCAGATCCGACTGGACAAGGGCACCGACCCCGAAATGCTGGCGGCGATGCGTTCCGCCGGCATCCGGCACGTCGCCATCGGCTTCGAGTCCCCCATCGACGAGGAACTCAAGGCCATGAACAAGCACATCAATGCCGAGAAGATGCTCTCGTTGGTGAAGGTGTTCCGCAAGACCGGGTTCTGGGTTCACGGCATGTTCATCTTCGGCTACCCGCTTGCCCCGAACAGCGAATTCACAATGCCCGTCGCGGAACGGGTCAGGCAGTTCAGGCGGTTCATTCGCAAATCGCGAATCGACAGCGTTCAGGTCCTGCTCCCGGTTCCGCTGCCCGGCACAGACCTCCGCAAACGACTCGAAGAGCAGGGCAGGGTCTATCCGCTCCAGGACGTCGGCTGGGAGTACTATGACGGCAACTTCCCGCTGTTCGAGCCGGATGCGCCCCTGACCGCCGAGGAACTGCAACGCGCGGGCAAGCGGATCATGAGCCGGGTCTACCAATTCCGGTACGCGCTGCTGGTCGCTGCGAGCATCCTGTCGTTCCCGGCTCTGGTCTTCTCACTCCATCGTCTCCGGGCAGGGTGGAGCGCCTGGTTTCGCCGGTGGGAAATCCGCCTCGTGCGTTTCGGCGGCTGGATCACCATGCGCAGATGGACATCGGATTTCCGCAAGGGCGATTTCCTACCCAGGTTGCAGAGAGCCAGGGGACGGCTGAACGCGGTCCGTACTGGCGGGTAGATCCATCACGTCATATAGGGTCCCGAGGACGCACGAATCCTGTCCTGGTGCGGCAAGGTCCTGCAGCCTCCAGATAGGTGAGGTGCTGTTGTGCGAATTCTCCTGGTTCAACCCTATTTGTCGCAGGGCGTCGGGTTCCCCTTGGCGGCATCACCGGAGCCGCTGCATCTGGAAATGATCGCAGCGACGGTTCCCGAGCACGATGTTCGCATTCTGGACATGCGTCTGGACGACGATCTGGATTTCACGCTGCGGCGGTTCCGGCCGGAATTGGTGGCGGTGACCGCCCTGACGCCGGAGGTCTACGCCGCCCAGGACGTGCTGCATCGGGTCAAGTCCTTCTCCCCGGAGGTCTTCACCGTCGCGGGCGGCCATCACGCCACGCTTCTGCCGGAAGACTTCTCGTTGCCCCAAGTGGACGCCGTCGCCCTGGGCGAGGCCGAAGCGATGTTCGCTCATTTCGTTCGGGCGGTGGGGGACCGTAGCGGACTCTCTAATGTGCCGAATATCGTCTGGCAGAATCGCGAAGGCGCGTTCGTCCGCAATGGCCGGTCATCCGGCCGGATCGATCTTGCGAACCTCCCGCTGCCGCGTCGCGATCTGACCGAAGCCTATCGCAGCGAGTACTTCTTTCTCTTCGACAAGCCGGATACATCCGTCGCAACATCCCGAGGCTGCCCGTTTCGCTGCAACTTCTGCAGCGTCCATGAGTTCTATCATGGCTCCATCAATCAGATGCCGCCCGAGAGGGTCCTTTCGGAAGTGGCTTCCGTCGCCACCGATCACATCACGTTCGTGGACGACAATTTCCTGATGAACTGCAAGCGGGAAACCACGATTGCCGACATGATCCGATCCGAGGGCATTCGCAAGAGATACTCCATGGAATGCCGCACGGATTCCATCGTCCGCCATCCCGATCTCGTGAAGAACTGGGTGGACATCGGGCTGTATGCGGTCCTGCTGGGCCTGGAGGGCGGATCGGACAAGGTCCTCCAGGGCGTCGGGAAGTCCTGCACGATCGACACGAACAACCGGGCCATCCAGATCCTCCAGGACAGCGGCGTCATCATCTGGGGCGCGTTCATCGTCGATCCCGACTGGGCGGAGGACGACTTCAACCGACTCCACGATTATGTCCAGGAGCACCGGATCACGCACACTCAGTTCACCATCCTGACGCCGTTGCCCGGGACACAGCTCTACCGGGACCGCTGCCATGAGCTGCTGACCCATGACTATTCCTGCTTCGACACCCTGCACGCCGTTCTGCCCACTCGTCTGCCGCGAGAGGAGTTCTACCGGCATTTCGCCGGCCTCTACCGGCAGACCGACATCGGGCCGTACTACGACCTGGTGCAGTCAGGCAAGATGACGGTCGAGAACTGCCGACGCGGCAAGGGAATGCTGGACGCCATGGCCGATTGGGAACACTACATCGAGAAGGACCCAATCCTTGGCGGGGGCAATGTCTGCAACACGAATGCGCAACTCACACAGGCCGGTCAACCGCGGCGTCTTTGAGGAAGATGACCCGCGGGTCGCCGGGACCGTAGAAATCCGGGATGCTGGCCGCCAGACGATACCCCAGGGCTTCATAGAATCGGCGTGTCGGGGTGTAGCTTTCCCGGCCCGAAGTCTCGACGACGAACAGCCGGCCGCCCCGGTCGCGAATCGCCTGCTCCACGAAGTCGGTCAAGGCCCGGCCGATGCCGTGCCCCTGCCAGGCGGAAGAGACCCCGATCCAGTAGATGTCGAATGTCCCGACCGTGCAGGGCGTCGGGCCGTAGCAGACCCAGCCCACGGTCTGGCCGTCGATCTCAGCGACAAAGGACTGATAATGGCCCTTCGGTCCCTCGGCCAGCGCCGTGTCCAGGACCTCGCGTGCGATGTCGATCTCGTCGGGTCGGAAGAAACCGGTCTCCGCCAGGAAGGACAGCACCGTCTGGCGATCCTCGGGCTTGCACCAACGAATGCTGATGGACCGCCTGGAGTCTGGAGTGTGAAGTCTGGAGTGTGAAGACCGCCCACTTGAAACTTGACCCTTCAGACTGTCTTTGAGTCGTCTTGCCGCGTTGTCGATGGTCAGCTTGACAAAGCTCTTGTAGGAGATGCCCGCCGCAGTCAGTGCCGCAGCGAAGCCGGCATCGCGCGAGATGTCGGGATTGGCGTTCACCTCCAGGATGTAGGGTCGGTCGTCCTTGTCCGAGCGGAAGTCCACTCGGCAGTAATCGAAGCACCCAAGTGCTTGACAGGCCGCTGTGGCCAGCGCGCGAATCTGCTCCGCCAGCCGCTTCGGCACCCGGGCGGGGATAATCCGAGGCGTGTGAATGTACTCGAAGCTGTCTTCGAGCCACTTGGCTTCGTAGCCCACGATGCGGGGTCGGCCCGCTTCGAAGGCACTGAAATCGATCTCCGCCAGGGGCAGCACTTCGGCCTTTCCCTTGCGGCAGATCACGGAGATGTTCAGCTCGCGCCCCTCGATGAACTGTTCGATCAGGGCAGGCTGGCCGAATCGGTCGTGGATGCGTCGGACGACCTCCTGGAGGGCCTTGCCCCGCACGCGGATGATGCTGGTCTTATCGATCCCCTCGCTGGCGTCGTTCTGCACGGGCTTGACAATCCAGGGCCCGTCGAACAGGTCCTTCGCAGGGATGGATCGTCCCGGCGGGACGAGGAGCCCCTTGGGGGTCGGCAGCCCGGCGGCTGCGAGAAGGGTCTTGCTCCGCCACTTGTCGAGCGACAGGAGCTGGCCTTGCGCGTCGTTGCCGGTGCAGGCCTTGCCGAAGCTGGTGACGACCGTGGGAACGTGAACGGCCTGACCCGCGTCCGACCAGAAACCCTCGACGAGATTGAACACCACCGGCTCATCCGACGCGGACAGGACCGCGGGCAAATCCGCGAACTGTCGCACGCCGACCGCACGATGGGCAATCTTCAAGGCGTCCAGCGCCTCGCTCACCGCCTGCACCTCGGCCAGAACGCCCGCTTCACTCTCTGCGAAGGCCGCGGGTCCGCTCGGGAAAAGGCAGATCGGGCCTATATTCTTCGACGAAATCTCTTGGTTCGATTTCGCAGATCTGGGTTCATTGAACAGGATCAGGACGCTTGTTTTCCGACGCGGCACGGTGCGGACTCCTGACGGGCAAGGGCACTGCGAACGATGTTGCCGATCAATTCCTCGTAGGACATGCGTTCCTGCGCGGCAATCATGGGCAGATCCGAGTGCGTCGGATGCATGCCCGGCAGCGGGTTGATCTCGATGAACGCGGGACGGTCCTGCGCATCCAGACGGATATCGACGCGCCCGGTGTCACGGCATTCGAGCACGCGATAGGCCGCGAGGGCCAGAGCCTCCGCTTCGTCGCGGAGGGCGCCCTTGGGCATGGGGAAGTACGTCACGCACTGCTCGCACTGCTCTTTCACGTCGAACGAGTAGTCTTGGGCGGGGGCGTTGGCCTCGATCCTGAACTCGATGGTCCCCAGCACGCGGGCGTCGCGCCCGGTCCCCAGAATGGCGGTCGTGAACTCCCGGCCGGGGAGGTACTCCTCGACCAGGACCGGCTCGGCGAACCGCTCCAGCAGACGGGTGCAGACCTTCTTGAGGGCCGCCGGCGAATCGACGCGGGAATCCTTGTCGACCCCTTTGCCTGTGCCTTCCGCCAGGGGTTTGGCAAACAGCGGGTACTTCAGGTCCAAACCCTCGATGTCGGCTGGCGACGTGACCACCGCGAACCGCGGCGTATGCAGACCCGCCGACTGGATCACGCGTTTGGTCATCGCCTTGTCCAGCGTCAGGGCGCACACCAGCGGGTCGGAGCAGGTGTAGGGAATTCCGTACATCTCCAGCAGGGCGGGCGCCTGGGCCTCGCGGCTGCGCCCGTACAGGCCCTCAGCGATATTGAACACGAGGTCCCACCGCTTTCCGGCGGCGAGTTGTTTGGCCAAGGCCATCCCGTTGCCGATCCGCTCGGTGGCATATCCGAGAGATCGAATGGCCTTTTCGAGGGCGTCAATGGTCGCGGCGGAGTCGAACTCAGCGGCCTGCTCCTCCGTGAAACCCTGGGCGAGGTAATCGTCTCGAAGATCGTAAACAAGCCCAACGGTCATTGGACCGGGTGCCCTGATAGGTTGTTTGCTGGTCTTTCTTGCTGCTTTATCCATTTCTTTCCGTTTGTGAATGCGAAGGCCGAAGCCTGTGCAATTCCTCCAAAAAGGGCCGAGACTCCCTGACGCAGGTTGCGGAGGCTGTATCCGCCTTCCTGCACCACGAGTGTCGGACGATGCAATTGACCGATTCGCTGACCGATCTGACGTAGCGAGGATGGCTTCAGGATGAACGACCCGGTGGGATCACCTCGGATCGTGTCGAAACCAACGCAGATAATCAGGAACATCGGTTTGAATCGTTCTATCATACGGACGGCCTTGTCCAAAGTCTGCATGTAGAGCGTTTCATCCGCCCCCTCCGGCAGCGGGAAGTTCTGGTTGAATCCTCTGCCCGGCCCGTCGCCCTGCTCGTCGGCGAAACCGCTGAAGTATGGATACGAGTGGTTCGGATGGCCGTGCAGGCTGACCGTCAGCACATCACTGCGACGGTAGAAAATGTCCTGTGCGCCGTTGCCGTGGTGATAATCGATGTCCAGCATGGCGACCTTGCCATGACGACTGAGAAACTGGGCCGCAATGGCCGCATTATTGAAATAGCAGAAGCCACCGAATGTCCGACGCTCCGCATGGTGCCCAGGCGGTCTGCACAAGGCATATGCCACACGTCGGCCCCGCAGAACATCGTCCGCTGCGGTCAGGGCCACGTCGACGGCTTGCCTGGCCGCCTGATATGCCTGATGATCCAGAGGCGTGAATGTGTCAATACAGTAGTATCCGGCACGGACCGCCAGATCCTTCGGGCGTCGCTCGGGCCGGCGAATAGGAAACACGTAGGGATAGATCCGAGTGCCTGCCGGCAGCTTCTCGCAAGCGGCCTTCAGGTACGCAAGGAAATCGACATCGTGGACCGCCCGTAGATGTTCATCGCCGTAATGGCGAGGCAAGACTTTGGTGAAAAGTCCCGTCGCCATCGCGGCCTGCTCCAGAACCGTGACCCTCGCAGGCCGCTCCACGTATCCTCGATCCCGCACGCGATGAACCACGTGGATGTCGCCGCAGACGATCTCGAATGCCTTCTCGACCTGTCCCCTCTGGGGCACGGATGGCGGCGTCTTGATGTACCGCGGCTCGCGGAAACGCACGGGATCGTCGATCACGCTCTCAACTACGCGTTCGATATAGTCGGGCGTCACCATGTGACTGTACTTGCGTTGCAGGATCAGGCGAATCGCGACGCGGGCTTCGGAACGCCTCAACGGCGTGCCCCGACCCAGATCGTCGAACAGCAGATAGGGTGCCGGACTTTCTCCAATGGGCGTCTCGTACTCCGTGTTCACGATCGGCCGAAGCCCGTAATACTCATAGAACCGCAGACGCTGCTGGTTCTCCTTCAACTGCGCGGGGTCCTTCACTTGACGGGGATCATCCGGCAGCGCTTCCAGGTACAGGCCGCGAGATCCCTGATGCTGTATGTACTCCTCTGTCGCCTCGAAAAGCGAACCGCCGATTCCACCGCCGCGCATCTGGCGATGCGCGGCGACGAAATCGAGCATACTACTGTTGATTTCCGGAAAGTGCAGGACCAGGGAAAACCCTGTCACCCTGCCCATCGCAGTCTCACAGACCAGCAGGACTGTCTTGTACCCATACTTGAACGGGTGATCCAACATGTCGGGGATCTTGTCCGCATAGGACGCAACGGCGGCAAAATTCTGCCGGAAGATCTCCTGCGTTTGCTGAATCCGTTGGCGATCTATGGGCAGAGTGGATCCGTAGACCCGTTGAATCTTGATCATCTCAGAAGTCCCCTACTGACTCATCCGATGCACAGCAGGGCTGGCGTCTTGCGTGACGCAGGGTCTCCTTGGGCTGGATTCGGCTGTATTGGCCCGCGGCCAATTCCCACACTCCCGGCGAGGACTCCTCGCGCGGTGAGGTGCACTGGCCGTCGAACCGCTGTTGCGGCTCGGGATAGGCAATCAGCATGCCCTCGTAGTTCCTCAAAACCGTGTGAGTCGGGCTCTGCGAAACCACATAGGTCGGCAGGACAGGGATCTTGCCGCCGCCGTGCGGGGCATCGACCACGAATGTGGGGATCGCCAGACCGCTGAGCCGGCCGCGAAGATACTCCATGATCTCCATGCCTCGCGTCAGCGGGGTGCGGAAGTGCTCCACGCCTCGGACGAGGTCGCACTGGTACATGTAGTATGGGCGGACCCGCATTCGAACCAGGCCGCGGCAGAGCTGCTCGATGATCCGCGGGTCGTCGTTGACCCCGCGAAGCAGGACCGACTGGTTGCCCAGCGGGACGCCTGCGTCGGCCAGCCGCCTGCAAGCCTCCGCCGCTTCCGGCGTCAGCTCCTGCGGATGGTTGAAGTGCGTGTTGATCCACACCGGGTGGTACTTGCGAATCATCTGGCACAGCTCGTCGGTGATGCGCATCGGCAACACCACCGGCACGCGGCTCCCGATCCGGATGATCTGCACCGAGGGCACCTGACGCAGCCGCGACAACACCATCTCCAGGTGCTCGGTGCTCATCGTCAGCGGGTCGCCGCCCGAGACGATCACATCGCTGATCTGCGGATGCTCCGTCAGGTAAGCGGCAATCTGCTCCAGACGCCGCTTGGTGATGCTGGTCTCTCGCGTGCCCGCGATTCGCTTTCTCGTGCAGTGCCGACAATAGGTCGAGCACATCGTGGTCGCGATGACCAAGGCGCGGTCCGGGTAACGATGCACCATGCCCGGGACCGGCATGTCTCTGCACTCTTCCAGCGGGTCGGCCGACAGGAACGGAGGATCGATCAACTCCTGCGCCTGGGGCACGGATAGTTGGAAGATGGGGTCGGTTTTGTCCGCGCGGCGAATCAGCGAGGCGTAGTACGGCGTGATCGCCATGGGGTACTTGGTCATGACCGAGGCCAATTCCGTTGCCCCGACCAGACGGGGAAACGCCGCGGACAGTTGTTGACAGGACCGGATGCGATTGGCCATCTGCCAGCGCCAGTCGTTCCAGTTCTTGGGCCGATAAACCATTGCTTCAGTTGGGTTGGATGCGGTCGCTATCGGCGGAGGTTCGTCATCGCCCACACACAGGGAGGCATCTCCATGACAAGAGTCTTCGCCCCCACTCGCAGAGCACATAGACATGATTCTGAGTTCCTTTCTACGAATTAACAATTCACAACACGCACACTTACGGTCGTTCCATGAAACCAACGACGCCAGCGAGAAACGCGCCCCTCATGGGCTCAATGCTCTCTCGGAGGACCCGAGGCTCCATGGTGATCATTGCAAAAGACAAAAACCCCGATACGAAGCCAGCGATGGCACAAGCCAACCGTCTGACCTTTATACTGTCCACCAGGGTCGGCAGAAAAGGCCGGACCAAGTCTTCGATACGATTCAGATAATGCTCGTACGGCTGGTCGATTTCATAGACCAATCCGCGGTCCAGTTTCAACAACATGCGGCCCTGAAACAACAACACGTACTCGTCCCGATGGCCCAGGAAGAACTCCATGTGACCATTGACCAATCCGTCGAGGACCTCTCGTAACGAATGTGGTTCACGTGCAGCCTGCAACACCGCCGCCACTAGGTCGTCGATGCATTGTTCGATCAGCACCGCAATGATCTCGCTCTTATCGGCAAAATGCCGATAGAACGTTCCTTTTCCCAAGTCGGCTCGCTGCGTAATCATTTCAATAGTAGCAGCATCCGTCCCAACTTCCGCGAACACAGAGGACGCTGCCTTCAGCAGACGGTTTCGTGTCTTTGAAACCCTGCGCTGCGTCCGGTTGGGCGTTTCGGATTGTGTGACCACCTCGTTCACAAATGACTTTATAGTCACTTCTGACCATTTGTTCAATACCATATGTGGAAAAATCGAAAAAAATCTTACAAGTAATAGCGTTCGATTTGTGCCCGGCACAGACCGGTCGCTGTGCGGCCACAAGATTCATAAACGACCTACGCGGTGTTAGCCCATGTCGGACCTTGCTGTGTACCTCATTGCGGTGGCTGCACAAGGTGTGCTAGGATCGGCTCCAGGGTTTCGGGCATAAACCACCGCACCGCTCTGATTCACTTGAAGGGGACAATAACATGATGTTAGCAGGCTTGACCAGACGCATGTTCCTCCAGCGAACTCTGGCAACGGGATCTGCTCTCGCGCTGGGCGGGCGGGTGCTTGGGGGCCCCAGCGGACCAGAGGGCCTTTCGTCCTCGGGAGCTGGACGCAAGCCGAATGTGCTTGTAATCGTGGCCGACGATATGGGGTACTCCGACGCCGGCTGCTATGGGGGCGAGATCAGTACCCCCAACCTCGATCGCCTGGCCGCGGGCGGGCTGCGGTTCTCCCAGTGCTACTCGACCGGACGGTGTTGGCCGTCGCGGACCTCGCTGCTGACGGGTTACTATCCGCAGCAGGTTCGCATGGACCCGCCGCAGGGGACGCTGCCCGCCTGGGCCCGCGTGGCTCCGCACTACCTCAAGCTCCTCGGATATCGCTGTTACCACGCCGGCAAATGGCACCTCCTGGGCGCGCCCAAGCCCATCGCCCACGGCGGCTTCGATCACTCCTACGTCGTGCACGACCACGACCGGTTCTTCAATCCGAAGAACCACGAGCTCGACGACCGCAGACTCGATCCCGTCGAACCAGGCTCCGGCTTCTATGTCACGACTGCTATTGCCGACCACGCCAAGAATTTCCTGAGCGAGCACGCGGACAAGCACCGCAACCAACCGTTCTACTGTTACTTGGCGTTCACGTCGCCGCACTTTCCGCTGCACGCGTTGCCGGAGGACATCGCGCGATATCGCGACCGCTACCGGGCCGGGTGGGACGCCATTCGCAGGCAACGATGGGAGCGACTGCGGGACATGGACATGGTCCACTGCGACTTGGCGCCCCTGGAGGCGGATGGGATTCCGAGCTGGAACCTGCCCAGAGAGAAGTTGACCGAGAGCATCGGTCCGGGCGAGGTGGACCGGGCTGTCCCGTGGACCGACCTGACCGAGGAGCAGCGGGAGTTCCAGGCGACGAAGATGGCGATCCACGCCGGCATGATCGACCGGATGGACCGCGAAATCGGACGCGTCCTCGACCAGATCGAGCGGATGGGCGCCCTCGACGACACAGTTATCTTCTTCGTGTCCGATAATGGCGCCAGTGCCGAGCAGATCATCCGCGGCGACATGCACGATCCCGCGGCGTCCCCCGGCTCGCGCCAATCGTATCTGTGCCTGGGCCCGGGCTGGTCCAGTGCCGCCAACACGCCGTTCCGCCTGCACAAATCCTGGGTCCACGAGGGTGGTGTCTCCTCGCCGCTGATCGTCCACTGGCCGGTGGGCATTCCCGCCCGCGGCGAGCTCCGCCACAGCCCCTGTCATTTCATCGACATCCTGCCGACGATCGTGGGACTGGCGGGAGGCCAATCGACGGCCCAACCGCCATACGACGCGGCGCCACCGCTGCCGGGCAAGAGCCTCGTGCCTGCGTTCGCCCCGGGCGGCTCGGTCGAGCACGAGTCCCTGTACTTCCATCATCTAGACAACCGGGCCCTCCGCATCGGCGACTGGAAGCTCGTTGCCAAAGGCAAGGACGGCCCTTGGGAGTTGTACGACCTCAAGACGGATCGCTGCGAGCAGAAGAACCTGGCGAGTCGGCATCCGGGCAAGGTCCGAGAAATGGCGTCCACGTGGCAGAGCTGCGAGGATCGGTTCCGAGAGCAGGCGGGTCCCAACCCCAGCGCCGCCAGTTCGTAGTGTGCCCGTGAGGGCATATCTTCTCCTCAGCGCGCGGTGCACGTGCGGACGCCCAGGAGGATAGCGTCTTACGGCGTCACTACAAGCGGGATTCGATGTTCTGTGAGACCTGCTGGGCTTGTGCGGCCCTGCCCTGGGCGTTGAAGTGGACGCCATCGTCGCCGTAGTACTCGGGGTGATTGATCCCGAGGTCGAAGAGATCGTCCACGGGCAGACCTGCCCGCAGGAATTCGTGGCATCCGCGCTCCAAATCCGCTATAATAATGGAGGCACGGGGGACGGCGGAATGTCCCCAGATACGGAGAACCTCATGGGCAAGGCTAACGTTGACCCCGCGGAGTTGCGGCGATTCGCGCGGGACCTCACCCGATTCAACTCGGATCTGGAAACCCTGATCGGGGGCCTGCAATCTCGCATGCGGGAGCTGGAGCGGACTTGGGCGGACCAGGAGCAGAAGCGGTTCGCGCAGGAATTCGAGCAGACCGTCAAGACGCTGGCCCGGTTCCTGGACGCCTCCGGCCAACATGCGGCGTTCCTGGCCAAGAAGGCCAGGCACATCGAGGACTATCTCCAGCAGCGATAGGAGACCGGGATGAGCGGACAGGCCAGAGTGGATTCGTTCGGGGCGCTCAGGCAGTTCCGGGCCTCGCTCGCCACGTTCGCTTCCGTGGCGTCGGTGGCCCTGGATGAAGCCAGCACGGACATCCAGCGGACCCTCGTTTGGCTGCGAGAAGACAGCAACCGCTACTGGAAGCAGCAGGTCCAGACCCGCTCGCAACAGTACACGCAAGCCAAGCTCGCCCTCAAACAGCACGAGGTCCTCGACCGGGCCATCGCAGGCACGCACAGCTCGTGCGTGGAAGAAAGGAGGGCGCTGCGGATCGCCGAGCGACGGCTCCGCGACGCAGAGAACACGTTCCGACTGGTCCGCATCTACAGCACGCAGATCGAAAGGGAGTCGTTGGACTACAAAGGCGCCATTCACGGACTCGTCAACGCCATCGAGGTGGAGATCCCCAACGCCTGCGCGAGTCTGGATCGGATGGTCGATTCCCTGGAGCAGTATGTGGCGCTCGCGCCGCCGGAGGCGCCCGGGATGGCGAGGGAGAACGTCGAAGGCGCCGTCCTTCAGCCCGCCGATGTGCCCACACCCGAAGAGAACCGCGCGGAGAGGCCGCAGGAGGGCGAGGACATGGCCGAGCCAGAGAGGGCATCTGAATGAGCGCCTCGGACAGTCGGGCCAAACTGGTGCAGATGACCAAGAAGCTCCTGCAAGATTGGCAGCGGGTGCGCGAGGTCTGGCGCGACGAGAATTGTGTTCAGTTCGACAAGAAATACATCGCGCCGCTGGAAGCGGACATCCGCGCCGCGGTGCTGGCGATGGAGCGCATCGCGGCTATGATCGAAAAGGCCCAATACGATTGCTCGGACAGCAGGGAACACGACGCATGACCCAAGACCTCCAGACATATCTTCGCGATCCCGACCGCGAGGCCAACGGCTACACGAGCCTGCTTCGCCAAGCGATGGCCGAGATCCTCCACCTCTCGGCCTCCGTGGTCGAGCCGCTGGAATCCGAGATCGAATCGGAGTACCAGAGGGCCCGCAGCGACGCGAAGGAAAGATTCGACAGGGACAAGGAAGCCGCGGAGCGGGAGCTGCGCCTCAAGAGCCAGACCAGCCGCGAAGAGTATGAGACCCTCGTCAAAGAGGCGGATGCGGAATTCGAGGGCCGGCTCAGCGCCGTGAAGATCGAGGTCCAGCAGCGACGTAAGCGGGTCATGCAGACCGCCGCCGACCTGGAGAGCAAGGCGGAGAAGGAGAAGCAGGACCAGTTGCTGGTCGCGGAGTTCGTAGCCGAGGGTGCGGCGACGAAGAAGCAGCAGAAGAGTTTCGAGGCCAAAGCGACAGCCGAGCAGACCCGCCGGCGGCTCGACGATCTCGACGCTCAGGCCAACCTCCTGATCCGACAGTATCGCTGCCGTGCGATGTCCCTTGCCCAGAAGGGCGGTCCCCTCGTCGACAACGGCGAGAACCCCGCCGAGACTCTCCGCTCGCAGCAGACGCTGGCCGAGCAGCGACTGGACCAGCTCCACAGGCTCCGCGTCGCACAACTGTTCGCGGGGGCGCGTCCCGTCCTGCTGGCAGGGGGGCTGCTGGGCGTCGCGGGCACCGTGCTGGGGATCTTGCACCTTCAGGAAGTGTCTCTGACAGTGGCAGCACCGGCGGTTCTCGCGCTGACCATCGCGGTCATCGTCGTCGGCGGTCACATGCTCTGGCATCGGAGCCGGTCGCAGGTCCGGCGTCTCTACGAGGAGTTCCAGGCGGCACTGATGAATGCCCGGATCGCATTCGGCCGACTCTCCGCGCAGGCCTTGGACGAAATCGAGCGCGAGTGGCAGACGTCGGTCGAGCAGAAGCAGGCGGAGATCAAGAGAATCCACTCCACGTTCGAGACGACGAAGGCCAACATCGCCAAGCAGCAGGCCATCTCGCTCCACCAGGTCGAGGACCAGCGCGAGGAGGTCCTGAACAGCCTCCGAACGACTCGGGACCGGGTCATCGAGGAGGCTCAGCACAAGCTCGAGGAGCAGCAGGCGGCGCTCGAGCGCCGGTGTCAGGAGAGTTTGGCCGGGATTCAGAGACGGTACGACGAGGAGATCGCCGCCTGCGAAGACAAGTACCAGACCGCCCGCAAGGCCCTGGAAGACCGGTGGGACAGGGGTCTGGCTCGCATCGATGCCTTGCTCCAGCACATGGCCCGCCTGGACCGACGGGCCGCAGGCGATTGGGAACACCTGCTGGGCGAATCCTGGACGCCCTCGCAGACGCCGCCTTCCGGGGCACGGTTCGCGGCGATCCAAGTGGACTTGGGATGCCTGGCCGACTCCGTGGCGGCGCGGGCGGGAGCCAGACTGGACGCCGCACGCTTTGCGGCGCTGCCGGCCCTGCTGGAATTCCCCAGCCACTGCTCCCTCCTGCTGGAGTACCCGCGGGAAGGACGCCCGCAAGCCATCGATGCGCTCCGCGCGGTGATGATGCGTCTGTTCGCGTCGTTCCCGCCGGGGCAGGCCCGCTTCACGATCTTCGATCCCGTCGGACTGGGCGAGAGTTTCGCGGGGTTCATGCACGCCGGCGATTACCTCGAATCCCTCGTCGGAGGACGCATCTGGACGGAGGCCTTGCAGTTTCAGGAACAACTCGAGGACCTCACCCAGCACATGGAGAACGTCATTCAGAAGTACCTCCGCAACGAGTTCGAGACGATCGAGCAATACAATCGCCAGGCGGGCGAGTTGGCGGAGCCGTACCGGTTCCTCGTGATCGCGGATTTCCCGCGGAATTTCAGCGAGGAGACCGCCCGTCGTTTGAGCAGCGTCATTCACAGCGGCCCTCGTTGCGGCGTACACACGCTCATCGCCTACGACACGCGGGCCGAGCTGCCCAGCGGCGTGGACGTACGCGACATCCATGCCGCCAGCGTCCACCTCGTCTACGAGGACGGCCGATTCGTCTGGCGGGACGACATCCTGAAGCAGTTCCCGCTCGTCCTGGACGAGCCGCCCGGCGAGGAGGCCCTCACCGAGGCCATGCACGCCATCGGCAAGGCCGGCGCCGCCTCCGCTCGGGTGGAAGTCCCGTTCACCGCCATCGCACCGGAGGCAGGCCAGCTCTGGTCGCTGGACAGTCGGCACGAGCTTCGCATCCCGCTCGGCCGGACCGGCGCGACGCGATTGCAGCAGTTGGTCCTCGGTCGCGGCGTCGCACAGCACATGCTCATCGCGGGCAAAACCGGCTCGGGCAAATCCACCCTGCTGCACGTCATGGTGACGAACCTGGCTTTGTGGTATTCGCCGGATCAGGTCGAGCTATACCTGATCGACTTCAAGCAGGGCGTCGAGTTCAAGACCTACGCGACGCACCATCTGCCGCACGCCCGCGCCATCGCCATCGAGAGCGACCGTGAGTTCGGCCTGAGCATCCTGCGAAGGCTGGACGCGGAGATGACCCACCGCGGCGACCTGTTCCGCCAAGCGGGCGTGCAGGACCTGGCCGCCTATCGCAAGGCGACGGGCAAGGCGATGCCTCGCACCGTGCTCATCGTGGACGAGTTCCAGGTCTTCTTCGCAGAGGACGACAAGCTGGCCCAGGACGCCGCGGTCCTGCTCGAGCAGCTCGTCCGACAGGGCCGCGCCTTCGGCATCCACGTCGTGCTCGGGTCCCAGACGCTCGGCGGCGTCTTCGGCCTGGCGCGGAGCACGATCGGGCAGATGGCGATCCGCATCGCCCTGCAGTGCTCGGACGCGGACGCCCAGCTCATTCTCGACGACGACAACATGGCCGCCCGCCTGCTCTCCCGTCCCGGCGAGGCGATCTACAACGACGCCGGCGGCCGGCTCGCGGGCAACAGCCCGTTCCAGACCGCCTGGCTGCCCGACGCCACCCGCGACGACTACCTGGCGAAGATCTCGTCGCTCGCCAGTGGCCCAGCCGCCCCCGGCTGGGGAAAGAACACCCCCGAGGGCGGGGGTGCCACAGTGGCCCAGCCGCCCTCGGCTGGGGAAAGAACACCCCCGAGGGCGGGGGTGCCACTGCCTTCTTCCGATACGGGGGACCAGACACGAGAAACGATTGTCTTTGAAGGCAGTGCGCCAGCCGACATCCGAGAGAACCGCCAACTGGCGGCATGTCTCGGACGGCCCGTGCCGTGCGACTCGCCGCGAATCTGGCTGGGAGCGCCCGTGACGATCAAGGAGCCCACCGCCGTAACAGTCCGCCGGCAGAGCGGCGCTAACGTGCTGATCGTCGGACAGCGGGACGATCTTGCCAGAAACTTGATTAGCGCCGCCCTCGTGAGTCTGGCGGCGCAGTGCCCGCCAGGGGAAAAAGGCAGGTCGGGCCTGTATTCTTCAACGAAATCTCGCAGTTCGATTTCGTTGAAGAATGGAAGTGACGAATCGCTCGACGCACAACGAGGGTTTGAGGGTGAAAAATCGAACCAAGAGATTTTTCCCCCTCAAAGTAGGCCCGATCTGCCTTTTTCCCCTTCCTGTCGTTTCATCATCCTGGACGGCAGTCCGCCTGATGCGCCGGGGGCCGGCGTCTTCGAGCGAATCGCGGCGGCGATCCCGCACGAGTGTCGCAACGTCGGATGGCATGACGTGGCCGACGCAATCGCCGAACTGGCAAACGAGGTCGACAGGCGCATGACGCGCAGTGCGTCGAGCAACGGTCGCGACCCATCGGAAAAAGGCTGGTCGGGCGCGTCGCTCGTCCCTGGTCCCTCGTCGCGTGGCCCAGCCGCCCCCGGCTGGGGAAAGAACACCCCCGAGGGCGGGGGTGCCACAGGGACCCAGCCGCCCTCGGCTGGAGAAAGAACATGTAGCCCAGCCGCCCCCGGCTGGGGAAAGACACCCCCGAGGGCGGGGGTGCCACAGACGAGCGACGCGTTTGTCTTCCTGGTGATCTTCGGTCTGCAGCGGTATCGGATGCTCCGGCGCAACGAAGATGCCTTCAGCTTCTCGCGCGACGAGCAGGCCAGGCCGCAGCCGGACGTCCAGTTCGCCGACCTGTTGCGAGAGGGTCCCAGCGTCGGCGTCCACACCCTCGCCTGGGCCAACACGCTCAGCACGCTGGAGCGAACGCTCGACCGCCAGACGATCCACGAGTTCGACCATCGCGTCCTGTTCCAGATGAGCGCGGCCGATTCGAGCAATCTGATCGACTCGCCCATCGCCAATCAACTGGGCCTGCACCGCGCCCTGCTTCACAGCGAGGAGCAGGGAGGCATCGAGCGGTTCCGACCCTACGATGCGATCCGCGACGACTGGCTGGCGGACGTCGGCAGGAAACTGCCGCAAGGATGGGCAGGGCCGAAAGCCTGAAGCTCGCTGCACGACCGTCACAGATCGACGCTCAGTCGAGGCCGATGATCCCGATGGGTGGGGTCGTCTTCCAGCGGCCTTTCGTGAAGTCGGGGAAATCCATGGGACTGCTTCGCTGGGCCACCGATTTCTCGCTCAGCTCCGTGATGCAGCTCCACGCGGCGGCATCGTAGACGTCGATGTCCGGGGCTGCGCCCGTTTGCAGCGCCCGAATCAGGCGGTGAATCGTGATCCAGTCGGCGCCGCCGTGCCCGCCGTGAGCCAGGGCTTTCTCACTCAAGGCCTTCCAGAGCGGGTGCTCGTACTGCTTGTAGTACTCGTCCATGGGCTCCCACGTTTCCGCCTTGGCACTGCGGCCCTCGATGTAGATCTGGTCCAGGGTCGCGGAGTAGATGCCCTTCGTCCCCTGCACGCGGTAGATGAGATCGTAGGGCCTGGGCAGCTTCGTGTCGTAGTACAGCGTGATCGTCTGGCCGTGGACGGTGCGGATGAGACTGGTGTTGATGTCGGCGCCGGGATTGCCCCGCGTGCCGTCGGCGCTCATGGAGACCAGATAGTCGAAGCGGTTGCCGCGATTGATGTCCATCCACTGGGCGACCGGGCCAATGGCGTGCGTCGGGTAGCTGTTGCCCGTCTGGACCAGCGGGTCGGCCGAACGCGGTGCACCGGGACCGACCTTCATGTAGTAGTGCTGGTATCCCGCCTCGCAATGACGAATCTCGCCGAACAGGCCTTTTCGCAGCATGTGGTGGACCAGCATCACATTGCGGAAGTAGCAGCAGTTCTCCAGGATGACGCAGTACCGGTCCGTCTTCTCTGCCGTCTCGACCAACTGCCAGCACTCGTCCACCGTCTCGGCGGCAGGGACTTCGGTGGCGGTATGCTTGCCGGCGTTCATGGCTGCCACACAGATCGGCGTGTGCCACTTCCACGGCCGGACCGCGTTGATGACCAGGTCCAGGTCCTCGGTTTCGCACAGACGCTTGAAGTCCGTCTCGCCGCGAGTGTAGCCGTTCGGCTTGGGCTGCCCGGCGGCGGTCACCTTGTCCTGCGCCCGAGCGACCCGCTCCTCGATGATATCGCAAACCGCCTTGACCTGGACCCCTTCGAGGCCCAGGAGGAGTTCCAGCAGCCAGGACCCTCTGTTGCCGACGCCTACCAATCCGACACGGACGGTCTCCATCGCCGGCGCTTTGGCTTCCGCAGCGAGAGACACCCCTCCGGCGGCCCACGCCGTCATGGCAACGCTCCCCATCTTCAGGAAATCCCTGCGGCCATATTGCTCTGCCATG
>JAGOLX010000078.1 GCA_017993835.1 Phycisphaerae bacterium
TGTATAAAAGCCTCCATGGCGTTGCTCCTCTGGAACGGTACTGTTTGCCAAAAGCGATACCGTACCCCAAAGCGCAACGCCTTTCACCCCTTGGGTTGCGGCCGAGCGCAGCGAGGCCGCGCTGGGCTCTTCGTGGTTTCCCGTATTCAATGGGTCCGACGGGGCCCATGGATCTGGGGGGTGGCTGTCGGGCTTCGCGTCGGATACCATGGTCCCGGCTTGAGAATGGAAAGGTAGGTCCGTGACCGCTAACCGACGACATTTCGCCAATCGGGACCAGTGGCGCGCGTGGCTGGAGGAGAACCACGCGGCCGCGCAGGAGATCTGGCTGGTCTTCCACAAGAAGCGTACGGGCAAGCCCGGCCTGGCCTACGACGACGCGGTCGAGGAGGCGCTGTGCTTCGGGTGGATCGACGGCATCCTCAAACGCATCGACGACGAGAAGCACATGAATCGCTTCTGCCCCCGGCGGGCCGGGAGCATCTGGTCCGAGCGGAATAAGGAGCGGGTTCGCAGGATGATCGAGGCAGGCCGGATGACCGAAGCCGGACTGGTCAAGATTCGCGAAGCGAAGGCAAACGGCCAGTGGGACAAGGCCGCCGAGAGGCAGGACACGACCGTCGTGCCCGCCGAGCTGACCGCGGCGCTGGCGAAGGACGAGCGGGCAAGACGGAACTTCGAGAAGCTCGCGCCCTCGTATCGCAGGCAGTTCATCTATTGGGTGGGCACGGCCAAACGGGACGAGACCCGGCGCAAGAGGGTCGAAGAGGCCGTCCGGATGATCCGCGAGAACAGGCGACTGGGGATGTGACACACAGGGAGTGCGGATGAAGATCGAACTGGGAGAATACGTGATTCGGGACTGGTCGGGCAAAGACGCCGGAGCCATCGCCCGCCACGCAAACAACGCCAAGGTCGCGATGTGGCTGCGGGACCGATTCCCCTGTCCCTACCGAGTGTCGGACGCGAAGGTGTTTCTGGGGAAGGTCGCCCGGCAGAATCCGCAGACAGTCTTCGCCATCGCGACGCAGGACGAAGCCATCGGCGGGATCGGCCTGGAGTTCCGCGACGACGTCCATCGCTTCACCGCGGAGCTGGGCTATTGGCTGGGCGAGCCCTTCTGGGGACGCGGGATCATGACCGACGCGGTTCGCGCGTTCACCACGTGGTCCTTCGAGCACTTCGAGGTCCACCGGATCTATGCGTCGGTCTTCGACGGGAACGGCGCGTCGGTCCGCGTTCTGGAGAAGGCGGGCTTCCAGTGCGAGGGCCGGCTCCGCGCCAGCGTCTTCAAGCACGGCCGAATCCTCGACCAGTTGCTGTACGCGAAGATCAACGAGCCAATCCGATGACGCAGTCGCGAGGAGACAGGAATGCCTGCAATGGACTATGATCGAGTCGCACATCTGTATGATGCGTACGTTCAGACGGAGCTGGATGTCCCCTTCTTCCTGGAGGAGGCGAGGAAGACGTCCGGACCGGTGCTGGAGTTGATGTGCGGGACGGGCCGGGTTTCCATGCCGCTGCTCGATGCGGGGACCGACCTGACGTGTGTGGACAGTTCGGCTGAGATGCTGAATGTCTTTCGCGGCAAGCTCCGTGACAAGAACCTCTCGGCGGAGCTGATCGAGGCGGACGTGTGCAGACTGTCGCTGAACCGCGGATTCAACCTGATCTTCATCCCGTTTCACTCGTTCGCGGAGATCACGGACCCGGCCGAGCGGCGGCAGGCCCTCCAGGCCATTCGGGCCCACCTTGCGCCGGAAGGACGCTTCATTTGCACGTTGCACAACCCCCCGTGCCGATTGAAACGGGTGACCGGCCAGAGACACAAGCTCGGCGATTTTCCACTTCCGGACGGCCACCTGCTCACCCTGTCGTCTCTGGAGAACCACGACCCGGCGTCCGGATGCGTCGATGGGACCCAGTTCTATGAAGTCCGCGACTCCGGCGGCTCTATCGTTGCCACAATGGACGTAAATCTCCGCTTCCGTCTTCACTCCTGCCACGAGTTCCGGTCGCTGGCGGAGGCGGCGGGCTTCGTCCCGGTCGCTCTCTACGGGGACTACTCCCGCGTCTCGTTTGAGATGGAGACAAGCCCATTCATGATCTGGACATTCCGGAAGGCCGAAACGGGAGCGGCGCGCGAAGGTCAGAGAGCATTCGAGTGATTCGGTGCCGAATCGATGCTGGCAACGGTGTGTCTTCCGTTGTACAGTGATTAACGCTGCAGAATGAGTGCCAGAAGATGGAGGTCAACGCATGTCGAATCACAGAGTGCCTACGAAAGCGACTGCATCTTCCGTACCGCTGTGCCTGCTGTTGGGCGCCTGCCTGGGTGCGACTGCGTGTGCCGGTGCATCAGCCCAGGGTGGCGGAATGACCTGGACGCACTTCACGATTGCCGACCCGCTGCCGGGGTCGGAATGGGGGACCGGCGGGCTGCCGCTGGCCGATTTCGACGGCGACGGGGACCTCGACGTCGTGCTGTCGAGACGAGAGCCCAAGACCGCTTACTGGTTCGAACGCAAGGACGACGCCACGTGGATTCGACACACGATGGGCGAGGCGGACGGATTGGCGGAAGCCCTGGGCGCCGCGGCCCTCGACCTCAACCAGGACGGCCGGCTCGACGTCGTCTCGAATCGCGTGTGGTTCGAGAATCCCGGCGGGCTGGCTGAGAATCCGGACAAGCTCTGGCCTGCGCATCCCTTCGCGGGCGGCGGGCACGACATCATCGCGGCGGACCTCAACCGCGACGGCCGGCTCGACATCGTCACGTATCACGGCACAGTCGTCTCCTGGTTCGATCCGGCGGCCGGCCTGAAGCAAACCGACATCGGCCAGGGCGACCAGAATCACGGCGGCATCGCCCCTCGCGGCGCTGGCGACCTCGACGGCGACGGCGATCTCGACATCGTCATCCCGCGCTACTGGTTCGAGAACCCGGGCAAAGGCCAGGGCGAGTGGCCCCGGCACGAGTGGCCGCACCTGGGCGTGGAGAAGGCCTCCTACGGCCCGAGCATGCGATCCTGGATCGTCGATCTCGACACGGACGGGCACAACGACATCGTCTACAGCGACTGCGACACGGGGCTCTCGCATGTCTACTGGGTGAAGAACCTGGGCAAAGGGGCCAAGTGGGAGAGACATCAGGTCCCCGATCCCCCCACTGCCCCGGGCGACGTCCCCGGCACCGGCTCGTTCCACTCGCTGGGCGTCGCGGACTTCGACAATGACGGCGACCTGGACATCTTCGCAGGCGAGCAGGAAGACCCGGACACGTACATGGAGTCCGGCGGCAAGCTGGCCATGAAACCTCGCGGCCTGAAGGAGCGCGGCGTGATCTGGCTGTCCTCCGGCGGCGAACGGCCGGCGTTTTCGCCGGTCGTGATCCAGATCGACAATCCCGGCTGGCACGACGCCCAGCTCGGCGACGTGGACCGCGACGGCGACATCGACCTCGTCACCAAGATCTGGAACAAGGACGGCGCCGCATACCATGCGGATTACTGGCGGAACGACACGCAGCGCCGTTGAGGAAGGATTGAAGACAGACCATGAAGAAGGCAGTCGTGGTATGGATCGTCGCAGCGGCGTGGGTCGCCGGGGCATCGGGACAGGCAACGACACTGAGGTTCGACTTCGGTCCCGGTCCTGCGGCCGATGGGACAATGCGGGTCCCGCCGGAGGCGATCTACAGCGATGCTGTCGGGTACGGCTTCGAGCCGGGGGCGAAGATCGAAGGCATCGATCGCGGCGGCGACCCGCTCACTGGCGACTTCTGCACGTCGGCCCAGCCCTTCCACTTCTCCGTCGCGGTACCTGAAGAAGGCAACTATCGCGTGACCGTCACGCTGGGCGACCGCGACGCAGAATCGGTCACGACGATCAAGGCCGAACTGCGCCGCCTGATGGTCAAAGAGGTCCGCACAGCACCCGGCCGGTTCGCGACGGTCCAGTTCATCGTCAACACGCGGACGCCAAAGATCACGGGCGTCAAGGGCATCGCGCCGGGCGAGGTCCGTCTCAAGATCCCCCGCGAGACGGTCCAGGAGGCCTGGGCCTGGGACCGCCGCCTGACGCTGGAATTCGCCAACGCGAGACCGGTGGTCTGCGCGGTCGAGATCGCAAAGGCCGACGTGCCGACGATCTATCTGCTGGGCGATTCGACCCTCTGCGACCAGCCGCAGGAGCCATACGCCAGTTGGGGCCAGATGCTCCCGGCCTTCTTCCAGCCGACGGTCGCCGTCGCCAACCACGGCGAGTCGGGTGAGAGCTACACCGCCTCCCTGGGCCGCCGGCGGATCGACAAGATCGCGAGCCTGATGAAGCCCGGCGACTGCCTGCTCATGCAGTTCGGGCACAACGACCAGAAGGAGCGAGGCGAAGGCGTTGGTCCCTTCCTGAGCTACAAGGCCAACATCCGGAAGCACGTCGCGATGGTGCGAACTCGCGCCGGAATCCCGGTGATCGTGTCGCCCGTCGAGCGACGGAGTTTCGACGCGGACGGCAAGGCCAAACCCTCGCTGTCGGACTACGCGGAGGCATCCCGACAGGCCGCCCAGGAGGAAGGGGTCACGTTCATCGATCTGAACGCGATGAGCAAGCGGTTCTACGAGGCGATGGGACCGGAGGAATCGGCGCGGGCCTTTGCGGCTCCCGAGGGCCGCCAGGACAACACGCACCACAACAACTACGGCGCATATGAACTGGCCCAGTGCATCGTGCAGGGCATTCGCGACAGCCGGCTCGACCTCGCCAACGCGATTGCCGACAACTTCGATGGATTCGATCCGTCCCGGCCCGATCCGCTCGAAGAATTTGTGATCCCGCCCAGCCCGGTCCGGCCCGCGGAGCGTCCGCCGGGCCAATGAGACGCCGGCGACCGCGACGAGGCGATCTCCGTCGGACGCGAGGATCTCACGCTAGGGCACGTAACAGACGATCCCCTCGTAAGTCCAGACGCTCGAGTAGTTCGCGTTGACGTACGCCGCCTCGTCTTCGTCGATGGTGTAGAAGTGCCGACCCGACACGCTGGACCAGAACCGGTGCATCGCGCGACTGCCCGCGGGCTGATACTCTGCCGGATAGACGTAGAACGCGATTCCCTCGTAGGTCCAGGCGCCCGAGTAGTACGCGATGACGTGGGCCGCTTCGTCTTCGCTGGCGGTATAGAAATGCCCACGGAGCGTGCCGGACCAGAACCGATGCACCGGAACGGACATCGGATCCGTGCCGTCCTCCATCGCGTCGAAGACCGCGCCTTCATACGTCCACGAGTCGGGGTAGGTCGCGATCACGAAGTCTCTCTCATCCTGATTGGCGGTGTAGAAATGCCCGGAGAGCGTGCTCGACCAGAACCGGTACACCGAGACCGTGGTCACCTCCGGCTTGGGGGCAATGTAGTTGACCTGGAGCACGGCGTTCTTGAGGGTGGCCCGCATGCCGTCGGCGTTCGTCTGGTCGATGTCCATGTAGAAGCACACCTGGCCGTTCGCCCAGAGGTTTGCGATCACATCGGAAGGCAGCTTGAATTCCGTGACGGACCACAGGTTCTCGTACCCGAGGGTCTGGCCCACGTCGGGCCAGGCAATGGTGATCGGCGACTCCGTCGGACTGCACAACTGGCCCAGCCTGGCCCCGTTCGTCTTGGCGGCGGACGTCGAGGCGGGCGCCTCGGGCAGCGCGTAGATCACGTCGTCCTCGCCGGCCTCCACGTCGATCTTCCACGCGATGATCGTCACGGTGGCCGACTCGATGCCGGTCGCGCCCTTCGGGACCCGGCTGGCAACAACATGGGTCCAGCCCCAATCCTCCGTGGAGTTGCGGCAATAAGGGGAATGGTCCAGAATGGCGCTGGGCTCGACGAACCAGATCCCCCCAAGCCAATCGTTGTTCCGGTAGTCCATCGTGTGCTTGACGGGCACAATGTCGGCACTCGCCGCGACCGCCCACAGCGCCACGCATGCCACGCACATGGAGATTCGGATCGTCTTCATCGCCCATCCTCCCGTACGGACCCCGTCTCCCGGCGCGACCGCCCTGCCCGGGACAGTCAGCCAGGCCGCTCCATGCCCCCAGTGGAACGGTCTGGAGGCCCTTGTCGAGCGTGCCCGCCGAGTCTCGGCGACAGCCACCGTCCGGCGAGACGCCGAGTCCGACAACTCAGAATAACAGACATCTCGTTGCCAAAGTCAACGTATTTTGCCGATCCAGTTTGTCTACCCTCGCATCCAATGCGCGTCCGGTATTCCTGATATTCTATCATATCATTCCCCGACAGGCAGGTCAAGCGGAACAGAACACGCGCCGCCAGGGCGGCTGCACGACCGCATCTGCGCGCGTGCAACAGGCGTTTATGGAAACCCCGGATTGTCATTCCCGCGCAAAGCCTGCCCTCGACCTGATCGGGGGCGGGAATCCACGCACTGGGAACCGTCGCATGCGACGGTTCCTGGATTCCTGCTTGGCGCAGGAATGACAGAGTCGTGGCAATGTCTCGTCACTCTGCGGGAGGTCGCAACTGCGGTCATGCACCCCGTCAGGGCAATCGCACGTCTTCCAGGGCACAGAAACGGAAAAACACGAAGATTCCTGTGCCCGACCCGCGTTTCGCTCGTGATAATGGGGAACGACGACATCCTGGTCCGGCTTTCTTCATGCGCCGGCACAACAAATGCAACCTTTCCGCCCGCCGTGCATTATGATAGGGGAAGACAGGCTCCGGAGCAGTGAAATGGCGGATGATGTGATAGAGTGCGACCTTGAATCGCGGGTACAGACGCTCGATGAGGACCTGGCGCTGGTTCGTGCAGCCCAGCAGGACACGCAGGCCGCGGGCAGGCTCTACGACAGGTACTATGCGCAGGTCTTCGGCTATGTCTACCATTGCACGCTCGACCGCCCGACCACGGAGGATCTGACGTCGAACGTCTTTCTGGCTGCGTTCCGGCACCTGGGACGGTACCGCTGGCAGCGGATCCCCTTCCGGGCCTGGCTCTTCCGCATCGCGACGAATGAGGTTCGGACATACTGCCGCAGACGCAAGTGTTCCCGAACGGCACGCCGGCGGCTGGAACAGGACAGCATTGTGGATTCGGGTCCGTCCGCCGATGCAGAGCCGGCGGCAACGGAGCAGTATCGCATCGTGCACCAGGCGCTCCTGGAACTGCGACCCAAGTACCGCACAGCCATCATTCTGCGGTACTTCGAAGACAGGACTATTACAGAAATCGCGGGCATCACGGGCAACAGGGAAGGCACAGTCAAATCCCGATTGCATCGTGGGCTGGCCCGCCTGCAGGACGTTCTCGCGAAACGGGGGATCCTGCCCGAATAGACAGGAACAGAGATATGAAGAAGGACACAGAACGAATCGAGCGATACCTCAGCAGCGTCGAGGCGCCTCAGTACGAGTGCGGTCAGCACCGCCACGAGCTGCGCCGACGGATTCTCGTGGAACTCGGCGGGAGACAAACCACGTGCGATCGAATGCGAAGCTGGAGATATGCGGCGGTCATAGCTCTGATCGGCACGGGGGTCGTGGCCGGGGCAGTGGGCATAACGATTCACAAGTATCGCGTCATGGAAAGACGCCCCGGATACGGGTACCTCGTGCAAAGCGAAGACGGACAGAGCAACATAGTCATCTCCGACGGCAATGGGGTAACTCCGGAGCAGGCAGTGAAGGAAGCGGCAGAGCTTGCCCTGCTGAAGCAACAGGGCAAGAGAGAACTGGTTGGCGCGATCGAGACAGCGGTGAACGGCCGACATGACGTGAGGGTGCTTTCTTACCGATATACTCTCCCGGATGGCCGGACCGTCTACATGGGCGAACGCGATCCCGACGACACCGGCCCGGTGATATTGGCCGACGAACGATTGCAGACCGCGCTTCGCGAACTCGACACACGAGGGGTAGTGGTCGCTCCCTATGAGCGCACAATCCAAGGTCGGACCTTCTCCTTCGATGTTCAGAAGGTGGCCCTCGATAACGGGATGGAGGTCGTGCGAGCCGACGGCAAGCCCAAGGAGGCGAAGGCATCAGTGCTGCATGGAGAGGAAGCCACATGGACCCTGGAACAGTCCCTGGATATGCCGGAACTGGATCCCCCGGCCGTGCAGTGGGCGATCGTCGATGAGAATCCTCTGTCCGATTTCATCCAACGCCTTGAGAAGAATCGAAGGGGCCTCGCGACCCGCGTCAATGTAGCAACCGACCGCCAGAGAGACGCCGTGCGCTACGCCCAGATCTCCGTCAACTGGGACATCGGATTCCGCAAGATCACCGCCGACAACCTCTACCTGCTCACTCCCGCGCCCAGAGGGACGTTCAGCCTCAGGGCGAACACGCCGGCTGGCACGAAGTGGGTCGTAACCAAGGTCGTGACAATCGACAAGAAGCCCTTCTGCTGGTGTGTGCCCATCGAAGCCAAAGGCGGTCGCTCCATCCCCGTCGTCCTGAACAAGGAGAGCATCCTCGATCTGACCCAGGTCTACGACAAGGTGATGAATTCGAAAGCTCCGACGGAGTAGACCCGGCAAGGCATCGTGGGAAGGAAGGAAACACCATGAAACGGACACGCTTGTTGCTCGTGGCAGGTGTCATTGCCGCCGGAGTTGTTCTGGGCATTGCCCCCGCTGCGCCACAACCTGCACAGGAATCCTCCCAGATCGAACAACTCCGAAACGAGATCGCGGCCCTTCGCCAGCGGATCGAGGCATTGGAGAAGCGTCTGCCGGACCATTCGATCATCATTCCCAGGGACAACAGCAGACAGGGACCGATTGTGATCGAGCCTCCCTCTCCGGCGCGGAGAGACTGGAGGCCCTTCGAATTCAACGGCATGCAGTTCTACGTGGTCCCCCTCGGCAACGAACAGACGCGACCCGCTTCCGGGCCTTGAGCCAATCGACCCCCTGGGAGCGATGCCCATCGACACCCAAGAGACATCGGCCCTGATTCAAAACCATCGCAGACGCCAGATCAGACAGATCCGGCGTCTTTCTTTTTGCGCCCGTCATGTAAAATGGTCCTCATGGGCGTGTTATGGGGTGAGAGCGCTCTTGATTGCGGGTTTGTGAGCTGATGATGATCGAAGACGAAGTCCTGAAGTGGCGATTCAAGCGGGGAAGCCGCGAGGCCTTGTCCCGCATCTACGAGAAGTACGTCCACCTGCTGCTGAGCATCGCGATGGGACTGCTGAACGATCCCCATGAAGCAGAGGACGTCGTGCAGGACGTGTTCGTCTCGTTCGCCAAGGGTGCCGGGGAGTTCCGGCTCCGCGGCAGCCTCAAGGCGTACCTGGCCGCGAGCGTGGTCAACCGCGTGCGGGACCGGGCTCGCCGCGAGCGGGTCCGCCAGGGCCAACGGGACGGGTCGAGTGCCACACTGCTCGACCTGTGCGAGCCGGATGAACGCCTCGTGTACGGCGAACGCTGCCAACGGCTCGTCGAAGCGCTGGCACAACTGCCCTACGAGCAGCGGGAGGCCGTCGTCCTGAAAATCAAAGATAGCATGAAGCTCAAGGACATCGCCCGCCTCCAGGGCGTCTCGATCGGCACGGCTCACGGACGGTACCGGTACGGAATAGACAAGCTCAGGGCCCTTTTGGATGGTGAGGTCTGAGAATGAGCACGAAAGACAGATTCGAGGACATCGTCAGGAAGGATCTGGAGGTCCGCGCCGCTGACAGGACGTACGATCGCATGCGTCGCATCGTCCTGGACGCACATGGATCGACGGAGAAAACGAAGATACCGACATCCGGAAGGAGAATGGTCATGGATAAACGAGCTGTCAAGTTCGCCCTCGCGGCGGTAGTCGTCGCGGCGGTGGTATTGGGATTGTTCGAGTTCGCCGGGACTGGAGGCAGCTCCGGCGTCGTGTGGGCCGACGTCGCCCGAAAGATCGACACCAACCGGGGTTTCACATTTCAGCAAAGGGTCATGATAGACAAGTCGGGTCGATCCGAACAGGTCGCCTGTGCAACGGTCTACAACGCCGGCTCACGACTGCGTCAGAATTGGAGACGCCAGCCGGAAGGCGAGCTGGTCAAATCGTGCCACTACGACTTCGATGCGAAGACCTGCACATATGTTTCGCACGAGGAAAGGACATACCTCGTTGCCCCCATGGAGGATAGAACAGTCCAGTCCCAAGAAAATGGCTGCCTGAACCCCAAGAATTGGGTCCACCAATTCCTGTCCAGCAAGTACGCGAAGCTGGGACACCAGACAATCGAGGGCGTGCCGTGCGAAGGCATCGAAACCAGCGATCCGGCGTTTGCCGGTGGCGACCCGCCCCCTGCCCATTGCGTGGCACAATTGTGGGTCAGCGTGGAAACCGGATACCCCGTCCGCCTGGAATACAGTTCGGTTGGACGCACGACTCGCGGAGATGAGGTGCGATTGGAGGTCCTGTGCGACCGATTCCAGTGGGATGTGGAACTGAGCCCGGACTTCTTCGAGCCGAACATCCCTCCAGACTACAGGCAGTTGCCAGACAGCCAATGAAGGGAAGTTCGTCAATCAGGCCGGGACGACGGAGCCCGGCCTTTTCTGTGCGCCCAGCTCGTAGTGTGCCCGTAAAGGCATATCCTCCGCTCTGAGAAAGATAACGCCTTACGGCATCACTACGAACATCCCAGACTGATGCGTTTTGACGGACAAGTTCGGTAGCGTGTACGACTGCCCTGGCAGACTTCGCGCGCCTGGTTCGGAGTTCCTTCAGCCGACAGGAATGTAGCCCAGCCGCCCCCGGCTGGGATCACTGGGATCGCCGGGATCACCAGGATCACCCCCGAGGGCGGGGGTGCCACACGGCCACACGGCCACACGGTTCGATTGCCGATCTTGCTCGTCAAAACTCATTAGACTGCCTGAAACTCAGAGGAACCATAATAAACACTCCGGTCCGTCGTGCTACTATATGAGAATGGTCATTCTTGAAATGGCGTGAGCGAAAACAGATGCTCGAAGATGAATTGCTCAAATGGAAGCTCCGGCGAGGCAGCCCGGAGGCGCTGACGCGAGTGTACGAGAAGTACATCGACGCGCTGCTGACCCTGGCGATGGGTCTGCTGGACAACCGGGCGGCAGCCGAAGACGTGGTCCAGGACGTGTTTCTCTCCTTCGCCCGGTCGGCGAAGGGTCTGAAGTCGCGAGGCAGCCTTCGCAGCTACCTCGCGACGGGCGTGCTGAATCGCGTGCGGGACCGCCGCAGGCAACTGCACCGACAAACGGTGGACCTGGAGTCGGTGGACGAGCCTGTGTGCCGGTCGGCCGGACCGGATCAGGTGGCCGTCCTTGCCGAGCAGATCGCCCGGTTGGATCAGGCGGTCGCCGAGCTTCCCCAAGAGCAACGAGAGGTCGTGCTGCTGCGGCTCAAGATGGACCTGAAGTTCCGGGACATCGCCAAACTGCAGCAGACGTCGGTCAACACGGTCCTGGGTCGGTATCGTTACGGCGTGGACCGCCTGCGGTCGCTGCTGAATAGCGAGATGGAACCATGAGATCGAAGAAAGCCATCGAAGAAGCGATCCGAACGGAACTGAACCACACTTTGGACCTGCCGCTCCGGGACCAACTGCTCGCTCACGCCCTGCGTGAACAGGGACAATCCCAAGAGACGGAGCCGGCCTTCAACCGGTCGGTCATCAGGAGAATGATCATGAAGAATTCGATTGTGAAGTTGGGTATCGCGGCGGTGGTCGTCGCCGTAGTTGGCTTGGGGATCGCGGAGTTCCTCGGCACCGGCAGCACCTCGGGCACGCTCTGGGCCCAGGTGGCCAAGAATGTGGAGGCCAGCCGGGGCGTCATCTTCCGGGCGAGAGACACCGGTTCGCGCGATCCGAATGACGCCTGGCCCAATGGCTATGAGATCCGATGGCGTTCCCCGGCAATCTCACGTACGGACAAGTATCGAGGCGGTCAGATGTATCGCACGTACTACTTCAATTATGATGCGAAGACCGCGATAGCCCTGAACCATAATCCCAAGCATTGCTACCAGGAGGCCCTGAGCGATGAGAGGGCCCAGAGACTGCGGGCGGAGGGTTGGACCGACCCCCAGGGCCTGATCAACCTCGCTCTATCTGTCGAACACCGTGCGTTGGGCCAAAAGACAATCGACGGCGTGCTCTGCGAGGGCATCGAAGTGACGGGCCCGGACGGCTCTACCGGGCGGCTATGGGTCGGCGTGGAGACCGGCTACCCCGTCCTCGTGGAGATGGAGGGCCCCGGCGGTCGTTCGGGCACGATGGACCAGTTCCGATGGAACGTGGACCTGATGGCCGAGGGCGTCGAGCCGGTGATCGCCGACGACGACTCCAAGTAGTGGCAGACAAGCCGCGGCACAGGATGACTTTCCCAGGGGCCGGGCCATCAGGCTCGGCCCGTTTCCTGCGCACGTCACTCGCCCAAGGCGTATAGATGCCCAACCGTCCGCAGATAGATCCTGTTGTCGGCAATCGCGGGCGTGGCGAAGATCTTCTCGCCGAAGTCGTTCCTCGCAAGGACTTTCAATTCGTCGGCAACCTGAATGACCGTGACAACGCCGCGTGTGGAGGCGACGACGATCCTGTCACCGCCAGCGATGGGAGAGGCGATGTACTGGCCGGAGGCGCCGATTCGTTCCTGGAAGAGTTCCTCACCGGTGGCGGCCTTCAGGCAGGTCAGGATGCCGCCGTCGCGGAGGAGATAGAGCCTTCCCTGGCAGTACAGCAGCGAGGGTGTCTCGGGAACGCCGCGATGGATCTCCCAGGCGACGTGCGATGGGCGGGCATCCCCTCTCGCGCCGGGGCGAATGGCCGCCAGACCAGGCTGACTCCTGGCGGCGAAGCTTGCCATCGCCTGCATCCATTCCGCTTCGCTGATGACCTGATTCCTGTCCTGATCGAAGATCCTCAGCAGAACGTCCATGTCGTGGACCGGCAATCCGTAGCCCGGATTGTCCTTGGGTAGTTCCGGCCGTTGGATGAAGGCAAAGCCCTCCGTCATCTCGTCCCGCTGGATCTGGTTGTCGTGGTTTCGGTCGAACTCCCCGACGGTCATCTTCCAGGTCGCAGACGCGTCCAACTCGGTGTCCCCGCGCCCGCCGAGGGCCGCGGCGCCGGCAAACAGGAGTCCCTCGCCAGTGACAGGGACGCCCACCGTCTCATCGGAGAAACCGCCGGCCCACCAGATCTCCTCGCCGCTGGCGGGATCGTAGGAGGTCAGTCGTCGAGAGCCCAACACGATCAGTTCGTCCACCTCCCCGTGGCGCCAGATCATGGGAGTGGACCAGCCGGCCTTGAAGAGTGGTCGGGGTGCTTCCCAGGCCGTCTCGCCGGTGTCCCGACGGATCGCGAGCAGACGGGAGGAGCCACTGTCGCCGTCCTCAATCAGGATCACGTTGTCCTTGTGCAAGATGGGCGAGGTGGCGACGCCGTACTTGCTGGGAGGCATGTCCAGCTTACGCTGCCAGACCTCCGTTCCCGTGTGGTCGTAGCAGATCAGCCCATAGGTCCCGAAATAGACGTACAGGTGTTCATCGTCCACGACCGGCGTGGACGATGCGGCGTTGTTCAGGGCATGGAAGCTCCCTTCCATCTGGGCTTGGACGACCCGTTTCCACAGGATCTCGCCGTTGTCGCAACTCACGGCGATCGTGGCGAGTTCTTTTCTATCGCCCGGATCGAAGGAGGTCAGAAAGACGCGATTTCCCCAGATGACCGGAGACGAGTGCCCCGGCGGGATGGCGGTCTTCCACAGAACGTTCGAGTCCGGGCCAAACTGAACGGGAATGCGGTCCGCCTGCGCGACGCCCTGCCCGTTGGGGCCGCGGAATTGACTCCAGTTGGCCTTCGCCTGTTCGCCCTGCACCGTCAGACTGAACGAGAGAACCACCATTGCAGAGAAGACTACAATCGATGAGCAACGTCTCAATCGCATGAACTCTCCTACCCTACCCACTCCACAGAACCGCCATAGCATCCGACACCGCCCTTCGCCGGGGGGCGGACGCAACCGCCATTATGGCAGAAATCGATTCCCCGCGATACGAAAACCGCCGGGCTCGGTGTGCTATAAGGGAATGAAAGATCTTTCTGTGGTACGATGCGTTCGATGATGGAAGACCGGATACTGATCTGGCAGTTCAAACGCGGCAGCCAGGACGCCCTGCGGCGGATCTACGAGAAGTACAGGCTCGATCTGCTCAAGCTGGCGGTCTCGTTGGCGGGCGAGGTCCATACCGCCGAGGACGTCGTCCAGGACGTGTTCGTAAGCTTCGCCCAAGCCGGCAGCAGGATCAACCCGACCGGCGATCTCAAGAAGTACCTCGTGACCTGCGTCGCCAACCGGATTCGCAATCGCAGACGCGACCTGTCGAGGCACGAGACCTCCGGCCTCGACGAGGCGGAACAGATCGTGTATGGGGCCAAGAGGCCGGAACAGTGGGCCATCCTGAACGAAGAGCTTCGTTCGTTGAGCGAAGCGATGGCTCAGATCCCCTACGAGCAGCGGGAGGTGATCGGTCTGTACATGGAGGGCGATCTGACCTTCCGCCAGATCGCGGCGATTCAGAACGCATCGATCAACACTATCCAAGGCCGATACCGGTACGGCATGACGAAACTGCGGTCGCTCTTGAATGGCGAGCTCGAAACATGAGACCAGCAGACGACATAAGACGTTTCATCGACAAAGCGGCCGTCGGCACGAATCCCGACACGGACAGAGCCGTGCTGGAGACGGTGCTGAAGGCCCATGAAGAGGCAACGGATCGGATCTCGGCCACAGCACGGCCGAGCGTGAGGAATATCATCATGAAGAATTCATACGTCAAATTGGCTTTGGCGGCGGTCGTCGTTCTGGCCGTGATCCTGGGGTTGTCCGAGTTTCTGGGCACTGGTCGCACATCCGGCGTGGTCTGGGCGCAGGTCTTGGAGAACACCGAGGAGGTTCCCGCCGTTGTGTTCGATAGGACGATCGAGGTTAACGAGCCAGCAGGAAAGGTCGTGCTACGCTCGAAGGTCTACATGGCGCGTGACTACGGGGAGCGATCCGACACCTTCATGGATGGCAAATTGATGGAAATCTTCTACCGGCTGCCCCGCAAGAACGTGAACTATCGAATCCTGGTGGACCGGAAGCAATACCGGCGTCGCGACGTGTCCTATGACCAGGCCGCTCTGGACCGCGACCCGGATGATCCAAGGACGTGGCTCAAGAGGCTTCTGTCCGGCGACTACGTCAAGTTGGGTCGCACCACCATCGACGGCGTGGTCGTCGAGGGGATTGAAGGCCGCATGCTCGAGCCTGGTGGAGAGACCGTCGGGCGGTTCTGGGTGGACGTAGAAACGAATCTCCCCGTGCGCATCGAGATGACGGGGATGGAAGGCGGCCAGATGATGAAGCTCGTCATGGAGGACTTCGATTGGAGCGCCCAGCTTGACGAGAGCTTCTTCGAGCCGAACATCCCGGCCGACTACACGCGGCAAGACGACCCGCCTGCCGGCCAAACGCGGGCCCGACCGGCGGATGCGCGAGCACTGAGAGAGCAAGAGCAAGCGGCCGTGCCCCAAATCCAGGAATTGGTCCGCCTGTATCTTTACGCTCTTCGCGACCAGAATTGGGACGACCTCATCAAGTGTGTCCCCGGGTTCGCCAAGCTCACGCCGGAGCAGCGCGCGTCAGCCTTCCCAGAACTGGACGGCTTGCAGGTCGGGCAGATCGGCCAGCCGTTCAAGACCGGAACATCCGACATCTGGCACGTCCCCTGCCAGATCGGATTGAAAGGCCGTACGCCCGTTGACGGGGAGGAGGTTCGTGTGCGCTATGACCCAACCGTCGGCCGGTTCGTGGTTTCCGGCGGCTTGTAGCATCGGCATGATTTGTGGGACATGAGAGGGAACTCGAAGGCCAGGTCCGCGCGACCCGGCCTTTTCTTTTGCGCGCCGCAATCGCTGGCAACACCTTAGCGAATAGGCAATCGACGTATGCGGACGCTCTCGTTCTCAACGGTGACCGCACACCCCAGGCGCAAGGCGGCTTCTATCTTCGGAAGAACCTGGCTGAGTCTCTCAGTCACCAAAGCCGGGGCCGTATCGAGCAGACGCAGGGTTATGAGACTCGGTCGATCATAACCACCGAGAGCCAGCAACGCAGAGAAGTCCAAGTCCTGGGTGATGAGGACTCGGTCCTGCTGACGGGCCAACTCGAGAATGTCCATGTCGGACGCGTTTCGGGGGAGGAGATTCGATACCCTGACAATGTCTTCTCCCTCGGCCGCAAGCACATCAACCGTCAAGGGCGATATGTTCATGTCGGCCAGGAATCGCACGGGTGCAATCGCCATAGGTCAAGCCGAGAGAGCCGATAGCTGATCCGAAACGACCCATGCGGCGTACCGCATGGCCTGCTGCACGTCTTCGGTCTCCAACTCCGGATAGGCAGCGAGAACCTCTTGCACGGACTTGCCGCCCGCCAGCATCTTCAGAACGACACTGACGGTGATCCGTGTGCCGTGCAACGTCGGCTGCCCGAGGCAGACGTTCGGGTCGATGGTAACGCGATCCAGTTTCTCCATGGTCTGATCCTGTGCAAGACGCTAATTGCTGCCCCTGAAGAACAAGCAGTATTGTACCTCTTGCTGCGCAGGCGTCAACGGTCCAGTTCCACTGCCCCAGGCCCACATGGCTCGGCCTTTTCTTTTGCGCCGGAAAAACCACCGGGGGTATACTAAACCTGTACGCGGAGCGTGGTATAGGGTGAAAACGGCCGTTTCGGAGCCTGTGAGTGGGCGTAATGCTGGAAGATGAACTGCTGAAATGGAGGTTTCGGCGGGGTAGCCGTGATGCGCTGGCGCGAATCTATGAGAAGTACCTCGATTCAATGCTGACGCTGGCGGCGGGCCTGCTGAACGATGCGAGTGCGGCGCAAGACGTCGTGCACGACGTGTTCGTCTCGTTCGCCAAATCCGCGCTGAGCTTTCGCCTTCGCGGCAGTCTGAGCGGCTACCTGGCCACCAGCGTCGTCAATCGCGTGCGGGACTACCAGAGACGCCGGTGTCGGCAAGCCACCGGCACGAGCAAGCGAATCGAGCCCGCCCGCGAGGCGGCGTTGCCCGACGACGCGGTGATCTTCACCGAGCAGGCCGGGAGGCTCAGCCAAGTGATTGCGGAGTTGCCCGACGAGCAGAGAGAAGTCGTGCTGCTGCGACTCACGGCCGACATGAAGTTCCGCGATATCGCACAAGTGCAACAGGTCTCGATCAACACGGTTCAGGGCCGATACCGGTACGGCCTGAACCACCTGCGGTCGATGTTGAACGGCGAGGTGGACAAATGAAACCGAAGAAGAAGGTCGAAGAGGCCATCCGTCGAAAACTGCGGTTCACTGCCGGCTCGACGTTCCGCGACCGACTGTGGACGGAAGTCATGGACACACACCAGGAATTCACCAGCACGAGACCGGCTCTCCACGAGCCGGACATAAGGAGAAGAATCATGAGGAATCCAATCGCAAAGTTGACCTCCGTCGCGGCGGTGATCGCGGTCGCGGCGCTGTCGTTCATGTTCTGGGGCCGGTTCAACACGCCTGCCTATGCCATCGAGCAGACGGTCGAGGCCCTCCAGAACGTCCGATTCCTGCACATCATCGGACGCGATGAAGCAGGCGAAATCAACGACGAACGATGGATCGAGATCGGAGAGGACGGCTATCAAGTCCGCTATCGGCAACAGAATCCGCCTTCGGTGATCGAGGAGCATCGGGGCGCTCCTTCGATGGTGATCGAGGACGGCGAGTCCACCGCCGTGTATCGTCAGGAGAAGAAGGCGGTGATCCTCTACGACCGCAAGGAGATGCAGTACCAGTGGGTCGGCCAGTTGGGAAAGGCCTTTGACAACCTCCTGCAGGAGGGCAAGATCCTGGAAGAGAACAGTGAATACCAGGGCCGGCCGGCCCACAAGGTATGGTGGCCGTACATGAGCTCGGCATGCTACGTCAATCCCGAGACAAAGCTGCCCATCGCCATCGGCAACACGGAACTGGGCTACGAGGAGCCTCCGGCCGGCACCTGGGAAATCACGATTCCCGACGGCTTTGTCGTCGTGGACAAGCGGCCGGGCGCCACGCCCACGACAACCCCGGATTGGCTTATTGCGGAGGAAAATGCAGGCGAGGCCAAGGGAGAGAGTTTCCGCCAGGGAGTCGAGGCTCTCATTCGCAGCGACTACGCAGAGGCCGCAAAGCAGCTTGAGCAGGCTCTGGGATGCGACAGTTGGGCCACGTTCTGGCTCGGCAGCGCCTACTATGGCCTGGGCCAGTATGACCTCGCCGCGGAATACTTCACCGAGATGCTGGACACCATGCTCAAGGCCTTCGGCGGCGACGTGCTGCCATACTGCAATTACGCTCTCGGTCTGGCACAGGCCAAGGCCGGCAGTCTGGAGGCAGCCACCGCGAACCTCGAAGCCTGCCTGCCCGCGATGATCCAGACACTGCGGATCCCGTCGGGCGGCAAGATGTTCGAGTATGCGGACAACCCCAGAATCCGCTGCGGGCAGCACAAACCGAGCGACCAGGAAATGGTCGTTAAGATGATCAACCGCCTGCGAATCATCACGGGCCAGAACTTCGGCTACGACCCCGCCCGGGCGAACGAGCAGAACGAGGCCGCCATCGCAGCGTGGGAACAATGGTTCCAGACGGACGGGAAGGTCCGATTCACACCCGACGCGGAACAACTGCCGGTCCCCGTCTCATCGGAGGGGGAACAGACCAACGTCAACAACTGAGGTCGACGATCCGCAGGAACTTGCCGGCAAGGAAAAAAGGGAAGAAAATGTGAAAGAGCGGCCGGGTCTTGTGATCCGGTCGCCGTCTATTCTGATGAGAAGCAGAGTGTTTCTTGCCCGGTTCCGGGACGACATTGGGTTCAGGATTGATTTGGAGGGACACGCAATGACTCGAAAGACCCCCACGCTCGCGACCGTCGGCGCCGTTCTGCTCGGCGCGGTATTGACCGCAGGTTCCGGAATCGGCGCACAGCCCAGACCAGCCGGCAATCGTGTGCTGCGTCTGGATGGCCGGTCGGACTTCTTCCGCGTCGCGGATTCGCCCTCGCTGCACTCGTTCAGCAACGCCATCACGGTAGAAGCCTGGTTCAAGGCGTCCTCCTTCGACCCGGACAACGGCGAAATCAACTGCATTCTCCGCAAGGACGTTGCAGAGGGCAACGAAGACTTCATGCTGCGGTTCCGCACCATCGACGGCCGACCCTGGGTCGAGATGAGTCCAGGCTGTGAGATCGGCACGGTGCGGGCGGGCCACGATTTCCAGGTCGGAAAGTGGTATCACCTCGCGGGCACCTACGACGGCAGTACGATCACCGCCTATGTGAATGGAGCCAGCATCGGCAGCGAGAACGCATCGGGCAAGATGTCCATCGACAAAGCGGACCTGTTCATCGGCAAGGGCGACCCCGACTTCAGTTCCGGCGAGTACTTTCACGGCGACCTCGATGAGATCCGCCTCTGGAGCATCGCCCGCTCGGAGCAGGAGATCCGCGGCACAATGAACGCCCGGCTGACCGGCAAGGAGAACGGCCTCGTTGCCTACTGGAACTTCGACGACGGCACGGTCAATGACCAATCGGGCCACGCCAACCACGGTCTTTCTGAGCAGGTGGCAGAATCCGCGTGGCCCGACCCGCAGGCGGCTGCGGAGTCGCCCGCGAAGCCGAGTGTGGCAGCCGAGCCTCAGTATGCCGGCCGTGAGCGGGCACGCGACCGCATCGTCCATATCGAAGACGCCGTCATTCGCGAGATCCCCAGCGTGCCGCGTCTGTGCGACAGTCTGGATGCCCGCAAGGAAAAAGTGGACATCGGCGACTGCAAGCTCTACTGCGAGCAGGAAGGCAAAGGCACACCCATCGTTCTCCTTCACGGCGGTCCCGGCGCTACCCACCACGACTTTCATCCAAGCTTCTCCCGAGCCGCGGGGTTTGCACGCGTCATCTACTACGACCAGCGGGGCTGCGGGCTGTCCGACTACACGCCAGGCAAAGGCTATTGCATGGATCAGGCGGTCGATGACCTGGACCGCCTGCGCCGGGCGATTGGCATCGATCAATGGGTTGTCCTCGGCCACTCGTACGGCGGGCTCATCGCCCAGTGCTATGCGATGAAGTACCCGGAGAGCATCAAGGGCCTGGTGCTGGTCTGTGCCTCCACGGGTCTTCACGGCCAATCCATGCCCTCCCGGCAAGGAGAGTTCCTCTCGCAGCAGGAACGGGAGAAGATAGGCGAGATTCGCAAGACCCCCGGCCTGTCCGTCGCCCAGCTCGTCTACAACACCTTCCTGAACGGAGACTGGAAGCGCCAGTCCTACTACAAGCCCACCCGCGAGCAGATCGCCAGGGGCGCCCTCTACGGATGGGTCCACGACAGCAACTTCAACGCCGTCATGAGCGCCTCCGCCAACGCGGTGGATCTCGCGGGCGCCTTCGCACAGTGCCCGATCCCGACGCTCATCATCGAAGGCGCGTGGGACATGTCGTGGAACACCGACAAACCCCGGCGGCTCGCGGAAAACCACTCCAACGCCAAACTCATCATGTGCAACGAGTCCGCCCACAGTCCCTTCGAGGACGAGCCCGTGCTGTTCTTCGGCGTTCTCAAAGAGTTCATGGGGACCCTCCGCGAGACGCCCGCCCTGCAACTGGCGTACTGGAAGACGAGCGTCTCGGGCAGTGGAGACAACCCGGCCGCCTTGGTGAGCCGGCTGGGCTGGGGACGCAAATCGAACGAGGAAATCGCCTCGAAGTACGACCAGACGTGGCTCGATCGAATCCACGACGACGGTCCCTGGCTCAAGATTGGCTTCGCCCTGTACGATGCGAAACGGTACGACGATGCGCTGGCCGTCTTCGAGAGGATGGAACAGAAGGCCGGCGACAACCAGCACGGGCGGATGCTGGTGATCCTGTGGCAGGGGCACATGCTGGACCTGCTCGACCGCCGGGAGGCGGCGATTGCCAAGTACCGCCAGGTCGCCGATATGGGCATCGAAGGCGGAGAACAACGCCACGACCAGTTCGGCCTGGCCTACACCCCGAGCCCTTACGCCAGAGAGCGGATGAACACGCCGTTCACCCGCGTGGAAAACGGCGATCCCAATTGAAGTCGGCTTGTCTTCCTGGCAAGCATTTTGGCCTCATCCGGTCCTCGCGTGCCCAGGGTCGGGACCGCACCGCACGACCGGGGGCGCTGCCCCCGGCCCCCCGACGTTTTGCGCTTTGCGCCAGCAGCATGATGGGAAAGCATGCCGAGGCGAGAGTCCACCGCTGCTGTTACCCATGCTATTGGCCCAATGCGTCAAATGCCGGGGGTTTGGGGGCGGCGCCCCCAAGAGCCACGAACCGACTCGAGACCAGATGCA
>JAGOLX010000111.1 GCA_017993835.1 Phycisphaerae bacterium
CTGGGTAGTTCCGGAAATCACCCCCGAGGGCGGGCGTGCCACACACCAGACCCACTTGCCCGGCCATGCAGGGGCCAGGGTGAAGACCTCGGCCTTCTCGGTCCGGCCGACCGCGTCCTGTGCGACTAGGTCCCGGTCGAACGTCAGTCGGAACCGGTCCGGGCTGTCCACGTCCGGCAGCAGCGCGGCCGCCAGGACGCAAACCGTTGCTTTGGGAGAGTGGGTCAGACCGTGGTGAATCCCCATCAGACCCACGATTCTGCGTCGTTTGCTTCGAAAGTGGCGCGGCTCTCGACCCGCTGGTCTGTATAATTACTGGCGCATGGCGCGCTGCCGCAAATCGCCTGCGGCGCGATGGCCACGAAGTTCTCGAACGTGCAGGAGGCTTCAATATGTCACGATGTGCGGTTGTGTTGCCTGAATCTCAGCGTTCGAACGTTTGGAGCTCGAGTTCCTCCGGGCACACGGGCTTGGCGAAGGTGGCGGGGATCATCCTTGGCCTCCTCCTGACCCGCGCTGCGGCGGGCGATCAGGCGTCCATCGTGGTGATCGAGAATTCGCATGTCCGATATACGATCTCGCCGGAAGGAAAGAACCTCGGCTTCGTGGACCTCGCGACGGGGATCGACTACCTCAGACGCGACGCGATCTCTCCCTGTGCATTCGTGAGGCAAAAGGGAAAGGACCACGCCGCAACATCCGTCGCCCTGGTGGATGGCCGTCTCACCCTGCGATTCGCGGACGTGGGCGTCGAGGCAATCGTTGGCGTGGAGTCCTGCGATTCCTGTGTCCGTCTGTCGGTGGAGTCGGTCGCCGGCGGGCCGGTCGAGTCGCTCGTGTTCCTGAACATTCCCCTGACTCTCCAGGGTCGGCCCGATGAACTGTTCGGGGCCTGTGCGCTCTCGCTCAATCTGATTACCCGCGTCGATCAGCTCCCCGCGCTCCAGACGCAATTGCGCGCGGCGTGCTACCCGAAGTTCGGCCTTGTGGGCGCCAAGGTCGCGATGGTCGGCACGCCGATGCCTCGGATACTCGACGCACTCAAGGATGTGCTCACCGAGGCGGACGAGATGCCTCACTGCCCGGTCGCCGGTCCCTGGGCCCGAGAGGTTCCCTTCAACCACGGCTCGTATCTGTTCAACTTCGGCACGCTCACCGAGGCAACGGTAGACGACTGGATCGCGTCGGCGAAGAATCTCGGGGTCACTCAGATCGACAACCACGGCGGCAGCTCCGCGTTCTTTCGCTTCGGCGATTTCGCCCTCAACCGCGAGAAGTGGCCCGAGGGGTGGGAAACCTATCGGCGGATCGTGAAGCGTCTCCACGACGCGGGGATCGGCTCGATCTTCCACACGTATGCGTTCTTCATCGACAAGCAGTCGAAGTACGTAACGCCCGTGCCGGACAAGCGACTCGATGCATTTCGGACGTTCACGTTGGTCGGGCCGGTCGGCGTCGGCGCCACCGAGATCGAGGTCAGCGAGTCCACAAAGGGGATGAATACGGTCACCGGGTTCTTCGAGCACAACAGCGTCGTGCTGCACCTCGACGACGAGCTGGTCACCTTCAGCCGGGTCTCGCAGGAGCCGCCGTGGCGTTTCGCCGGGCTGACGCGGGGCGCATTCGGCACGAAGCCCGCTTCGCACGAGAGCGGAGCGAAGGTCCGCCATCTCAAGGAGTGTTTCGGCCTGTTCGTGCCGGACCCGGAATCCTCACTCTTCGAGGAGATTGCCGCCAATCACGCGGAGGTGGTCAACGCCTGCGACTTCGACGGCGTCTATCTCGATGCCATCGACGGCTGCTCCATCCTCCGCGGCTCCGACGAATGCTGGTACTGGGGCGACAAGTTCGTCTTCGAGATTCAGAAGCGACTGAAGAAGCCCGTCGGGATGGAGATGAGCGCCATGTGGCACCACTGCTGGCAGTACCGCACGCGGTGGCAGGCGTGGGATTACCCGCAACGAGGACACAAGCGTTTCATCGACATCCACGCCGCATCGGTCAACGGCGGACTGCTCCTGCCTCTGCACTTCGGGTGGTGGAATTTTCAGCAGTTCTCGCCGCCGCAGGTGGAACCGACGTTTCCGGACGTGGTGGAGTATCTCGGCGCCAAGCTCATCGGCTGGGACGCCGGGATCTCCCTCACCGGCGCGGTCGATCAGGCCAGTCTCACTGCGGTGCCTCTGTTCCGCCAGGCGGTGGATGTCCTGCGGACGTGCGAGGAACTCCGCAGGGCAGGTTCGTTCGACGAGACCGCGAAGGCGAAACTCCGCGAGCCGGGGAAGGACTTCTCGCTCTTCCGCGACGCTTCGGGAGCATGGCGATTCCGTCCGGCCCACTACGATGCCCACACCGCCGCGGTCTCGGAGCCGTGGAGTCTCTCCTGGAGTGCGACGAATCCGTTCGGGGACCAGCCGGTGAAGATCCGCATCGAGGCGCTCATGTCCGCCGCGTCTTACGACGACCCGGGCAACATCGTCCTGCTCGACCTCTCGGAACCGAATGTGCCGAATCCGACCTGTGCCGATGGGGTAACGGCATCGGCGGTGGGCTCTTCCGCGTCAGGTGCATTCACAGCGACCAGCTCGGGCAAGGTCCCCCAAAACGCCGCTTGGGCGCGACTCGACCGGAAGTTCGACTCGCCGCTGAATCTCAAAGGTCATCAGGCGTTGGGCGTATGGATTGACGGCGACGGTCTTGGCGAGATCCTCGCAATCCGGCTGGACAGCCCCCGGCATATCTCCTTCGGCGCGCTGGCCGACCGCTACATTCCGGTGAACTTTACCGGACGGCGTCTTGTGACGCTGGTCGAGACCGAATCGGTCCGCTGGAGCGACTACGTCTGGAACGACGGCAAGTGGCTCTACAATGCTTATCGCGAGACGATTGACTTCGGCACGGTCGAGTCGGTCAGCCTGCTGTACAACAACCTGCCGCCGGGACGCGAGATCCGCTGCGCCGTCGGGCCTGTCAAGGCGATGGCGATGGTGCCCTGCACGGTGAAGAACCCCGCGGTCACAATCAATGGCACGACCATTTCCTTCCCGGCCGAGATGCCCGCAGGCAGCCGCCTGGAATTCGACGGAGGCGACGGCTGCACGCTCTACGGTCCGAAGGGCGAGACACTGGCCCAGCCGGTTCCCGGCGGTGCCGCGCCACACCTGCTGAACGGAGCGAACGAGATCCGCTTCTCGTGCGATTCCACGACAGGCCCGGCCCCACGAGTGAAGATCACCGTCATCTCGCACGGCGACCCTCTGTGAGCGGGATCGCTGTTTCTCCGCCGCGTCCGTCGGGTGGATCGCCGTGATGCTGATCCATGGGCCGAGACGACCCCCATTCATCCCCTCCAGGCTTCCTATTCTAGAGGTTATTGGACCTTGCCAACACGATGCCACCCTATCATACGGAGTACAAGCCCAAATCCCGCCCGACTGCCGACGCGGGTGCGGTTCACATTGGTGGGCAGTTTCTGGTTTGCTGTGAAATGGGTCGTTCGGCGTTGATTTGGTCATTTCCGCGCAGAGCCTGCCCCAAACCCGATCGGGGGCGGGAATCCACCATCCATGACGGGCCGGGTTCCACGGTTCCTGGACTCCCGCTTGGCGCAGGAATGACAGGGTCGATTCCCAGGGGTCGGAGAACCTACGTGAAGACATGGATCGCACCCGATGAAGGTCAGCCGACAGACTGGGGGTTTCTTCAGACAAACCGGATTTTTCCTGCAAAGGCAGTTGCATACGCGGCATCCCGCCGCATATAATGCGCACCATTGACCGCGGGGTAGAGCAGTCTGGTAGCTCGTCGGGCCCATAACCCGGAGGTCGGAGGTTCGAATCCTCCCCCCGCTATTGAACTAACTGAGGCAGTCGCAGCGACTTACGTGCGACTGCCTTTTTGCGTTTATGGCGTAGGGTGCGCAGATTCATCGGCGCATAACTTGCGACGTTTCCGGCTGTTAGCCTGAAGATCGGCGAGAAAGACGAGGGCTGAAAGGGGAGGGCGGGGGCGTATCTCCTCCGAAATCGGGCGCAATTTGGCATCCGTTACGTGGAGTGTGTCTCTGGGCGCGCACCGCCTCCGGAACGTAGTCCGTCAGGGGAGTGTCACGCTGCTATGCGGTGGTAGTCCCGGATCCGGGTGTAGCCCCAGTGCGGATTCTCCTTCTTGAATCGGATCACGAGATCGATGATCTCCTGTGAAATCCTCGGCCGGCCTGGATTCTTGCAGTTCTCGCTACCGTCGTACTTCTGGGCGATGAGCCTGCGATACCATCCCAGCACGGTCTCCGGCGTGAACAGGACGGTCGTTACCTCCAGGAGTTCTCGCGTCAACCGCTTGGCTTTGGCGGCCAGCCTGATCCTCTGTCGATCATTCAGGAGGATGCGTTTGTCCTTTTCCTGCTGCTCCTTCAGAA
>JAGOLX010000029.1 GCA_017993835.1 Phycisphaerae bacterium
CGCCCACAGCACATAGGGACCGACCTGGCTCACGCCGGTCTGAACCCAGCTCGCGTACCACTTTAACGGGCGAACAGCCCGACCCTTGGGACCGCCTTCAGCCCCAGGATGTGATGAGCCGACATCGATGTGCCAAACGACTCCGCCGCTATGAACGCTCGGGAGTCATCAGCCTGTTATCCCCAGAGTACCTTTTATCTGTTGAGCGACGGCCCTTCCATACGGAACCGCCGGATCACTAGGTCCTGCTTTCGCATCTGCTCGACGCATTGAGTCTTGCAGTTAAGCACACTTCTACCCTTGCGCTCTAAACGTGATTGCCAACCACGCTGAGTGTGCCTTTGAACTCCTCCGTTACTTTTTGGGAGGAGACCGCCCCAGTCAAACTGCCCACTTAGCACTGTCCTACGCCCGGATTCACGGGTCATGGTTAGGTGACTAACATAACAAGGGTGGTATTTCAACGTTGGCTCTGCCCTGGCCGGAACCAGAGCTTCACAGCCTCCCACCTATCCTACGCATGCCATGCCAGGCATCAATACCAAGCTACAGTAAAGGTTCATGGGGTCTTTCCGTGTTGCTGCGGGATTGTGGTATCTTCACCACATCTACAATTTCACCGAGTCCGTCCTTGAGACACTGCTCCAGTCGTTACGCCGTTCATGCACGTCGGAACTTACCCGACAAGGAACTTCGCTACCTTAGGACCGTCATAGTTACGGCCGCCGTTTACCGGGGCTTCAGTTTAGAGCTTCGCCTTGCGGCTGACCCCTCCCCTTAACCTTCCGGCACCGAGCAGGCGTCATTCTGTATACATCCTCTTTACGAGTTGGCACAGAACTGTGTTTTTGATAAACAGTCGCCAGAGCCATTTCTCTGCGCCCTCGCCATGCACCTGATAAATCAAGCACACGCGGAGGGACCCCTTATCGCGAACTTACGGGGGAAAATTGCCTAGTTCCTTAAGGACGGTTCTCTCGAGCGCCTGAGGATACTCTCCTCGCCTACCTGTGTCAGTTTGCGGTACGGACATGCTGCTTTCAACCTACGCCAGCTATTTCTCGGCATCTTCTCCAGCCACTTCGGCATCGCAAATCGGCCTCGCCCTTGCGGGACCCACACGACTAGTCGTGGGATGACCCTTGAAGATGCGTCACTGACTTCGTCCAGCAACATGGTGCAGGAATATTAACCTGCTGCCCATCGTCTACGCCTTTCGGCCTCGACTAAGGACCCGACTAACCCTGGGCGGATTTACCTTCCCCAGGAAACCTTAGGCTTTCGGCGAACAGGATTCTCACCTGTTTTCTCGTTACTCATACCGGCATAATCACTTGCTATCGCTCCACCACTCGTTACCGTATGGCTTCCACGCGGATAGCAACGCTCTCCTACCACTTACAAACCACCGCAGCAGTCTGTAAATCCGCAGCTTCGGTGTTCTGCTTATTCCCGGTCATTATCGGCGCCGAACTGCTCGACCAGTAAGCTATTACGCACTTTTTAAATGGTGGCTGCTTCTAAGCCAACATCCTGGCTGTCACAGCAATTCAACTTCCTTAAGAACTTAGCAGAACTTCGGGACCTTAGCTGGCGATCAGGGTTGTTTCCCTCTTGACCACGGACGTTATAGCTCGCGGTCTTACTCCCGAGATAGACTTTACGGTATTCGGAGTTTGGTTGAGGTAGGTAGGCTGGTGGCCCCCTATCCCCATTCAGTAGCTCTACCCCCGTAAAGCAATTACTCGAGGCTAGCCCAAAAGCTATTTCGGAGAGAACGAGATATCTCCAAGTTTGATTAGACTTTCACTCCTCCCCACAGCTCATCCCCTAACTTTTCAACGTTAGTGAGTTCGGTCCTCCAGGGATTTTTACATCCCTTTCAACCTGGCCATGGGTAGATCACTTGGCTTCGCGTCGTGTTACCTGCGACTGAATCGCCCTTTTAAGACTCGCTTTCGCTACGGCTCCGCACTTGAAGTGCTTAACCTTGCCACAGACAACAACTCGCCGGCTCATTATGCAAAAGGCACGCAGTCACCCGTTATCCGCCGAGGCGGATCATAGGGCTCCTACCGCTTGTAGGTGTATGGTTTCAGGTCCTTTTAACTCCCCTAATAGGGGTTCTTTTCATCGTTCGCTCGCGCTACTTTCCACTATCGGTCGTCGAGTAGTACTTAGCCTTGGAGGATGGTCCCCCCAGCTTCACACAGAGTTTCACGAGCTCCGTGCTACTCTGGAACGCCAACACAAGGATTCGGTTTTCGCGTACAGGACTATCACCTTCTGTGGTCGAACTTTCCAGATCGTTCCACTAACCGGCACCTTGCTATGTTGACGCCCGCAACCCCAGGGAGCAAGCCCCCTGGTTTGGGCTGTTCCGCGTTCGCTCGCCGCTACTTGCGGAGTCTCGGTTGATTTCTTTTCCTACAGGTACTGAGATGTTTCAGTTCCCTGCGTTCGCTCCATACGGCCTATGCATTCAGCCGCAGGTACCGCCATCTGGTTGCCCAGTGACGGTGGGTTGCCCCATTCGGAAATCCCGGGATTAACGGTTGCTAGACACCTGCCCCGGGCTTATCGCAGTCAGCCACGTCCTTCTTCGCCTCTCGACGCCAAGACATCCCCCATACACCCTTAGTAACTTGACCATATCAATCTATGATTGAACAGGTTTTCATCAATTCGCCTAAGCGCTCATTGAATTGTAGTTTTTCCCACTTGGTTTCAGAAAAACCTTGAAGAAGAAAAACTTGGTTGGGAATTCGTCATTCCCAACGCATCCGCATCTGAACTTGTCAAAGATCCTTGCGGCTCTTCGCCGCTGGAAGTCCTGGATTCTACACCAGGCCTTTCTGTTTGCAAGCGCCAAATTCGCATTTTCTGCAAATTTTTTTCGCCTGCCCGGAGAGCCTCGTCCCGCCGTTTCCGACGGGGGCGGCCGCCCCGATCCTGACCTTCTCACAACCGGCCCTCGCGTGTCACGAGGGCCAGTGGAGACGACCGGGATCGAACCGGCAACCTCTAGCTTGCAAAGCTAGCGCTCTCCCAATTGAGCTACGTCCCCGGACCCGCTCCGCGGGAAACCCGAAACTCGAATGTCGAAACTCGAAATGCTCTGCCGGCCTGTGGCCGACCTTTTCGTATTTCGTGCTTCGTATTTCGGATTTCCTTTGGCCGACAGGCCAAAGGCACTGGGCCCGGGTAGATTCGAACTACCGACCTCACGCTTATCAGGCGTGCGCTCTCGCCAACTGAGCTACGAGCCCTTGATCCAACCTCGGCTTGTGACGCAAACCGTTGTGCCTCAATTGGTTCGAAAGTCGGTTTATACACATTCAATTTCAAGAGAGCAACAAAAAAACCGCTGCTTTTTACTGCGAGCGGTTCAGGTACCTTCATCCAGGCTACGCCGACCGGCAGTCAAAGCTTCAGTTTCTCGGTTATCAGCACGTGTTTCAAAACTTGTCTACCTTTCACAAGTGATGAGCACTTCGTCCACTGATTTGGGCCATTCTATCCCCCTATCGACACCCCGTCAAGCACCTTTTAGCATTTTTCTGACAAATGTGTCGTAACTAGTATTACGGCCCCCCCAAGACCAGGTTCGACCCCACGCACGATTTCTGACGCAGACGCCACCATTTGCCGTAAGTGCATCTTCAGAAAGGGATTACAGCAGGACAGATGGGCCAACCCTGGCGTACACGATCCACCCGAAGGCCACACATCGGAATCCCCGTCGCGACCCCGGACAAGAGACCATCTGCCACAGATACGCACCGATGCGCACAGATGAAAGACACCCAACGGCCGACCCTCGCACAGGACACGACGGGCCTCACACTGACGTCCGCCTTGCGAGAGTCGGGCCTGCAAGGGCGGTCTGCCCCAGGGGATCCCGGGGTTGAGCGAGTTTGGACCGCCCTCCCGCCGTTTTGCCCCCCGGCCCACCGCCGCGACTGCCCCTAGGCACGGTCCGATCCCACGGATAGAGCCGAGGGCACTACCGACATCGAGCCTGAGCCGGTCAGCCAAAGGCGAGGAGGGTCCGGCGTTTAAGCTCGCTTGAAAGGCAGGACCCGCACGAAGCCTATCCCGGCAGCCCCTGCCGGGACACGCGAAGCGTGCCCGCGACCGGCGGACTCCCGGACTGTGCTCAACCACGCGCCCGCCGACAGCCATCCGTGTTACTAACTCACGACAACTGAAAACGGTTTCCAGATAATTGAGGGTGACGCTCCCATGTCGTTAACTGATGGAGCCTTGTCATCGACGGAAAGAGTGCGTTTGTCGCATGAGGGATACCAGCGGGGAGCAACCGCGTGGGACGAACCCCATCTCCCCGCTGGTATCCGCAAAGCGATAAACGCTCTTGGTTCCGGCCGAAGCCCGGGCTGTGTGCATCCTGTGCATCTGTGGCCAGAGCCGCCCTCTCTTGATGAAACGGACCCCTTCGTGCGTCTTACTCTGTGAAGGTCGGGCGACCGATATCGCTGGTCGTCCCGCCCGTCCCCAGAGCAAGGAGATGCAGACACATGACCCAACGATACGAGTACAAGTTCGTCAGGCTGGGCGAGGGCATTCTGGGGGCCCGAAAGGAGGCCCGGGAGACCTACCAGGACGTGATCCATCAGCACGCGAGGGAAGGCTGGCGACTGGTGCAGATCTTCGCCCCCGGCATCGGCGGCTACGGCTACGCCAAGTACTATGAGATCGTCCTCGAAAGACCGCTATAGCCGAAAGAAACGAAAGAAGGCGAAGGAAGGAGGCACGCCCAGCCAACTCGCCTCATCGCCCTTCTGCGTTTTTTTGCGTTTCTTTCGGCTCACCTCGCCTGCCCCACTGGACCCTCGACCGCCCGCTCGCATCCATCCCCGCCGGCTCGAACGTGGCACAGCACCGCCGGTGAGCCAAACCAGAGAACACCCTGCCGCTACGAGATTCACGAAGAATGCGACAGGAAATCATAGCAGATGTCGATCACAGAACAGGCCAGTGCAGCAAGCCGCTCATCTTCCAGCGTGAAGCCATAGCCATGGACCTCGACATGACGAAACAGCAGCAGCTTACGGAACGCCTCAAACTCGCTCGGGCTCAGAAATGACTCCTTTCGAGCGGCCAAGAGAAGATCCTTATGCCATCTCTCGCCTTTCTCGATGCGAACGCCCCTCTCCTCGAGCAAGGCACGGAGGATACGCTCCAGACCCGAGTATACGTCCTGGAGCAGCTTGCCCAACGCGATGGTCTCAAACTGAGATCGAGTCTGCTTGGCCAACAGGTCCTGGACGAGATTCAGGGTCCGACGGATGCCCTCGCGTTCAGCTCGCAGGTAATCAGCTTCCGCGCTCATAGATGCGGACTCCCCGGGCGCGGATGATCGCGGCGATAGGCGGATTCTGCGATAGGTCGACAAGATCGACCGGTTTGGGCAACTCGAAGTACAGCCGGCCATAGAAATCGAAGAACCGTTCCGGCGGCAGCCCCTCCACCGCCAGATCGATGTCGCGGGCGGACGCCTCATCATCGACCGCCGAGCCAAACAGCCACACAGCCTGGACATCGAAGTCCTCAGCCACAGACCGAACAACCTGTTCGAGATTCGAGGAGATCATGACTCATCATGCTACCGCGCCGACAAGACCCCGACAACGAAAAACCCCGAACTGTCTGGCCCGAATACCTTCTATTGGGAACATCGAGGCGAGTCCCACAACCCCTGCCCGCAAAGCCTCCCCTCTGACCACTCGACCGCACGCTGAAATCCACCACCGCCCGCCTCAACGCGGCCTGGCGAAGCAGCTGAGCGATCTCTGGGGTCTCCCCACCTTCCCCGTCCGCGGCTCTTAAAGATTATCGTAAGGGCTGACCCCGGCTCCCCTATGTTGGCTGACCCTGCCCCCTTTCAGTTGGTGCTGTCGACACTCCCTGCTGGCTTTCTTGTGTCGGGCTCAGTAGATATTGCAGCGGCGCTTGAGTTCTCAAAATGGCCCTTCTTGTGGAGAAACTTGACGAATGCGCGCAGTACTTCCCTCATACGCTTGTTGACAGCAGGCCCTTTCTCCGTCTCCAGGATCAGCCCCCTTTTCAGATAGTGGGGGATGTACAGGCGAAATAGAGCAGCAGCTTCCTCTGCAGGGGAAGGTTTGGGGTTCTCGGGTTCCACTTGATTACGATGCTCTTCACGCCAACGTTCCAACCGTGCCTCCGCCTCCTGTTTGGCTTTGACCTCCTGCATAGCCATCGCATAGTTGGACTCGAGCTTCTGCTGATCCGACATGAATGAAAGCAGCGACAGAAGAAGACGTTCCCCCTGATATGGGTCCTTGCCACACAGTACGTCATGCAGCAGGAGTTCATCCTCCGGAAGGACCTCCATCTTTGTCTGTTGTTTGAACTCGCCGAGAAGTTTCTTCCTCTGCTTTGCAGCCCGCCGATTAGTGACCTTGCTCCCCAAATCCGCAACTGCGATTGCCAACAGCAAGATGAGTGTGGCAATAACCAAGATTGCGTATGAAAGCAATCTAACGATCTGCGTCAGAATGTCTCCCGAAAAAGCACGTCGCAATAGTGAGGGCGATGGTTCCCGCCTGTAGACTTCGCTCACCTGTATGCTTCGGATGCCTGCAATCTTGCCGAGTGGACGGATCTCTGGACTGGTGCTCTCTGGATGCAGGACAAGGACTTTGATGGTAAAGAACTCACCTGCTTCGAGAACAACGCCAGGAAACGACAATGTACTGTCACTGGATTGGCGAGGAGTGAGTTGTTTCTCAAGGTAGGAGTTGCTGGCGTCGAGAAGATCGGCCCTGATCATCTTGCCTGCAGAGAGGCTCAAGCCCAACGGGTCGTTAGGATCGTAGTATCCTTTCAAGATATCCTTTTTTGAATCATTGATGATCCGAATGTTCATTACCCGCAGAGATTCCTTCTGTTTCCTTATGTCGACACCATCAAAGAGTACACTGAGCTTGCTGACATCCTCACGCACATCGAGCACAGGCGCGTTAGCCAGTATCTCATACTTCAGGTGAGGATGTGAATCAGCAAGGAACTGCCCATAGATCGTTATCACGCCGAATAGAACGGCAAACACGACGCCGACGAACGACCAGGGAAACTTCCGATCAAGCCCACGGACAGCGCACAGCAACTGGGCCCATGTCATTGTTGTCATCCTTCGTCACTATAGAGACTATAGATAAGCCAGATACCTATTCCAGATATCCCTATTCTCACACGGCTCTCTTGCACAGCTCTGGATTTCTCGCTGGGCGATTTCAGGCCAGCCTAGTCAAGGTGGATTGTGGCGCGCTAGGGATACACTGTCAAGCCCTACATTGAGGAACCACAGTTCTCTGAAAGCATTTCGTAGCATCCTCAATATCCGGGGACAGCTTACTCACTTCAAGACCTTATGGATACGGCGTCACCAGAACTTGACAAACCCAGGAACACAGGGTTCCGCCTGCCGCGATTCATGTCTTCTCCCAACACTTCCTGTCTCTGGACCGAGGGTACTTCGGGTCTTGCAGGGCCCGTTCGTTCCTCGGTCACGGTTTCATTGTAGAGCCGCCACGGAGGACATGCAAAGGGGAAAACCGTGAATCGTCGTGGTGTTTGTGTAGATTTCCGGGCATGGAAAGGCCCGTCGGCAGCACGCCCGAAGCGGCCGTGCAGAGGACATTTTCCGCTCTGCGCCAATGGCATGGTACGGAAGACAACAACGGGGGCAGGCATACATAAGGCGGTACACGGCACGTCTTTCATGCTGCTGGTAAAAGGCGGAAAATGCCCGCCGTCAAACGGCGGAATCCGGATTGGTCCGTCGCTTCCTCCTGTGAAGAAGGAACGGTGTGCATAGCACACCCTACGCTGACGCCGGCTCCTGTCCCCCGCCTCTTTCTCTCTGTGTCCCTCGGCGGCCTCTGCGGTTCAATGATCCGGATTCCCGCTTCCGCGGGAATGACAGAGTCGTATCCGTGTCCATCCGTATGAATCGGCGTAAATCCGTGTCTGAAAACACCCGTTGAACACTCCTGCCTTCCTCTGCATCCCTCGGCGTCCTCTGTGGTTCAACGATCCGGATTCCCGCTTTCGCCCGCGGCCTGAGTCAGATGGAGTTGAATGTCTCTTGACGGGGCAATTCACCAGTGCTGTCACGTCGATCCTGCGGGATCGACACACGAGTGAACAGGACGCGGTACTGACGTTGTTCTGGTCCCGACGAAGTCGGGATGGGGTCCGGTCCCGTCGGGGCCGCGGTCTAGGTCCGGATGGATGACTGCACGAAAGAGCCGCCGGCCTACGGCCGGCGGACTCGATACGTTGCTCCAACGAACTTCGCAGGAGCGAAACACGACGATGGGACCTGGACCTTTTCGAGAGGAATGTCACGCTGCAAAACAGCAGACAGCAGAACACCGAAAGCTCGCTGGATTCACGGGCGGGGAAGATTATAGCAGGGTTTGATCAGATGCTCCTTGCTCACCGAACCAGGATGGTGACGGGTACCCTGACCAGCATTTCCCGCTCCCCACGAATGACGGTCAGGAGGAGCATGTCATGGGCATCCACCAGACGCTGCAGGTCCGGTACGGACAGTTCGGAAATGGCAAGGCCATTCACGGCGGTCACTCGATCATCGACCTCCAAGCCCAGCCGGTCCAAGTTCGCGACCTCGATAGGTCCTGTGATACGCCCGAAATCGTCCTCCATCCGAAAGTAGAACCCCCAATGTCGAACGGGTGGGGGCGGGTCGATCGGGGTTGCGTCAGGCCGGGCCAATCGGACATGTTTCTTCTGGAGATCGATCGTAACAGCAAAATGTCTCAAAGCATCGTGGCCTATGCCCGGTGTACGAGATGAACCGAAGTTGGTAAGGGCAATCGGGGCCACGAATTCGTACGGACCAAGGAAGACCGAGTCCGGCACCCGAAAGGCAAAGCTTGAAACATTCCCCAGAAACGTGGGACGATAACCAGGCAGGCGGATAGGCGCCTCCTCCAGATGCAGCGAGCTCACTGTATCACGAGACAGCCAGAATGCGGAGCCGTATCCGGAATCGAGCATCGCCCACACGGTGGCTCCGCGAATGCGCAAAGGAATGAACGGCACCCCCGTATCGGAAAGCCTCAAGGGGACCACGGCGGCGTCCCGCGACTTCTCGCTCCATTCGGCATCGCTCAACGGCTCAAGCACAAGCTCGCTTCTCGGGTAATCGAGAGTAACCTGGCAGTCCGCGAAAACCCCCATGCCGATGACTCCGCCCAACTCACAGCCCATCCCCGCCTCAAGGTTCGACAGGTCCACCACACCCGCATTGAGGCCGTGAAAGGAGGCCGAGCCTATCTGGAGTGACTCCACCCGGGCAACCGGACCGAGGTTCTTGGGGCCTGTCGGCGTGTGCATAGTGCAGGTAGTCGCGAGGGCCAATGGCTGGGTCTCTCCAATAAGCTTACGCGAGAGGATCAGGTCAGTCGTCCCCGTATCCACAACAAACAACCTCGGAGGGGCTCTGTTCACTCTCGCTTCAATCAGCGGCAAACCGCCTGACGTTTGGTCCATGCGCAGTCTGACCGGCCCTTGAAGAATGCTACGGAGCGGTGCAAGCTGCATTGACCCGTCCGATTTGCAGCCGAGACCACACCCCAGCCACGGGAGAATCACGAAAGCAAATAGGGCTGCTCTGACAGTCCTTGGCCGATGATCTTCTCCATCTACAGCCCACTTCCCTGCGTTCATGTTTCCCCTCACGAACTTCCTTCGATCGCCTCCGAACATGCATGGCCGTCAGGACATGCGTTCCTCGGCCACGGTTTCATTGTAGAGCCGCAACAGAGGACATGCAAAGGGAAAAACCGTGCATCGTCGTGGCGCTTATGCAGGTTTGCGGGTATGGAAAGTCCCCTCGGCGGCACACCCGAGGCGGTCGTGCAGGGGGCATTTTCCGCGTTGGGCCAATGGCATGGTACGGAGGACAGCAACGGGAGCAGGCCCGCTCAAAGGCGTGTACGGCACGTCCTTCATGCTGCCGGCAGAAGGCGAAAAAGGCCCGCCGGGGACGGCGGAATCCGGATTGATCCGTTGCTTCCTGCTGTGAAGAAAGAGCGGTGTGCAGAGCACACCCTACCGCTGACGCCGGCTCCCGTCCCCCGCCTCTTTCTCTCTGTGTCCCTCGGCGTCCTCTCTGTGGTTCACGGATCTGGATTCCCGCTTCCGCGGGAATGACAGAGTCGTATCCGTGTCCATCCGTGTGAATCGGCGTAAATCCGTGTCTGAAAACACCCGTTGAACACTCCTGCCTTCCTCTGCATCCCTCGGCGTCCTCTGTGGTTCAACGATCCGGATTCCCGCTTTCGCCCGCCCCCCGAAGTCGCCGGGCAGGAAGGGAATCACACGGAGCGCCGTCTGCCTGAGCTGATCACGAACTGGCCAGCCGAGCGGTCGTTGACGACGATCGTGAACATCGTGTCTTCCCTGCATCCCTTGAGGCAGGTTGCCTGGACGGCGGTGAGGTTCTCTCCGAATGCGGTGAAGGTGCGCTCCGAGCCGTCCTCCCGGGTATACACGCCGTTGGCATCGGGACCCTGCTGGTTGGCTCCCTTCCTGAGAAAGGACGGCTGGAGGTTGCCTTCGATCATGTACTTCGCGCCCTGCTCCGAAGCCATCGTCGGACCGCCCTTGAGAATGGACTTCGCGATCTTCTCACAGTCCGCCCGCTTGCCTCGGATGCGGACTTTGACGCCGCGTTCGAGGGACTCTATGGTGACCTTCTGGCCGATGGCGGCGATGGCATCGGCCCCGGTAATCTTCTCGAATCCGCCTGTCGGCGCTTCCGGGGCCGGCGCGGACTCGGGTTGCGGCTCTTGAGCCGTCGCCTCCGTGGCGACGGGCTCGCCCGGACGACGGAGCTCGCCACGGAGGACGAGCCCGTGTGGCCCGTCTTCGGAGGTCACACTGCCGGGGCGTCCAACGAAGTGCGCCACGCGATTCAGCAGCCTGCTCGGCGCGACGTCCAGCGGCACAAGCTTGAAGCGGCCGTCCGGTTTGCGATCGAGGACGACCGTGCCGGTCTCCTCAGGCTCTCCGGCGTAGATCCCCCAGACGATGACCCTGTCGGCCTTCACGACGGTCACAGGATCGCCGCGCGTGATCAGCGAGCAGAAGGTCTCGGCCAGTTCACGATTGGGACTCGTAATCCAGGCGTTGTTCTGCTCGATCAGCAGGAACGCATGACGCTCGTTCAGCGGACGCATGAGCGCCGCTTTGCTCTGAGGTATCTTCCCCTTCTTTGCCAAGGTCTTCTCCTTCTCCCCGAGCTGTCTGAGGTCCACCCCCACGCAGCTCCAGGAATATGCACCATCCACTCGACAGCCACTTGCGCCAACCGCGATTGGGCCCGAGCGCAGTCCCCGCGAACCGTCCGCGTGTCCTCACTCGGGCTCTCGGCAGTATCCGCGTCGTGCAGGCCGCCGAAGGACCCCCAATGACTGACAGCAAAACCGACAACCGACGATAGGGCAGATTGTACCGCCGGGGGGCATCGAGAATCCAGGAAAAAGTGAGTCTGGGGAACGTCGTGCGCGGCGTGTGAACCCCAGGAAGCAGGAGCTTGCTTTTTCGGTCGGCCGGGCTATGGTGGTGCGTCGGGTAGACGCTCCCGGCGTGAAACGTCAGTCAGCCGGGACGGCGCCTACAGGGGTCTTGGAGGTGCGAAATGGAGAACATGCGTCTTTATAGAAGATGGTTCCCGGTCCTGCTGCTGGTCCTGACGCAGGGATTGTCGGCGATGCCGGCGCGTGGCGGCCAGGAGAAAGGCCGCGTGCCCGTCATCCACGTGACGGACCTGTTCCGCCCCCACAACGACCCGGACGACCACTGGGATCTGGCCTGCGTCTACGCGCTGGCCCGTCGCGGCGATGTCGATCTCAAGGGCGTCGTGATCGACTACCCACCGGCGAACCACCCCGAGTGGAATCCCGACCTTGCGGCAGTCGCCCAGATGAATCGCATCACGGGACTGGCGGTCCCTGTCGCGGTGGGGACGCCTCACCCCATGAAGTCACGAGATGATGCGCAGCCCAGTGCCTCCGTGGCGGATCTTCAGGGCGTGCGCATGATCCTCGATATCTTGCGGGCCGCCGATCGGCCCGTCGTGATCCACGTCATCGGGAACAGTCGCGATGTGGCGGTCGCTGGCAGGAAGGCGCCGGACCTCTTTGCCGCCAAATGCGCTGGCGTCTATCTCAACGCCGGAACGGGGGCACCGAAGAAGGCGCCCGATGCCCGGCCGGAGTACAACGTCACGCTCGACCGGTTCGCATACGAAGCGGTCTTCGATCTGCCCTGTCCGGTCTACTGGATGCCCTGCTTCGAGACTCTGGACCGCACGGATTCATTCCGGCCCGCGGAGTTCGGCACGTACTACCGGTTCCGCCAGGCGGACATCCTGCCGCACTTGTCGGGGAAGGTGCAGAGCTACTTCGCGCACATGTTCGCGGGCAAGACGGACCACAACTGGCTTGGTGTGCTCGAAGGCAAGCCGGATGAGGCCGTGCTGGCCGACCAGGGAGCGAAGGATCGGAACATGTGGTGTACGGCGGGCTTCTTCCACGCCATCGGCTGCACGATCTCGCCCGACGGGACAACGCCCGGACGGGACGCAGGAACTGAGAATGCCGTCTTCTCGTTCGATCCCATCCGGATCACGAGCATGGGTCCCGGCGGAATCGAATGGGAACCCGATCCGACTGCCACGCGTCGTTTTGTCTTTCACGTGCGCGACGCAGAACACTATCCATCCGCCACAACCCAAGCGATGAAGTCGCTCCTCACGACGCTGCCGTGAACCGGAAAACAGGACAACAAACAGTCCTCTTTTTCTTTGTTCATCACGAAATTGCGGGGACGCCTGTCGAAAGGAAGAAACGGACATCTCCGGAATCCGCCGCATTGCGGCGGGCATCTTCCGCTTTGGGCCAGCAGCATGAAGGCAGGAGAATCGGTCGCTCGAACGGAGCTTGTCTTGCCGTCTCTTCCTCCATCTTCATGCTGCTGGCCCAATGCGCCAAATGCCGGGGGTTTGGGGGCAGCGCCCCCAAATGAAGACACATGGAGAACAAACGAGTGCATTGCGTGGCTCTCAGAACCGTGCCGATTTCCCCGTGATTCCGTGCAGAACCTCCTGTCTCGCCTTTGTGTCCGTCGGCGCCTCTGTGGTGAAGCGTTCCGACGAAGGCCTTGTCGGTGGGTCCATCAATCTCGTGACTTCCTGCCGGCTCGTCGCTTCCGACCGGGCAGGATCTCCGCGTGCTCGTCGCAGAACTCCTTCCTGTCGCACGCCGGACAATGGGAACCGCGCCAGATCGCGTCGAACTGCTCCATGATCTCGCCCACGATCGCGGGGTCATCCGTAACGATGCCCGACTCGAAGTTGCGCCGGCTCACGCTCTTGGCGCCGATGCCTGCGCCGGTGAGATTCGCGCTGCCGGCGTAGGCGTACCGGCCGTCCACGACGGCGCACTTGATGTGCACGCGGGGACAGAGCATCCGCTCCAGGCCCTTCGCGAGGTTCGGGTAGCGGTCGAAGTCTCTGCGGAAGATCGGGCCGGGCTCCTTCGCATGGAGCAGGCGGACTTCCACGTTCCTCCCGATGAGGTTCGACAGGACCTCCAGGAACGGGACCATCCTGCCCTGCTTGTGCACGTGCAGGTCCTTGAGGTCCGCGGTGGCGAGCCAGAGCAGCCGCCTGGCCTTGGGAATGGCTCCACAAACCACTTCTTCGTAGATTTCCCTATCCGTGATGAACTTCAACATAGGCGTGTCGCCGCGTCGGATCGTAGGACAGCTCCATATTCATCATGGTTCTTTCGACGAATCCCCGGCAGGAAGGCCCTATCCCCCTGCCCCTAGGTGCAGCAGGTGCATGCCGCTGGCGGGGTCAAATTGGCGTGCGGCCTCGATCCCGGTGATTTCGATGATCGTCACCTCCAGGATGAGGAACGTCCGCGAGTCCCGGCGGGCACAGCCGACGAGGCTCTGGCCGTCCTTGCCGATCGCGGTGTGCATGTGCAGCCTTGGGCCGGCGTCGTCCCAGTAGAGGGAGCCGACGCCAAGGACCTCGCCCGGCCCTGCGAACGGCTGAAACCGGGGCACGATCTGCGGCTGCTCCCGTTCGGGCCCGACCACGATGGCCGCCTCGCGGAATCCGCCCGTGACCAGGACCGCCGCACAGCGAATCCCCACCTCGCGGGCGATCCGGTCGATGCAGGCGTGCAACTCCTCGCCCTCGAACAGCCTCGCCACCACCACGCGCCCCACGTTGCCAACCGAATACTGCATCTGCGTCTCCATTCGCTCAGTCGTACATGATGATCGTCCCGCCCTGCTCGATCCGTGTCGAGCGGCACTGGGGGCACCGGACGGGCGAGTCGAAGGCGTACCGCCCGCCGCACTCGCACCTTCCCGCGAGGGTCTCGACTCCCTTGTGGTACTCGTCCTGCGAGATCGGCTCGACCGGGGCATGTTCCTGGATCTCCCGGTCGCGTTCCTCGCTCGCCAGGCAGTACGGCCCCGACAGCCCCTTTACGTAGCGGACGTGGAGTTCGCCCAGTTCGGCGAAGCCGACGGCCTTCGCCCCGCCGCAGCGGTCGCATCGCAGGAGGTGAAAGGAGAATCCGCCGCCCTCGCTGACCGTGAAGGCGCACCCGCAATCCAGACATTTGGCTTGAACCTGCCGTCCCATCGCAACCCCGACTCGCCGTTTGGCCACACGTCTTGTTCTTCGAGCGAGGGGTCACGGAACCACATCCCATCCGAGCGAGACTCGATGTCTCGGATGGAATGCCGTCCACGACCCCTCGGCCAAGGCCATGCTATCCGCGTGAGGCCCGATGCACAAGAACCACTCCCAGAAGAGCAGAACATCGAGCGTAAGACCGTAGTTGCAGGCGTGCAGCAGGGGTTCGCGGAGCCCCCGGATTGTCATTCCCGCCTTGCGCCGTGTCATCCCCGCCTCCCGTCTTGTCATTCCCGCGAAGCCGTTCATGGGCCTTTGGCCCACCCGAAGGGGATGGAAATGGTGCCGCTTCGCCACGTCGCACACAAGTCTTGTCCAGTACACGACTTGGCGCGTTTTGCTCCGTTGTCCGTCCGTCTATTTCCAGAGGAGCCGTTCATGGGCCTTTGGCCCACCCGAAGAGGATGGAAATGGTGCCGCTTCGCCACGTCGCACACAAGTCTTGTCCAGTACACGACTTGGCGCGTTTTGCTCCGTTGTCCGTCCGTCTATTTCCAGAGGAGTGTGACGCCCCAGCCGTTCTGCCGGGACAACGATCCAGGGACAACGTGTTCACATCGGAACCGAGATCGCTCGAATGACGGCGTCTCCGTGGTCGCGCCCCGTGCTTCGCGGGCTCTACCGCTTGTTCTTCCTCTGATCGAGGCGCTCGCCCAAGGGACGCTGCACGCGGAGGTCCAACCCGCCGCCGTGCTCGAGTTCGTCGAAGAGCTGCGTCCTCATTGCATCGATCCGCTCCTGGAAGTGCGGAACCGTGATCAGGTTGTGCCGCTCGTGTGGATCAGTCTGGAGATCGTAGAACCCGTCATAGTCCCACACGCCGTGATAGAAGACGTACTTGTATCGCTCCGTGCGAATGGCGAATACGGTCGGCGTCGCAGGGAAGTTCCACTCCCAATGATACTCATAGAGGATATGGTCGCGCCAGGGAATCGCGTCCCCTCGCAGCAGGGGCAGGAACGACAGCCCGTCCATCTTCGCCGACTTCGGCACGCGGAGGCCGGCGACGTCCAGCAGCGTCGGGGCAACGTCGATGTTCTGCACCATCTGCGTGACTCTCGTGCCGGGCGGGATCAATCCGGGCGCGTAGGCCAGCATGGGCACGCGCACGGATTCCTCGAAGGCGTCGCGCTTGTCGTAGAAGCCGTGCTCGCCCAGCGCGAAACCGTTGTCGCCCATGTAGATCACGAGCGTGGACCGGCTTAGTCCGGACTCGTCCAGATAGTCCAATACGCGCCCGATGTTCTCGTCGAGTCCGTGTACCGTCTCGCAGTACTGACGATAGAGGTCGTCGAACGAGGGGACCGGGTCGTCGTCGTAGGGTCCGGTCTCCATGTGGTCGACGCCGTGGATGCTGTAACGCCGCTCGCGGACCCAGTGCGGCTGCGTCAGGTAGTTCTCGTCGGTGTTGGCCATGGTCGGAGGACGTTTCACTTCCGCCTGTACGTAACGGCCCGCGTGGCGTTCCGCGGGCTGGAACGGATAGTGAACCGCCTTGTGCGAGAGGTACAGGAAGAACGGCCGCCCAGGGTCCCGCCCCGACTTGAGCCACTCCAGCGCCTGATCGGTCAGGATGTCCGTCGTGTAACCCGGGATCCGCTCGCGTGCTCCGTTGACGTTGAGCAGCGGGTCAAAGTAGACGCCCTGCCCTTTGAAGCTGCTCCAGTGGTCGAAACCGGGCCGAGGGTCGTCTTGTTCGTGTCCCATGTGCCATTTGCCGATGAAGGCGGTTTGATAGCCGGCCTCCTGGAGATACTGCGGGAAGAAGACCGTTCCTTCGGGCTCCGGACGCTGATTGTCCACGATGTGATGGTGGTGCATGTACTGCCCGGTAAGGATCGAAGCCCGGCTCGGCGAACACAACGACGTGCTGACGAACGCATTGACCAGATGCGCGCCCTGGCTCGCCATGCGATCCATGGCAGGCGTCTCCAGGAAGGCAGGCGCCCGGTCCATGAACCTCATGAAGTCATACCGGTGGTCGTCGCTGAGGATGAAGACGATGTTCCGTTTCGCCGTCCGACTCCTCTCGGCGGCTCGACAGAGCCGGCCTGCGACGCCGAGTCCCAGGAGAGCCACGGGGACACAACAGGCCGTGCGAAGAAAATCCCGCCGGCTGGGGCGAGTCGTGCATTGGCTACAGCTCTGTGCCATGATGTCGGCTCCTTGGACCTGTGTGCATTGCAGGTCCTCGGATCGAGACCTGCTGTGCGCCCATGCTATCCTCGCGCGTCATGGACATCAAGGGGATGCGACCGCGCACAGGGCAATCGTATGTGAACACACGAAAGTCGTTCGTAGTGGGCCCGTGAGAGCCTGCCCTGAGCCTGGCGAAGGGGCATATCCTCAATAATACGGAAGACAACGCCTTGCGGCGTCACTACAAGCCCGCCTATGTCGCCATCCTGGCCCACTGATCGGGAGGACTGGCGGGTCCGATGGGCGAGGAGGCGGTCACTCCACGATTTCGAGATGGGCCAGGTAGATCGCGGTCATGGTCTTGCCGTCGGTGTCCCTCTCGTGCGAAGAGTACCACGACACGAGGGCCCGGCTCGGACTGATCTCGACGAAGCCCGGATAGGAGTTGTCGCCCGCGCTGGGAAGCTCGGCGAACTCGTGCAGTTGATCGTCCGCGAGCCAGCAGAGCGAGGTCTTCGGTCCCTGGTCGCCCATTGTCTTGCGCCCGCCGACGACGTAGCGGCCGGCCCAGCGCGTCAGCAGCGGCCCACCGACCGACCGGTCGAGGTCCTTGCGTTCCCACTGCGCGTAGGGCTTCTCGGATCGGAGCAGTTGGGCGTTGCCCCTGCCTCGTCGCCCGATGGCGACGATGCCGCCGTCAGGTTCGAACTGGAACGCGGTCTCGTCGCCATTGACTTCCTGGAACAGGGCGCGGGTCCGCCAGATCAGGCCGTCGTCGCTCTCGAGCATGGCCGATTCGACCGTCGGCCCTTCCCCTCGCGGCCCGACCGCGAAGTCCTTCTTTCGCCGGCCGCAGAGGTAGGCCTTTCCGTCGAAGGTATTGGCCCGCCAGATGTAGTGGCCGAATGTCCCTTCGAGCAGGATGGGACTGTTCCATTGGACGCCGTCGGGGGACCACGCGGCGTAGCCCAGGTGCTCGTTCAGATCGCAGTCCTCGTACTTGGGCGATGTGTCGCCGCAGTACCAGGTGCCGGTGTAGACGAAGAGCTTGTCCTGGAAGACCAGGAAATGCGGGTCCCGCGTGTCGCGCTTGGGCACGCTGAAGCGGTGTACCTGCCGCCACTGTTGGGCGTCGTCGCTGGCGAGGATGAGGATCGACGAAGTGGGATGCACCATGTGCCCGTCGGGACAACTGCGGAACGTGAGGTAGAACCTGTCCCTGAATCGAACGAGGTCGGTGAAGGCGTTGTGCTCACCATTGTGAAACGCCAGGCGGATGTCCGTCACTTTCACCTGGGGCAACTCCCCCGCCGTTGCGGGCGCCGCCGCACGGAGCAAGCAGCAGCTCGCCAGCACGATCCCAAGACACAGCCTTCGGCCCCAAGCAGGGAACACACGGTTTGCGACGCCATTCATGAGAGCCCCTTTCCGACTCCAGCGGTGCGAGGATTCGCCCCGTACGGATCGTCGTATTGTAGGGCCTCGCCGACACGAATGCCAGCGGCAAAGGCGTCTGGATTCGTCGCCGAGATCTGCCTTTTTCTCTTTACAGTCCGCCGAGATCGGATCATAATAGCAGACGGATCGTTTGGCCTGCCATCGCCCCGCGGGGGGCTCAGGGCGATGCCCATGGCCATTCGAGGATATGGGTCGGAGGGGAGATGTGCTTGACCGGCTGGCTTCACAGGAGGAATTGCAGAGCATGGCAACTGACTGTCAGAGAAACAAGGGTTTCACCCTGATCGAACTCCTGGTTGTGATTGCCGTGATCGCGATCTTGATGTCCATCCTGATGCCGGCGTTGAGTCGCACCAGAAAGCAGGCGAAATTCGTCGGCTGCAAAGCCAACATGAAGTCCTACGGCCTGATGGCCTTCATGTACGCGGACGACAACGACGACCGGATGCCGAACGCCTGGACGAGCTTCTACAATAGCCGGACGTACCCCAACGAGCCCCATCGGTACTGCCGCTGGCACAATCCCGACTGGGACCTCGTGCACCACCCTGAGTACGCGGGACCCATGTGGCCCTATCTGAAAGGCAAAGGAATCCACATCTGTCCGGGCTTTGCCCCGATCGCGAAGGAATTCGGCCCGTCTCACCCCGAGCACGTCGCGAACGTGCCCATCAAGACGAACTACAATTACTCCATGAATTCCTACCTGAGCGACAAGAAGCTGACCTCCATGAAGCGCCATTCGGAGGTTTTCTTCTTCGGCGAGGAGAACCTCTGGATCACCAAGCCCTACAACATCTACGCCTTCAACGACACCGCGATGTGTGTCTACGAGGTGTGGGACAGCTTCGGCACATTTCACCTGGCCCGGCAGTCGGACCTGGAGGACGGCGTGGTCAATGCGGTCTTTCTGGACGGCCAGGTTCAGACCGTACACCGGAAGGATTCCTGGCGGTATAGCGCCCCGGATGGCTGGAAGAAGGCGCCCGTGACCGATGGGTAGATCTGAACGCCTGTCATCGTGTTGTGAACGAGGAAGGAGAAAGAGATGAAAAAGCTAGTGTTGTTGTTCTGTATGTCTGTCCTGGCGTCTCCCTTGTGGGCGGGGGTCCCCGAACCGAACGGGGCATGGGAATTCAACGCGCCGGACTACAGTGCCGCGACCGCGGGCGCACCGCTGGAGCTCGTCGGCTCCGCGGAGGGGATCGCGGGCGTAAACGAAGCGGACGGCGCCATTCGGATCGGCGAAGGCAGCTACTACGTGTGCACGCATGGAATCGCTCCGAACGGCGGCGGCGCCAAGGTCAATCAGTGGACCCTGCTCATCGACTTCAGCTACCCGGCCAGCAGTCTGACCGACCCGCCCAACGGGTACAACGATCTGTTCCAGACCGATCCGACGAACGCCGACGACTCGGACTGGACCATGAACTCATCCGGTGCAGTGGGGATCGCCGCGGTCGGCTATACCGACGCACACGGTCTCAAGACCCAGCCGGACACCTGGTATCGCATGGTCGTCGTCGTCGAGAACGGCGTGCGATACGATGTCTATTTCGATGGCGTGGAGATCTTCAAGGGGACTCCGCAGGCGGTTGACGACCGATTCAGCCTGGCCGAGGCCCTCCTGCTGTTCTGCGCCGGGAACAATCAGGACGGCGATGACGCCCCCATCAACGTATCGACCGTAGCCATCTGGGGTGTCCCGCTCAGCGCCAACAACGTCCTGACCCTGGGCCGTGCAGGAGAGAGCGTCTTCAAGGAGACGGCCGCCCCGGAGGTCAACGCCGGCGCGGATCGGAGCGTCGAGCTCGACGAGACCTCGACCGCCGTCTTCAACCTCGAGGGGATCGTCACCGACGACGATGAAGACGTGGCCGTCGCGTGGCAGATGATCGCGGGCCCCAATCAGGTTGCCATCGAATCGGCGGACAGTCCGACCACCACGGTGACCTTCACCGCTCCCGGCCAATACACGTTCGAGCTGTCGGCCGACGACGGCGAATACGTGACGACCGATCGGGTGATGGTCAGCGTCTGGGTCCACAACTACGACGGCCTGCTTGCGTACTGGGATTTCGAGGAGGCATGGAACGGTGCGTCCGTCAACGACGTCTCCGGCAACAGAAACCACGGCATGATCGTCGACACCAACGACGGGGTTTCCGAATACGCGACGGGCAAGGTCGGCCAGGGCCTCAACCTCCTGAGCAACGGTCCGACCGCGGCCGGCGACTGGGTGGCCCTGGATCTGGTCATGCCCGACAGCGGCACGGTCGCCCTGTGGGCCAAGCCGATCAACTTCTACAACTACCACTCCGTCTTCGACAACTCCGGAAATGGCAACGACTGGGAAATGTGGATCTACGGCGACTCGCGAGCCCGGTTCCGCGTCGAAGCCGACACCGCAGTCACCGCCAATCTGAACAGCCTGGCCCCGGACGGCAACGGACAGGACAAGTGGTGGCATTTCGCGGCCACCTGGGCCCGCGACGGCGCCAAGGTCACCACGCAACTGTACGTCAACGGCGTCCTGAAAGAGCAAGTCACCGGGACCTGGATCAATCCGGGCGCGACGTTCTTCCTGGGCGGCGGCCACGTGGAGAACAACGCCTGCAACAGCACGTTCGACGAAGTGAGGATCTACGACAAGGTGCTCTCTTTGTCGCAGGTTCTCGGCCTGGTCTATCCAGAGAACCAGCCGCCCGTTGCCAACGCGGGTGTGGATCAGGCGGTGTCGCTCACCGAAACGGGCGCCGCTGTGGCCATGCTGACCGGCAGCGTCGAGGACGCCGACGGCAGCCCCGTCGGGCTGATGACTCAGCTCTGGCAGATGGTCTCCGGCCCGAATGCCGTGACCATCGAGAACGCGACGGCCATGGAGACGACCGCGACCTTCACCGCCCCCGGCGTGTACATCTTCTCGCTCACGACCAGCGATGGGCAGGCCGAGGGCGTCGATGAAGTCACCGTGGAAGTGCTCCCCTTTGGGTACACGGGCCTGGTCGTTCACCTGCCGCTCGACGGCACGGTGGAGGACATCGCCGGCGGGCACACCACCACACTGATCGACGGCGCCGTCGGCACGCATGAATACGTCGAGGGGATCGACGGACTGGCCTTGCGATTGGCCGGGACCCAGGACAACACGGACAACGACGTGGTCGCGATCGACTATGTCTACACCGACAACGGCTCCGTCTCGCTGTGGTTCAAGCCGGCCATGCTGTACAACTACAACAGCATTCTCGACAACAGCGGCGACGGCAACGATTGGGAGATGTGGATCTACGGCACCGGCGAATTCGCCGGCCGGATTCAGACCGGCTTCGTCCGCGGCTACTACATGGCGGTGGATACGTGGTATCACATCGTGATGACCTGGCGTCGCGACACGGTCAATCCCAACGCAGTCGATCAACGGCTGTACATCAACGGCGCGCCGGCCGCCACCAACACGTCGGAATGGGTGGATCCGGGCAGCACTGTCTTCCTCGGCGGTGGCCACAGCGGCAACGAGGACTGCAACGGCGACATTGACGATTTCCGCATCTACGACCGCCCCATTACGCTCGGGGAGGTGCAGCAACTGGGTTCGTGATGAGAACGGCGCCCCTGCGGCGGGATCGATCCGGACGGTAGGATCGATCTCATAGCGGTTCAAACGCATCTGCGTTCGGAAACGAAATGCAGCACGGATTCGATCTCGAGTCCGTGCTGCATCTTTGTTGTAGGCCCAGACTCCAAGGCGTCACGACTGCATCGCTATGGGGCGCAGCGTCGCAGCAACTTGTCATGGAGGCCCACGGGGGCTGTGGGCTGTCATTCCCGCGGAGCGGGAATCCACTCCCCCGGTCACGCCGGGACCCACGGCTCCTGGATCCCTGCTTCCCTAGCGCGGCCTTCGGCCGCAACCCAAAGAGCAACAGCCGCAAGAAACGAAAAAGGGCTACCCCGCCGCCTCCTTGTCTTCATTTTTCGCATTCTTTCGTCTCTTTCGGCTCAATTCCCCTTCCTTCTTGCGGCTCTTCATGACCCCGATTGCACGCGTACCGATGCGGGCATGCACCCACCGCGACGACGGCAACGATCTGAGCTTGCACCACTTTGCGAACTCGTGCAATTTGGGCGTGGACGGCACGGTTCGGAAAGCTATGATTGGCGTTCAGCAGTCCGATCTCGGGATGTGGACAACCCAATACAATCAGGAGCTTCGTATGACAGCAACGACGCGAACGCAAATCATCGTGACGGCCCTCGTGGCGGCATTGACCCTGTCCACCGTGCTGGCGGCACAGGAGGGCAAGACGGCGCAGCTCACCATCCAGGCCGACCAGGGCAAGGAGACCATCAATCGCAACATCTACGGGCACTTCGCCGAGCACCTGGGCCACTGCATCTACGGCGGCATCTGGGTCGGCGAAGACAATGACATTCCCAACACGCGAGGCATCCGCAAGGACGTGGTCGGGGCCCTCCGCCAGATCAAGATCCCGGTGCTCCGCTGGCCCGGCGGCTGCTTCGCCGACGAGTACCATTGGAAGGACGGCGTCGGGCCCCGCGAGCAGCGCCCCAGCATGGTCAACACCCACTGGGGCGGCGTCACCGAGAACAACCATTTCGGCACGCACGAGTTCCTCGATCTGTGCGAGCAACTGGGCTGCGAGCCCTACATCTGCGGCAACCTCGGCAGCGGGACCATCGAGGAGATGGCCGACTGGGTCGAGTACATCACCTTCGACGGCAAGAGCCCGATGGCGGACCTCCGCCGCAAGAACGGGCGAGAGCAGCCGTGGAAGCTGACCTACTTCGGCGTCGGCAACGAGAACTGGGGTTGCGGCGGCAGCATGCGCCCCGAGTATTACGCGGATCAGTACCGTCGCTACCAGACCTACGTGAAGAGCTTCAGCGGCAATCGCATCTTCAAGATCGCCTGCGGGCCCAACGGCGCCAACTACGACTGGACCGAGGTCCTGATGAGCCAGCTCGGTGGCCGACGGCCCATGATGCACGGTCTGGCCCCCCACTACTACTGCGGCACCGGCCGACGCAGCCGATCCGCCACCCAGTTCACCGAGATCGACTGGTTCTGGAACCTGCGCGGCGCGCTGCGGATCGAGGAGATCCTGAGCGGCCATGAGAAGATCATGGACAAGTACGACCCGGACAGGCGGGTCGCGATCATCTTCGACGAGTGGGGCGCCTGGCACGCGGTCGAGCCCGGGACGAATCCGGGATTCCTTTACCAGCAGAACTCGCTGCGCGACGCGATGGTCGCCGGGCTGACGCTGAACATCTTCAACAACCACTGCAGCCGCGTCCGCATGTCCAACATCGCCCAGACCGTCAACGTCCTGCAGGCGATGGTCCTGACGGACGGCCCGAAGATGCTCCTGACGCCGACGTACTGGGTGTACTACCTCTACACGGCGCATCACGATGCGACGCTGCTGCCGACGGAACTGGCCGGGCCGGAGTATGCGTTCGAGGGCGACAAAGTCCCCGCGATGAACGTGTCCGCGTCCCGCGATCGGTCGGGCAAGATCCACGTGTCCCTCGTGAATATCGATCCGCACAACGCGGTCGAGGTCACGGCGAAGGTCCAGGGCGCCGCGTTGAAGCAGATCAGCGGGCAGGTCCTCACCGCCGCCGAGATCAACTCGCACAACACATTCGAGAAGCCGACCGTCGTCGAGCCCGCCGCGTTCACCGATGCGAAGGTCACGGACATCGGCTTCACCGCCAAGGTGCCCGCCAAGTCGATCGTCGTGCTGGAGCTGGAATAGCCAGGGCGGCTGCAAAGCCGCCGTGGAGGCGTGCTCCGGCTCATTGAATGTGCCGGAGCCCTGCCTCCAGCGTAACATGGTCCTCGCCCGCCCGCTTCTCTCGGGCCCACAGGACAAGTGAATCCCGCGGCATGCCCGGGTGCATAGCCTTGTTACTCTACGGGAGGCAACAAGGGTGCTCATGCACCCGGCGTGTCCATGTATTCCACATAGCGGTTGAAATGGGACGTAGTGCGTGGTACCATGGTGTGTGTGCCGTGCAGGAGTACAGGCTGTGAAGTCAAAGGGGGAATGCCGGTTCAACTCTTTGGGAAGGAGGATTACGATGTCCAGGAAACTGTTTGTCTCGACTCCTCTCGTTCTGCTTCTGACATTCGCAATCGCAAGGCAGGCATCAGGTGCGCCCTTGCCCAGCGGGTCGCTCAAGGTGGGCACGGTCATTGACGTGGGCAAGGACCTTCTCGTCAAGAACTCCATGTACAACCCGCGTTCGTTCGCTGGAAGGGACTACGTCGTTCAGATCAACACGCCCCATCGTGCGGTAGGCTGCTATCCGGCGGGCTCGGCCGGCTATGAGGCCCTGGCCAGTATTGGCGAAGGCGGCGAGGTTCGTATGGCCGGCGCATTCCCGGCCGCGGAGTACGTGCTGCTCGCCGGCGGCGCCAGCAACGACTACTTCTCCAGGATCGACCCCAACCTGGATGTGGACACGCGGGTCTTCGCGACGAGTCTGGCCGTCACGCCCAGTTCCTTCGACTGGGTGGATAGCGACACGATCATTCACAACAGCTACAAGAGCGGGCTCAGGACCAATCTCTACCTGACGGACGTCACTGCCGAGCCGTTCCAGGTCGCCGCCAACACGAGATGGAATGGCAACGGCTATGTGGCGACCGGGGCAACGACGCGCATCCGCAACGTCCGCGTGGGCGATGTCTACAGCGGCTACGCCTATTACGGCGACTCCGGCGTGAATGCCGCGGGCTTGTGGGCGATCAACCTCGCCACCGGTGTTTCCTACCCGTTGGGAACCCTCAACGTGACCGGCGACGGCAGTTGGGGACTCTGGACCGTCAAAGAGGTGGACGGATTCCTGTACGTCCACACGACCCACAACGGCGTCTACGTCTACAGCATGACCAATGCGACCACGCTGGACAATCTCTGTGTCAGATACACGAAGGAAACGCTCGATGCACTGGCTGAAGACACCAATCCGAACTGGGGATTCGACGTGGTGGATGGCGGGAGCAGGATGCTCCTGAGCGCCGGGCTCGGCAGGGTCATCGAGATCATCGACGCAAGAACTGCCAATGCCCCCGACCCGCGCAACGGCGCGGTGGATGTGGCGCAGGCGCCGGTGCTTGGCTGGTCGGCTGGAGTCGCGGCGGCTTCGCATGACGTCTATTTCGGCGCCGATGCGAACGCGGTGCGAGACGCCAATACCAGCTCGCCCGAGTACCAAGGCAGTACAGATCTCGGTTCCGAGAGCTACGAGCCTGGCCCGCTCGAATGGAATACCACGTATTACTGGCGCGTGGATGAGGTCAACGACGCCGATCCGAACAGCCCGTGGACGGGGTGCGTCTGGTCCTTCACCACCGCCGACTTCCTCGTGATGGAGGACTTCGAGGGCTACAACGACAAGGAGGACGAGGGCACATGCATCTTCCAGACCTGGATCGACGGCCTGGAAAACGGCACCACCTCGTACGTCGGCTACGAGACCTCCACCGCCGGCACATTTGGCGAGACCGTCGTAGTCCACGGCGGCTTCCAGTCGATGCCGCTGAGATACCAGAACAGCAAGAAGCCGTATTATGCGGAGACGAACCGGACCTGGAAGGCCGCGCAGGACTGGACGCTCCACGACGTGGACACGCTCACGCTCTACGTCCGAGGCAGCGAGGGGAATGTCGCGGTGCCGCTGTACGTCGCACTGGAAGACGCCGCAGGCCACGTCGCGGTTGTGGGCTATGCGGATGCGACGGTCATCCAGGGAATCGAGTGGATCGAGTGGACGATCCCCTTTAGCCAGTTTGCCGGCGTGAATCCGGCCTCCGTCAAGGCGATGCACATCGGCCTGGGCAACCGGGACAACCCGACCCCAGGCGGCACGGGATTGATCTTCATCGACGACATCAGAGGCACGAAGTCCGACGCCGGAGGGTAATGGGCCGTCGCGGTTTCGATCTGTAGATGCGGTTGAGCGTGTGCTCACGGGTCCGAGGCCAGGGACGGTCCGGCGGTGAACTCGACGGGCTGCGACCAGTGGCTCCAGCGGCCGGTGGTGTCCTTCATGCGGACGCGGACGCGATACAGTTGGCCTGCCTGGAGACCCGTCGGCGGGATCGTCGCCGTCGCCTGGTACGGCGAGATCTCGTCGCTCTGCCAGAGGGCCTGGATCTCGTATTTGCGAGTCGCAGGGTCGTAGTCGAGACTACGAACATCGGTGAACTCGGCGATTCGCCATTGCATCGCAGCGAAGGTGCTCGAGCCCTGCGGGTCAGTGAAGGGACCAGCCTCGAACGTCAGGGCATCGAGCGGATAGCCGTCGGGGCCCGCGTAGGAAACCGTCGGCGTGTACGGGACCGCGGCGGCGTCGCCCTCGAATCCCGCCATCTGGTCGAGCACCGCGGCCCGCCCGCCCGCGGGGACGTATCCGCTGATGTTGCCGCTGGACCATGTGTGATTGCCGATGAAGGCGAACAGCTTCATGTCCTCGACCTTGTCGTCCAGGGACCAGGTGAAGGTGCCGGAACTGAAGTGGCCGGTCACGTGCTTGCCCGCGGTGTCGCTGCTGTAGGCCGAAGACGGCAGACGGGTCCATCGATCCTGGTCCGCAGGGGCGAAGTCGCGGATGGTCGCGGCCAGGTCCTCCAGGAGCGGATCGATCGTCTCCGGATTCCACAGCAGATCGCGAAACTCGCGGAGGTAGTTGCGGAACTCCATCTTCATGGCGGTCATGCCGCCGGGGTTGTCGGTGTGGGCCTTGCCGTCGTTGCCGCCGGGCTCCAGGACCTTCCAGGGCTGCTGGGGACCGTCATTCCAGTTGGGTCCCCACGTCAGGTCGGTGTCGTAGGGCAGCAGCCAGAGCCAGCCATAGAGGTTCTGTCCTGTGGGGTCCGGCTCGAAGAACCAGGCGATGTTCCTCTTCTCTCCGGCGTAGTCGTTGTCGTACTGGCGAACCGCCTCGCACATCGCCAGGTATCGGAAATACTCCTCATAGTTGACCAGTTGACGCAGGGCATCCTCGCTCTTGCCCGAGGTCAGTTGGCTGACGAGGTGGGCGCAGTCCGAGGTGTCGTTGACCGCGTCGCGACCCTGATGACGCTGGGCTTCGACGTCGCTGCTGCCCGACGAGAATTTATACAGGTTCCCGTCCGGCATGCCCTGACGGTCCATGAACCGCCCGTCGTAGTCCTCCATCGCGAGGAACAGGCCCCAGAAGTCGCCGTGATACTGGTCGGGGCCCTCCTCTTCGCCGTCGACGACGCGGAAGTGGAACCAGTAGGTGTCCCAGGTGGGGACTCCCACGAGATTCCAGAGGACGGAGTTGGCAGCCTCCGTCAGGCCGAAATTGCCCTGGCCGTAGTCCTGGGTCCGGTTGTCGAACATCTTGCTGACGTTCAGATCGTGCCAGCCCTGGGGATAGGGCCGGCCGAACCGGTCCTTTGCCTGGAAATCCGCGGCGCGGTTGAAGCGGATCTTCATGCTCCTCTTCCCGGCCAGGTGGTAGCGGCCGTTGGCGCCGCGAAGGCGGTAATTGATGTGGTCGTAGACCTTGCCGTCGTACACGAAGGCCCCCTCCCAGTTGAAGGCTTTTCGCGAGGGGTCGGCGTTGCCGACGAGCAGTTGGTCGCTGCCCCTGTAGGCGTAACACTGGGCAAGATCCTCGGCCCGCGTGATGAGAGTGTAGACCGGGAGGGTCTGGAGAACGTCCGGCGTGTAGACGTGCGGCGATCCCAGGACGGAGGTCGTCGCCACGTAGGGCGGCACGCCGTCGTAGACCCAGCAGGCGAAGTTCGCAGACGCGTCGTCGCTGTACGGCACCGTGATGGACAGGGGCTCCCCCGCCGCATCTGTTGCGGTGATCCGGTAGCGGACCAGGGTGCGATTGGCCTGGCCTGGGATGACCGCGGTGAAGACTGAGCCGGCGCCGTCATCAGTCATCGCAACGGTCGTCCAGTTGGCTGGATCGACGAAGTCCGGATTCTGCTGCCTGGGCGTGTCGGCGTCGGCCTTCAGTTGGGCCAGCGGGACCGGCAGCCAGGCGGGAATGTACTGCCCCGGCAGGACGATCTGGTAGGACAGGCTGACCCGGGCCACGCCCTGCGGGTCTGTGACCTTCGCGGTGACCACGATGGGCTCGTAGGACAGCGGCTGCGCTGGCGTGTGCGAAACCTGCCGGATCTGCGGGGGCGCATTGCCGGCGTAGACGCTGTTGGCGGCGCCGGGCGTGGCCATCGCGCCGCGGTCGAAGCCGCCTGCTGAGCCTGAGCCCCAGAGTTCCAGATCGAAGGCCAGGTCGCTGCTCGTGATGCTGGTGTTGAGCACCTGCACCGCGATGACGTTCGTGCCCACGTTCAGATAGCTGGAAGGGCTGGCCAGGGTCGCCTGCTCCCAGGCGCCGTCGTGGTTGGTCGCCAGTCCGGTGTAGGGCAACGGGCCGGCGGAGACGTGCCATCGCCCGACCTCCCAGCCGTTGATCCAGACGATGCAGCCGTCGTCGACGAACAGGCGCAGGCGAAGCGAGGCCGGCATCTGGGCCGCGGTCGCGATCTGGAACGTGCCGCGAAGGTACACGGTGCTGTAGCGGCCCCGCATGTCGGAAAGCGGCGTATGGATCGTATACACCCCCTTCGTATCGTATCCGATGGGCGTCGTGCCCGGACCGGTCCAGCCTCTGCCCTCGATATAGTCGGGCTGTATCCAATTGGCGCCCGGCTCGGAGAAGCCCATTCGGTATCGCCACTGCGAGGACTGCGTCGGGAAGAGAGACCACTCCGAGGCCTCTGCCGTCTCGCCCGCCGTGTAACCGCAGGCCCGCCAGCTTCCGCCCAACTCGTTGTCGAGAGCCGGATGGATCAGCTCGATGGACCGGCCCTCCGTGTCGGTCGGCCAGGGGAAGCCCAGTTTGTAGTCCACGGTGTCGATCTTGTTGCCCGATCCGTCGCGCAGGGTGAGCGTCTCGTCTTCGTTGCTCAGGCGGCCGGCGAAGGGTCCGTGGCAGGCGACGCCAAAGGCCGCCTGGAAGGCCGCGGGGTCCTCCGCCACGACGGCGTAGCCCCCCGCAGGGATGATCGTGCCCTGGGGGAAGGCGTAGTCGATTCCCCGGCTGAAATACCACCCGCCGATGTCCGCTGCGGCGGCGCCCGCGTTGAGCAGCTCCAGGAACTCCAGGTGGCTGCTGGAGTCCTGCGGATCGTAGAAGATCTCGTTGATGACGACCTGCGGGTTCGCCGAGCCCTGGCCGGACGCGAGGGCGTGGAGCAGACAGAGACACAGAAGCACCGGCACAAGAGCCCCTTTGTGGTTCATCACTCCAACCCTCGACGACATGTATCAGTCCCCTGCTCCTGCATGGAGGGAAGGATCGTCACCCCCAACGGATTGACCGGCAAAACCATACAGCATCGCAGTGTATTATACCAGATTGGCCGCGATGCGCCAACGGTGCGCGGGGATCGAACCACGGCGACTGCACGCGCCCTTGAGCAGGCTCGTGGTGACGCCGTAAGGCGTTATCTCCCCGTGTCAGTGAAGATATGCCCTTACGGGCACACTACAAGCTGGACCGTCGCATCTCGTGCGATGGCTTCGGGACCGAACGGCCCTGCCGAGGGACTATATGGCCATCGGCAACATGTCATCCTGGACGATCACGGAGCCGCGTATTCGATCTTCTCGAACGGGATCTGGCCGCTGACGACGTTGCAGAAGGGCTTGCCATCCTTGACCCCGACGTGGCCGTAGCCAGTGGCGGTGGACAGGAAGGCCTGGAAGTCCCCTCGAACGGGCGGTCGGAGATGGAGAACGCGGTCCACCGCGTCGTACCGAGCGCCGCTGCAGGCGCCGAGCAGAGCGTAGCTGGACATGGCCCTCGCGTACCAGTGGCCGCACTCGTACTCGTTGAACGGGTTGCGGGCCCGGCCGTCGTAGCGATCGCGCGCCACCCGGACAATCTCCCGACCCTCGTCGACCATGCCGCGAAGGATCAGGTGCGACGCCGCCTGGTACTCGATGCCGGTCCAGACCTCGTTGCTGTAGACGAACGGCAGGGACGGCATCCCGCCCTTGGGCCAGGTGCAGATCAGCAGACCGCCGTCGTCGCCCACGGCGTAGCCGGGACGCTGCGGATTGGCATGCTCCGAGAGGTCCTTCTTGAGATTGTACTTGTGGACGCTCCGGAGGTGGCTGTCCACCTTGGCCTGGTCCAGCGCCTCGGGCAGGCCGCAGACCGCAGCCATCCAGGAGCCGAGCACGCCGTCGGAGAGGCAGCCCGTTCCATATTGGTACTTGGGACCTTCCTTCTTCAGGAGTTCCAGCGCCTCGGGCGTATAGTTCCTGTTGAAACTCTGGACTTCGAGAGGACTGCCCGCGCGAAGCCCTTTCGTCTGGACCTGCTGGTAGAAGTACTCGCCGTCGAAGAGCTTCTCATTGACGAACTGGCGGCCCTTGGCCAGGAGTTCCTCGTAGTAGCTCACGTCATCGTCGCCGACTTCCCGTCCCATCGCGGCGGCCGCCTGCAGCGCGCCTAGATAGAAGCTGCTGCACATCCCGTCGGGACCCCAGAACTCGATATCGTACGTGTTGTGGTGCGGCTCGCGAACGATGCCTTCCGCCTCCGGGTCCCAGGTCGCGATGCAGTAGTTCAGGCTCTGTCGGACCTGCGGCCAGAGCTTCTTCATCCACGCGGTGTCGCCGCTGATCCGCCAGTCGCGATAGACCTTCATCACGCAACCCAGTTGCCCATCGCTGGCGGCGTGGAAATCATGCGCCGGCTCGCGAATCGGCAGCGGAGCGCGGAAGTTCTGATGCCCCTTGTCGTCCTGGCAGACGCAGAACTCCGTCTCGCGCAGCGTCCGTTCGAGCGAGGGAAACAGGTGCGGCATCGCCTGCGCGTAGTTCCAGACGTGCGTGCACGATCCGTGACAGCAGCCGCTCTTGTCGTGACATCCCTCGAACGCCCAGAACCGCCCGTCGATCTGGCGGAGCACGGTGGGCGACTTGAGGATCGTCAGATTGGCCGCGACCGCCTCGACCACCTCAGCCGGCAGCGTCGTCGCGAAGAAGCAATCACTGAATCTCCCGCTCGCGGTTCGCAATGCTTCATGGCTCTGGCGCCAGTGACGAATCACCGCGTCGATATCCGGGAACTGGCCTGCGTACCAGGGCTGGTACATCTGGTCTTCGCCCTCGCCGGCGTCGCCGCCTCCCACGCGCAGACTGCTGTAGGGCACGTACCAGCACAGCTTCAGTGCGATCGTCTTCGTCTGTCCGGCGTCCAGCTCGAAGGGCACGAACAGCGTAGCGCCCGGGCTGGGACCATCTTTTTGCGGGAAGTCCTTGCTGTAGCAGTTGCCCTCTTCGATGTCCTTCCAGGCCATCGTGAGCGGATCGAACCAGCCGCCGCGGAACCAGGCGGCGTTGACCTTCGCGCCAGGCTCGTCCACGAAGGCAGCGAAATAGCCTTCGTCGTACTTCTTCAGTGTGCCGCCCGGCGGCTGGGCGAGAACGAACCCGCCCTCGACAGTCCGGATCAATGGCGGATTCCCCTGCGCCGTCATGAAGTTCGCAGCGTTGAAGGAATAGACCACCTCGATCTTCCTGCCGGACGTGTTGACGAACCGGTACTCCAGGGCCGCCACCGGCAGCGACGCGCTGTCCGCGTCGGGCGGCGCAAAGGGACTCCAGCCCGTAACCTCAACCTTCAGAGGCATCTTCGGGTCCGCCAGCGCCACCGTGGCAAAGGGGAAGCGACTCGTGAAGCTCGCCTCGCGAAACCGCGGGAGCCCGTAGGTCGTGGACCCGAGTCCGTTGCCCGGCCCATCGTATTGCCCGGCGCGAGGGTGGAGCGCGAAGACCTTCCACGTCGGGACCGGACCCTCCAGGACCCGAGCGACGTTCTTATCCCCCTTGATACACACCGCGGCGAAGACCTTCTCCTCGCGGAAGACATCGGGGTGATTGTGCAGCGAGTAGTGGCTCAGCATCCCAGCGCCTTCCAGGCAGACCATCCCTGCGCCGATGCCGCCCATGGGAAAGGCTACGTGGTCGAGGTTCTCTGCGGTATACGGACCGTTGCAGGTGTGCTCGGCCCAGGCCGCCGTGTCCAGAACCGCCAAAACAACACACCAGGAAACGACCCACAACACTCTACTGTGTCTCATTTCTGCGTCCTCCGTCTGAATGTCAGCGTGTCCGTCACGGCAGCTTGTGATCCGCGGGCTTGAGTCCCTTCTTGAAGCCGCCGAAACCGATGTTGTTCGGATTGTACTCTCCGAGAATGGTCACGTCCGATTGCGCGGGAATCCGGTCCTCCAGACCAACCGCCCAGTAGCAGGCGTTGACCAGCACGCGACGGAAGTTCTCGTCCTTCAGATCGCCCGCGTGGCCCATCGTGGTCGTGAAGATCTTCGACGGTTTGCCCGATTCGCCCGTGTACGTCTTGGTCCAGGCGACCGGGAGGGGCTTCTTGTTCGTGTTGGGTTTGTCGTCGGGATTCATGCCCAGGAGCGGCTGGCCCATGAGGATGGGCTTGCAGTCGCCGAAGAGGGTCGTCAGGCCGTAGACGTCGGAGGGACCCCAGACCTTGCCCACGCCTTTGAGGATCGGGCAGTCGGCCATCCCCTCGGCCGCATAGGCGAGCGTGCTCTCTTTCTGGTGGTCGCCGTAGTGGCTGATCCAGGTCTCGCCGAGCACCTGCCGGCCATAGCCGCCCTCGAAACCCTTCTCCTTGTTGCTCCAGGTCCACTTCGCGTAAGGGCTATCCTTGCGTTTGGCGTAGTTGAACGGGTGCGTCGCGGTCCGCAACGCGATGATCGGCCTGCCCGAGTTCGTGTAGTCCATGATGTGCTTCATCTGCTCGTCGGGCAGCTCGCGAAAACGGGTGAACAGGACCATCAGATCCGCCTTGTCGAGGGCCTCCAGGCCGGGGATGTTGTCCACGGTGATCGGGTCGATCTCGCCGGTATCCTTGTTGATCGCGAACAGGACGGTGCAGCGGAAGCCGTGATGGGTCGCGAGGATCTTGGCCAGCATGGGCATCGACTCCTCCGAGCGGTACTCCTCGTCCCCGGTGACGAAGACGATGGTCTTGCCCTGTCCCGGACCCGGGCCACCCGCGTACGTGATCCCGGGCCCTTCCGCTGCTCGGACCGCCGGGAGCCAACTCGACATGGAAACCAACATTGCAGCCACCGGCATGAAGACCTTCGCACTTGTCCAGCTCATAATCACTCCCTTCCCTATGCGAGTCAGGCGGTGCGTGATACGCACCCTGCGGACTCATGAAACCCTGTCTGCCCTACGGGACGATTCTCTCGGGAATATTCTCGGGACACTCAGCGACAAAGTCAAGCTTGCCGGGAATGCCAAAGGACAGTCACTACTCGAAATCTCCGCGGACTCGTGCCAAGCCGTTCAGTGGCTCATCACGCCGGCGGTCCGCCCCCTGTGGGCCAATTCGAGCAATCGGGACGTGATGTCGGCCGCGGCGCTCGGCCGGGCCACTTGCTTGCAGGCCTCGGACATCCGCCGGCGTCGGTCCTCGTCGCCCATCAGCGGCTCCAACTCGCTCCAGAGCCGACGGACGCGGTCCTCGGGGTCCGCGACGTCGTCCACGATCACGGCGGCGCCCGCGTCGACCAGCTTGCCCGCGTTGAGGTACTGGTGCCGGTCCTTGTGGAACGGGTACGGCATGCAGATGCTCGGGACTCCCGCGGCCGCGTACTCCGCGACGCTGACTGCCCCGCTGCGACCGATGACCAGGTCAGTCGCGGCGAAGAGGTCCGCCATGGCGTCGTAGTAATCCAGCACCTTGTGACTGATGCGGGTCCCGCTGTATCCATCCTGGACCGTCTTGAAGTTATCCAGGCCCGTCAGGTGGACGATCTGCCAGCGGTCGGCAAACGACTCCAGCTTCCCCAGTAACCGGCAGATCGCTTCGTTGATCCGCGCCGAGCCGCTCGATGCGCCGGTGATCAGCAGCGTGCTCTTGCCCGAATCGAGACCGAGTTCCGCGACCGCCCGGCTCGCATCCGGATGCGCGAAGGCGCCTCGCAGGGGACATCCGACCACGTGCACACTGGCCCGACTGCGGGCGAAGTAACCCCGGCTCTCCTCGAACTGCAGGAAGATCTCATCGGCCCAGCGGCCGGCGAGGCGGTTGGCCCGCCCGGGGACGATGTCCACGTTCACCATCGCGACCGGCACACCCAGCCTGTGTCCCGCCCGGCAGACCGGCCCCGCGATGAAGCCCCCCGCCCCAATGACGACCGCGTTCGACCGCTCCGCGATGATCCGCATGGCCATCCGGTAACTCTGTTGAAAGGTCATGACAAACCGCAGAACCTTGCCCGGATGGATGTACAATCCGGTCGCGGGCAGCGGGGTGCGTCCGAACCCGGTCTTGTCGAACACGCGCTCGTCGACCGCTCGCGTACTATGGAAGAAATGGACCTCCGCCTGCGGCTGTCTCTGGCGGATTTGTTCCGCGACAGCCAGGAGCGGGTAGATGTGCCCGCCCGTGCCGCCGCCCGCAAAGAAGAAAGAAACCGTGTCCACCGTAGCCTCCTTGCCTGTCTGTCTGCCGGACCCGCAAGCGTTCCAGCCCATGGACCGGCGATGTCATCCTACACATCGAGACGGGGCTTGTACACTCTTTTGTGGAAGGACGCCGCCGCCACTGGATGATTGTACTTGCGGCTTGGCGCACGGTGACGAGACATTGGCCCGACTTTGTCATTCCTGCGTCAAGCAGGAATCCAGGAACCGTGAGGTTGGGGCCGTCCCCTGATGTGGATTCCCGCTTCCGCGGGAATGACAATCCACGGTCCTATTGGATCTCCATCGCATCCGTGCAGATACGGACATGCACCCGTCGCCACCAGCCACCGTGTCTGTGCAAACTTGCGGGCGTCAGATTCCCTGCAATCTGGATTTGTTCTGTGCGAGGGCAGTCCGTTTGTAGTGACGCCGTAAGGCGTTATCCGTAGCATGGGCGTCCCGCCCATGATTCCGAACCACGGGCAGGATGCCCGTACTGCGATATGCCCTTACGAGCACTCTACAAGCCGCTCGGTCGCAGTCCACATGCAATCACCCAGCGTACGCGCCTGCCTTGCGGCGGGTCATCAACGGATGCGGGACCGTCCCAGGGTGGTGAACGAGTACGGCTGGCCTGCATCGTCCGCAACGGTCTCGTTGCCGGCCTCGTCGGTCAGCGACAAGACGAAGTAGTAGGTCGTCCCGGCGTTCAGATCGCGGATCTCCACGCTGGGCAAATCGCTCAGTTGCGAAGAGGTCGCGGTCAGGTCGTAAGGCCCGCCATTCGTTCGGCTGTAGCGGACTTCTGCAAGGGCCGGCTCGTCGGTCAGCAGACTGACGGTCACGGCGCCGCCGCGAATCTGGACTTTGACATCGAGCGCCATCGGTGGACTGAAATCGGCCAGCGAGGTCGCTTCGCGCCACTGGTCGGCACCGCCCAGGCCGTCGTCCGCATCGAGGTACCGAGCGACGAGGATCTGGCCGTCCGCGCTCTGGAGGACGCCGTCGCCGAACGCTGCAGTTCCGCTCGAAAGAACGACCTCGCCTCGGAAGACCCCGTGAGAGACCTCCGTCTCCGCCAAGGTCACGACCTCCACATCGCCTCCTTCGGTCTCCAGGTACACCTCCTGGCTCCCAGCGTTGCACAGGTCCCAGTCCAGCAGCAGGATCTCGATCCGCCCGCCGTCGGCGTATTCACGGCGATCCAGATGGATCGTCCCGGCGGACGGAATCGCGCCGCGCAGCGCCTCGTACATGTTCAGTCGCCCATTGGACGAGCAGATCCCTTCGGCAATGGCGTCACCCGTCGTCGTGACGATCTCGCGCAGCTCATCGCTGGTCAGCGATGGGTTCGCGGCCAGCAACAGCGCGCACGTCCCGGACACGTGCGGCGCCGCCATCGAGGTCCCCGACATGACCGTGGTAAGACTCGTCCCGGTTGCGGGCGACGACACGCCCCTGCGAAGCGATCGGATCCTGGATCCCGGCGCCGCGAGGTCCACCCAACTGCCGTAGTTCGAGTTGTACCAGCGGCGGTCGTTCTCGTCGGTGGCGGCCACAGCCAGGACCTCCGGATAGGAGGCGGGGTAATACTCGGCATCGGAGCCCTCGTTGCCCGCCGCGACGACGACGAGCACCCCGTGCTCAGAGGCATATTCGATCGCCTCCTGCAACGTGTCGGAACTCTCCTCGCCGCCCCAACTGCCGGAGATGATGTCCGCGCCGTTGGCAACCGCGTAGTAGATGGCGGGCACCGCGTCGCCGGCGTTGCCCTCGCCGCTGGCGTCGAGGATCTTGAGGGCCATGATGCGGACGCTCCAGCACAGGCCGGCGATGTCGAACCCGTTGTTCCCCACCGCCGCAACGATGCCGGCGCAGTGCGTGCCGTGTCCCTGGTCGTCGTCGGGGTCGTTACTGTCATAGGCGAAGTTCCAGCCGCGGACGTCGTCCACGTAGCCGTTGCCGTCGTCATCGACGCCCCCCTGGCCGTTGAGTTCGGCTTCGTTCACCCAGAGATTGCCCTGGAGGTCGCGGTGGTTGTAGTCCACGCCGGTGTCGATGATGGCGACCACGACCTCGTCGCCCCCGCGACAGACGTCCCAAGCCTCGGAGGCCTGGATCGTCTTGAGCGACCACTGGGTGCTGTACGCGGGATCGTTGGGCGTGGCGCAGATCGCGATGACCGGATTCAGTTCGGCGTACTCCACGTCCGCCCGGCTGCGGTACGCGGCCAGGACCTCGTCCGTGCTCACACCTGCCTGCGTGTCCACACGGACCCGGTACAGCCTGTCGAGACGGGCGGGCGCGTTGGAGCCGGCCGGGCGTCTCTGCCATCGACCCGCTGGCCTGAGGCCCTTGCCCTCGACGAGGCGACGGATCTGGCGGACCCGGAAGCGATCCTCGCGGAACGCCGGGATATCGGAGACAGACAACTCCGCGTCGCTTCCCGCGGGACTGGTGATCGAGTCGTCGGCATCGGGCGACGGCGCACGGAACTTGACAAGGATCTCGTTCGGGACGTATCGGCTGGCGTCCGCACCGTTCGCCGTCGCCGCGGCCACAATGGCCAGCACCGCCCCGACCACCCATGCGGCGGTCTGGGATTCCCTCACTCGACCCTTCTCACAACGGCGCATCATTACCCCCATGTCCTCCTGCATCCCTGAATGCGGGCGCGGACCCATCCACATAGGCTATTATAGCAAAACGGAGTCGGCAAGTCACGCGCAAAGAGGGGAACGTCGTCTTAGCCAGCAGGGGCCATTGACCCTAAACTCAGCCCTGATCGCAACTTACAGTCGGATCACGGTGGCCGTCGGCAGCGGCGATATTCAGAAGCACGCCCACGGCAGCCGCCGAGAGCAACATGCTGGTGCCACCGGCGCTGACGAACGGCAGGGAAATACCCTTGGTGGGCCCCAGGTCGGTGACGACGGCTATGTTCATGGCCGCCTGGATGCCGATGGCCAGGACGATCCCCGCAGCCAGCAGACGCCCAAAGCGATCCCGGCATCGCATCACCGCTGCGATCCCCAGGAACAGGAAGAGAACGAACAGGGCGATCACGCCCAGGGTGCCGATCAGACCGAGTTCCTCCCCCACGATGGCGAAGATGAAGTCCGTCGTATCCTCCGGCACGTGGCCGTACTTGCAGGTGCCCTGCCCGATCCCCTTGCCCCACAGGCCGCCGGAGCCGATGGCCACCAGCGACTGGTTGACCTGATAGACCGCATCGGGTACCCGCTCCGGGTGCAGGAAGGCCTCCAGTCTCTTGAGCCGGTGCGGCGACTGGAACAACGCCAGGACGAACCCCACCACCCCCACCGGAAGCAGGGTCAGCAGGTGCCACCACTTGACGCCCGCGATGACGAGGAGAATGAGGCTCATCAGTCCGATGAACGCCGCGGTGCCAAAGTCTTCGATCACGACCAGACCACACACCAGACCGATCAGAGTACACAGCGGCAGGAATCGCGCCCAGTATCGTCGGATATCGGGACCCATCGCGGCGCAGGTCGCCGCCAGGAAGAAGATCACGATCCACTTGGCGAACTCAGACGGCTGGAAGCTCACGCTCGCCGGTCCCAGCGGGATTCGCAGCCACCGGGTGGCGCCGTACATCTCCGTGCCCACGACCAGGACGGCGCCGAGCAATCCAATTGCCAGGACGGACAGCCAGACCGTCGGGCACTTATACCAGCGCCCGCGCAGGCTCCAGATCCGGTAGTCGGGCAGCGATGCAGCGAACAGGACCACCACTGCCATGGGGAAGAACATGATCTGCCGCAGGGCCGGGAAGTCATAGAACCGGCGCAGGTCGAATTCATACCCCAGACTGGCCCCGGCGGAGAACACCATCACCGCGCCGGTGGCCATCAGGAACAGGATCACCATGGCGATCACATTGGACAACCGGCTACGCACTGAACTCATAACATCATCTGCAATCAGCATTTACTCCTCACCCTACGGGACCCGGGAGAGTCCGGGAATATGTCCTTTGATCTGTTTTTTCGGCAGATTGGGCCATGGCTCTCCAGAAATAGTCCGCGTCCATCGGATCGAGCCGTCGGAAAGCCGCCATATCTGCATCCGATGATTCGGGAATTGTTCTTGACAACCCCTGTGATCTGGATCAGGCTATGGGCGAGTTTCATATGTGTGAGAGTCGTCCGTGCGGGTAACCCGCTGAGTCGTGTAATCAGTCTTACTGGAGGTCCGCTCATGGAGAAATCACACTATCGTGGGATGGCGGCATGCCTGCTGTTGTCGGCTCTGCTGGCAAGCACGGCAGGGGCATACCAGCAACCACTGGTGAACCTCGGATTCACCAGCTTTGTTGATGGCGGCCCACCAGCCGGTCCCGGACTCTACTTCGCAGAGTACCTCATGTACTGGACAGCCGACGATCTGCCCGGCATAGATAGTCCGGAGGACGACTTCGAAGCGGTGGGCAGTCTGAGTCAGTTCCTGTATCAGTCGAACACGTCCGTACTCCTCGGCGGCAAGTGGGGTCTTGATGTCATCGTGCCAGTGGCCAGCTTCGAAACCGACCCGGTGACTAATAACGACGGCATCGGTGATCTGCTGGTCGGCCCCTACCTGCAATGGGATCCCGTCATGGGGGCAAACGGTCCGGTCTTCATGCATCGGATCGAGTTTCAGATGATCTTCCCCACAGGCAGCTACGACGAAGACAGGAATGTGAACCCGAGCAGCAATTTCTTCTCCTTCGATCCGTACTGGGCCGGGACTCTTTTCTTTGCCCCTCGCTGGAGCGTGTCTTGGCGTCTTCACTATCTCTGGAACGACGAGAATGATGACACCAAGATTCAGCCGGGCCAGGCCGTGCATGCCAACTTCGCCTGCTCGTACGAAGCGATTCCCAAACAGCTCCGAGTCGGCGTCAACGGCTACTTCTTCGAGCAGGTGACCGACACCGAACTGGACGGCGACGACTTCGATGACGACGAGAGTGTCTTCGCCGTAGGTCCCGGCGTCCTGTATAGCTTCTCGCAGGACACACACCTGTTCTTCAACGCGTATTTCGAAACAAGCGCGGACGATCGCCCCGAGGGCGAGAAGTTCATTCTGCGTTTCGTGCATCACTTCTAATCGTGATTCATCACCCACCGGGGACAGGAGACCCCCGTCCGGCGATCTCGCCGACGAGCGACGGGCATCCTGTCCCCGGTGGCATTTTCTCCGCATCCCTCTGTCCGGGGGGATTTCGCTGTTTCTCTGGACGATTCCCGCTTTTTCCGCGCACTTGGCCCGCCCTCGCTGCATCTGTACTATGATGGCATCGGCCGACAGGCAGGCCTTGCAAGGTGAGCGGATTTGGAATCGATAGCGGAAGAACGAGTTGTGGAAGCCGCCCGTCGCGGCGACGTGGAGTCCTTCGCGGCACTCTACCGGCGCTACTACGCGATGATGGTCTGGCTCGCCTACTCGATCCTGCTCAATCGCGACCAGGCACAGGACGCCGCCCAGCAAACGTTCGTCAAGGCCTGCGAGAACCTCGCGGATCTCAAACGAACGGACCGCTTTGGCCCCTGGCTCGCGGCGATCTGCCGCAACGAGGCCCACCAGCTCATTCGGGCACGCCGGCAGCCCGTCGGACCACATACCGGAGAGGACTTGTACGCGGAGCAGATCGATCACGACAGCGACGACCACCGCTTGGTCCGAACCGCCATCGATCAGCTCGAACCGGTGTATCGCGAGATCGTCGTCCTGCACTACTACAACGACATGGAGTACCGCCAAATCGCGGCGGCGCTCGGCATTGCCGAGCACACGGTGCGGGGACGGCTCTTTCGCGCCCGACGTCAGATTGAGAAGACCCTCAGAAAGAAGGGCTTTCCTGAAGGATCATAGTCATGGCACGCTCCAGAAGGGCCGACTGGCTCGATCAGATCATCCGTGAAGTAAAGCCCGGGCAGACGCCAAGGGCTGATTTCGACGCATGGCGCGACGCTCACGCCGGCGCGATCAGGCGACTGCGACAGCGAGGAGCGACGATCCCGCGGGGTGAGCCCTTCCTGGCGTTGATCTCTCGGCTCGCTCGGAACACCGTGCGAAGCCCGGCAGGCAAACTGGCTATGGCGGCAGCCATCGTCGCGGGGGCCTTCATCCTGTTGACCTGGTGCACTGGTCGCCAGTCGCCCCCTGCCACTCCACCGACGACGGCGACAGACCAGGCAACATCCCCCAGGCCCGAGGTCCTTGATCCCGAGCAAGAGGAACTGCGTCTGGCGGATGACCTGTTCACGAAGGGAGACGTCCAAGGGCTGCTGGCGCTCCTGCATTCCACTCGGGCGCAGACCGTCTTCACGGTCGTTTCCTATCTCGGCCAGATTGGCGATCCCTCATCAGTCGCCACAATCCAGGCGCTGGCCGCCCAGTGGCAGGGTCCATCGCAGGACAACCCGTTCCAGAGAGCAATCGATCAAATCCGCCGCGGGAATCGGCAAGACGAAGCGGAATCGACCCAGAACTCGCGGGCTCCCGCGGGCGTTCTCCAAACCACGCAGGAGCCGGAACCATCGCCGAGCGAGATACCACCGCTGACCTGCCGCGGCGTGGTCGCGGACAGGAGCGGCTCGCCAATCCGCGGCGCGGAGGTATGGGCACAAAGCTGCACGGACGATCTGAAGCTGACGGACCTCACAACCCCAGTCCCGACCGATCCGCTAGGGAAGTTCAGCCTGACCGTACCGACCGGCGACACCGACACAACCGACCGCGTGTACCTGCTGTGCAGGCACAGCAATCACGCCCTCGGCTGGCTTCGCCTGCCCACGGACGGCCAGACAGCAGACGTCAACGATTGCAGGATCATCTTGTATCGGCCGACCTTCGTCGCCGGCATCGTCACCGACACGCGAGGCCGGGGTGTCCCCGATGCGCTCGTGGAGGCTCGAATGGTGCCTGCCCACGAGCCCACCAGCGTCCAGGAGTATCCCTGCACCGCCGGCAACGAGCGAGCGGTCAAGACCGACACGACAGGCCGATTCATCCTCAAGGATGTCCCCGAGAACAGCCTGTTGAGTCTGTCCGTATCACGACGGGGCTACGGCCTCTACGATTCCCGCGAGGGCTATGGGCAATTCATGGGCACATCCCCCTATCTCGATCCCGAGTCCCACACCCTCCGCGCAGGGCGAAGGGACATCGAGATCAAGCTGCTGCCCGCGGAAGGACAGATCTATGTGCAAGTCGTCCGGGAACAGGGTGGTCTCTATGATGGTCCGGTGATTCTGCGATGCGAGAGTCCGGGCAATGGCCTCGGTCCCTGGTTCTGTCGTTACGACGGCGGGGATTGCACCTTGATGGAGCCGGCGCAACGGGGCATCTGTTCCCCGCAGGGCCAGGGACGATTCAGGATCGACGACTTGCCGGTCGGGCGATATCTTATCGCCGCAGCGGACCCCCTGTCCGGGGATCTCATCACCCCTCCCAGCGAGGTGTTGATCCGCCCATCGCAACTTCGCGCCCAAGTCACTCTCAGAGCTGCGAGGACCGCCCAAGTGACGGTCCGCGCGAGAACACCGACGGGCGAGCCGGTCGGCAATCTCCTCCTCACGGCAGGATCGGGATTCATGGTTCGCAAGCGCACCAATGCCGACGGCCTGTGCGTCTTTCGTCTCTTCGAAGGAGACTCTGCCATTCAGGCGCACGGCTGGGACCGCGATTCCGCAGGACACGTCGTTCGAGTGACGCCGGACCTGGCAGACCGCCAGATCGACTGGCCCGTGGGAACGCCGTTCTTGCTTCGTGGCCGACTCGTGGACGAGTCCGGCTCGCCCGTGCGCGGGTCCGTCAGCCTGCTCCTGCATGGATGGGTCTCGACGGACGCCGACGGTCGTTTCGTCATTCCCCACAAAGCCCCAGATGCCCTCCTTCAGGGATACGCCAGAGACGCAGAGGGCAAGCGCGCCCTCATATTCGCAGGAATGCCCCCGTCAGCAGGAGGGGAACCGGAGGTTCGTCTGGAACGCGTCGCGGTCTTCACAGGAAGGGTCCTGGATCAGCACAGCAATCCGATCGTCGAGGCGCCCGTGGCATTCTCCCTGGACGTGCAGGACGTCGATTCGACTGGCTATCGGTATTCGCAGTTACGCTGCGAAGTGTTTCTCTCCGACGGCCGATTCCGACTGGATGTGCCGGTCGGCCGGCCCTTGCGTATGGATATGTACTGCCCCGCTCTGCAATTGAAAGGAAGGGCCGAGCCCATCGACCCCGCGCCGGGTCAGACCTACGACTTGGGCGACATAGCGCTCGAGCCGGCGCCCTCTCAGAATCCATGAACCGGATGGAATGGACTACTCCCACCACAGCCGCGGGTAGTCCTGCCCTTCGGTGATCCACCAGATGTCGTCGGTCCCATTGGCGGTCTCGTTCGCGAAGTCCCAGCCGGCGTCGAGGAACGTGCTCGCGGTCTGCATCTCGGTGGTCGTCTTGCCCTCGCCGGCGGCACTCGTGGTCCAGCCCGAAGTCTCGATGTCCCAGAAACTCGACGCGATACTGCCCACCACGCTGTTGTGGCCTGCGAAACCGCCCACGAGGTCCACGCCGTCCACGGCGCCGCGGCTGTAGCTCGTCGCGACGCTCCCTTCGTTACAGCCTACAAAACCGCCGACATGGTCCGGCCCGTTGACCACGCCGCTGCTGTGGCTCGTCGTGATGCGGCCGGAGTTGTAGCCCACCAGACCGCCCACGTAACTACCGGTCCCGTCGGTTCCAGCGGTGCTGTAGCTGGCGCGAATGTCCCCATCGTTGCAGCCCGCGAGACCGCCGACGTGGGCACCCCCATGAACAGTGCCGGCGCTATAGCTCTCGGCGATCTTGCCGTAACTGCGACCTGTAAGGCCGCCGGCATAGACACTGGTCCCATCGACCGCACCCGTCGCGTGGCTGGTCTCGATACCGCCATCGTTCTCGCCGACGAGCCCTCCGACGAGCGAATCCCCCGCAACCGCTCCGGAGCAGAAGCTCGCTGCGATTCTGCCTGCGTGGCGACCCACGAGACCGCCGACATAACTGGCGGTTCCATTGACTTCCACCGCTTCCAGACCCAGGTTGGAGATCACGGCGTCGGGCGAGGATTGCCCGAACAGACCCAGGTAGCCGTTGCCTTCGACGTGGAGATTGCGGATGACGCAGTCATTGCCGTCGAAGGTCCCACCGAACCAGGGCACGACCGCTCTGTGCCATGCAATCCCCGACAGGTCGATGGACGCTTCCAGACGGTAGTGCGCCTCCGGCTCGAACCACACGACGCCCAGATCGTCCGCATCGCGAATCAGATAGGGCTCCTGGGCGGTGCCCGCGCCCTCGGGCATCAACGGACCGACGCCGGCATGGCAGCACAACTCGGGATACCCGCCCGCCGACATCTGCCAGTAATCGCAGGTTCCGTTGGCAATCTCATCCGTGAAGTCCCATCCTGCGGCCAGGAAGGTCGAGAGATCCTGCATCTGGGCCGTCGAGACGCCCGTGCCGGCGACACTGGAGGCCTGTCCAGAACTCTCAGCATCCCAGAAACAGCCAATGACCCCCTCCGGTCTGAGATTCGATCCCACCAGCCCGCCGAAGGTTGATTCGCCGGCGACGGCACCTGCGCTGTAGCAGTCGGTCACGTAGCCGGCCCAGTTCTGCCCGAGCAGGCCGCCGATGTGCATACCTCCACGGACGGCACCGACGGTGTAGCAGCAACTGACGATGCTTTCGTAGCTGCGTCCGACCAGCCCGCCGACGTAACCGTCCCCGCTGACGGCGCCGGTGCCGTAGCTCGCAGTGACGCTGCCGCCACACAGGTAGCCGATCAGACCACCGACGGAGTTGCCGGTGGCCGAGACGGTCGCGGTGCTGTAGCAGCGGACCATCCTGCCGTCGACGCTGGCGCCCACGAGTCCGCCGACCTCATTGTCCCCGGCGACCGCGCCGGCGCCGTGGCATTCGGTCACGGGACCGGGGCTCTCCCCTGCCAGGCCGCCGACAAAGTCTCTGCCGGCAACGACGCCGAGGCAGTAACATCGGATCAAGCGGCCCTCGTTGGACCCCACCAGACCGCCGACGTAGCAGCCTGAACCCATGATATTGGCACCGACGATCCCCACATTCCGCACGGTGCCCGAGGGGGCGATGGATCCGAACAGTCCAACATCCCCTGTGCCCTCAATCGTCAAATTCGAGATGGTGTGGCCGGCGCCGTCGAAGACGCCGGCGAAGCCGGACCCGCGCGAAAGCGGTGCGATGACCGCGTCATGGAAGACCTTGCCGCCGGGCAAGCTGGAGTCCAGGTCGATATCGACGACCAGGACGAAGTGCTTGTCGAACAGGGCCCGCTCCGAACCGATGGAGCAGAGCTGCTCGGCGGTCGCGATCTGATACGGATCGTCGGCCGTGCCCGTGCCGCCGGCGAATTCCGCCGCCGCCAGCACACCGGTCAACAGAAACAAGGGAAGAACACCGACAACACACTTCGTCCGCACACTCGGTTGAGCAAGCATAGTTATCTCTCCTATACGAATCCAAGTTAACACAATCACTCGTTGCAGTCAATCCCTTCCCACTGCAGGCGCGGGTAGTCCTTGCCCTCGCAGATCGTCCAGGTGCTCTCGAAATCCCATCCGACGAAGGTCTTCTTTTGATACATCTGGGACGTCAAAAGCCCCTCGCCTCCGTCACTGACGGAAACCCCGCTGACCTCGGTATCCCAGAACGAGTTGCCCACAGCGTCCCCAACGACGCGGCCTCCTGTGTAGAAGCGCGGCGATCCAACACCGATCAGGCCACCCCAATCCTCGCTTTCACTGCCAGTCCACAGGACCGTTGCGGCATAGCAGTTGACAATCACTCCCCCTCTGTTGTGTCCGACCAGTCCGCCTGAGTAAGGGCTATAGTGGGTCAATATGGTGCCTTGAGCATAACAGTCCGTGATCACGCCCTCGACGTTGTTGCCCACAAATCCACCGAGGTAATCACTACCTGTCAGCGAAACTGCTGCGTGGCAACTAGCGATTCTGCCCCCCAGATTCGTTCCCGCAAAACCACCAAGGCTTCCGCCCTTACTGTCACCCCAGACGTCTGTGTATGCGGATGACCAGAGGATCCTGCCCGCGTTGAGGCCGACCAAGCCACCGAGGCTTTCGATGGAAGGTCGTGTCCCCACGCGTATGTTGCCCCTGACGTGACAGCCGCGGATGCCACCCCCGCTACTGCCCGCCAACCCACCCACTTTGTAGTGTGCTCCGGTAATCGAGACGTTCTCCAATACGAGGTCCTCCACACTCCCACCATCACCAATGCACCCGAACAGTCCGACATAGTGGCCCGCTGTGCTCTCGATGGTCAGATTCTTGATCCTGTGACTATTCCCGTCGAAGTAGCCGGTGAAAGGCGTACCCTGAAAACCGAAAGCGTCGTCCGTGTCACCGGCGATCACCGCGCGAACGAACACCACCCGGCCGGGGAGATTGGGGTCCAGGTCGATGTCGGCGATCAAGACAAAGTGTTTGGCTAGCAGATCAGGGTCCGAACCGATGGAGCAGAGTTGCTCAACCGTCCCGATCTGGTATGGATCGCCGGGCATGCCCGTGCCGCCGGCGAACTGGGCCGCCGGCAGCACGTTGGCCAGCAGGAAGAAGACGAATAGACAGGCAGTACTTCGCACGCCCGTTTGCGTCGTCATGATCGTCTCTCCTATGCGAGTAGAGTCGTGGAAGATCACATCTGATTGCAGTCAACTGCCTCCCACTGTAGACGCGGATAGTCCTTGCCCTCGCAGATGAACCATGTGCTTGCGAAATCCCAGCCGGCGTCGAGGAACGTGGCGGCCGTCTGCATCTGGGCGGTCGTCCTGCCCGTGCCGACCGAACTCGTCGTCTGGCCCGAGGTTTCGGTGTCCCAGAAGCAGCCGACAATGACGTCCCCGAGGTTGCCCGTCGAGTTGTCATGGCCCACGAAGCCGCCGACGGATTCGCTGCCGCTGACAGCGCCGGCGCTATAGCACGTGACGATGCTGCCCAACACCTTGATGCCCCCAAGAGTGCTGATGTTGTAACCTATGAAACCCCCGACCTTGTTCTTCCCGCGGACCACGGCGTGGCTGGCACTGGCGGTGACGCGACCGTCGTTCCGGCCGATCAGGCCACCGACGGAGATATCCCCGGTGACCGTGCCGGCACTGTAGCTCGTGGCGATGTCACTCGTGTTGTAGCCCGCCAGACCACCGACCAGTTCGTCGCCGTTGACTGTGCCGTTGTTGTAGCTCGATGCGACACTCTTGGAGTTCCAGCCTGCCAGGCCGCCGACGTGGTCGGGTCCCAGGATCGGGCCGAGGTTGTGGCTCCCGGCGATACTGCCGGAATTGTAGCCCGCGATGCCGCCGACGTAGCTGCCGATTCCGGAGGTCACGGCGGCGTTGTCGCTCCCAGCGATGTCCCCCTCGTCGTTGCAGCCCGCCAGACCGCCGACGTAGGCGTCGCCATTGACGGCGCCGTCGCTGTGACTTTCAGCAATACTGCCGAAGTTGCAGCCCACGAGCCCACCGGTGTACGAACCGATCCCATTGACCCCGCTGCTGGCATTGCTTGTCTCGATGACGCCACGGTTGACACCGACGAGGCCGCCGACGTAGGAATCCGCCATGAGGGACCCCGAGCAGGAACTCATATAAATCCTGCCGCCGTGGCAGCCCACGAGGCCGCCGACATAGCTGGCGGTTCCATTGATGTTCACCGTTTCCAGACGCAGATTCGAGAGCACGGCGTCGGGCGAGGATTCCCCGAACAGACCCACGTAACTCACGCCTTTGATACGGAGATTGCTGATAGCATGGCCATTGCCATCGAAGGTCCCATCGAACCAGGGAACGACAGCCATGGTCCAGGTGATCCCCGACAGATCGACGGATGCCTCCAAGCGGTAGTGAGCCGCGGGCTTGAGCCACACGGCGCCCAAGTCGTCTGCATCGCGAATCAGATAGGGCTGCTCGGCTGTGCCCAACCCTTCCGGCATCACCAGGTCATCGCTCGCATAGCAGCGTAGCTGGGGGTACTCGCCCGCCGCCATCTGCCAGGCGTCGCTGACGCCGTTGGCGGTTTCTCCGACGAAATCCCACCCGGCGGCCAGAAAAGTCAAGCGGTCTTGCATCCGAGCGGTCGTCTTGCCTGTGCCCCCGGCACTGGCGACCTGTCGCGAGGTCTCGGTGTCCCAGAAACAGCCCACGACGACTGACGACGACCATCCCCGGTCGATGCTCGAACCTACCAGCCCGCCAGAGCCAAAGACGGTGCCGGTACTGTAGCAATGGATCACACAGCCGTTCCGATTCACACCGATCAGCCCGCCGACGTAGCCGGCGCCGCTGACGACGCCGGTGCTATAGCAGCGGGTCACGTAGCCGTCCCGGTTCTGGCCGATCAGCCCGCCAACGGCGTTCCCGGTGCCAGTTGTCGCCGCACGGCTGTAGCAGAGGATCACGCGACCTGTATCATTCAGTCCTATCACTCCGCCGACAAAGCCATGGTCTTTGCCGGCAACCTGGCCGGTACTGTGGCATTTGACCATAGCGCCCAGATTGGCCCCGGCCACCGCACCAACGCCGTAGCCAGAACCGGCGATATCGGCATCCTCCACGCCCACGTTCCTGACGACGCCGGAGTTCTGGCCAAAGAGCCCAAGGTAGCATGCACCCCGAATCCTGAGGTTCGAGATCGTGTAGTCGCTCCCGTCGAAGACACCAGAGAAGGCCGCACCCTGGTAGCCCTCCGTGATCGGATCGCCATCCGGCGCGACAACCGCCCGGTCGAATACCTTGCCGCCGGGCAGGTTGGGGTCCAGGTCGATGTCGGCAGTCAGCACAAAGTGCCTGTCCAGCAGATTCGGGTCTGAGCCGATCGAGCAGAGTTGCTCGGCCGTGGCGATCCGGTACGGATCGTTCGGCTCGCCTGTGCCGCCGGCGAACTGGGCTGCCGCCAGCACGTTGGCCAGCAGGAAGAAAGCGAATAGGCAAACAGCAGATCGCATTTGCAGGCCCATTTGCGTCGTCATGATCGTTTCTCCTATACGAGCAGAGTCGCGGAAGATCACAACCGATTGCAGTCGATTGCTTCCCACTGCAGGCGCGGATAGTCCCTGCCCTCGCAGATCGACCAAGTGTCCATGAGATCCCAGCCGGCGTCGAGGAACGTGGCGGCCGTTTGCATCTCGGCCGTCGTCTTGTCCGTGCCCACGGCACTTGCGGCTTGGCCCGAGGTTTCGATGTCCCAGAAGCTGCTGGTGACGCCCTGTGGACCGCCGGCACCTGCCAGGCCCCCCACGAGGTTCTTGCCGCTGACGAAACCCGTACTGTAGCTCGCGGTGATAATGCCAAAGACGTTGATATCCAGGACAGCGTACTCGTTGCAGCCCACGAGCCCCCCCACTTCGTCATTCCCGCCGGCCGCACCTGTGCTGTAGCTTGCGCTAACGCTGCCGTCGTTCCGCCCCGCCAGACCGCCGACGCGACGATCCCCTGTGACGGTCCCGGTGCTGCAACTCGTGGAGATGTCGCCACTGTTGTGGCCTGCGAGGCCGCCCACAAGCTGCCTGCCGAGAACCGTGCTGCGGCTGTAGCTTGTAGCGATGTTCCCCGCATTGTCGCCCACAAGGCCGCCGGTGTAGCTCCCTCCGACGACCGCCCCCACGCTGTGGCTGCCTCCGATGCTGCCGGAGTGGTAGCCCACCAAGCCGCCGACACAGGTGCTGCTTCCGTCGACCGAAGCGGTGCTGTAGCTGTCGCGGATGTCTCCCTCGCGGTCACACCGGCCCACAAGACCGCCGACGCGACCAAGAGCTGTGACACCGCCGGCGCTGTGGCTCGTGGCCACACTACCGAAGTTGGTGCCCACGAGGCCGCCCACTTCTTCTCCCTCGGCATCAACGGTACCGCTGGCCTGACTGGCGGTGATGCTGCCCTCGTTGCTGCCCGCGAGCCCTCCCACGTGCCATGCGCCGGCAATCGTGCCCGTGCTGGAACTTGAGGCGATGCCACCCCGATTGTAGCCTGCAAGGGCGCCCACATGGTCACCGGAGCCGTGGATATCCACCGTCTCCAGGCCGAGGTTGAAGATGGCCGCCTCGGGGCCGGACTCTCCAAACAGGCCCAGATAGCTGTTGCCCTCGATGTGGAGATTGCCAATGACGTGACCGTTGCCGTCGAAGCCTCCCGCAAACCAGGGTACCACGGCTACCGACCACGTAATCCCGGACAAGTCGATGGAGTTCTCCAGGCGATAGTGCGCCTGCGGCTCGAACCACACGACGCCCAGGTCGTTCGCGTCGCGAATCAGATAGGGTTCCTCCGCCGTGCCCGATCCGTCCGGCATCACGGGCGTCACTCCATCGTGCCAGTACAACCGAGGGTACGCTTCGGCGGGCATCCACCAGTAACCACAGGCGCCGTTGCGAACCTCATCGACGAAATCCCACCCGGCCGCCAGGAAGGTTTCGATATCATGCATCTGAGCGGTCGTCCTGCCCGTGCCGGCCTCGCTCGTGGGCTGCCCCGAACTCTCGGTGTCCCAGAAACAGCCGTAGACGACTCCTCGCGTCCGCCCCGCACTGGAATTCCAACCGATCAGCCCGCCGACATCGGATTCGCTCGTGACCAGACCGGTGCTGTAGCACTGAATCACGGAGCCGCTCTGATGATTGAATCCGATCAACCCTGCTACGCATGTGGAACCCATAACGGCACCGGTGGCACAGCAGTGAACCACATTGCCGTCCTCGTTGGTCCCCACCGCTCCCCCAACATAGCATTGCCCGCAGACGGAACCGGCACTGCAACTCAGGAGAATGCGGCCCGCGGCGTTCTGGCCGGCCAGTCCGCCGGCAGATTCCCCCAGGGCGGTGATCTTGACATCGCTCCGGCAGCGGATCATCCGACCCATCATGACTCTTCCAATCACTCCGCCCACGCGGCTCCCGCCGACGACGGCGCCGGAACAGTAGCATTCCGTCACAGTGCCTGAGCTACACCCAACCAGAGCGCCGATGCTGTCGCCCGAGCCCGAGATTCGCACATCCGCTATGCCCAGGTTCCTGACCGTGCCCGAGTTTCGGCCGAAAAGCCCGAGGTAACTCCCCCCCTGCATCGTGAGATTCCGGATGACGTGCCCGCTGCCGTCAAAGACGCCGGAAAACGGGGCATTCTGAAGATATTGCGGATCGGTCTCGTCGGGCCTCGGAGCGATGACCGCCTCTGCAAAGACCTCGCCGCCGGGCAGGTTTGGGTCCAGGTCGATGACGGCGATCAAGACAAAGTGTTTGTCCAACAGGTTTGGGTCCGAGCCGATGGAGCAGAGCTGCTCGGCGGTCGCAATCTGGTAGGGATCGTTCGGCTCACCCGTGCCTCCGGCGAACTGGGCCGCCGGCAGCACGTTGGCCAGCAGGAAGAAAGCGAATAGACAGGCAACACACCGTTGTCGCACACTCATTTGCGTCGTCATGGTCGTTTCTCCTATACATGAAGTCGGCAGACGTGCCGATTCGTCACGATGACTTGCTTCTGGATCACCTTTGGGCTGGCCATTCCGCGCGTCTGTTCTGTAAAACATGTCCAGGTCAGGCCGGCGATGTTACGTTCTTTCTGTGCATTTCTTTAGAAAATCGCCTCCTCAGAGTGTAACGTTGACCAGGGGACTTGGACTCAATGTGGTGAGTTGACAACATGGATACGGAAAACGGCTTCGTTCAGTTGGTTCGCCAGGCGCAGCTTGGAGATCGCGTCAGCCTGGACCGCCTTGCGGAGGGGGCGAGACAGCGTCTGTACGCGTACATCTACCGGCTGACGCTCAACCACGACCTGGCCCAGGACCTTTTGCAGGACACTCTCCTCAAGATGGTCGAGAGCATCAAGGAATTGGAGCACCCGGAGCGATTCTGGAATTGGCTGTTCCGCACGGCACTGGGCAACGTCCAGCATTACTATCGGGACATCGCGAGGGAACAGGAAGTCGAGTTCTCCTCGGCCAGCCACAGACGCCTGTCCCAGTACCTCGGTGAGGACCACGAGGACGGGCTCAACCGCGCCATGCGCAAAGAACTCTCCGAGACGATCGTCGATGCGATGGCGCGGTTGCGGCTGACCTACCGCAATGTCCTGATGCTGCGGTGCTTCGAGCAGATGTCGTTCGCGGAAATCGGCGAGACGATGGGTTGCAAGGAGCTGCGGGCGCGGGTGCTGTTCTTCAGGGCCCGGCACTCGCTGAGCCGGCAGCTATCCCGGCGGGGGCTCGGCAAGGGTCTGCTGGTCACGGCCCTGGGCATCTTCGGGCTGCTGACCGCCCCCGCCGAGGGCGCCCCGGCGGGCACCGTCACCGCGGCATCCCTGAACGTCGGTCTGGTCGCCACGATCGTCGGCCATGCGGGAACTCCCTCGGGCATCGCGGTCGTGGTAACGGTCGCCGGCTTCACCCTCACGCTCACGATGGAGCACTTCCTCGTTTTTTCTCTCTTCTTTGCCCTGGCCGTGGTCACGGTGATCGTCGGTCTTGTTTGGAATTGACCGCTCAGGGCAGGACAGCCCGGTCGTAGATGCGAATGTCGTCGATCAGGCCGGACCAGAAGGCGCCGGGCTCGAGGTTCTTGCCGGCGCCGATGTTGAAACCGCCGGTCGAGGACTTCAAGGCGCCGAGTTTTCGCGCGGTGTCGGCCGCGACCTCCCGACCGTCCACATACAGCCGGCGATAGGACCCGTCCCAGACGAACCGGACAAGGTGCCATGCGCCGTCGGTGACACTGGTCTGCGAGACCAGCGGCGCCGCGCCCCTGCTGACGTCGATCAAATTCGTGAGCAGAGCGCCGGTCGAGGCCTCCGTGCCGAGCCAGACCTCGCCGGGGCCGGGCTGATTGGACTGCGAGAGAATCGCCTGGCCGGGCTGTCCCCCTTTGACCCAGGCAAAGACGGTGAACGGGCCGTCGGCAGGGTTTAGGACAGCACCCGTGCGGATGCAATCGTCGACGCCGTCCAGCTCGATAGCGCCGCGGATCTTGCCGTCGGCGGGTCGCCAGAGGGGGGAGCCATACACGGTCCAGCCGAATTGCCCGAGCGTGTCGGAGGCCAGATCGCCTTCGCTCTCGTCGAACTTCCAGTGGGCGACCATGCGAGGATACTTCATCCAATAGGCTGCCAGCCCACCCAGGTCCGGATAGCCGACGACCCCGTCGCCGGCGGGCGGCGGCGCCACGTCCAGCGAGGGCTCCGCGTCGAGCCATCGCATCGCGAGCAGGGCAAAATCCCGCAGGTTCAGGACGCCGTCATGATCGTAGTCGGGAAGGAACGTCACCCCCAGCAAAAACGGGGCGATCGTCTCGGCGATGATCCCGGCCCCCTCGGTATTCGGATGGATGTAGTCGGGGAACAGAGCGGCATGGGGCAGCAAGGCCGTGTACAGATCGATCACCGGGACGCCCTTCTCCTGCGAAATCCGGTCGATCAGTGGCAGGATCTCGTCGCGAATCACGTCGGGTCGGATCGTGAAGTTCACTGCGAACGCCGGCACGGGTTTGCAGATCCAAACCACCGGCTTGCTCGGCAGGGCTCGGAACACATCGATCATGTTGCTGTAGTCGGTGACAAAATCGTCTTTGTACTGCCAGTTCTGCGGTTTGGAGTCGTTCGTCCCCAGCTTGATGACAACGACGTCCGGGTTGCACGTGCGGGCGTCGGTATACGCGGTCTGCGTGATGTACGGCTTGTCCCCCCGGCGCAGGAGAGTCGCGCCGCTGACGCCGAAGTTGCGGACCTCCCAGGCCGCGTCGTACTGCTGCAGGATACCCTGTAGTTGCTTGGGATAGGTGACGATGCCCGCGCCATAGGTGATGCTGTCCCCCACGCAGGCGACGAGTTTCGCCTGAACCGTCGCTCCCCATCCCCACGCGACTAACACGGCGAGAATCACAGCTCTGGCCTTCATGTTTCCGCTCCCATCAAAGAGACTCTGTATGCTCTTCCGTCATGCAGAAGGGACTGACACATCCGGCGAGGACGTCGGCTGGCCCGACCGGCGCCCATTGAGTTCGTTAGGCGTCCCCGCCAGAGCGGCTTGGGCCTCGGCGGCCCTGCGTTCTTCTTTTGGACGGGTCTTCCACCGACGATGCACCCACCAATACTGGGTCGGGTCCTCGCGGACGAAGGTCTCGATGGCCTTCGTGTACTCCTGGGAGACCCACAGAAGCGGATCGTCCTTGTCGGCCCACTCGTGCGGGAAGATGATCCGCGTATTGCCCATCTCGAAGAAGAAGCGGTTCCCGACCCGCCGGCTGCACCCGACTACAATGGGTAAGTTGTACGTGAGGGCCAGCAGGCCGATACTCTTGTAGGTGCTGGCCTTGCGACCGAAGAAATCGACGAAGACGCCCTTGCGTCCCGCGTCCTGGTCGGCGATGAAACCAACCGTACTGCCCTGCTGGACCAGGGAGGGCATCAGTTCGGCGGCCCCCTTCTTGTCGATGAGTTTCTGGCCCCGGCGCTCGCGCACGCCGTAGAGGAATCGATTCAGATACTTGTTGTCGAGCGGGCGGGCGATGTTGTACGTGTCGAAGCCGAACAGGCCCATCATGTAGCCGAGGATCTCGAAGTTGCCGTAGTGCGCGGTGACCATGAGCAGGCCCTTGCGCTCGTGCATCATCCACTTCACCTGCTCGGTGCCCTCGGAGAATCGCGAGTACTGGCGCCAGTTGTGTTTGCGGACCAGTCGGGGGGTGAACAGGATGTCGATCGTCAGCATGACCAGTTGCTGAAAGCTCCGCCGGCCGGTCGCATGGATCCAGTCCTCCGATTTGTCCGGGAAGCTCGCCCGCAGGTTCTCCAGGGCTCGATCGCGACCGCGGCGGTAGTGTTTCCACAGCAGATCGCCCAAAACGCAGGCGAAACGCAGGTTCGTCTCCACGTCGAACAGGAAGAGAAAGATGACCAGAATCCTGACCGCCGCACAGAGCAGCCAGTCGAGGATCGGATGGTGCTTCTTCTTTTTCTTTCGGGGCACTTTCTCAGCGGCCATAGTCCCTATTATAGGCGAACTACGGCCGCAGTCAAGGCCTCGCTCGACCCGGCATCACGGCGCCAGACTGGCTTCGATTGTGCCGCCGTAGGCGCCCATGTCGATCCGCGTGTTGGGGCCTGCCCGTTCACTCAGTGGGTCGCCAGCAGCACAGGCGGGCTCGTCGCCCAGCGAGGCAGCGGGGTCGCCTGCGTCGATGCAGGGGCTCGTGGCCTCGTTCCATGCCCAGTCTCCCAGCGAGACATCCCAGGACCAGCCCAGGCTCTGGAGGTGGTAGTCGCCCGGCGTGGGCCAGGCGCCGCGGGCCAGGAAGAGCGGATCCACATCGAGATTGCCCTCGCCCTGCCAGCCGCCCTGGACGTCGCTGTACGTCACGCTGGACTTCGCAGGAAGCTCGACCGCGAGATTGGCGCCGCCCGAATTCTCGTTGTTGAAGTAGAGAATCGAGTTGGTGACCACGGCCTGAATGGCGCTGACGCCCGCGCCGAGGTTGTCGGCGACGGTGCAATTCTCCAGAGTTGGATATCCGCTGTCGATGCCCATCTTGCGGTTGGCCGCGATGATGCAGTTGCGGAACGTGCCGTAATTGCGAAGCACATTGCGGCTCTCGCGATGGGCCCACATCTCGGCGCCTGTGGCGTTGCCCACGATCCGGCAACCGCGGAAGACAGGGTCGCCCTCGTTCCAGATCTTCACTCCGGCACAGCCGTTGTCCGTGATCGTGCAGTTCTCGATGCTGGGGGCGGCGCCGGCACAGAAGACGCCGTAGCTGCCGCCTGCGATGGCGAAACCGGTGAAGACGCAGTCGGCGGTCTCGCCATCGGCAAAAGTCACGAGCCGGCCTGTGCCCGTGATGACCGTGGCCGCCCGGACCGCTGGGTCTTCGGGGTCGGTGGAGGTCAGGGTCAGACTCTTGCCCTTCAGACGGATCTTCTCCGCATACGTCCCCGGCGGAACCGAGATCGTGTCCCCCGCTGCGGCCATATCGACGGCGTGCTGGATGTAGTCGTGGCACGTTCCGGTCGTGAGGTTCCGGATGGGACCACTCGTCACGCTGTAGCCGAAATCGAACGTCACACCTTGGACGGACTCGTAGTACCACCATACCAGCGTGGAGCCATCCAGCCTGGGTCTGGCGCCGTAGTGCCATCCCGACGAGTCGAGCGCGACCGGGGCATAGTCCCGCGTGAGACAGTACAGATAGATCGAACCCGTATCAATGCTGCTGCCATTGACGAAGGCAACTACCGCGCCGTCGATGTCCGGCTGGGTCTGAGGTCCGGAGCCTACGTAGACCTCGAACTCCCGAATGTGGTTCGGATCAGAGAGGTCCGCACCATAGATGTCGCCGGAGTCGTTGCGCTCGTCGGTCCAGACGACCGTGCGCCCCGAGATCGACGGGTCGCTCTGCGTGCCGGAGGCGGTACAGATCGGGAAGACCCGGATCGCGGCCAGGTCCGAGATGTCCGCGCCGCAGATGTCGCCGTCGGCCTCCCAGACCACCAGATCGCCGCAGATGTCGACCGGCGCCGTGTAAGCGTCGCGGAAGTCTTCGTAAGGATACGGGGCGCCGTGGCCCACCCGCTCGGCGATCGTGAAATACGTCGGCTTGGCGATATTCGTGACCTCGGCGCCGCAGATACTGTAAGGCGTCTGGTCGTACTGGGAAGTATCGCCGGTATTCACGCCGCGGTAGTGCAGCCAGACGACCTTCGTGCCGGAGATGGCCGGGTAGCCATAGGAGTCAGTGCCCGTGCTGGCCCTCAGGGTGCGCACCATGCGAGTCACCAGGTCGGCGGCCACGACGCTCGTGCAGATGGGCTGATAGGCGCCCTCGGGGCCGGTCGTCCAGAGAACCACGTCGCCGTCGATCTCGGGCATCGTGTCCGTCGGCTGCGACTGGAGCGTATCGATCCGCCCGGTCTCGAGGTCCATGCACTCGATCGACCAGGAGGAATCATAGTAGTCGCCTGCGCTGTAGACGAGCTTGGCGCCGGAGACCGTGGGGTATTGCCTGTAGTAGGAGTCCTCGCTGGTCGGGATGGACAACTCCTGCTGCCCGCCGGCGTACCGGGCGGCCTCGATCCGCACGGTATCGGCTTCGCTGGTCGTGAACCCATCGCTGACCACCAGCTCGAAGACGTAGGCGCCGGGCTCGTTGCACTCGAAATACATGGTCGAGGGTTCGATGCCATACCTTGCGGCCAGTTCCGGATCGATCTGGTAGAACGAAACCGACGGTCCCTCGATCTGCGTCCACGTATAAGTCAGCTCGTCCGGCGGATCGGCATCGGAAGAACCGGACCCGTCGAGTTCGACGAAACCGGGGATCAGCCAGAGCCTGTCCGATCCCGCGTCGGCAACCGGCGCCGCGTTGCCGACCACGACGAGAATGCTGTCGGCCGCGCTGGTGTGCTTGGCGTCGGCGACGATCAGCTCGAACACGTACCATCCTTCGGCGGGCGGGGTGAACACCGCCTGCCCGGCCTTCGCATCGCTCAATTCAACCGTCTGGCCCTGGGTCTGGCGCCATTGGTAGGTGTTCGTGCCGTTGGCGTCGGAGAAGTAGCTGCCCGTGCCGTCCAGGGTAATGGGCTCGGGGGCGAGCACGTGCTGATCCGCCCCGGCGTTGGCCAGGGGTTTGACGTAGCCCACGAACTCGTCGAAGCCGATGTCCACGATCAAGGCGTAGACGCGAGGATCGCCGTCGAGGTCCGTGGCAGTCTGTCCGGTCACCGCGTTCGGATCGCCCGCGCTGATGCAGGGCGAACCCTCCTGGATGCGGAAGTTGTTCATCGCGGCGTTGACGAACTTCGGGTCCGCGGAGATGTTGCCGTAGCGTCCGGTCCAATCCGCGGTCTCGTCCCAGAGATCTTCGTAGGTCGATGGGTCCTCCATGACATAGTTGCCGGGCGAGTTGTTGTAGACGTTGTTGAACCGGATCAGATCATCGTGTGCGCGATAGTGGAAGATGCCGCCGCCTGACTTGGCTCCGTAGATCACGTTGTTGGCCACCGTGCTGACCGGCGAGACCTCGTCGAAATAGGCGTAGACGTTGCCGCCGAGGCCGGAGTCGGGGTTCTTGCTCACGTCGTTGTTGGCGATCGTGTTGTTGATGAGATAGCAGTAACCGGCGTAGACGCCGCCGCCGGAGCCTGCCGAGTTGTTGTAGATGACATTGTTGGAGACCACGGTGTTGCTCGATGCGTAGATACCGCCGCCGTAGTAGGCGGAGTTGTTGTAGACCGTGTTGTGGGTGATGACGGCGCCGCCGCCCCAGCAGCAGATGCCGCCGCCGACGGAGTAGACGTACTCGGAGTTCATCCCGTCGTTCGTCTCGGAGTACGGCCCGTGGTTCCTGGTGACGACGCAGTGACTGATCGTGGGCGTCGCGTTGGAGCAGAAGACGCCGCCGCCGCAGAACTCCCGGTAGCGGTAGGTGTCGCTGTCATACGAGTTGACGAGCGTCCCGATGCCGCCGGTGATGGTGAAACCGGTCAGGACCGCGGCAGTGGTCTCGCCGTTCTCGAAAGTCACCGTGGTGCCCTCCCCGTCGGCGTGGATGATCGTATAGCCGACGACGCCGCGGTCGTTGGGGTCTATGCTGGTGACGGTGATGTTCTTACCGCTGAAGTTAATCGTTTCGTAGTAGACGCCCGGGCTGACGAGAACGGTGTCGCCGTCGTTGCTGTCGCTGATGGCCTGCTGGATCGACGGATACTCGCTGGGCACCCGCAGGACGGCCGCCGACGACAGCGAGACTGCCAGCGCAGACAGAAAGACCCCTAACCGGAAGACCTTGTTCATGGTATACCCTTTCCCTCACTTGCGGACCATCCACCGACGCCGGGAGCACGTTCACGGGCCCATCCGCCGAATGTTCATTCTTTATACCCGATATCGACCGCGCAGACAACGGGATTCTCTGTTATTTGACGCGGGAGGGGGTGTCTTGTTACAGCTTTTCGTTGAAAAAACGCCCAGGTTCGGGATAATCACCCCATCGACAGAGATTACGATCGGACTTGGAAAGGACCCAGTCATGTGGGGATGTCTGCAAACGTGGTCGGCGATACTGATTTGCGGCGTGGGGATTCTGGGCGGGTGCTCGCGGCTGGCCGTGCATCCGGACGCCCGCGTGCCGGACACCAGGCCCGTCTCCGGCGGCGGGGTTGCTGAGTCCGCCCGGGAGATTCCCGTCCTCTACGACGTGGACGTCGTCGTCGTCGGGGGCAGTTCCGGAGCCGTTTCCGCGGCTGTCTCAGCAGCCGAGGGCGGCGCCCGGGTGTTCCTGGCAGCCCCCCGGCCGTACCTGGGCGAGGACCTGTGCGCCACGTACCGCCTGTGGTTGCGTCCTGACGAAGAGCCCTCCTCGCCGCTGGCGGCGGCCCTCTTCGCCGAGCCGGAGATCGCACGGACGCCGCGGAACACGATCCCTTTCACGTACGAGACGGACGTCGAATCCTCTTCTCCGCACAAGGACTCCGCCGCCCAGGAGGGTCTGCGCAACGGCAAGTGGCACAGCGCCTCTTCGCAGAGCGTCCAGTACAACTCCGACGTGAACCTCGTCGTCGATCTCGGCCGCGAACAAGCGGTCGCCAAGGCGCACGTGAGAGTCTACCAGCGTCCCGGCGAGTTCGAGGTCGCCGATGTCACCGTCTGGACGAGCAGTGACAAGCAGTCGTGGCAGCAGCTCGCAGTCGTCGCCAACAGGAAGCTCGGGGCAGGCGCATTCGAGGAGGCCGCCATCGACTTGTCAGCCGCGATGGACCGAGAGACGCGTTACCTGAAGTTCTCCGTCCGCAAGACCCCCGAGGCCAAGCGCGTGCTCTTGGGAGAAATCATCCTGGAGGGTCCGGAGCAGGACACCCTGCGCCAGGCATACCGGACTCCGCCGACGCCGATGCAGGTCAAACGACTCATGGACGACGCCCTGCTCAACGCAGGCGTCCAGTTCCTCTACGGCTGCTACGCGACCGACCTGCTGCGAGACCGCAACGGCCATGTCGCCGGGATCGTTATGGCCAATCGCTCGGGCCGCCAGGCCGTCCGGGCCAAAGTGGTCATCGACGCCACGCCGCGAGCCTTTGTCGCCCGAATGGCCGGGGTGCGATTCGATCCGGTCCCGCCGGGCACGCGGACATTCACGCGGGTCGTCATCGGCGGCGGACCCAGCGACACAGCCCGCGTGCAGGCCAGGCAATTGCCGACCCCCATCTACGCCAGCGACGGACAGATCTACCAAGCCATCGAGTACTCGCTCGATCTGCCCATGAAGGACGCCTCTTTCGCATCGTACGCGCAGGCCGAGCAGATCGCTCGGGACATGACTTGGCATCTTCAGCAGGTGGACGCCTCCGAGGAACTGTTCGAGGTCCCGCAGGACCGCATCAAGGGCTGCGTTTCGCAGTGCTGCGACTGGCCGGGCGCCGACAAGGTCGATCTCGGCATCTTCCGGCCGAGCCGAATGAAGCGACTCTACGTCCTGTCCGGCTGCGCCGACGTATCGCGCCGGGCGGTGGAAGCCTTGCTCAGACCCCTGGAGTTGATGCAGGTCGGCGAGCGGATCGGCGTGGCCGCATCAAGCGAGGCCAAGGCCGTTGCCCCTGTGCACGACGTCATCGTGCAGAAGCGGACGGGCGAGGTGGTTGCGAAAGGCGACATCCGCGACGACCCGGCGTGGATGCGGATCGGACGAGGCAACGCGACAATCCGAGCCGATGCGAGCGTGCTGCCGGTGCTCGGGCAATACGACGTGGTAGTCGTAGGCGGCGGCACGGGCGGGGCCCCCGCCGGCATCGCGGCGGCCCGCCAGGGCGCCAGGACGCTCGTCGTCGAGTACCTCCACGGCCTCGGCGGCGTCGGCACGCTGGGCTTGATCGGCAACTACTACTACGGCTACCGCGAAGGCTTCACGAAGGAACTGGATCAAGGCCTGATCGCACTGGGCGGTGAAGCCGCGGGCAAACCAGGCCAGCCGTGGAACACGCAGGTCAAGATCGAATGGTATCGGCGCGAACTGCGCAAGGCCGGCGCGGACATCTGGTACGGCGTCCTCGGCTGCGGCGCCTTCGTCGAGGGCAACCAGGTCAAGGGCGTCGTGGTCGCCACGCCGGAAGGCCGCGGCGTGGTCCTCGCGAAGACGGTTGTGGATTCCACCGGCAGCGCTACGATCGCAGCCGCCGCGGGAGCGGAGACCCTCTACACCGCCGGCCAGCATATCGCGGTCCAGGGGACCGGATTGCCCTACTGGGAGCCCGGCGCGCGGTACACGAACACCGACTTTGCCTTCATCGACGACCTGGACGTCCTGGACGCATGGCAGTCTTTCCTGGCGGCACGCAAGAAATTCGCGGATCGCTACGACCTCGGGCAGATCATCGATACCCGCGAGCGGAGGCAGATCCTCGGCGATTTCTTCCTCTCGCCCATGGACGTCTACCTGGACCGGACGTACCCCGACTCGGTCGTTCGAGCCAGCAGCAACTTCGACTCGCACGGGTTCACGATCCACCCGATGTTCCTGCTCAGGCCGCCGGACCACAAGGCCCTGCCCTGCTACGTCCCCTACCGCTGCCTGCTGCCCAAAGGGATCGAGGGCGTGCTCGTCACTGGCCTGGGCGTCAGCGCCCATCGGGACGTCATGCCGGTCATCCGGATGCAGCCGGACATCCAGAACCAGGGGTATGCCGCAGGCGTCGCCGCCGCGACCGCGGTCCGCGAGGGCAAGGGCCTCCGCGAGATCGACATCCGCCAGTTGCAGCGGCACCTCGTCGAGAGGGGCAACCTGCCCGCGGAGGTCCTGACGCAATCGGACTCCTTCCCTCTGCCCAAAGAGAGAGTCGCCCAGGCGGTTCGGACCATCACGAAGGACTTCGAAGGTGTCGAAGTCCTCTTCACCCAGATCGAGGTTGCGCTGCCCCTGCTCCGCGACGCGTACAAGACCGCCTCCTCGGACCAGGACAGACTGACCTACGCCCATGTTCTGGGCATCCTGGGGGACTCAACCGGCGCCGAAACGCTGGCCCAAGCCGTCGCGTCTCGTGAGTGGGACAAAGGCTGGAAGTACACCGGCATGGGCCAGTACGGCATGAGCATGAGCGTTGTGGACAGCCTGATCGTCGCGCTGGGTCGGACCCGGAGCGACAAAGCAATGGAGCCCATCGTCGCCAAGGTCCGCCAGTTAGGTCCCGAGCATGAGATGTCGCACCATCGGGCGGTCGCGATGGCACTGGAGACGCTGGGCGACCCGGCTGCCGCCAAACCCCTGGCGGAACTGCTGCGAAAGCCAGGCATGGCCGGCCATGCCTGGACCGACATCGACGCAGCCACCCGCGACATCCCAGCCAGTCCGGTCGATACCTCGACACGGGAATGCTCGCTTCGAGAGCTGATCCTGGCCCGTGCCCTGTACCGCTGTGGCGACTGCGAGGGACTGGGCGAGAGCATCCTAAAGCAGTATGCGAAGGACCTGCGAGGCCACTACGCCCGGCACGCCTTGGCGATTCTCGACGAGAAGAGGGAGTGAATCAGATGGGCGCCGGCGGACCGCTCTCGTGATCGGTCATGCCGGAAGGTCGACTCGCCCGCCCATCCGGCCTATATGGAAAGGGTCGGTCGATGCGAAGAAGACTGGATTTGCCGGCCGCGATGTGGCTTCTGCCTCTGGTGTGCGGTGGCGTCATCGCACAGTCCACCCGCGAGGAGATCGCCGCCGCACCGGAGGCATTCAGACACGTCGCCGGCGAGCTGTGGAATCGGAAGATCGTGGCGCTGGCCGATTTCGCACATGAGAATGCGTATCCCTTCTACACCCTGACGCAGGTCCTGTCCCACTGGCTCGACCTGGCTGCAGATCAGAGCGTGTCGCTCGTCCTGGTGTTGGAGGAGACCAGCCAGACCGCCGAGATTCTCCAGGACTACGTCCGCACAGGACACGCAGAGCCCATCCTGAGCCACCTGTTGCCCTACACGTCTCTGGAGCGTCTGGAGTTCTACCAGGAGTTGCGCGACTTCAACCTTCGGATCGAACGTATCAACGAAGGAGCCGGCGAGGATCGCATCCGTTTCAGCGTCGTCGGCTTTGAGCCTTTCAGCGCGTTTGGATCGGCCGACGGCACCGAGTTACCCTATTCCTCCGCTGCCCAAGCCGGCGACGTGGCCAACGAGAGGGACCGACGAGTCGTCGCCGGGCTCACAGATCACCTCAAGGACCATCCCTCCGATCAGGTGCTCGTCTTCTGTGGCATGGATCACCTGTGGATTCGCCCAACCCGGCAATCCTGGGCCCAGCGGATGTTCGGATCATCTCAGCAATGGGAGCCCTTAGGCTACCTGCTGAGAAAGCAGTTGGGAGAGCAGTTCCTGAGCGTCGCCCAGGCGCCCTTGCCCCCTGCCGTTCGCGACCCGCGCAACCCATACCACGCTCTGACAACCAGGAACTTCATTCTCCGATCTGCCGACATCCCGTGGGAGGTGCGGGGGATCGACCCGGGCAACTTCGACGCGGTGATCTTCCTGAACACGCCGACCATCGACGAGGTGCACCTGCTCCGGCACATCTGCAGCCGCCGGGTGGTGGACTGCGCCGTCGAGAGGCTGGCCGCCAGTGAAACGCAGAAGCCAAACGTCTTCACCGACACGCTCGCTCACCGCACCAAGGACTCCTTGCGATTGTTGACGGGCAAGGAACTCGAGACCTCCGCACAGTGGCGACAGTGGCTTTCGGAGAATCCCTATGACGGGCTTGCCCGTGTGGATTCCGATGCGTTCGCCGAAGTCGTGCGCCGGGAATGTTGCCAGCCCATGGACCGCGGTCGTAGTGCCTGGCTCGCGAGTCTGGGCTTGCCGCCGGCGATCTATGGGAGACAGCAGCAGATCACGCCCCAGGAGTGGCGCAGCACCACATGGAAAGGACTGTTCCCGCGCGTGCGATTCCTTCAGTGTATCGGCATCTGCTGGGTGGGCTATCCCGCGGAGAAGGAGAAGGCCGGAGAGTATCTCGTCCGGTTCAGCGGAAAGACGTTCGAGGCTCCGGCGATGTATCTGAAATGGTACCGGCGCGAGTGCCTGAAACTGGCGTACTGACGAGAGTGTCCCGACAACCTCGCAGGTGTCATGCCGCACATATGTGGTCTGAACGATCTGAGCAAGCAAAGGGTAGACAGACGGGGCCTCGCAGACTACCATGTGCGTACAACACAAGTGAATGTGGAAACAAGGTCTATGGAGGTATGCAGATGGCTGGAGAATACCGGTTTTCGTTTGGGCCGTGGAATGTTCATGAGGGCGCCGATCCATTCGGGCCGACCGTGCGACGCAGCATTTCGTTCGCCAAGAAGCTCAAGATGTTCAAGAAGCTCGGCTTCGACGGCGTGCAGTTCCACGACGACGACGCGGTCCCGGATATGAACAAGCTCAGCGCCAGAGAGATCGTCAAGAAGGCGAAAGAAGTCCGCAAGGCGCTCAAGGACGAGGGACTGGCCGCGGAGTTCGTCGCGCCGAGACTGTGGGAGGACCCGCGGACCATCGACGGCGGCTATACCTCGAACGACCCCGAGGCCCGCCAGTTCGCCAAGGACCGCAGTCGTCGCTCGATCGACATCGCAGTCGCGCTCGACTGCAACCTGATCGTCCTGTGGCTCGCCCGCGAGGGGACGTACATCCGCGAGGCCAAGGACAGCAAGGTCGCGGTGGACCGCCTCGTCGAGGCCGTCGACGACATGCTCGCCTACAACGGCGACATCAAGATCGCCATCGAGCCCAAGCCCAATGAGCCCATGGACCACGCCTACATCCCAACGACGGGACATGCGATGGCCCTCGGATATCTGACCAGGGACCACAAGCGGGTCGGCGTCAACATCGAGACCGCCCACGCGATCCTGGCGGGCCTGGACCCGTCGGACGAGATGGGCTTCGCACTGGCCTACAACAAGCTCTACACGGTCCACCTGAACGATCAGAACGGCCTGAAGTTCGACGAGGACAAGAGCTTCGGCTCCGTGAACCTTCGCCGGGCGTTCAACCAGGTCCGCATCCTCGACAAGTACAACTACGGCACGAAGGGCGAGTTCGTCGGGCTGGACGTCAAGGCCATGCGAACGCAGAAGATCGAGACCGCGACGAAGCACCTGAGCAATAGTCGCGAGGTCTTCCTGAACCTCGTGGATCTCGTCCGCAGCCTGGACGAAGGCCGAGTCGAGCAACTGATCGCCGAACGTGACTACGAGGAACTCGACCTGCTCATTGTCAATCATTTGATGGGAAGGTGACAAGAGAAACACGAATATCGAAATCCGAAATCCGAAACAAATTCCAATGACCAAAACTCGAAACTCAAAACGAGATGCCCGACGAGCGTCGGCGTTTCGATCATTTGGATTTTGTGCTTTGGATTTGTTTCGAATTTCGATATTCGGATTTCGAGTTTCTGCGCAGGTGGATTGTGTTCGAGAGAACGTTCTATGCTGAGAAGTGAAAAGACCGTCCTGTGCATCGAGGCCCACCCGGACGACGCGGAGTTTCTGTGCGCCGGGACGCTGGCATTGCTTCGCGAACAGGGTTGGCAGGTACATATCGCGTCGGTCACGCCCGGCGACTGCGGCACCGTGCAATACAGTCGGGAGGAGATCAGCCGGATTCGCAAGGCGGAGGCCGCCAAAGCCGCCGCGATCCTGGACGGCCGGTATCATTGCCTGGAATGCGACGACGCGTTCATCCTGTACGACCGTCCGACGCTGACCAAAGCCATCGCGGTGGTCCGCGAGGTCCGTCCAACCATCGTCCTGACCCTGAGCCCTTCCGACTACATGGTCGATCACGAGACCGCCAGCCGGCTGGCGATGAGCGCCTGCTTCTGCTGCGGCATCGTGAATATCGACACGCCGGGAGCGGAGCCGTTCGAGCCCGTTCCGTACCTGTACTACGCCGACCCGATCGAGGCCAAGGACAAGCTCGGCCAGGAGATCCGCCCGGGCATGGTCGTCGATATCACGAGCGTCATGGACACCAAGGAGAAGATGCTCTGTTGCCACGAGAGCCAGCGGGACTGGCTGCTCAAGCACCACGGAATGGATGAATACGTCCAGATGATGCACGCCCTCGGCGCCAAGCGAGGCGGCCTCGCCGGGGTCCGGTTCGCCGAGGGGTTCCGTCAGCATCTCGGGCATGCATACCCCCAGGACAACATCCTCAAGAAGGAACTGGGCAACCTGGTTCATTTGCCGTAAGGAGACGCGTATGGGGAGAAAGACGAGTATCCTGGCGCCGCAATGGTGGGACTACACGACGCTCGACGACGCGATCCTCAACGACGCGGCCCGTTTGACCGCCGACGATATGGCCGCCATGAGCCGGCAGGGCTTTCAGGTCGTCTTCTATGACACGCTGGAGGATTTCTACCTCGCGGAGGCACTGGAGTACATCACCGCCTGGCGACAGGCGACCGCGGACAACCCCGCCGGCATTTGCGGGCCCATCGGACCGACCGAGCAACTGCCGCTCGTCGCCCGCCTGGTCAACGCACTGGATCTGGACCTGAACCACGCCCACTTCTGGGGCATGGACGAGTGGTACGCCAATGGGCGCGAGGTCCCGCCGACCCATCCGCTGTCCTTCGCCAAGGCCGACCGGGAGCTGTGCTTCGACCGGATCCGCCCGGACCTGAAGATGCCCGAGCGCAACCTCCACTTCCCGAAGGCCGACCTGTCGGAGTATCTCAAGAGCTGGGAGGGCGTCCGCTGCGTCGTCATGCAAGGCGGGCAAGGCGACGTCAAACACTGGGCCTTCAACGACCCTGTGCGACGGGAGGGCCGGTACAAGGACCACCCGCCCGCGCCGGAGGAGTTCCGACAGCTTACCACGCGCGTCGTGGACCTGCACCCGGTGACCGTCATGCAGAACGCCCGCACCAGCGGCGGCGGGGTCGTCACCGGCGTACCGACCCAGGCGATCTCCGTCGGACCGGTCGAGACGTGGAAGGCTGAGAAGGTCTCCATCTGGCAGGCGGGCACGCACGACAACCCCTTCGGGATGCGCCTGACGACCCTGATGATCGGCAAGCGGATTCCCGACAGCGCCGTGCCCATGTCTCTGCTGGCGAATCACCCGAACGTGCAGTTTAACTTCTATCGCCATGCGATCGGCACGTGCAAGGCCGAGATGCACTGATTCCGTGGGAGAAGACTTATGGCTGTGGACGTTCTGATTCTCAATACGGCGGTGGTGGACTTGCGACGACCGGACTTCGATTTTGCCGACACGCTCGTCGGCAAGGGCGGCCTGGCCAAGTGCAAGACCAAGGACATGCCCGCCTATCCGCAGGAGCGGATCAAGCAGTGGATCGACGAGGGCTTCGCCACCGCCGGCGGACCCGGCAACACCGCCCCGCTGATCGCCAGGACGGGCCTGAAGGTCGCGGTCGGCGTCAATCTCGGCAAGGGCGCCTACGACGGACTCGATGCCCAGGGGCGGTACTTCCACGACGTCATGACCGCCAACGGGATCGACATGTCCGCGACGCACGTCCATCCCACCCTGCCGACGGGCACCACGTTCATCCACAGCACTTCCGGCGGCGACCGCGGCGGCATCGCCTACTTCCCAAACGCCAACGACGACTTCGACTTCGAGGTCTTCCAGGACGCCGTCGAGCGTCTCAAGCCGCGGATCGTCTACTACATGTACTCGGGCCTGTCCGACCGGGGCGACGCCAATGGCGGCAGCGACCTGGCCGACTTCATCCGCTGGTGCCGGGACACGGGCGCAGTGACCATCGCGGACAGCCACACCCTGACCGGCAATCCGCACAAGCTCATCGCCGAGGGCAAACCAGTCAAGGAGTATCGACTCCTCGAACCGCTGTTGCCCGAGCTCGACCTGTTCTTCACCTCGTCCGACGAGGCCAAGCTGATTGAGAACACCCTGTACCGAAAGCCGGCCCGGGGCGACCTCGACGAGCACGCCTACAACATCAACTTCCTCGAATCCATGACGAGGAAGTTCTGGCAGGACGACGACCGCACCAAGCTCTTCGGCGTCACCGTCAGCGACGGCGCCTATGAGAAGCACATCCTCCCGGACGGCCAGACCAACTGCCCGGACAAGGTGACTTCCCGCTTCATGGCGGGCGAAGTCGTGGACCTCGTCGGCGCCGGGGACTCCTTCCGCGCCGGTCTGATCGCCTACGTCGCGAGCAATCTGGACGCCTTCCGCAAGGGCAGAATGAACTTCCAGGAGGCGGTGCAGGCGGGCAACCTCTTCGCGTCGCTGTACATCAAAGCCCCGCTCGGCGACCGCTATGGGAACATCCGCCCGTACCCGAAGATGCTCGAGGTCCTCCGCTCGCCAAGCGGTTTCGAGAGCCTGGAGGCCCTGCGACAGGCATTGGGGTAGATCTGACAACCGAAGCTGACGGATGTTCAGTAGGGGCGTCAGCGGTAGGGTGTGCTGTGCACACCGCTTTCAACTTGCGACGTGGAGGATAACGACGTGGCAGCAAGGAAACAGACACCGGCTTGGCAGAATAGAGTCATCAATCCGTCGCAAATCGGCGGGATCGAGACCTCCGTCCTCGACAACGGTCCGGGACGAGGCACGCGGATCGCCTGGGTCAACACCGGGTCCGGCCTGCGGTATCGCGTCGTGATCGACCGCGGGCTGGATATCGTCGACGCCTTCCACAATCAGCACAGCCTGGCCTGGCTCAGCCACGGCGGAGTAACCGCCGTCCGACCCGACGTGAACCAGGGAATTGAGTGGCTCTGGACCTTCGCCGGAGGTCTGCTGACGACCTGCGGCCTGACCCACGCAGGCGGGCCGGAGAACGACGAGTTCGGCGAACGCGGCCTCCACGGCCGGGCCAGCAACCTGTCGGCCCAGGTCGAGTCGATCTGCCAGCCGAACCTCGCGATGGGCAAGATGGACATGAGCATCACCGCCGTGGTGAAGGAATCTCGCGTCTTCGGGCCCAACCTGGAGCTGCGACGGACGATCTCCAGCACGCTGGGCGAACCGACGATCCGCGTGCACGACGTCGTGACGAACGTCGGCAATTCGCGTACGCCGCACATGATCCTATACCACATGAACTACGGTTGGCCCCTCGTCGACAAGGGCACGCAGATCGTCTGGAAGGGCCTGTGCAAGTCCCGCGGCCTCGACATGGACAACGACATCTTCAACGACCGGCATGACTTCCGCACCTGCCAGCGCCCGCTCGAACGGCACCGCGCTACAGGCGAAGCCTGCGGCTTCATCGATGTCACCCCCGACAGCGACGGGATGTGCACCGTCGGCCTGTACAACGCCAAGCTCGGCCTGGCGGTCGCCACGCGGTACAAGAAGAGACAACTGCCCTCGCTGGCAAACTGGCAGCACTGGGGACCGGGCGAATACGTCACCGGCCTGGAGCCCGGGACGAACCCGCCCATCGGCCAAGGCAAGGCCCGCGAGCTCAAGCAACTCATCCACCTCGACCCCGGCGCCAGTCGCACGTACGACCTGGAAATCGGCGTCCTGGCCGGGACGAGCGAAATCCGCAAGTTCCTGAAAGCGGCGGGCCGGTAGCATGAGCGAGCACGTCTTCGTCGGGTTCGGATTCGGGCCGATTCAGGCCGGCCTGTTTGCCAAAGAGGCATTCGAGAGCGGCAACTTCCGCCGGATCGTCATCGCGGAGATCGACCAGAAGCTGGTGGACGCGGTCCGTGCCAATCGCGGGACGTACTACGTCAACGTCGCGAGAAAGGACCGCGTGGAGACGGTCCGAATCGACGGCGTCGAGCTGTTCAACCCCACCCGCGATAAGGAGCTTCGAGCGGCCCTCGCCCAGGCCACGGAAATCACGACCTGTCTGCCCTCGGTCAACTTCTACGCTTCCGAGAAACCCGACTGTGTTGCGGCCCTCCTCGCCGAAGGTCTGCGCGGGAGGAAATCCGATGCGACCATCGTCTACGCGGCCGAGAACAATAACCACGCCGCGGAGATCCTCGAAGACGCGGTCGGCAAGAAGCTGAACGCCCCCCTGCTGCCCAGGGTCCAGTTCCTCAACACGGTCATCGGCAAGATGAGCCAGGTCGTGACCGATCCCGCGGAGATCGCCCAGCGACGCCTGACGCCCATCGCGCCGGGCATCGACCGCGCGTTCCTCGTCGAGGAGTTCAACCGCATCCTCGTCAGCAAGACGACGATCCCAGGCTTCACGCCGGGAATCCGCGTCTTCATCGAGAAGGACGACCTGCTGCCCTTCGAGGAGGCCAAGCTCTACGGCCACAACGCCATCCACGCGATGCTGGGCTTCGTCGGCACGCTCAAGGGCTACGCGAAGATGACTGAACTGGCAGACGACAGAGCCCTGATGCAAGTCGCTCGCGAGGCCTTCATCGCGGAATCGGGCGGCGCCCTGATCCACAAGTACGCATCGCTGGGCGACGACCTGTTCACCGAGTCGGGCTACCGGGACTACGCGGACGACCTGCTCGAGCGAATGACCAATCCGCACCTGGCAGACACGACCGCTCGCGCCGCACGGGACGTGGTTCGCAAGCTCGCGGTCAACGACCGCATCTTCGGCACGATGGCCCTGGCCCTCGAATACGGCATCGAGCCCAGGAACATGGCGAGGGGCGCGCTGGCCGGGGTCGCCCTGCTGGTGGCGAACGCCGCCGAGTACGGCGTGCCTGTAGGGTGTGCTCCGCACACCAGCTCCTCGTCGTCAAGCGAGCGGTGCGTGATACGCACCCTACAAGAGATGTGCGAGGACGACCTCGCGAGATTGCTCGAATGGCTCTGGAAGACCCCGATCACGCCGGCCCTGCGACGGATCGTCGATTGCACCTGGTCCGCCCGCAGCCCCCTGGGCAAGGTGCTTGCCGCGTAGTGCTCGATGCCGTTTCCACACCGGTTCGTTGAACCCAGGGCATCGCCTCGACTCTGTCATCCTGAGCGCAGCGAAGGATCTGGCCGGCGAATGGCGGAACGTCTCGTGCGGTGCCCAGATGTTTCGGCGTCGCCTCAGCATGACAAATTCTATCTACCTGCCAGAAGAACGAGTCGCACTCCCTGGTTCCACGATTCGCGATTCGGTCTTTCCGCGTGGCCAAGATCGGCTATAATCCGCCTGGATCGGAAATAGAATCGACCGTTGTCGCTCTCCGATAGAAAAGCCGTGTCAGCAAGGAGTGTCTATGGAAATGACTTTGCATGGCGGATGTCTGTGCGGCGCCGTGCGCTACGAATGCACCGGCGATCCAACGCAGGCCAGTTACTGTCACTGCGACGACTGCAGGAAGGCGACAGGCGGTCCCTACACGGTGGGCGTCCTCGTCCGGGCGAAGGACCTGCGCATTCTCTCGGGCCAGGTCAAAGGCTATACCAGCATCGCCGACAGCGGCCGCAAGATCACGCGAGAGTTCTGCCCGAATTGCGGCTCGCCGCTATTCACGCGAGCCGAGAAATGCCCCGATCTGGTCTTTCTCAAGGCCGGATGCCTGGATGAATCGCATCTCGTCAAGCCCAATTGCCAGACCTGGACCAAACGAGCCGTCCCCTGGGCCTACATCGACGCAAGTCTGCCCTGCTTCGAGGAGAGCAGACCAGCCTGAGCAGCCAACCGCCAAACCTGAGAGAAACCGCGGCCGCTGTCATCCATGATGGGCGTCTCTCCCCTGGTGTCTCAGGGATTTGCCAAAGCCCCAGATTTGTATCTTAAGGGCTGGGCCTGCCCCGAGGACTATGTGGATGCTCGCAATTGCGCGCCCGGCGGGTAGGCTAAGCCCCTATCGGCTCGAGCTTCCTTACCTGCGGCGCGTCTTGCTCGGCTTCCCACAGGTCCAGCTTGAGTTGCATCCGAAGCCAGCTTTCCGCCGTGGTGCTGGTCGCACGAGCGACACGGACCGCCATTTCAGGACTCATGGCAGCGTGCTCATTCAACAACTCGGAGAGAGCCTTCCGCGTCACCCCCAGCCGTTTTGCGGCTTCCGTCACAGTCAATCCCAATGCCTCGATCACATCGCATTTGAGAACGCGGCCCGGATGTGTTGGTCTTCTGGTAGTCGTCATCGGTCTGCCCTAATCAGCCCTATTTCCCATGGTAGTCAATGTAGTCAACGTCGTAGACATCTGGGCCATCGAACCGGAATGTAACCCGCCAATTTCCGGAAACAGCAACGCTCCAATGCCCTCCCAAGTCGCCTTTCAGCGGATGCAGACGGTAGCCCGGCAATGCCATATCGTTCGCCTCTTCAGACGCATCCAGGCGGTCCAATATCCGTACGAGCTTCTCGACGTGCTCAGGCGAAACCCGCCGTCCGTCGCCTTTCTCGTACAGCTTCTTGAGCCCATTGTGCCTGAACGACTTGATCACACCAGAAGTATAACCCGAAACGTTACACGTTACAAGTTTTTTCTTTGCGGAAATGGGATTCTCCCGGACATGCCCCGCCCTCGCATCTCGTCAAACCCAACGGCCAGACCTGGACGAAACGTGCCATTCCTTGGGCCTATATCGACGCGAGTCTGCCTCGCTTCGAGGAAAGCAAACCACCCGGCGAGGCCGACCGCAAGGCATGAGAAAGACTACGGCCACTGTCACCCCTGGTAGACGTCTCTCCTCTGGTATCCTCGGAATCCGCCGAGTCCCCAATTTTTATTCTGACGGCCGGCCCTGCCGCTCGCGTCCTGGCACAGGAATTCCGTCAGCTTCTTACTATCGGGCTTGGCGGCTATCGAATTCGTATTTCATACCCGCATCATCTGGCAGTTCTTTCAGATCGTCAAGCCTCTTGCGATCAAGCTCTCCCAAACCAACGAGCTTCTCAGCATACTCTATCCGCACCCACTTGGGCCGCTCGGGATTATCCACGTGTTCCTTGAGCGCGCGCACATACTCTTGTCGCACTTGGGGGTCAAAACGCGCGATCTGACCCATGTACCATTCGTTCTCGACAAAGAGCTGCTTCTTGGCAACGTACGCCCTGGCGAATTGCAGGCCTTTCTCTCGATCGATCGGCGGCAACGGAAATCTGGATGCTTCGTACCCAATCAGGTGATGCACAAAATTCCTGAAATCGCCTCTGTCGCCGAAAGTGAACCTGGCGCCATCCGCCTCGTCGATAAATCGCATCCCCAGCGAGAGAACACCCTTGTCATAGGCTCGCAACGCATTGGGATCGGCAACACTGATCGCCGCTCGCTTACTTAGGACTCTGCTAAAGATACTGTTCTTGTAGAGCGAGGATACTTTCGCATCTGCAAGGAGATCTTCGGACAGAGAGAGAAAGGCCTGAGGATCGACCCTTACCAAGATATCCACAAGCTGCATGGCATAGACGAAATCTTCCGTCTGAGCGGGACTGAGCTTCTGTCTCTCGTTCACGGCCGGCATCTCTTTCCTGGCGAGTTCGCGGAACTTGCCTGCGACTGCGCCTTTGGCTGCCGGGTTGCTCCTTGCCTGTTCGATAATGTCGGCAAGGGTCTCAGCATACTGCCGTGTCGCATCCGTCTGTCCAGCCACCAACAACTGTGGCAGCAGGCCTCTCATGCGATCCAACGACTCCTCGACGGATTGAGCCGACAACCGGCCCGGGCAGACCAACATAACCAGCGAGATGATCACCGTAGTCTTTCTCATGGTTCGCTCCTTTTTCGACCTTACGGTATACGTTACTATTAGAACCCCACCGTGCTCGAAAGTCAATTGAATATGATCGACTTGGGGCCAGGGGCCAGGGAACATGAAAGGCAGGGCCTCCTTGCCGCTATAATAGAACTGCCAGAGGCTTGTCAGACAAGGAGGTTTTGCCATGTACAACACAGGGATCGATTACCACAAGCGGTACTCCATCGTCGGCATCCAGAAAGCCCAAGACCGGATCGTCCGGGAGCGGCAGACGGACCACACCTTCCCCGAGTCGTTCAGAGGGTAGAACGGGCGAACTCCGGACCCGTTTTGCCGTACTTTCATGCAGAAGGAACAGGCCGACAACTGGTGATCGAGTGGGCCGTGATTGGGGTGTTTGGAGTTGCGATGTTATTGGAATGCAGGTTCACCGGGAGACGCGTGGCGCCATTGGCGGTCGTGATGTTGTGTGCATGCATACCCTTGGGGGGGTGCGGTACCGTGGGCATCGAGAAATCCAAGTACTCAGTCCTCGAAAAGGACGGTCGGTTCGAACTGCGGCTCTATGAACCCTGCATCGCCGCTGAGACGGTGGTCGAGTCCGACTTCGGCGAGGCCGGCAATATCGCCTTCCGACGGTTGTACAAGTATATCTCGGGCGAGAACCGCACGAGTCAGTCCATTGCCATGACAGCGCCGGTGAACCAGGCGGCCCGCTCGGAGAAGATCGCGATGACGGCCCCGGTGAATCAGCAGAAGTCCGGCGGCAACTGGGTCGTCAGTTTCCTGATGCCCGCCAAGTACACGATGCAGACGCTGCCCGAACCGTTGGACCCATCCGTGACGCTGAAAGAGATCCCCGCCCGGAAGATGGCCTCGGTGAGGTATTCCGGAACGTGGAGCCGGAAACGGTACGAGAAGCATCAGACCAGCCTGATGCAGTTCATCGAGAAACGAGGCTGGAAGGTCCTGGGCGAGCCGGTCTTTGCCCGGTACGATCCGCCGTTTCAGTTGCCCTTCCTCCGCCGCAACGAGATCCTGATCCCGGTCGAATGAGCGATGGACATCCGTACGGGAGAATGCGGTGCCGGCCCTCGTTTGCCCTCCTCCGCACTGCCCCCCCGGCGTCTCTGCGTGAGTGGACCCGTTCTTCTTCGTGTGCCTTCATGCCCTTCGTGGTTTGCTGTTTTGGACCAGCGGTGGGCAGAGCCCACCTTGCATCTCCACACCTCAGCAGCCGCAAGCGTAGCCCTCACGCACGGGTAGAGTACGAGGGAATCAGAAGAGCTTCTTCGCCTTGGGTTTGAGCCCGAACGTTCGATTGAAACGATACTCGAGACTGGCTTGAAGCTCATCCGTCAGTTGCGGCTGGGCACTGTCGCCATTCTTCGTGACGTAGACGGTGACGGGAGCGTCCTTGGTCCGTTCCTGACAGCATTCAAAGACAATGGTGTCGCCGGCAGGCGTCGCAGCGATGAGCTTGAAAGTCCACGAGTTGAGGAGTTCCTGGGAGTGAGTCCACCCCTTCTCCGTGATGAAGCCGCGAATTCCTTCGTCCGCTTCCCAAAGGTGCAGGCGGGTCTTGATGACTCCCGGATTGCTCTCCAGCACAGTAGGCGACGGGCGCGCCTTCCTGCAGCCGCAAATTGGACTGCACACCAGAATGCACACGACGAGCCGCAGCAAGCCGTCTCTCCTCATGCTCAATTCCCTCAACTGTATCCATGGTTATCCGCGTACCAGCTCCGAATTCCCGAGCCTTGTTCGACATGATACAGCACGCTCTGGGCTTCTGTACAGGATGTAATCCAGGATTCGCCGTTCCACCGGGTGCATGACCGCAGTTGCGACCTCCCGCAGAGTGACGAGACGTTGCGTCACCGCGACTCTGTCATTCCTGCGCCAAGCAGGAATCCATAAGCCATGGTTTACGACGTGCCCAAGGAACTGGATTCCCGCTTTCGCGGGAATGACATTCCAGGGTCTCCATGAACCCTATTGCACGCGAGCAGATACGGTCATGCACCCCATTCCACCCCGCAAACCCGACCGCTATTGCCTTTTCACAGAATCCATCCTGTATCCTCCGCCGGGACCCTGCAAAGCGGTAAACGCCCTCGATTCCGACCGAGGGCTGGCCTGTGGTATAATGCCGGCCCATGGATGCCAAGGACAGGCAATACAGGCTGGCTTACGTGTATGCGCTCGCGGCGGTCGTGTTCTGGGGGACGGCTGCATCCGCGTTCAAGATCTCGCTGCAATTCGTGGACGGGATGACGCTGCTGCTGGTGGCGTCGGCAACTTCCGCAGCGGCGTTCTTCCTCTACCTCGTCGCAACGCAGAGGCTGGGCCTGCTGCGGACCTATACGAGGAGGGACTGGCTGTGGTCAGCCGGACTCGGGTTGCTCAATCCATTCCTCTACTACCTCGTCATCTTCAAGGCGTACTCGCTGCTGCTGGCCCAGGAGGCCCAGCCGATCAACTTCGTCTGGCCACTGACGCTCGTGCTGCTCTCGATCCCCCTGCTGGGCCAGCGGATCAAGCTCGCCAGCATCCTCGCGATCCTCGTCAGCTTCAGCGGCGTGGTCGTCATCGCGACTCATCCCGAGAGACCCGCGGACATCCTCGCCTTTCGATTCAGTAATGGTCTGGGCGTCGCGCTGGCCCTGGGCAGCACGGTCGTCTGGGCGCTGTACTGGGTGCTCAATACGAAGGACCGACGCGACGAGGCGGCGCGATTGTTCGTCAACTTCCTGTTCGCGTGCGTCTATATCGTCGTCTTGACGGTCCTGATCGGGAAGCTGGGCGTCCCCCCATGGCAGGGATTGCTCGGCGGCGTCTATATCGGCCTGTTCGAGATGGGCATCACCTTTCTGCTGTGGCTCAAAGCCCTCCGCAGCGCTAAGACCACCGCCCACGTCGTGAACCTGATCTACCTGGTCCCGTTCCTCTCGCTGCTCGTGATCGCAATGGTGGTCGGCGAGGAGATCCGCGCGTCCACTCTCGTGGGCCTGGTCCTCATCATCACGGGCATCGTCCTGCAGAAGATCTGGGGATGAGCCCCGTCGGAGAATCGACGAAAGGAAAAGGGCCGGGCTGCACCTTCGGCCTGGCCCTCTGTTATCTCGTGCATCCGCACGGCTTCGGAGGAGTCTTTGCACGGCTGCATCTGTGTCATCCTGGGGCGCAGCCGAAGGATCTGGCTCCACGACGAGACGTTCTCCCCGATCGCATGCCAGATCCTTCACTACGCTGCGCTACGTTCAGGATGACAAACCCGGCGGACGTGCCTTCACAAGTCCGTACGGCAGATACGCTACACCTGCTCCGGGACGACGAACGGCGAGCGATACGCCCGCGTCAGGAGTTGGGGGGCCCTGCGATGGCCCTTGAACTTCTCCTTGGCCGGATCGAAGGTCAGCATCGGGCCGAGCTGGAACGTGCCCTTGGTCACGTCGAGACCGATCGCGCCCTTGACCGTCTCCAGAATGCGGTCCCACGACCTGCCGATCTCCTCGTGCCGGCCCAGGACGTCGGGCTTCGTCGTGCCCGGGACCTGCTGGCCGAGCCGATAGGAGATGTTGCCCAGGTGGCAGCAGGCGGAGGCGAGGTGCCCCTGCTCGATGTCCGCGTTGAGGTCGGCGACCTTGCGGCTCCGCATGGCGCGGATGAAGTTCCCGAAGTGGTCGGTGTCCATCTCCGGCTCGGGCACCGCCAGCTCTTCGGCCTGGTCGGAGCCTTTCGCGTAGAACTTGCCCCCTCGGATCGTCCCGGCCTCCAGGTAGAACTCGTTGCCCACGTTGGTCGGGTACTTCTTGCCGTCGGCGCCCTCCCGGCCAACCAGGCCGATGACCTCGAAGACCAGCAGCGGGCCGCCGAAATCCATGATCGTCAACTGGCAGTTAGGCGTCTGGGCCTGATCGGTGAACGGCGGATGCCCCTCCGTCGACTCCACCCAGCGGCCCCCCAGGCTGATCACGCTTCTCGGGAGCGTCGCGCCAGGAATCGCCCAGCGGGCGATGTCCATCTGGTGCACCCCCTGATTCCCGATTTCACCATTCCCAAAACTCCAGAACCAATGCCAATTATAGTGCACCAGGTTCGCGTGGTACGGGGTTTCCTGCGCGGGTCCGAGCCAGAGATTGTAGTCCAGATTGGCCGGCGGCTCGGTGATCGGCTTGAAACCGATGCTCCATCGGCCGGACCCATTCTTGGAGGCGGCGCCCTTGGAGACCAGGAGCTTGCCGTACTTGCCGCTGGCAATGGCGGCCACCTGGCGGGCCCAGCCCTTGCTGGACCGGCTCTGCGTTCCATGCTGAACGATTCGCCCGTACTTCCGTGCGGCCTCGACGCACTTGCGCCCCTCGAAGACATTGTGGCTGCACGGCTTCTCGACGTACACGTCCTTGCCCGCCTGGCAGGCCCAGATCGTGCCCAGCGAGTGCCAATGGTTCGGCGTGGCGATGGAGATCGCGTCGATGTTCTTGTCTTCGAGCAGCTTGCGGATGTCGACGTATTTGTCCACCGCGTGCCCGTACTTCTTCTCGAAGGCCGTCGCCTTGTCATCCAGGACCTTGCGATCCACGTCGCAGAAGGCTGCGACCCGCACGCCCTCCATCTCCTCGAAGGCGCTGATATGCGACCCGCCCCGCCCGTTGATGCCGACGACCGCGACGCGAATCTCGTCGTTCGCCCCCAGCACCCGCGACGACGGGCTCAGAACCGGCCCCTTCGACTCGTGACAGCCGGCCAGGGCCATGCCCAGCCCCGCCGCGACCGATCCTCCCACAAACTGCCTGCGCGTGATGTGTGTCATCTGGTGCCTCCTTTGCATAGAATCATCAGGGAAGGTGTGCCCGCGCCCACGATACGAACACTGCTGTGTGCTGCACGAATCATACGCGGCGGATTCTACCCCACCCGCAGCCGCGATTCAAGCGCGGATTCCCCATCGCATCGGCCGGCCGTGGGACGCACCCCAAAAACCACTCTGCCGCCCGCGACTTGGACTCACAGGCGAGGACACGTCCTCCCGTGGAGTGACAAGACGTTGTCCTGACTCTGTCATTCCTGCGTCAAGCAGGAATCCAGGAGCCGCGGGGTTGGGCACGTCCCCTGATGTGGATCCCCGCCTCCTCTGGAAATAGACGGACGGACAACGGAGCAAAACGCGCCAAGTCGTGTACTGGAAAAGACTTGTGTGCGACGTGGCGAAGCAGCACAATTCCCATCCCCTTCGGGTGGGCCAAAGGCCCATGAACGGCTTCGCGGGAATGACCGCCGGGAGGCGGAACAACGCTTCGGGAGCTTGGCAGAGTCCTCCGACACGACGGAGGGTGCGACAGCGCCTCGGGACTCTCGTGGACGCCCTCGTCACGACTCTGTCATTCCTGCGGCAAGCAGGAATCCAGGAACCGCGGGACTGGGCGCGACGGAGAT
>JAGOLX010000030.1 GCA_017993835.1 Phycisphaerae bacterium
GGGTCTCTCACACGGCTGAACAACTCGGCCACCGCCTTGCGGACCTGCACGTCGCGGTCTTTCGACAGGGCCCGTTCCAGTGCGGTCCGGGCTTTCTCGTCGCGGGCGAATGGCTCGAGACCCCGCACCGCCTGGGCTCGATGGTCCACGTCGCCGATCTGGAGCGTCTCGACGAGTTCGTTTCTCTGGAGCAACTGCTGCTCGGTGAGCGGCTCGATCTTCTCGACCTTCGGCCGCGGCGGGGCGGGCTTGTCCTCTTCGACGACGACCTTCTGTCGGTGTATGACAACCGGGGGAACGACCACGACCGGCCAGGGATCCCACCAGGGGTCGCACCAATAGTAGTCTGGCCAGGCACACCAACCGCCGTACCACCCGTGGACGTGATGGCCATGATGGGGGCCAAACACCGGTCCGAAGCCGATGCCGACATGGACGTCTGCCGAGGCCGTGCCTGCCATCAACATCGCGAGGCACGCCATCGCCGCAACGAGGTACTGAATCTTGCTCATCTGAATCGACCTGCCTTTCGTGCCGCTCGGGGGCACTTTATGCATTATAGTCGGCGAAGCAGGGAATATCCAGATTTCTGCGCCGGGGCTGCCACGGTTATTGTCTCACGTCGTAGCACCAGAGCGTGTCGTGATAGCGGAGGTAGAGGCGACCGTCGAGCAGGACGGGATGGGCCCAGGCGTCTCGGACCTCGTCTGTGGTGAGTCGGAACCGGCCCGCGATTTCGAGGCTGTCGGCGCTTGGCTTCAGCAGGGCGACTGTGCCCCGCTCGTCGAGGACGTAGAGCCGCTGGTCGGCCCAGATCGTGGCGCCTGTGGTCAGGTCCTTCAACTCGCACTTCGTCCGGCCTGTTTGCCAGTCGATGGCCATCCACCATTTGGCGTCGCGATAACCCGATGCGAAGAGGGTATCGTCCACGAGCACGCCGCAGCCAGTCACTGTGTCGATGGGCGAGGTCCACACGTGTTCGGCGACCATGCTCTGATTGTTCGACGTGAGCCGGTAGAGTCGCCCGTGCTCGGAATAAGGGGTCACGAAGAACACGCTGCCTGATCCGTAGATCGGGGTCGAGGTGTTGACGCCGTGCGGATTCTTCAGCGGGACCGTCCAGAGCAGCTTGCCGGTGTCGGCATCGACGCCGAAACCGTGCGCCGAGGAGCAGTTGGCGATGATCCGCTCACCGCCCCATTCGAGCAGGATGGGCGAAGAATGCGACGCGAGGTCGTCTTCGAGCGGCTCGGTCGTCCAGAGTGTCTCGCCCGTGCGTTTGTCCAAGGCGGCCATGAGGGCTCGTCTTCCGCCCGGCGTGACGATGACCCGCTCGCCATCGACGAGCAGACACTCACTGAGAGCCCACGTGATGTTCTTGCCCTGGAAACGTTCGAGGATATCGACTGCCCACTGTTCCCGACCCGAAGCGGCATCCAGGCACGCCAGTCGGCCGTGGGCGTTCAGATTGTACACCCGACCCGCTGAATAGACGCAACAAGCTCTGGCTCCGCCGTAAGGGGTCTTCCATGAGCGTCCGTTCTTGACCTGCCATTGGATGACGCCGCCCAAGTCGAGGGCGTACACGATCAGATCGTCGCCCTTGTCGCCAGTGATGTAGATCCGCTCGCCGACGACGATCGGCGAGGACCAGCCCTTGCCGAGGTTGTCGGTCTTCCAGAGCAGCGTGGGACCGCCTTGCGGCCAGCTTACGAGCAGGCCTTTCTCATCGCAGACGCCATCGCGCCGCGGACCTCGCCACTGCGGCCAGCCGGGCTCGGGCGACGCGATCAGACCCTCAGCGACTGCCCTGCCCGGGATGGCGCAGGTTGACACGAGCACAAAGCAAAGGGCCGCGAACCTCTTTGTGCGCCGCGTGTCATGGATCCTCGGGGAACCGACCATCGACGACCTCGATCTTGCACCTGGGGATGGCGGCGAGGAACTGGCCGCCGTAACGCTTGTTCACGATGCGACTGTCCAGCACGACCACGATCCCGGTGTCGGTCTTGCTGCGGATCAGGCGCCCGAAACCCTGCTTGAATTTGATGATGGCCGATGGGAGTTGGTAGTCGTTGAACGGGTTGCCCCCTTGCTGGCGGATCTGTTCGAGCCGGCCCGCCAACAGCGGCTGATCGGGCACGGCGAACGGCAGGCGGACGATAATCACGTTCGAGAGCGCCTCGCCGGGGACATCGACGCCTTGCCAGAAGCTGTCCGTGCCGAAGAGGACGCTGTTGCCGGTCCGCTTGAACCTCGCGATCATCTCGCTGCGGTCTATTTCAGCGCCTTGTCGGAGCAGGCCAAAGCCGTTTTCCGTCAGCCAGTCTTCGAGCTGCTCGGCCATATTATCGAGCATCTGGTAGCTCGTGAACAGGACGAAGGCCCGTCCGGCGGTCTTTTGCACGTGCTTTTTGACGGCGTCCACCGCGGCGGTGAGGAACCCCGGTTCGTTCGGGTTCGGCATGTCCTTTTCGATGTACAGCGTGACCTGCTTCTCGTAGTCGAATGGGGAATCGAGGCGCAGGCCTCGAAAGTCGGTCAGGCCGATCCGTCCGGCGAAGAAGTCGAACGCCCCATCGGCACCGGTGCTCAGGGTTGCGCTGGTAAGGATCACGGAGCTGTACTTGCTGAAGAGACACCGCCGGACGTCGGGTCCGACGTTCAGCGGCGCTGCTCGCAGGCGGATGGTCCGCCCGGTTTTGCCTTCGGCCTCGACCCAGTAGATGCGGTCGGTCTGTTCCTGCGACAGGAAATTGTCGATGTCGTCGATCAAGGCGGTGCAATGGTCGGCGGACCTGGCGATCTCGAACTGCTTGTCCGGATCGTCGGTCTCCTTGCCCAGCCTGCCCAGTGCCTTTCGCAGGTCCTTGAGGTTCGACGAGAGCGTGTCGTTGACGAAGCGGGCGGGGCACCGGCCGTTGGTCTTGTCCTTTTCGGTGTCGTACCAAGCCTGGACTTTTCGGAAGAAGTCGCCTGCGGCGGTGCCGGTCTCGCCGACCAGCTTGATGACCTCATCTCCGTCGCTGTGGGCCAGCAGGCCGCGGTGCGTGCGGGGATTGTACAACTCGTCCACGAGGTATTTGGCCCGATGGTTTGTGATGTCGATGCCGAAGTGCTCCTCCGCGACGCGTTCGAGATTGTGGGCCTCGTCGAGGACGACGATCTTGTAGTCGGGCAGCAGGCCGACGCCTTGTTCTTTGAGCGTCAGATCGCTCAGCAGCAGGGCGTGATTGGCGACGACGAGGTCCGCCTGGTCCCATTTCTTCCTCGCGAGGGTGTAGAAGCATCCGCGATAATGGGGGCATTTGCGTCCCCGGCAGTTTCCGTGTTCGCTGCGGACCTTGTCCCACGTGGAGCGGCTGGGCAGGAACGACAGGTCGCTGAGCGAACCGTCTTCGGTGGTCTGGGCCCACTGGCGGATGGCGTCCAGCTCGTGCGAGGCCGGCCCGAACAGCGACTGTTGCATCCGATACGCGAAATCGAGCCGCCGTTTGCACAGGTAGTTGCCGCGTCCCTTGGCCAGGACCGCCTCGAACGACTGGGGCAGGCATTCCTTCAGGAACGGGATGTCCTTGTGGCTGAGCTGTTCCTGGAGGGTGATCGTGAACGTGCTGACGACCGCCTTGAGCTTGCTCTCGCAGATTCGACGAATGACCGGGACCAGATAGGCGAAGCTCTTGCCGACGCCGGTGCCGGCCTCGACCGCCAGGTGCCGACCGTCCGCGAACGCCTGTTCGATTGCGGCAGCCATCTCGATCTGCTGCGGACGGGCCTCGAAGCCCGTCATGGCCGCCGCGATAGGTCCGCTCGGTCCCCAGAACTCCCGTGCATCTGCCATATGTCGATCCTGTGTCACCTGAGACCTCGAATACCAGGAACCGGAAATGATACGCCGCGGCCGGAAATGCCGCAAGTCTTGAGATCGTCCTTGACACCGGCGGCATCGCCACTACGATGACCGCAAACGATACGTCTTTTGTGGAGGTTCGATATGAAGCAGGGCATGAAGTGGTCCGCAGGGTTATGTCTGGTTCTGATGGCGCCGGCGGTCGGCGTCTTCGCGCAGGAGGGGGCTCTGACGCCGGAGACGGTCGCGCAGATCCGCAGCGAATTCAAGATGGACGTCCACGCCCGGGCGACGCGGAACGCCCTGACGAACGCCGGGATCAAGGACATCTCCGAGAACCGCGAGATTCTCGCCGACCACGACACCAAGTTCAGCCATAAGATCAAGACCAGGGGCATCAGCAACCAGAAGGGCAGCGGACGGTGCTGGATGTTCGCAGGCTTTAACATGATCAAGCCGGTCCTGATGAATAAGCTCGAACTGGACGATTTCGAGTTCTCGCAGATCTACCTGCAGTTCTGGGACAAGATGGAGAAGGCCAACAAGTTCCTCGAATGCATGATCGAGTTCCGCGACCGCGACCTGCTGGATCGCGACGTGGTGTTCCTGCTCCAGGACCCGTGCCCGGACGGGGGGTACTTCGAGAACTTCGCGGACCTCGTGGGCAAGTACGGCGTGGTCCCCCGGGAAGCCATGTTCGAGACGGCCAGTTCCGAGGGGACCGCCATGATGAACCGCCTTCTCGGCCGGCTTCTGCGAAACCACGCGGTCGAGCTGCGGGAGATCTACAAGGACACCGGGTCGGTCAAACAGATGCGCGTGGCCAAGGAGCGAATGATGGCCGAGGTCTATCGCATGCTCGTTCTGAATCTCGGCGAGCCCCCGGTCGAATTCACGTGGCGACACACAGGCAAGGGCGCCGATCTGGAGGACGAGGCCGATGAGGAAGAGGAAGGCGACGAAGAAGGGGATGACGAAGAGGAAGAGGACGACGAGGACGAGGATAAGCCCAAGGATGACTACAAGGTGCAGCAGAAGTGGAGCGAATCCCAGGTCTACACGCCGCAGTCGTTCTATAGCGAATGCGTCGGGCTCGATCTTCGCGAATTCGTCAATATCGGCGATGACCCGATGCACGCCAAGGGCAAGCACTACGAGATCGATTTGACGAAGAGCCTCTACGACGGGCGCAACCTGAACTACGCGAACGTCGAGATCCAGACCCTCAAGGAACTGGTGATCAAGGTGCTCCTGGACAACAAGGCGGTCTGCTTCGACGCGGACGTGTCGCCGGACCAGGACAGCGGCAAGGGCATCATGGCCCGCAATTTGTACGACTACGAATCGGTCTACGATCTCGATCTGGGCCTGGCCAAGACCGAACGGCTCTTGTTCCGCGACGGCACCATCAATCACGGTATGGTCTTCGTCGGCGTGGATCTCCAGGACGGCAAGCCGGTCAAGTGGCTCGTGGAGAACAGTTGGGGCTCCGATCGCGGCAAAGGCGGCTTGTGGACCATGTACGACGACTGGTTCGAAGACAACGTCTACAAGATCATCGTGCACCGCGACTACGTGCCCGAGGAGATCCTCCAGATTCTGGAGCAGCCTGCCGAGAAGCTGCCGGTCTGGGACCCCATGTGGTAGGGGTCATCTGCGGCGGAACGTGCCCTGTGCGGTCCCCGTGCTCCCGGGAAGCCCGCCGGGGTCGCCTGTGCCGTAGTATCCGCCGGGCATATAGGATGATCGCATGCCGTAACCCATGCCTGGGCCGCCGCCGTAGTTGCCGTACCCTGTGTTGCCGTACCCCATGGTGCCGAAGCCCATCGGCCCAAAGGGCATCGAGGGCGGCGATGTCAGGTCGCTGATGTCATAGACACGTGCGATCATCCTGCTCCCGGGCAGCGCCGACGTTGTGGCGATGGTGATCAGACCTTGGTGGACTGTGTAGCCGACCTTCGCCGACGCGCCTGCCGACAGCGAGGACACCAGCGTGTCGAGATACTGGCGCAGTCGAAGACCGGGGATGCCGTCGATGCCGATGGCGGTGTCCTGGTAGATGCCCGCACTGTCGAGGTCTCGCCAGAGCACGATGATCGGCAGCGGCGGCGTCGTGCACGTGCGCAGAATGTCGATTGCCTCGCTGAGCGGCATGTCCCGCGTGAACGAGGCGGGCGTACGAACGCCGGGCTTCAGCACTGGCTTGGACGCCTGCGGTTTCGGCTGCGGCAATGTCTGCGGTGTGCTGGTCTTCGCGAGGGGCTTGGCATTGGGGTCGGACGGGGTGTTCGGGGCGCCGGCATACGCCATGGCCGGCAGCAGGATCATCGCGCCAGCCCAGACCCACGTGTTTCGGACGGTTGCTTGTGGAATTCCCGTGCTCATCCTCAGCCTCCCATTTCGCTTCAGAGCAGGAACGAAACCACGCTCGGCAAGGACGCTCCCTGCCGCAACATCCGCTATTAGACCGCGCGGCGGTTCGTGACATCAAATAAAAAAACGGCAAACCTCGTGCGGCCGTGCTATTTCGTGGTGGAGGCGATCGGCAGCATCTGTGCCGACTTGTCGAGAGACTCCGCGCTGGCTGTGACGGCATAAGGGCGTTTCTGAATGGTGTCGAGTGTCCGACTGGCCGCCGTGACCACCTTCTCGTTCGACCCTTCCGCGACGAGACGCTCCAACAGGGCGCTTGTCTGCTCGCAGGCGAAATTCGCCAGGGCCTCGATGGCGGCGGTCTGGCCGTATTCTGCCGAAACCTCCTTGTTGCCGGCGGCCGCGTAGAGAAGCTGGGCGTAACCTTCCTGGCTGTCGATCCGGGTGATGGCGTTGTAGATGCTCGTTCCTTCGCCCGGCGTCGTTGCTTCCAGCCGTCGTAACAGGTAGCTGACGCACTGGGCGTCGCCGATGTTCGAGAGGGCGTCGATGGCCGCCTGTTGCAGGCAGTCCTGCACTGCGTCGCTGACTTCTCCCGCCAGCGACAGTAGCGAGGTGGTGGCCGCCGGAGACTGGATATTGCCAACCAATTGGGCGAGACGTCCGATCTCAGCCTCGCTCGTGGCGGCTTCATACCGAGCGACGATCTCGTCGATCACCGGCGTGTCCGCCATCCAGGCCAACGAATCGCCGGTGGCCCGGGCGACCGAGGCGTCCTCCGTTTGGAGCATGGCGTCGAGCAGAACAGGCCAGCTCTCGTGGTTTGCGATGCCCGCAACGCGACCGGCGAGATCCTCCTTGAACTGGCCCTCCTCGGTCTGTCCCAGGGTGTCGAGCAGAGCTACGGTTGCCGACGGGGTGCCGATCCTGGCGAGGGCTTCCGCGGCCCAGAGTCCGGCCTCGTCCTGGCCGTTGACCATGTCCACGAGGCAAGCCACCGCGTCATCGCCCATCACGACCAGTTCTTCGAGGCACTGTTTGATCAACGCCTGGTCGTTCTGTTCGACGGCATTGTGGAGCATCGCTGCGGTTCTCGCAGATCCTTCCAGGCCATCGAGGTCGATGGTCCGGAGTCCTCCGGCAGTTGCCGCCGGAGTGGTACCGATCCCGGCGCCATCCTGTGCCACGACCGACGTCGTCCCGTCCGGAATGCGTGTTGGTTCGACAGACAGCGCCGACCCGGCGCCCGTCGTGGACGCGGAGGGCAAGGAGCCATCCGATGTCGAGGCTGCTTGCTGAACGCTCCCTCGCTCGAGCGGCAGGAGCGACTCCCGCTCGATCGAGCGGTTCACCACGTACAGAACGGCCAATGCCGCCAGAATGGACGCTGGATACAGGAGAATCGCCCAGTCCAGCCTCATGCCATGCCTGGAAGCGGGGGATGGGGTGGCGTCTGCTGGCTGGCTGCCTTTCTTGGGAGGGGTGGCTTTCATAGAGATCTCGCAAACTGCTTCCCGGTTGGCCCGGGGTGACCCGGGCCAACCGGGGTTGTCCTCATGTTCTTCGCAGGACGACACTGCCTGCGTAGAGAGTTCGGCAATCCAACTCCTACGGCTTGCCGTACGTCCCTTCGCGGATCTTGGTAATTTCTGCCGTAGTGAGGATGTCGCTGAACACAACAACCTCATCCATCAGGCCACGCAGGGCTCTGTACCACAAGCCGTCCACTCCGCCGACGAAGAATGCGGCGTTGTTTGTAGCCAGCGCCGAGAAGTCCGCCTTCGTCGCCTTCGTTCCAAGGATCGCGCCGGCGGCAGCGTCCCAGATATCGATCGTGCCTGTGTGGGAGGCGTCATCGAAAGTCACAGTAATGTGATACCATTGATCGGACGCAACGCGTGTCGCGTGTGCCAGCCGCTCAGTGCCGATGTTGAGTGCAATCTGCCCATTCGCCTGGCAGGTGATGGCATATCCGTAGGGACTCACGCCCGAACCCCAATTGCTCTTGGTAACGAGGCCCCAGTAGTTGGTGCTGGTGGGCAGCGTCTCGATGTATGTCCAGAAGCATATGGAGAACCTCTTGTTGCTGGTGCCACTTTTGCCCGGGAAGTCCTCGGACATTACTGCATCTGCCAGAGAGAGCGAGGTCCGATTTTCCCAAGTCGTGAACGCCTTGAAGAACGCGGAAGCCAGACCTTCTTTGAAGTTCGATGTATCCGTGGTCATTGCGATACTTGTCAGAGTATTGGATCCGAGGGTATCAACCGTCAGTGCCCCTTCCTCGAATCGCCACCAGGCGACCGCATCGGGATCCACGGAGAAATCGTTGCCCGGGAAGGCGGTGCCGTAGGTGGCTACCAGGGTCACACCAGTATAGGCCTGGTAGCCTCGCAGCATGATGTACCACGTGGCGGCCGCAGGGTCCGTGATTTCCACGGTCTCCGCATTGCCGATCAGGTAGGGCCGATAGTCATAGCTCGTCAAGGTGGGCTTGGAACCCCTGCGGACGTACAGGTCCGCGTCGCCGGTGCCGCCGGATATCTCGATTGTCAGCGAGTCCTGGCCCGCGGGCACGACGATCTTGTAGAACTTCTCACTGCCGGCTGCGCCGGAGATCCCGCTGACGGGCACGCCGTTGTCGAGTTCGATCGCGTCGTCGGAGATCCCGGTGTACGTGGCCTTCAACGCTACGCCGGTGTACGCCTGGAACCCGCGGAGCATGATGTAGTACGTTCCAGCCGTCGGCGTGTTGATTGTGACCGTTTCCTCGTTGCCGATCAGATACGGTCGGTAATCCCAGGTGCTGGTCGTGGGCTTGGCGCCCAGTCGGACGTACAGATCCACGTCGCCGGTGCCGCCGGAGGTGAAGATCACGAGACTGGTCTGGCCGGACGGGACGACGATCTTGTAGAAGGTCTCGCTGCTGGCCGCGCCGGCGATCCCGGTGACGGGCACGCCGTTCGTCAGTTCGGTGACCGTGTCCGGTATGGTGCCGCCGTAGGTCGCCAACAGGGTGACATTGGCGAAGGCGGCGCGCCCGCGGATCATGATGTACCAGATGCCCGCGGTCGGATTGTTCACGGTGACGGATTCGTTGTTGCCCGTCAGGTACGGACGATAGTCATAGGTTGTTGTGGTCGGCAGCTCGCCGAGTCGGACGTACAGATCGGCGTCGCCGGTGCCGCCGGACATCTGGATTTCCAGCTTGCTCTGGCCGCTCGGGACCGTGATCTTGTAGTATTTCGCAGTGCCCAGGCTGCCGGAGATTTCGTTGACGGGGGTGCCGTTCGTGAGCGTTACCACGCTGGCGAGGGCCTGGTAGTCCGCCTTGAGCGTTACGCCGCTGTATGCCGCCGTCCCCTTGAGCATGATGTACCAGGAGCCTGCCAACGCCGGGCTGCCCATGCTGACGTTCTCGTTGTTGGTCGAGTTGATGGAGGCATAATCGTAACTGGACGGGGTCGGCTTGCTTCCCTGTTTGATGTACATGTCCGCATTGCCGGTGCCACCGGACATCATAAACAGCATGGAGTCGTACCCTTCGGGCACGTCGATCCGGTAGTACGTGACGCTGTTCAGGGCGCCGGCGATGCCGGTGACGGCCACGCCGTCCTGAAGGATGATCACGCCGCCGTAGGAGGCGGTCAGCGTCAGGCCGGTGTACGCGCTGTAGCCCCGGATCATGATGTACCACGTCCCACCGGTCGGCGAGGGGACAGTGACCGTCTCCTCATTGCCGGCCAGGTATGGGCGATAGTCATAGCTGCTCACCGTTGGGCTCGCTCCGTACTTGACGTACAGATCGGCGTCGCCTGTGCCGCCCGTGATCACGATGGACAGGCTCGTTTGGCCGCTGGGCACCTCGATGCGAAAGAGCGTTTCGCTGGCCTTCGCGCCGGCGATGCCGGTTACGGAGACGCCGTTCTCGAGGAGCGTGCCGACACCGCCGCCGCCGTAGCTGGCCAGCAGGGTGACGCCGGAGAACGCATTGAATCCGCGAACCATGATGTACCACGTCGCCCCGGCGGGATTGTTGATGGTCACCGACTCGTTGTTGCCGGACAGGTATGGGCGGTAGTCGTAGCTGCTCGTCGTGGGCAGGGCGCCCTGTTTGACGTACAGGTCGGCGTCGCCGGTGCCGCCGGAGATGCTGATCTCCAGCTTCGTCTGGGACGCCGGAACGATGATGCTGAAATACAGCTCGGCGCTGGCGGCCCCGCTCAGCCCGGTGACCGGCACGCTGTTGGTCAGCGTCGTGATGGTCATTGCGGCCGAGTACTGGGCCAGAAGGGTCACGTTCGCATAGGCGTTGTAGCCCCTCAGCATGATGTACCAGGTGCCGGCCAGCGGATTGGAGACGGTGACCGTCTCCTCATTGCCGATCTTGTAGGGTCGGTAGTCGTAGCTGGTGGTCGTAGGCAACGACCCGCGTCGGACGTACAGATCGACGTCGCCGGTGCCGCCGGAGGTGCTGATGACCAGTTCGTCCTGCCCGGAGGGGACCGTGATCATGTAGAACTTCTCACTGCCGGCTGCTCCGGAGATCCCAGTGACCGCCACGCCGTTCGTGAGGTTGGTCTGGGCGTGAACCACCGAAGCGAACATACCCAGCACTGCGACCAGAACCGCGAGGCTTTTAGCGCTTCTTGTGTTCAAACTGTTCATTGTGTACTCCTCTCTACCAAGGGTTCGTACAGGTTCCATGATTCCTGCTCTCAATGTCGGACCGATGCCTTTTCATCATAAGTGCCATATGCGTGCGGATTCATAACGCGAATTCCTCAAACTTTCTCCTTCGCGACAGACGGACGGCGGACGCAGATTCCCCGCCGGTGCAGGAACGACCGCGAACCCATTGCCGGTCCGAGAATAGAGACGAACGGGGGCTTCTGAGGGCCGGGGCGTCGATGGACTGGATGTTCTGCTAAACAACACATCGCAGAATCTGCGCACCACACAAGCACACGACAACCCCTCGGGAGATTGAATACCCACCGTCCGGCTGCCCCTTGAATTCCACGCTGGTTGTTTACTGGCGGTAGTGATTATCGCGCCTTGCGACGTGCTTGTCAACCGTCCGGGCCGCGGAAGCTCTTTTTTTCCCGGAACATCCGTCTGCTCGAACCAAGTCTGATAACCGACGCCCCTCGTCCGGCCCAGGCCTTCTGTGCCGAAAGGGGTCTGTCAATTTGGCACGAGTCGATCGCGTCTCCGCGCACAAACGACAGTTTGCAGCGTCAAGAACCGTCGCCAGACAACCCTAAGTCATTTTAGAAAAGGCTCTTACGGCTGAATGGGCGGTCTGGCACGCCATTTGCAAATGGGTATCGACGTACGATTGGCGCCAAGAAGATGAGTCTCTGAGTGATCAGAAAGGGAGGTTTTGAGCTATGTTCATGGATCATTGGTTTCCGTTTTTTGACATGGGCAAGACCCTGGAGGAGATGGACCGGGTTCTCGGGCGGATGGGCAGGCCGCTCGGTCTGCGCAGCGTCCCGAGAGGCACATTTCCCGCGATCAACATCTATCAACAGGATGACGCCATCGTCCTGACAGCCGAGGCCCCGGGCCTTCAGCCGGAGGACCTGGAACTCACCGTGCTGAACGAATCGGTGACCCTTGCAGGCCGCCGCCAGGAGACGGATCGCCCCCAGGACAACCGCTTCTGCCGAAGAGAGCGTCCCAGCGGACCTTTCAGCCGCACGGTCGCTCTTCCGGAAAAGGTCAATCCGGATTCCGTCAAGGCCGAGTATCGCAACGGCGTCCTGATCGTCCGGATGACCAAGGCCGAGGAGGCGAAGGTCAGGAAGATCGCCATCAAGTCCTGATGTCACGATGCAAAGAAGCAGAGGATGAATAGGAGGTTTCCCTATGGTTGTGGAACAGAAAACGACAGGAGTAGAGCAGTCCGAAACGACCCGTCGGGATGGGCACGCTCGCTATTTCCAGCCTGCCACCGATGTCATCGAGACGGCCGACGCCGTCCTCTTGAAGCTCGATATGCCGGGTGTCGCCAAGGAGAACGTCGACCTGACGATTGACAAGGACATGCTGACCATCATCGGGAAGGCCGATCCGGAGCAGGCCGGCGAGGCCGTCTATCGGGAGACGCACGTCGGCGACTATCAGCGTCAGTTCAGTCTGACCGCAGATCTCGATCCCGGCAATATCACCGCGAAGATGAACCATGGCGTCCTGACCGTGCAGATCGGCAAGGCCGAGCGGGCCAAGCCGCGAAAGGTCAAGATCGAAGCGGCTCAATGAGCGTCGGGACACACCCTGACGTGAAGTTCTGCGATGCAAACGCATCGCTTTCATGTGATGTCGCCTGGATCGGCTCGTCGCCGACGCGGATGGTGCACGAGCCGATCCGGGCCGTATGAATCATCCCGAAACGCCTGCCGGGACTGCCGCTCAGCGATTCCTTGACGGTCTTCGTGTGTTCGTCTACAGTGACCGTTCAAGTGTGGGGTCTGACGGCTCGCGCGATCGGTTTCTTGCCCTGGTCGCCGGGGTCGTCTGGTTCGGCGGCAAAGGCAAGGGATTCAGGGGTGAATCGGCGATGAAGGCGAATCCATCGAGACTTGCGGCGTGCATTCTGGCGTTGGTTTCTTTGTCCGGGCAGGCGGCGACGCATCATAGTGACACCGACTGGTTCCGCGACGCGAAGTACGGCGTCTTCATGCATTTCCTGCCGGGCGACGCGGCGGGCTTGGTTCGCACAGGCGAGTTCGACGTGGAGCACCTGGCTCGCCAGTTGGAATCCGCAGGGGCGAGGTACTTTGTCCTGACGCTGGGACAGAACTCCGGCTTCTTCAACTCGCCGAACGCTGCCTACGACCGATGGACAGGCTATGCACCGGGCGAGCGGTGTTCCACTCGCGATCTGCCCCTGGATCTGTATCGAGTTCTGAATCCCAAGGGCATCCGCCTGATGCTCTATCTGCCTTGTCAGACTCCGAACGTGGACACCCGCGCCCAGAGGGCCTTCGGGCTGCCCGAGGGCCAGCGCGACCAGCCGATCAACCTGGAGTTCGCGAAGAAGTGGGCCGAAGTGATCCAGGAGTGGTCCGACCGCTACGGCAACAAGGTGGCCGGCTGGTGGTTCGATGGCGGCTACAAATGGATCGAGTTCGGCGAAGAGATCGCCCAGGTCTATGCCGCTTCGGTCAAGCATGGCAACCCGAACGCCATCGTGACCTTCAATCCCGGCGTCAGTCTGATCCGCCACACGCAGGCGGAGGACTACACGGCGGGGGAGCTGAACGAGCCATTCGATGTGCTCCCGGCGTCTCGATGGGTGGACGGTTCCCAGTGGCATGCCCTGACCTATCTCGGCTCGCACTGGTCTGCGCGGGACACGCGATATCCCGCGGAGCGGTGGGCGAAATGGGTCGGCACGGTTGTGTCCAAGGGTGGCGTCGTCACGCTTGACCTGGGTCCGAACTGGGACCCGCAGGCCGGACCGATCGGCTCGCTCGCACCGGCGCAGATTGAGCAGGTCCAGGCCATTCAGGCCGCGGTGAAGGCGACGCTTGTTCTGCCCGACTCAGCGGATCGTGCGAATCCCTCCCGTCCAGCGGTGGAGCTGCGGGCCCGCGACGGCCTAGCGAACTTCTTCTCCAAAGCCAAGGCCGGCGGGAAAGTGACCGTCGCCTACTTTGGCGGCAGCATCACCGCCGCCAATGGCTGGCGGCCCCAGACAACCGCCTGGCTTCAGCAGCGACACCCGAAGGCCCAGTTCACGGAGATCAACGCCGCCATCGGCGGCACGGGCTCGGATCTGGGCGTCTACCGGCTCGGGCGCGACGTGCTCGCGCACCGGCCGGACCTTGTGTTCGTCGAGTTCGCGGTCAACGACGGCGGCGCGCCGCCCGAGCAGATCTACCGGTGCATGGAGGGCATCGTCCGCCAGATTCGCCGTGCGGATATGGCTACCGACATTTGCTTCGTCTACACGATGCACGACGGGATGCTCAAGGATCTCGCGGCCGGTCGGCTGGCTCGGTCCGCTTCCGCGATGGAGTTGATCGCGGATCGCTATGGAGTTCCGTCTATCCTTCTTGCGCAGGAAGCGGCCCGACGGATCAACGCCGGCGAGTGGGTCTTTACGGCGCCAAAGCCCGAGGTCCCTGCCGATCCGAGCAAGGGGACGCTCGCGCGTCCGGCGTTTTCGTCGGACAGTTGTCATCCTTTTGCGGAAACCGGGCATCGGCTCTATACCGAGGCGATTGCCCGTTCGTTCGAAGCGATGGAGAGTCTCGGAACCGCCGGGGCGCACTCGCTGCCGACGCCGTTCACGCCGGACAACCACGAAGCCGCCAAACTCATTCCGCTGACTGGCGCCATGCTGGGTGATGGCTGGCGGGCACTCGACCCTCAGACGGACTCTCTTGCACGGGATTTCTCGAATCGGCTGCCTGCCATGTGGTGTGCGGACAAACCCGGCGCGACGCTGAGTTTCACGTTTCACGGGCGTGCGGCGGCAATCTACGACCTGCTCGGTCCCGACGGGGGCGAACTGGAGGTGGTCGTAGACGACCAGCCCGCCAGGCCGGTCCGACGGTTCGACGCTTACTGCACGTATCACCGCCTGGGCACGACCTCGCTGCTGTCGCAGACGCAGGCGGGGGACCACACCGTGACGGTGCGTCTGACCGGGAACTCCTTCGACAAGGCTGAGATCCTCAGCCGCAACAAGAACAAGATCGACGATCCCACCCGCTATGCGCCGTTGCGATGGTACGCCGGGGCGCTGTTGATCGACGGGGCATTGAAGTCCGATGGCGCCGCAAGCCTCCCGAAGCGCCTTACCAGGGCACAGAGTTTCCTCGGAATCCACTATGATTTCCACGCCGGGCCGGACTGCAACGCGATCGGCAAGAACACGACCCGCGCGATGATCGAGAACATCATTGACCAGGTCCATCCCGACTACATCCAAACCGACTGCAAAGGCCATCCCGGGCTGTCGAGTTACCCGACGAACGTCGGCAATCGGGCGCCGGGCTTCGTCGGCGACCCGCTGCGTCTGTGGCGCCAGGTGACCGCCGAACGGGGCGTCGCACTCTATATGCACTATTCCGGTGTGTGGGACTCCGAAGCCATCCGTCTCCATCCCGACTGGGGTGTCGTCAGCGCCGACGGCAAGACGAACGGCAACGCCACGTCGCGTTTCGGTCCGTACGCCGACACTCTGATGATTCCGCAGTTGCGCGAGCTGGCGGGCGACTACCGCGTGGACGGGGTCTGGGTGGACGGCGATTGCTGGGCCTCTGTGCCCGACTACAGCGAGCGGGCGTTGAAGGCGTTCCGCGAGGCGACCGGCGTCGAGGATGTCCCTCGCAAGCCGGGGGACCCGCACTGGTTCGAGTTCCTCCAATTCCACCGCGAGGCCTTCCGCCAGTACGTGCGTCACTACATCGCGGAAGTGAAGAAGACGAATCCCGAGTTTCAGATATGCAGCAACTGGGCATTCTCCGATCACATGCCGGAGCCGGTCAGTGCGCCGGTCGATTTCCTCTCGGGCGACTACTCGCCGGATGACAGCGTCAACTCCGCCCGCCTGTCGGGACGGTACCTCGCCCACCAGGGAGTGCCCTGGGACCTGATGGCGTGGAGCTTCTCGCGCACGCCGGGCAAGGACGGGAAGAACCAGAAGAGCGTGGTCCAGTTGCAGCGGGAGGCCGCGGTGGTCCTCGCGCTCGGCGGCGGCTTCCAGGCGTACTTCACCCAGAAGCGGGATGGCTCGATCCGCGAGGAAGGAGTTCCTGTGATGGCGGAGGTGGCCCAGTTCTGTCGGGCACGACAGGCCCTTTGTCACCATGCGACGCAGGTACCGCAGGTGGCGATGCTGTACTCGACGGCTGCCCACTTTCGCCGGAACAACGGCCTCTTCCACCGCGACTTGGGCCGAATGAGCGGCACGCTGCAGGCCCTCTTGGAAGGCGGGCAATCCGTGGACCTCGTCGGCGAGCATCACTTGACCGGTCGCATGGCGGACTATCCGCTGATCGTGGTGCCCGAGTGGGATTACCTCGAAGCTCAGTTCAGGGACGAGCTGATCGCATACGTGAAAGCCGGCGGCAACTTGCTGCTCAGCGGACCCGGGACAGCGGCCCTGTTCCAGGCAGAACTGGGCGCTGCGTTGGAGGGCGAGCCACAGTCGGCGAAAGACTGCCGGCTTGCACACGCCGGCCAGGTGGCTGCCATCCGGGGCCAGGTGCAGTCGGTGAAGCTGGGACCGAAGTGCAAGACGTTCGGCCGGATTCAAATGGGCGATGGAGCCGATTCACCCTCGCAGCCAGCCGCGTCCGTCACCGAGTTCGGGCAGGGCAAGATCGCGGCGATCTACTTCACGTTCGGCCAAGGCTACGTCGATGGGAGGACCGACCTGGCCCGGCAATTCCTGGATGATCTGGTGCGTGAGTTGTTCCCGAAGCCGATGGTGGAGGTGAAGGGCTCGCACGAAGTGGACGTAGTGGTCAATCAGATTGGCGGCAAGCTGGCGGTGAACCTCGTCAGCACTGCCGGGCCCCATCGGACCGAGCCGATTGTGGAGTCTATCCCACCCGTCGGCCCGCTCGACGTGACCATTCGTCAGGTTGCGAAACCGACGAAGATCATGCTGGAACCTGCTGGAGTCTCGCTGCCTTTCGAGCACCATGACGGCGAGATCCACCTCACCGTCCCTCGCGTGGACATCCACGAAATCGTGGTCGTTGAGGGCCTTTGATATGGATTCGGAAGTCCCTCTCTCGCGGTGACGACTCTGTCATTCCTGCGAACGCAGGAATCCAGGAGCCGTGGGCTATGGCGCAACCTGTGAAGTGGATTCCCGCTTCCGCGGGAATGACAACCGGGCGCTGGGGACATGCGGTGTCACGCACCCGCTCTCAGTTGGCTTGCCGGCCGAAGCAGAAGAGGTGCTTGAAGCCTCGCAGGAAGACTTGGCCGTCGCTGATCGCGGGCGATGCGTAGCACTGCTCGCCCAGCTCGAATTGCGCGACCCGCTCGAATCGTGGGCCGGGCTTGATGACATTGATCTGTCCATCGTCGTTGATGAGATAGACCAGTCCCTCGATGAGGACGGGGGAGGCGTGATGCTTGCCCAGTTTCTCCTGCCAGAGCACCTTCCCGGTGGCGGCCTCGTAGCAGAACGCGGTGCCTCCGTTGTTGACGCTGAGCAGGTAGTCGCCCACGACGATCATCGAGGGGACATAGGGGGCGCCCTTCGAATCCTGCCAGACGAGGTGTGTTTCCGTGACGTTGCCGGCGCCGTCGGGACGGATTGCGTAGATGACCTGCTTGGGCCAACTGCTGTTGATGAATACCAGTCCCGCCTTCTCACTGTAGACCGGTGTGGCGACAGATTCCTGGGAAGGCCCGTCCACGGTCCAGATCTCCTTACCCGTGTCGGGATCGAAGCTGGTGACTCGTCGATCGCCGCACTGGATCAATTGCATCCGGCCGGCCAGTTCGCGGATCAGGGGGGCGCTGTAGCTGATCCCTTTGTTCGTGCGTGGGACACGCCAGAGGGTTCTTCCGCTCTCACGGTCGAGGGCCACGAGGAAGGAATCGCCCTTGCTGTCGCCGTCCAGGATGACCTTGTCTTTGTAGAGAATGGGCTCGTTGCTGAATCCCCACTCGCCGGCGTGGGTCCCGGGGCGGACCAGCCAGAGCTGCTCCCCGCTGGCCAGGTCATGGGCGGCCACAACGATGTCGTCGCCGACACGGAATGCGGCGTAGACCCGCTGGCCGTCCGTGGCGGGCGTGCCGGAGGCGTAACTGTTCTCTTTGTGCAGCTTCTCCAGCGGCCCTTGCACGACGGTCTTCTGCCAGAGGATCGCTCCGGTCGTGCGGTCCAGGCACAGGAGCACTCGTTCCTGCGTCTCCGGCAGGGCGGTGACTGTGCAGACGCGGTTGCCCCAGACAATGGCGGAGGCGTGTCCGTAGCCGGGCATCTCGACCTTCCACGTCGCCCCGGCGGGGTCCCAGTTGGTCGGGATGTTCTCCTCGATGCAAGTCCCGTCGCCTCGCGGGCCGCGCCAGCAGGGCCAGGACTCGCCGTAGAGAGCGCCTGGATCAATGGCAAAAGCCGCTATCACGGTAGCCAAGCCAATCAGCCGACGAATGCTGCTGGTCCAAACAGTGTTCGAGCGCATGTGCGTTTTCTGCATAGAGTCCATTTCTCTCCCTACTGGCCGGGAGTAATTCTGACTGTAACTACTGCCTGCCGGACCATTGGTTCGAGCTGAATTCCGAGACGGGTCGGAAGTTCCTTCGTGTGGACGTGTTCGCGGATCTCCATGGGGACGATTTCAAAGTCCACGCTGTCGGTGTGGATCTGGGGGTCGATAGCTGCTGTGCCCTCTTCGATCCCTCCTCGGTGGCGACGGTGTGCCGGGTCCGTTCCTCGCACAGGGATCGGATCGTCTCCTCCAGTTCCGGGATGACTCGCCAGAGTCTCATCGTGTGTGGAACCTCCCGTGCAAACCGGTGTTCGGGGTGTGCGTTCCTGCCCTCTATCGACCTCGCCATTCGCCCAGGATGCGTTTGAGGCGGCGCATGATGCCGTCTTTTCCCAGCTCGACCGGCGTGGTGGATGTGGCTCGCAGTTTCTCCAGGGATGCGGCGTTCTGAGCCGCGCGGGTCGCCGCCAGGTCCGAGAGGACCTGGGGGATTTCCTCCCGCAAAGACAGCAGGCGAGAAAAAGCCGCCCGGTTGAATTCCAGCAGCTCGCAATCGGTGGTTGCCGTCATGGTCGCGGTTCGCGGCAGGCCGGTCAGCAGACTCATTTCACCGAAGAGGGCGCCGGGACGCAGTTCGAACTCGATGGGTTTGGCCATGTCGGAGTTCGTGATGGTTCCTCGCACGGCGCCTTTCACCAGGACATAGAACGATTCCCCGTCGTCGTTCTGGTGCATCAGGGTTTCCCCATGCGTGAACAGGATGCGTTTCACGTCGCGAGCCACCGCCTTCATGTCGTCGCGACTGAGCATGCAGACGCCCTGGGCGTCCGCCACAAGCTTGCGTCCGAAGTCGCTGCGGACCAGATCGTCCACGATGGCCTCGATCTCGGACGCCAGCGGCGTTTCGATCTTCAGCGTGCGGGCCGTCTCCATGAAGCTGTCCAGTAGCCGGCCGCTCATGGGGAACGGGATCTCGATCCCGCGCCGGGTGAACTTGTACCAGATCATCCGCATCACGTCGCCCTCGATGGGCGTGCGCAGTTCGTATTGTCTCGTCCAGAAACGCAGCACGTAGTCGATGCAAAAATCCTTGAATCCGGTCACGTAGGCATCCGGGGCCGGGTGCTTCTCAATCTTGGGCACGCAGTCAGCAGCTTCGAGCAACGCTTCGATGACATCGCCCGGCGCGTCGCCGTAGCTGGCCGAGATGGGAACCATATGCCGGCGCAGCTTCGTGGGCGAGGAAAAATTACGGATCGTCGTATCGGCGAGCTTGCCATTGGGGACGATGACAATGTGTCCTCCTGTGGTGCGAAGACGCGTCTCCCGCCAGCTCACCAGGATCACCTGCCCGATGGTGTCATCCACCTCGATCCAGTCACCCACGGACATGGATCGGCAGGCGTGCAGGGACATGCCGGCCAAGAGATTGCCCAGGACCCCCTGCATGGCGAAACCGATGACGCCGGTGACGATGGCCGTCGAGGTCAGCAGCACGCCGATCTGCTTGCCCATCTGGTATTTCAGGAGTATGAACACGATGCCCACGATGATCGCCAGGCGGAGCATGCCTCGCGTCAGCCGGCTCAACGGACACGGGCGTCCCATCTGTGCGAACCCCTCGACGAAGAGCCCTTCACCAAGCCTGACGATGCCGTACAGACCCCAGAACAACAGCCAGGGATGATGGAACTCCGACCATCTTGGTTGGCCGCGATTGACCACATAGATCAGTGGAGTCGAGATCGCCAGAACGAGGATGGGGACCACGACGTAGTTCGCCAGCACGCCTATGAACTGCCGTCCTGTGTGGCGCCTCGCATCCACGCCATCCGAGGGGGTATAGCGACGACGAAGCGGCGTTGCCAGGATGTACGCCAGGAGCAGCACCATCAGGCCGGTCGCGACGTCGCGAACGTAGGGCAACGTCTCCCGCAAAGGCTTGGGAGCGGCTGCCGTCGCCAGCAGGAGGGTCTGAATGTGCGTGGTCAGCGATTGGAGATACTCGAGCATAGCGATTCCTCAGTCACAGATCGTCAACCATTGTCCGGCCCGCGCGAGCAGGGCGCCGGGCGAGAGTCTTTGTACCTGCTCCTCCACGGCCAGCAACGTCTTGTCGTCGGCATTCGGCGCATGGTGGCCGAGGAGCACGCGGGGGATGCCCGCGGCCTCGGCGATTGCCAGGTCGTCCTCCCGGCAACTGTGCCCCCACCCGGCGAAGGCGTCCTTTTGCGCCTCGCCGAAGTGGGCGTCGATGATGAGCATGTCCGCGGGTCTCGGGGTCTCGCACATCGCCATAAAGGCCTTCTCGTCGGCTGGCGTCCGTTTGCGCCATTCGATGTCCGTGGCGAAGACGACCGACGCCTTGCCGCCGGCGTCGTCAATGCGATAGGCCAGACACCCGCCGGGATGGGGTACGGGACACCCTTGGATTCGCAGACCCCCGACGCGGATTCCCGCCGGGGGGAATTCGGCAAACTCAAGCCGGGCGCTCGTTTGCTTCCACGAGATCGGCCAGTACGGCTGGGCCAGCAGGCCGGTCACGGCGCTGCGGACGCCGCCATCGGCGAAGGTCGGACCGGCGAAGAGGAAGGACCATTGTCTCTGATAGAGCAACGGATTCATCGTCAGGCCGGCCAGATGGTCCAGGTGATAGTGCGAGAACAACACCGTCACTTGGCCGGGCTGTGTCTGGGCCAGTTGTGCCGCGACCGCGCGCATCCCGGTGCCCGCGTCGAGGACGAGTCGTTCGCCGCCCGAGCCGACGAGCAGCAGGGAGGTTGTGTCGCCGCCGAATTCATCGAAGCCGGCCCCGAGGGCGGGCTGACTTCCCCGCATTCCGCCGATGAACAGCCGCATGGTCATTTCTCCGTAAGCCCCCAGACCCCGTCCCAGGCAGCCGGAGGATGGGTGGCCAGGTTGGCACAACGTTGAGCGTAATGTCTCGCCGGCGGATCGTCGGGTAGTTGCTCGAAGATCGCCTTGGCCCCTGCGAAGTCGCCTTCGCGGAAGCGAGCCAGCCCGGCGGCGAACGTCTCCCAACCGGCGGGCGCCGGGTCCGGCGCGAATCCCGTCAGCTCGAAGACTTCGACCGCGGTTTTGCGACCGACCACGCGGAGGTCTGCCAGCTTGCGACCTCGGAACTCGGACGACGCCTGTTGCCACGTGCTGCCCGAGACCATGGTTTCGGTCCCGAAGGCCTTGTTGGCGCCCTCCAGGCGGGAAGCCAGATTCGCGGCGTCGCCGAGGATGGTGTAGTTGAACCGTTTGCGCGACCCCATATTGCCGACGACGACGTCGCCGGTGTTGAGTCCCACCCTCATCCTCAGGGTGGCCCCGGTCCGCTGCAGAAAACCATCTCGCAGCTCGGCGAGCCGGCGTTGGCATCGCATCGCGGCGCGGCAGGCTCGGACCGCATGGTCCGCCTGGCCCAGCGGGGCGTTCCAGAACGCGATAATCGCGTCGCCCTCATACTTGTCGAGCGTGCCGCCTTCCTCCATGATGATGTCCGTCATCTCGGTGAGGTAGTCGTTCAGCAGGGTGGTCAGCTCGACCGGGCCCAGCTTCTCGGAGAAGGTCGAGAAGCCCGCGAGGTCGGTGAACATGATCGTCAGCTCTCGCTTCTCGCCGCCGAGTTGGAGGTGTTTGGGGTTGCGGATGATCCTCTCGATCACATCGCCGCTGAGGTAGTGACGGAACGCCTGTTTGATGAAGGCTTTCTGTCGTCCCTCCGTCCAGTAGTTCGCGGCCAGCGCGCCGACCATGCCCAGCGTCGACCCACCTGCCTGGGCAACGACCGGCCACCAGAACCCTTTGGCGTAGGCGGCGAATCCGATCGCCAGCGGCGCCGCGAGCCAGAGGAGGGCCAGCGGTCCCGCCTGCCACCATTTGCCGCCGTAGGTCAGGGAGATCGTGGCGGCCAGGGCTGCGAGCAACACGCCGGGAATGACCAGCGATGAAGGCGACTCGGCAATGAAGGAGTTGGTGAGCAGGTTATCGACGAACGTTGCGTGCAGGACGACGCCGGGACACTTCGGATTGACCGGGGTGGGTCGCAGGTCCAGCAGACCCGGCGCACTGTACCCGACAAAGACATAGCAGTCCTTGAATACCTCAGGCGACAACACGGGAGCCTCGCCCGATTGCAGACGCAGTTCCGATTGGATAACCGCGGCGAGCGAGAACGCCTCCGGCAAGCCCTCTCGACCGCGGAATCGCAGAATCGTCCTGCCTCGCCGGTCGAGAGAGACGACCTTGTCGCCCACGTGCAGTTGCCGGCCGGACACGGTGACCCTGGGCGGGGCCACCACAGTGGCTGCGGGGGCATTGGGGTCCTGCGAGGCGTTGGGATCGGTCTGGGAAGGAGGGCATAGCCAAGCCGCCAGTCCGAGCGTCGGGACCGCGACCCCGTCGAATCGTCGGAAGGTCTCGATCCGACGGAAGACGCCATCCGGATCGGCCGAGCCGCTGACATGGCCCAGTGCCGCCGCACCAGCGGCTATCTCCGGAACCGGGAACGACAAGTTGACGTCCTGGGCCATGGCGGGCAGGTCAACCTGGAGATCCGGACGCGGCACGTAGTCCGGCCACGCCTTTCGCATCCCTCCCGCCATGACCGCCATGACCGTGGGTGTGCCGGTTCGCAGACCCTGTCCCAGCGCCTCGTCGTCGGCCACTCCCCGCGAGGACGGTTCGGTGAAGAGCACGTCGATGGCGAGGGCCCTGGCGCCGGCTCTCGCACAGAACGCGGGGATCACGCTGTACACCTCGCGCGGCCAGGGCCAGCCCCAATCCGGGTTCTCCTGCTGCGCCCAGTCCAGACTGGCCCGGTCCAGCAGGATCAGCTTTACCCTGGACGAGGGAGTCTCTCGCTGCGAGAAGTACTTCGCTCGCCAGGTCCACGTGGGAGCTTCCCAGGAATCGAGCCAGCCGACTCGCCACAGCAACAGCGCCATGACGCCGGCAACCAAGCCGATCCCGGTCCCTCGCAGACACTTGCTGTCGAGCTTGAACATGCTGTTCTTCCTACCGAGCGGTGCCAGTCGTTCGTAATGACGCCGTGAGGCGTTCTCTTCCCTGTCATGAAGATACGCCCTCACGGGCACACTACGAACGTCGCCTGCGGGATTCTACTTTCCGGCTATGATGGATTGCATGGCCGCGGCGAACCGCTGTTGTCGAACCGTGTTGATGGGCGACCCGGTGTCGACCACATCCCCACGAAGCGATTCCACCCGACTGGACGCGGAAGGATGCGTCTTGGCGAACCCGAGTCCGCCGGCGTGGCTCAGCCGCTGATCCATCCGCTGGAGCATGGTGATAATCGCGGCTTCCGGATAGCCGGCGCGGCGCAGGATTTCCACCGCTCCGAGGTCCGCACGGAGTTCCTGTTTTCGCGAGTAGCCGCCGACCGTCAAGGTCTTGACCACGTCGCCGACTGATCCTTCAAATTCCTCGGTCAGCGCGGCCAGCTCTTCGCCGCCCAGTTGCTTGGCGGTCTCGGCGCCGATGATCGTGAAGGCCTCCGTCAGACGACCCTGTTTGATCGCGCCGAGTCCGTGCTTCATGGTGACGTGGCAGATCTCATGCGCCAGCACCGCGGCCAGCTCGTCTTCGTTCTGGCAGCATCGGACCATGCCTCGCGTGACCAGGATCAGCCCGCCCGGCGCCGCGAAGGCGTTGATCTCATCCGAGTCCAGCAGGACGAAGTGATAGCCGCCGAAGGTCTCGGGGCGGTCGGAGAAGATCGCGAGCGACTGGCCCAGCAGATTCAGGTAGGCGTTGGCTTCGGGCTGGTCCAGCGGGGGGTAGCTCTGGAACACCGTGGCCGCTACGGCTCGCCCGATATAGTACTCCTGTTCCGGCGTCAGGTCCTGAAACGTCTTGTCGACCGCCTGGGCTCCGCGTTTGACGGATTCTGCTTCGCTGTCGGTCAGCACGCCCGTGGCCCTGCCCACTTCCGCGCCCACATCGCCCACAGTCTCGCACCCGCAGAACAGCAGTGCGATCGGCAGGCTCACCAGGACGCTCATTGCCAGCCAGTATCTCCCGTTCATTGGGCACCTCCCTGCAGGCTGCCCTGCGCCCGGAATGCCTCGATCTGGGCGGGGTCCACCGCGAACTTCGACATGCGGTCCACCCAGGTGTAGTCCAGCTTCCCGTCCGCCTTCATCTTGCTCTCGACCTGTTCGTTGAAGCCGAAGCCCGCCAGGGAGGTTTCATCGGAGGAGACGCCCGTGGCGGCATCGCTAGTCCCTGCGCTCATGACGACTTTCTTCTTGGTGAGCGTTGACTCGTGCAGCCAGCCGGTGGCGCCGTTGGGCAGGGTCACCGGATACCAGCCTTTCTGCAGCGTTCCCGTCTGAACCGATGAGCCGTATGCGACGTCGGCGACGACTTTGCCCAGTTGAGAGGGGGTCGCTCGGACCTTGGCATTGCGCACCTGCACGTTCAGTGTCCCTGCGAGTGCTGTGCCGGCACAGATCGCCAGCAGCACTGCAACAACTCTGATCCTCATATGTGTCTCCCTTGAAAGCACATTCTCTTGTCGCTGTCCGATGCCCGAAAGACGCATCGCATAGCACATCGCACTATGATATCCATTGCCGGCGCGAAAGCAAGCGATCATGTGCGCCCCCCTGTAGTCACTGGCGTCGAGTGTGGCATCGTGGTACCATGGCGGCCATCAATGGAAAGGGCGTTGTGATGATGCATCGGGCGAAGGTAGTGATAGCCGCCGTGGTTGCGGCGATGGCGGCAGGGGCGATCTGTCATGGGTCTCAGTTCGTGTGGTTGGAGGGCGAAGCCGGCCAGGCGGACGTGACGGTCAACAACACCGGCTGGGGCAACGCCCACTTCCTGTCCGAAGGCAAGTGGATGCACATCTCCATCGACGCCGAGAAGGTCGATGCCGAGATGAAGGCCGAAGCGGTCCTCATCCAGTACCGTTTCGACGTGAAGAAGGCCGCCCGGCACGAGGTCTGGAGCCGGATCGGGTTCGAGTTTGTACGCTCGATGTTCGAGTACCGCATCGACGAGGGCCCCTGGAAGGCGATCAGTCCCGATGATCTGACGACCGACCTGATGGAGATCGCCTTCTTCTGCGAAGTTGCCTGGATTCACATGGGGGATGCCCAGCTCGGCGAGGGCGGGCATGTCCTGGAGATACGCATCCCCAAGACCAAGGACAAGGATGGCAAGACCCAGCGCATCCTCTATGCCTGTGACGCGATCTGCTTGGCGGACGGACCCTTCCACCCGAATTCCAAGTACAAGCCCGACGAGGCCGGACGCGACGAGAAGGACGAGGCAGCCTCGAAGCACGTCTTTCAGCTTCCCGAAGCGCCCGCGGGGGCGCGGTCCAGCGTGTCCCTCAAGGGTGAGTGGGAAGTGACCCGCGACGACGAGCAGATGCCCGGCGAAGTGGCCGAGCCGATCAAGTCGCTGCCCCAGACGACGTTCTTCAAGGCCATCGAAGTGCCGTCGGACAAGAACGTCAGTCGGCCGGACTTGGTGTTTGCCCACCGGCTCTGGTACCGCACGCGGGTCCACGTGCCTGCGAGTCTGGCCGGCCGGGCGTTCTACATCGAGTTCCCCCAGAACAGCCTGAATACGACGGTCTACGTCAACGGCGTCTACCGCGGCTTCGAGAAGAATCCGTTCTGCCGGTTCCAGATCGACGTGACGAAGGGAGTCAGGCCGGGACAGACCAACGAGGTCTGGGTCGGCATCCGTGACGCCTGGTACGGTCGGACCGCGGATCCCGATCGGCCGCTCAAGCTCCGGCGGACCTTCAACGTGCCGATCAAATTCTTCCACGACGGGTTCCAGGACCTGGACTACCCGATCTGGAACTCGCCACAGTCGGGCATCCTGTGTACGCCGACGTTCGTCGCGGCCGGTGGAATCTACGCGTCCGATGTCTTCGTCAAGCCGCTCGTGGATCGCAAGCAGCTTGAAGCGGACATTGCGCTGACCAACAGCACCGCGAAGGACGCCTCCGGCCAGATCCGCTGGGAAGCGGTCAACGACGCGACCGGGCAGGTCGAGAAGACATTCGCGGCCAAGCCTTTCACGGTCCGTGCAGGCGGGACGCAGGCGCTCACGCTCAACGACGCCTGGACGAATCCGAAGCTCTGGTGGCCCGACACGCCCAATCTTTACCGGCTTCGCACCCTCGTCACCGTGGGCGGCAAGACGGTCGATACACGTGAGACGGCCTTCGGCTACCGCCAGTGGAAGATCGAAGGACGAAAGTTCACCCTCAACGGCGTCGTCTGGCACCTGTGGGCGGACCTGATCGGAGACACCGGGACGACCGCAGAGAGCTTCGTGACCGCCTATCGACAGGCCAACGTCCGCCTGATGCGGTACGCGACCGCCGGCCAGGGGGGCGACAACACGCTCTGGTATGGCATGGAGCCCCCCGAGGCGCTGGACTTCATGGACCGCAACGGGCTGGTCGTCCGTCGAAACACCTCGCTCGACGGCGAGGCCATCGGCTCGCACTTCTCCGAGAACGATCCGGAGATCTGCAAGAAGCAGGGCGGCTCGAAGATGAAGGTCAGACTCATGCAGAACTGGCGGGATCAGTGCGTCGCCCAGGTCAAGGGCGAGCGCAATCACCCTTCGATCCAGATCTGGTCCATCGAGAATGAGTTCGCCTTCATCAATCTGATCAACCTGCTGGGCAACAGCCCGCTGATGGATGAGTACGAGGCGCAGATCGCCAAGTGCCACGACGCGGTCATGGCAGTCGATCCGACGCGAAGCGTTATGACCGATGGCGGCGGCGCGATGAAGGCCAACACGCTCGCTGTGCATGGCGACCACTACGTCGCCACGCTCGACGTCCGCTACCCAGACCAGGCGTATGAGCCATTCGCCGAGGGCGGCGGGCGGGGCCGCTGGAAGTGGGACATGACCCGGCCTCGCTACATCGGCGAGGACTTCTACGCCAACGGCATCAACCCGGCCGACTACGCCATGTGGGGCGGCGAGGTCGCGTTCACAGGCAAGGCCGCGACGAAGGACGCCGTCGCGACGTGCTATCGCATGTTGCAGGAGGGCTACCGCTGGAGCGGTCTCTACGCCGGCTGGCATTTCTGGGTCGGCAGCGAAGGAGGCGAGCGGTCCCGCGTCGCCAACGCGCCGCGTGCGGCCCTCGTGCGACAGTGGGATTGGACATTCGCGTCGGGCGAGAAGGTCGCTCGTACGTTCGGCGTGTTCAACGACACGCAGTACGCGGACTCCATCGCGTTCACCCGCGTGCTGACGATGGGCGGTAAAGAGGCCTATCGCAAGACTTCGCAGCACAATGTGAAACCGGGTACCGCTGAGAAGTTCGACGAGGTGATCCCGATGCCCAGAGTGGACAGCCGGCAGGAAGGCGAGCTGCTTATGACGCTCTCGGTCCAGGGCAAGGAGATCTTCCGCGACACGAAGGCGGTCTCTGTTTTGCCTGCGGCTAAGGTCGCCGGCGGCGCTCCGGTCGGTGTGTACGACCCCAAAGGCAAGCTCAAGGCGTTCCTCGATGCCGCCGGCATCCAGTGCGTGCAGGTCGCAAGTCTGGAGAGCCTGCCGCAGGTGAAGGTCCTGATCGTCGGATCTGACGCCCTGAGCGAGACCGACGCGACATCCACTGCGTTGGCGGCCTTCGCCTCCACCGGTCGGGCGGTGATTGTGCTCGATCAGACGAACGTCCTGAAGTACCAGGCGCTGCCCGCGGAGATGGAGCCTGCGGAACGGACCCGTCGGAACGACTTCGGCATGGAAGTCCCCGCCGCCGACGGCAAGACCGCGTTCATCGAGGACGCCTCCCACCCCGCGCTCGACGGCCTGAAAGACAAGGACTTTTTCACCTGGCCGGGTGACCACTGGGTGTATCGCAACGCCTATGTGAAGCCCGTCCGGGGCGGCAAGAGCCTGATTCAGGTCGGGCCCAGGTTGCTCAACAGCGCCCTGGTCGAAGTCCCGGTCGGCAAGGGCGTGATGTGCCTGTGCCAGCTTGCCATCGGCGCCAAGCTCGACCGGTCCGTTGTGGTGCAGAGGCTCCTCGTGAACATGGTCGAGTACGGGCGGACCTACAAGCTCCAGACCTCGAACGTTGCCGCGGTGATTGCCGATGAGCAGCTCGGCAAAGCGATGGACGCCATCGGCGTGCAGTACAGCCGAGCGGCCGACGTGCTCTCTGCGATTGGCGATGCGGACAAGAAGATCGCGGTGATCTCCGCGACGCCCGCCAATCTCAAGGTCCTGGCAAGCAACACAGGCAAGGTCGAGGCCTTCTGGAATCGCGGCGGTTACATCCTTCTTCACGGCCTGACGCCCGAGGGGTTGGCCGACTACAACAGGATCGTTGGCTTCGATCACGTCATCCGCAAGTTCAAACGCGAGCGAGTGACCTTCCCGCCCGTCCGCAATCCGCTGACCAGCGGCCTGACCACCGGCGACGTCACCATGCTCTCGGGCAAGCGGATCTTCGGCTGGACCGCCGACGAGTACGTCGCCTCCGACGTGTTCACCTACGTCGTTGACATGGACGAGATCGCTCCCTTCGCGACGAGCACTTTCTTCGGCTGGGACAACATGACCAACGGCTTCGTTGGCTCGGATGGCTGGCCCCTGATCATGGACTTCGAGGCGCACGCGGATGGCAGGCCCTACGAGTTCACGATCACGCTGCCCCGCGAGGAGACGATCACGGAGTACATCCACGACCAATCGGTCAATTACAATCCGACCGGCAGCGTGACGGTGTTGTTCGACGGCAAGGACCCGGTGCAGTTCGACCTCACGCCCGACGGCGAAGTGGTGAGCTGTCCCATCAATCCGCCTCGCAAGGCCAAGGTGCTCACCGTCCGGCTTGGCGACTACGAGTTCGCGCCCGGCAAGGCCAAGAACATCGGCATGGACAACATCCAAGTCAAGGTCCAGCGTCCCGCTCAGTTCACGCAGGCTGTCAAGCCCATGCTGAACATCGGCGCCGTGGTGCAATACGCCAAGGGTCCGGGCGGTGTCGTCCTGTGCAACCTGAACCTCCAGGACAATGAGACCGTCCCGGTGAACCAGACGAAGAAGCGGACGATCCTCGCGACCGTGCTGCGGAACCTCAAGGCGCCGTTCGCCGGCAAGACCGTCATCGCGGGTGCGGATGTGGACTACACGCCCATCGACATCCACACGAAGGCGACGACCTTCAAAGACGAGCGAGGCTTCTTCGGCGACAGGAACCGGACGTTCAAAGGGCTCCCGTCAGGCCGACAGCGTTTCATGGGCGTGGACTACGACATCTACGAGATGCCGACCTCGCCCGTGCCGCAGGTGCTCATGCTCGCAGGGGAGGGCCTGTCAAAAGACCTGCCCAACGAGATCGCCGGCATTCCGATCCACGCCAAGGCCGATGCGCTGTTCTTTCTGCACACCGCCAGGCTGGGTCGGCGAATGAACGACGAGGAGAAGCGCGAACACAAGAAGCTTGCGATCTTCAAATACGTCGTGCGGTACGCCGACGGCCAGAGCGAGGAGGTGCCCATCTGCTCGGAGATCGACATCGACCACTACGTGCAGCAGTCTCCTCGCGCGTTGCCCGGCGCCCAGGTCGCTTGGACCGGGCCCTATGAGAACAGCGAGGACAAGGCGGTCGCCTACGCCAGGCAGTGGAACAACCCACATCCCGATGTGGAGATTGCATCCGTGGACATGGTCTACATCGACAAGGAACTGGGCGTCCCGGCCCTCCTGGCGATCACCGCCGCGAAGGCCCGGTAGATGGGCACAAGGCCCGACGGGGACGAAAATCCGAAATTCGAAACTCAAAATCCGAAACAAGCACGAATGACCCAAACCCGAAATCCAAAACGGGACATCCGACGTGCGTGGGCGTTTCGGTCATTTGGGCTTTGGTCCTTTGGATTTGTTCCGGATTTCGATATTCGGATTTCGGATTTCTGGTGTGAAGGTGTGTCGCGACTGAGAAAGGAGAGATGGAGATGAGCATTCGCAGGTTGGCGGCAGTCAGTTTCGTTGTCCTGCTTGTCGTGGTTTCCTGGGCGTTTACGCAGCGGGCGCCCGGCCAGCAGGCGGGCCTCAGGACGTTAAAGGTCGTCCGGACGGAGAACTTCACCGTCACCGGCCTGGGGGATTCGCCTGCCTGGGCGAAGGCTGCCTGGGAGCCGCTGAACGCTCGCGGCGCCGGTGGAAGTCCTCAGCAGACCCGTGTGAAGATGCTCTACTCATCGACCGGCTTGTACGTCTTCATGGAGGCCGAAGACCGCAAGATCACAGCGACGATGAACGAGGATTTCCTGGACCTGTGGAACGAGGACGTGTTCGAGTTCTTCCTGTGGCCGGACGAGCGGCACCCGGTCTACTTCGAGTACGAGATCTCGCCCCTGGGCTATGAACTGCCCATCCTCATCCCGAACCTGGACGGCCAGTTCCTGGGCTGGCGACCCTGGCACTACGAGGGTCCCCGCAAGACGGTCAAGGCGACGACCACCATCGGCGGTCCCAGGCAATCCGGTGCGGCCATCACCGGCTGGCGGGCGGAGGTGTTCGTCCCGTACGATCTGCTCAAGCCGCTGCGGAATGTGCCCCCGCAGCCGGGGACGAAATGGCGGGCCAATCTGTATCGCATGGATTACGACGACGGCAAAGGCGTTGCCTGGGACTGGGCACGGGTGGGACCGAGCTTCCACGAGTTCCAGAAGTTCGGCACGCTGGTCTTCGAGTGACGCCGAGGTGCGAGGGTCCTATCGCGGCTGGTCGGGACGGCCATTTGGATCGGCCGGCGGCATGGGCGGCGGGCCTCCTTCGAAGTCCCTGAACCCGCCCGGCGGTCTGTTGCCGTGAGGACCGTTGGGATCGCCCATCCATCGGTCCGGCGGCCTGCCATCGCCTCGTTGGCCGCCGGGTCCCATGAAACCCTCCGGCCCTCGACCTCCGCGAGGACCGTTCGGATCTCTCAGCGGGCCGCCGGGGCCCCAGTTCTCGCGCCAGTCATTTGGGTCCATTCGTCGGTCACGCGGCCTGTCGCCTCGCGGCCCGCCACGACCGCCCGGGCGGCCTTCATACGGACGCATGCCTCGGAAATGCTCGAACCTCTTCCTGATGTCGCCTTCCCATTTCTCGTACTGTTCGGGAGTCAGGGTCTTCTTCATGGCCTCGGTGAACTTCTGACGCTGCGTCTGTTCCGCCTGCATGAACTTCTGCCAGAGCTCTCGGGTGCCCGCCCACTGTTCGGTGAGCGTCTCCTTCACGCGTTTGGCCTGCTCATCGGACAGGCCGTAGTCTTCCGTCCAGCGTTCCACGAGGAAATTCGGTTCCGGTCCCGGTCCCGGGTCCGGAGGCATCAGTTTGAACCGTGGGATGATTCGATCTTTGAGGGCCAGGATGGCGCCGCCGGAGCCGATGCCAATGCCGCTGAAGAGAATCACTGCGGCGACACAGATCTGCGCGAAGACCTGGCGACGCGTGAGAGGCGGACGATGGTGCGGCATCATCGGATGCTCGGGTTTCGCCGGCTCTACCATAGCCTCATCTCCGGCAGGGGAGCCAACAGCTCCATAACGGGACTGCTCATGTATTTCCAAAACTCGATGGCCAGGAACAGGGTGATCGAGGCTGCCACAGCGGACAAGCCCCCAAACAGGCCCAGCGGAATCAGAGTGACCGCGTCCGGCTTCTGCGATCCGATCCGCAGACGGACCCGATCCGCCACGTCGAAGGCGGGGATCGGCTCCTCACGTGCTTTGCGAGCCAGTCGAGCCAGGGCCTCTAGAGTGTCCATCCGAGTCTCTCCAAAAGGTGTTCTCTTTCGGCGATTTCCTTGATCTTTCTTCGGGCACGGAGGGCCTGGGTCTTGACTTTGGCCCGGCTCCAGCCCATCCGTTCGGCGATTTCCTGCGTGCCGCAGTCCTCGAAGTACAGCAGCGTCAGGACCAGGCGGTCGTCGGCCGGCAGGCGGGCGAGCAGCGATTGCAGGACCGCGGCTGCCTCCGCCGGGTCGATTTCGTCCTCTTGTGCCGCTTCGATCTGTTCCAGAATGTCCGAGTCCGGCAGCGGGGTTTCCACCGATTCCCTGGCCTTGTCGCGCCAGTAATGATAGCCCGTGCGTGTGGCGATCTTCCGCAGCCAGTGCAGCAACGGGGCATCGCCGCGATAGGTTCTCAAACTGAAGTAGGCGTCGACGAATACCTGTTGCACGAGTTCCTCACACTGCGCCGGGTCGCGAGTGAAACGCCAGAGCAGGCCGGTGATGGCCTTCTCGTACCGTCGGACAATGCGACTATACGCGGCGTCATCACCAGTGAGCGAAGCGGCTACGTCGGACCAGTCTGCGTTTTCCACACGTCTATTCTACATCCTTTCCGTGCATCGTCCAGTCACCATTATAGTGGCATCGGCCGACCACTGGTGACAGGAAAACCACCAAAGACGTCAATTGTCGGATTCCGCCGACTTGTCATCGGGACCTCGTTGTCTGCGATATACCCATGACGAAGTAGGAATGCGATACGCCGTGAACAGGGGCGACCTGGGTGCAACGTCCGAGAATGCTGGCAGGCCTTCTGGAGGGTCTGTGCGAGCTTCCAGGCATCCAGGGAGGCGATCTCCCCTCAAGATCGCCAGAATCACAGTATTTGACGATCCGGGCAATGTTGGCCGCCAGGTTGGCGTCTTCACTATGTCGGGCGCGGATCACGGGTTGCCGGTCGGTCGTGTGGAACGGGTTGAAGCCCGCGGGCGCGGATCGCCGATGTCTCCTCATGTTCACGCGCGTTGCCCCTTGCGGTCACGGATTTCTGTAACCGCCGTGAGGAACCGAGCACTTATCGGGTGATGAATGGGACATCACAGCACAGCAGATCCCACAGGAACACGAACGGACGGATCACCGAAGGAGTCGCAACGATGGGTCCTGAAGAAATGAGGATGGAGCTCGAACGGTTCGTCAACGCGGGGCTTGAGGAAGGCTGGACCGGCTGGCCGCTGAAGGTTGACTCTTGCATATCCAAGCGGTTCAGCGGAGAATGGTCGCCAGCCTCGGTGCGGTCCTGGCTCGGCGAGTCGAATGCCCTGGCGGTTCCCGACAGGCTGGCAGGCATGTTCGCGTCCCTGCACACGTTGTGCTGACGGAGGAAGGACTCGGGCCTTCGCCCGATGCGTATGTGCTCGTGAGCACGGTTCAACTGAGGTTCTGAAAGGAGAAGTACGATGCAGAAGAAAGTGATCGTGATGGGTATTGTGGCTGGCGTTCTGGCCTTGGTCGCCGGCGGGTTGTGCCTGGCTCAGCCGCCGCAGGGTGGTGGACAGGGGGGACCCGGCTTCGGCGGTCCCGGCGGGAACTTCGATCCGGCTCAGATGCGTCAGCGAATGATGGAACGCTGGAAGGAACAGCTCGGCGCCGATGATGACGCCTGGAAGGTAATCGAGCCTCGGCTCACGAAGGTCATGGAGATCAATCGCCAGACGATGGTCGGCGGCATGGGCGGCATGTTCGGCATGAGAGGCATGAGAGGCATGAGAGGCCAGGGCGGTCCCGGCGGCCAGCAGGGTCGGGGTGGTCCGCAGGGCGACAGGCCTCGCTTCCCCGGCGACGAGAACCGCGAGCCCTCGGCTGTAGAAAAGGCCCAGGAGGCCTTGGAGACCACGCTGGACAACGAGTCTGCCTCGGCCGACACAATCAAGCAGCAGCTCACGGCGCTGCGTCAGGCCCGCGAGAAGGCCAAGCAGGAGCTGGCGGCTGCCCAGCAGAGCCTGCGGGAGATCCTCACCGTCCGGCAGGAAGCCCTCCTGGTTCTCACTGGAATGCTGAACTAAGGTAACGGCAGAACTGATGAATCCTATCGTACACAGAATGCTCGATCAGGGTGTGATTGATGAATCCGCGGCCCGGGGAATCAGCGGCTTGCTCGCCGAGGGCGAGCCGCCGACCCGGGCCTTCGCGGCCTGCGGCGTGGCCAGCGAGCCGTTGCTGCGGTTCCTGGCCCGCGATCTCGGACTGGCCTACGTGGAACTCGAAGGGCGGACGTTCACCCGGGAGTTCCTCACCCAGTTCCCCGCCCGCATCCTCCTGGACAAGCACATCATGCCCGTTCAGGGCGACAACGGCGATCTGCTCGCGGTCACGAGCGATCCATTCGACACGTCGAGTGTCGATGAGCTGCGCCTGGCGACGGGACGCGACTATCAGGTCGCGCTGGCGCCTCTGGCGGAGATCGACCGATGCATCAAGAAGTACCTGGGCGTCGGCGCCGACACGGTTCAGTCGATGATCTCGGAGGCCGGCGACAACGGCCTGCAGGTCATTGACACGGACTCGGACGACGATATGGATTTAACGGAGGCCGCGGAAGGGGCCTCCATCATCCGATTCGTCAACCAGATTTTGACCGAAGCGATCGAACTGCGAGCGACGGACGTGCACATCGAGCCGTTCGAGGAGAGCCTGCGGGTCCGCTATCGAATCGATGGCGTCCTCCAGGAAGCATCCCTCGCGGCCGAAGTCAAGCAGTTCCAGGCGGCCATCGTCTCGCGTCTGAAGATTCTCGCCAAGCTGGACATCGCGGAGAAACGTGTGCCGCAGGACGGGCGCATCAAGATCGTCATCTCCGGTCGCGAGATCGACGTTCGTGTCTCCGTGATCCCGATGATCTACGGCGAAGCGGTCGTGCTCCGTCTGCTGGACCGATCCAACGTCCTGTTGGGCCTGGACAAGCTGGGGATGTCCGCCCGCGACCTGAAGATCATGGAGATGATCCTGGAAAGGCCGCATGGGATCATCCTGGTGACCGGACCGACCGGTAGCGGCAAGACGACCAGCCTCTACGCGGCCCTCTCCCACATCAACGACATTCAGCGCAAGATCATCACGATCGAGGACCCCATCGAGTACCAGCTCCACGGGATCAACCAGATCCAGGTCTCGCGCAAGGCCGGACTGACGTTCGCCAGCGGTCTTCGCTCCATTCTGCGTCACGACCCCGACGTGGTCCTGGTCGGTGAGATTCGCGATTCGGAGACTGCGGAGATCGCGATCCAGGCGTCCCTGACCGGGCACCTGGTCTTCTCGACCCTGCACACGAACGACGCGCCGAGCGCCCTGACTCGGCTGGTCGATATGAAGATTGAACCGTATCTGGTGGCCTCCTCGCTGGAGGCGGTCCTGGCGCAGCGGCTCATCCGCACGATCTGCAAGCACTGCAGGGAACCGTTGACCGCCAGCGAAATGGCGCCCCTGAAGCACCGGTTCGGCGACCGGCTGCCCGATGTCCTGTACAAGGGACGAGGATGCCGGGAGTGCCAGGGGACGGGGTATCGCGGGCGGATCGGCATCTTCGAGATGATGGTGGTCACCGACGATGTTCGCTCTTTGATCATCGAGAATGCCTCGGCCCCCGAGCTGCGGAAAATGGCGGTGAAACACGGCATGACCAGCCTCCGCGATGACGGGTTCCGCCACCTGTCCGGCGGGCGGTCCACGGTCGAGGAGATCCTCCGCGTGACGAAGGACGAGGTGTTCGAGATGAACGGGCTGCTCGGCGCGGAGCCGCCCAAGGAACGCGAGTGATTGTCGACGCCTGATCTGCGATTCGTCCAATCGACAATCAACCTTCCAGGTTCAGACTGAGATCCTATGGCAACCTTTCTCTACAAGGCGATTGACACGCAGGGCCGTCAGGTGGCCGACAAGCTGGTGGCGCCCGACCGGGCGGCGGCGATCGACCAGCTCTTCGGCCTGAGTCTGAGCCCGATCTCCGTGGAGCGGCAGGAAGAGCGGCCCGCAGAGGGGCTGTTCTCCCGCGGCGGTCGGATCTCCAAGGGCGAGGTCGAGGCCTTCACCCGCCAGTTGGCCAACCTCCTGGCGGCCGGCGTGCCGCTGAGCCGGGCACTGAGCATTCTCAGTCGCGAATCCGCCAAGCCAGCGGCCGGCAAGCTCTGGGCCACCGTGCATGACCAGGTCTCCGGGGGTATGTCCCTGGCCGATTCGCTCGGCCAGCACCCCCGAGCGTTCCCGCCCGTCTACGTGGCCATGGTCCGAGCGGGCGAGACCGGCGGATTCCTCGACGTGGTCCTCGAACAGATCGCCACGTTCCGCGCCCAGGAGCAGGAGTTGAAGAACAAGGTCACCTCGGCGATGTTGTACCCGCTGATCCTCTCGGTGCTGGCCACGGGCATCCTGGTGTTCCTGCTGGTGTACTTCATCCCGAAGTTCTCGACGATGTTTGCGGAGTATGGCGGGTCGCTGCCGACCTTGACGAAGGCCATCGTGTCGGCCAGCGAGTTGGTCGCACGCTACTGGTTCGTCGTCGTGCTCGCGGGGGCCCTGGCCGTCTTCGGGGTGCGCCGCACGGCGACCACGGACGAGGGCCGTCGGCTCGTGCAGCGCATCGTGCTCCGCCTGCCCCTGTTCGGGCGGGCGGCCGCGAGGTTTGCCCTCGTCCGGTTCTGCCGGATGCTGGGAACCCTCGTCGGCGCGGGCGTGCCCCTCGTCGCGGCGCTTCGCGTCGCCAAGGAGGCCATCGGCAACCAGGTCCTGGCCGATACCGTGGACAGCGCCATCGAGGACGTGCAGCGAGGGACCGCGCTGGCCCGCAGTCTGGAGGGATGCCGGGAGCTGTTCCCCGCGTCGGTCATCGAGATGGTGTCCGTCGCGGAGGAGAGCGGGCGTCTGGACAAGGAGCTGACCCGCTTGGCGACGGCCTACGAGCAGGAGTTGGATCGCTACCTGAAGATGCTGGTAGCCATGGCCGAGCCGGCGCTGTTGTTCATCATGGCGGCGGTCGTCGGGACTATCGTGATCGGCATGATTCTGCCGATCTTCAGCCTGCAAGAGTTGATTCGGTGAGAAGGCAGGGAACCGCCGCTGAGACGGTCGAACGAAGGGTTGGAAGAAGCCACTGCCGGTTAGGAATTCTTGGATTGGGATGGATTATGAAATCAGCAGCGAAATACGGAACGAGTCGGAGCAGTTGTGGGCGGCACGCCAGGCGGACGCGGGGCTTCACCCTGATCGAGCTGATGCTGGTGCTGGTGATCCTGGCCACGTTGGCGACAATCGTGGCGCCGAAGCTCACCGGCCAGTCTCAGAAGGCCAAGAAGACTGCGGCTCGCACGCAAATCTCCCAGTTCGAGGTGGCCCTCGACGCCTTCGAGATCGACCTGGGGCGCTATCCGACGACGGCCGAGGGGCTGCGGGCGCTGGTCGAAAAGCCGGCCTCGGACTCCGAAGACTGGACGCAGCCGTACCTGAAGCAGGCTGTTCCGCTCGACCCGTGGAAGAACGAGTACGTCTACCGCTATCCCGGCCAGTATAACCAGGACGGCTACGACCTGTACTCCTGCGGCCCGGACGGCAGGCAGGGCGGCGACGACGATATCAAGAACTGGTCGGATGAGAAGTAGCCGACGAGAGCCAGGGCTCCACGACCCGTTGAAAGAAACACCTGGCAATCGAAGAGACGACATCTCTTCCCGGACAGGCACATGATTGCGAATCCGAGACAACACGATGGGCACAGGGGGATGACCCTCCTGGAGCTGATTCTGGTCATGATGATCCTGTCGACCGTCCTGGCGATGGCGGCGCCGTCTCTTCGCGGGTTCTTCATCTCTCGTCGGGGTGACGACGCGGCCGCCCAGATCCTCGCGATGACTCAGTACGCTCGTTCGCAAGCCGTCAGCGAGGGGGTCATCTACCGCCTGAACCTCGATGTTCAGCAGCGGACGTACTGGCTGACGGCTCAGAAGTCGGGCGACTACGAGCGCCTGGAGAACGAGTTCGGTAGGACCTTCGCCATCTCCAAGGACCTTGTCCTGGAGGTGGAGGACGTTGTGAAGGAGGGTCGGGAGGCTTTCCTGGAGTTCTCGCCGTACGGGACGGTGACCGCCGCGACGATCCGATTGATCGACCGGCAGGGGCGGGCCCTCGAAATCACCTGCCCGACCGCGACGGAATCGTTCTCGATCACCGAGTGTGAAGAGGTCTACAAGCGATATGCATCCCAGTGAGCCGACAACCTGGTCCGCACGTGCCGCGAGGGCCGGATGCGGCGGCTTCACCTTCATCGAGCTGCTCGTCACGATCGCGCTGCTCGGGATCATCATGCCGGTGGCGATGCGAACCATCGGGATTTGCACCCGCCTCGGGGGCGAGTCCCGCAGGCAGATGGAAGCAGCCTCCCTGGCCAAGACCAAGCTCAGCGAACTGATCGTCACCGGCGATTGGGAGAACGGCAATCAGCAGGGGGAGTTCGACGAGGACGACTGGGCCGACTACAAATGGTCCGCGACAGTGACCAACTGGACGGACACCTCGGTTCGCCTGGTGGAACTGACGGTCACCTGGCAGTCCATGGGACGCCAGCGGGGGGTCACGCTCAGCACGTTGATGTACCCGGAGGAGAGCTGAGATGACGCCTTGGACGCGACAACCCGAAGGCTTCACCCTCATGGAGCTGCTGGTGGCCATGGTGCTGATGGTCGCGGTGGCTTCCTGCCTGTACACGGCGTTGTACACGGGCTTCCGGGCGCAGCGCAGCGCCCTGCAGGCGGTGGAGCCGACGCTGCAGGCGCTCAACGCGATCGATCTGCTCAAGGAGGACATTCTGGGCGTTCTGCCGCCGGGCGACAGCAACAGTCTGGCGGGCGCCTTCGTCGGCGAGGATTCCGGCGGGGTCAAGGGGGTGGAAGCCGATTCGCTCGAGTTCTACACGACCCACGTGTATGCCGGGGACGACGAGATCAGCGGGGGAGTCGGTAAGATCGAACTGCTCCTGGAAGAGGAAGATGCCCAGGACCGGCAGCGCACCTATACGACATACAAGCTCGTCCGGGATGTGACGACGAATCTGCTGGCTCGCAAAGCGCAGGAGCCTGTCCAACAGGTCCTGTGCCGCGACGTTGTGTCCCTGAACTTCCGCTACTACGACGGCGAAGACTGGCTGGACGACTGGGATTCCTCGGAGGACGCCAATAGTCTGCCGCTGGCGGTCGAAGTGGACATCGAGATCGCCTATCACCGCAGGAGCGGCCGACGCGACAAGAACAGCCAGGAGAAACCCGAGACACGCCGGCTCGTGCAGAGCTTCGCCGTGCCGTGCAAGGCCGCCGAGGAGACGAGCGACACCGAGACGACGTCGAGCGGAACGACCTCGGGCAGTTCAGCATCGAGCGGTTCGACGTCGGGGGCAGCACGATGATGCGACAACAGATGGCTGGACAATTCGAATCGCGTTCAGGATTTGGCCCAACTCACGACCGGCGAGCCCGGGGGACCGTCCTGATCGTCACCATCTGGGTCGTCCTGGTCCTGGCGGGTCTGGCCCTGGTGTTCGCCCGGTCCATGCGCGTCTCCGCCAGCGTGGCGGCCAACCATGTGGCTTCCCTGCAGGCGGAGTGCCTGGCCGGCGGTGCGCTGCAGTACGTCGTCGCGAAGATCACCGAGGCCGCGGACGCGGAAGAGGACGAGGCCGGTCTCGACGACAGCGACGACTACGAGGAACGGGAAGTGGGCGAGGAGGGCTTCTTCTGGGTTCTGTCTTCGAACCTCGAGAGCGACCGCGAATTCGCCTATGGTCTGACCGACGAAGCGGGCAAGATTAACCTCAACTCCGCGTCGGTCGAGATGCTCCAGAAACTGCCCGGGATGACCGCCGAACTGGCGGCCTCGATCGTCGACTGGCGGGACTCGGACACCGACGTCACCACCAGCGGGGCCGAGAGCGAGTACTACCTCCTCCAGGCCGACGGATACCAGTGCAAGAACGCCCCCCTGGAGACCGTCGACGAGATCCTCCTGATCAAGGGAGCCACGGAGGAATTGCTCTACGGCGAGGACACCAACCTCAACGGCTACCTGGATGACCACGAGAACGACGGTGACGAGAGCGAGCCGGACGACAACCACAACGGCAATCTCGACGCCGGGTTCTATGACTACGTCACGGTCTACAGTGTGGAGCAGAACGTGGACGCCGATGGCGGGGACCGCGTCGACATCAGCGACGCCAGCGCCGTCTCGGATCTCCAGACGCTGTTGGAGGAGACGTTCAAGCAGGATCGAGCCCTGGAGATCGTAATGACCAGTGGCATCAGCTCGAACCCGAGCTACGAGAACATCCTGGACTTCTACTACCGGTCGGGCATGACGCTCGACGAGTTCTCGCAGATCGCCGACAAGCTGACGACCAGCAGCGAGGTGACGCTGACCGGCATGGTGAATGTGAACACCGCGCCGAAGGAGGTGCTGGCGTGCCTGCCTAACCTGGAGAACAGCGACGCGGAGTCGCTGGTCGCGTATCGCGAATCGCACAGCGACAAGCTCGGCTCCATCGCCTGGGTGACGCAGGTCCTGGATCAGGAGAAGGCCGTCGGGATCGGCAGCTACATCACCGTGCGTTCGTACCAGTATTCTGCGGACATCGTCTGTGTGTCCGCCAACGGGCGGGCGTACAAACGGTATCGCGCGGTCCTCGACACGCAGGGGGATTCGCCGCGGGTCGTGTATTGGCGGAGTCTCACCCACTTCGGCTGGCCCTTGCAGCCGGAGATTCTGGACGCCCTCAAGAAGGGGCAGCCACTTACCAGTGTTGTCTTGAGTATGCATTGACGGGACATGAACATGGTCGGCACACGCCACATAGTAGGACTGGCTATCGACGAAGGCGGCATCTTCGCAACGGAACTGCACGTCCGGGCGGGTCGCCCCGAGGTGCGCGGCTCCGGCGAGTTCTCCTGGGAAGGGGAATGGACCGCCGAGAACGCCAAAGACCAGGGGCAGCGTCTGCACAAGTTCCTGCGGGAGCATGGGTTCACCGCGAAGCGTGCGGTGGTTGGCCTTGCGGCCAAGTGGGTCCTGGCGAAGGAGGTCGAGGCCCCTCCGGCGTCGTCGGAAGCCTTGGCGGGGATTCTGGGCATCCAGGCGGAGCGGGCGTTCTCGATGAACGCCAGCGAACTGGTTTTTGACTACTGCGGGCGGACCAGTGCGTCCCAGAAGAGCCAGGTGCTCCTCCTGGCCACCCGCCGGCGGATGATCGATCAGATCAAGGATCTGGCCCAGGCGGCGGGGTTGCAGGTCGAGTCCATCACGGTCTCGGCTTTCGCCTGCGGTCGGACCCCGTCCGAGAAGGGAGGCGCGTGCCGTTACGGCCTGTACACTCGCCCGACCTACTGCGAGTTTTGGGGCCAGCTCGACGGCAATCTGCGATTCCTCAAGCATATCCCGATGGTTCTGGACGGGAACCCGTCCGCCTGTACGGACGTGTTGGGTTCCACGATCCAGCGTCAGATCCTGCTGTCGTCCCGTCAAGATCAGTTGCCGCCGCACCAGGTGGCGGCGTTCGACGCCTGCGGACTGCCGACGGAGGTCTTCGACCGACTCAACAAGCGACTGGGACCGCAGATCACGGTCGGCCAAGGATCGACCGGGATGCCTGCCGGCGAGGCGTCGCGCGATCCCAAAGAGGCCCGCGCGGTGGCCGCCACGGCGGTGGCGTGGACTGCGGTGGAGCCCGAGGGGGCGGTCGTTGACTTCTTGAATCCGCGCATCGGCGAGAAGAGCAAGAAGGCCGCGGACCAGCGGGTCATGGTCTGGGCCATTGCGGTGGCCGCGGTCTCGCTGATCGTCCTGGGGGTCTGGTTTGCCCGCTGGCAGGCCGACAGGAACGACATCGCAGAGTACAAACAGCAACTGGAGGTCTTGAACGCCGACATCGCGGAGGCCAGGGATGTGGTCGAACGCCTGTCGTATGCCCGCAAGTGGGGCGATACGGATCCCCGATTCCTCCGTTGCCTGCGCGATGTGACAGAGGCGTTCCCGGAGGAAGGGATCGTCTGGGCGACCAGCCTGGCCTTGAACGACGCCGGCGCCGGCTCCGTGGTGGGCAAGACGTCGAGCGATGCCAGCTTCTATGAAGTCTGGGACAAGATCAATGCGAACGAGGCGTTCTCCGACGTCAAGATGGTCCACTATCGGGATGTCGGGCGCAATTCGCGAGAGAAGGAATTCGCCGTCAACTTCACGTTCAACAAGGGGACGAACTGACCATGGTTCTGACGAAACGAGAGCGAATGCTGGCGATCGCCACCCTGCTGGTCGTGGGGATCGGAGGGCTTTACGTGGCGGTGATCAAGCCCTTGAGCGACTGGCGACGGGAAACCGAGAACGAGAAGATCGAACTGGAGGCCCAGCTCCAGGAGGCTCAGGACCTGTTCAGTCGCAAGCGGCTCCTGGAAGGCAAGTGGAGGGGGCTCCTTTCCGAAGGCATGAAGAGCGACGCGGACGCAGAGAACCGCATCGCGCGGGCGCTGGACGAGTGGTCCCGCCAGACCGGATTGTCGCTGAGCTCGATGAAGGCCGACCGCTCCGTCACTGAGAAAGGAATGAACGAGATCATCCTCTCGGTGGGGGGCCGGGGGACCATCGAAGCGGTGGCGTCCTTCCTCTACCGGGTCGAGACTGCCGAGCTGCCGGTGAGGGTCATGAACCTGCAGCTCGGCTCCGAGTCCGGCGACACCCTGTCCCTTCAACTCCAACTGTCCGCGATCTACCTGGGCAGCGTGAAGAATACGTCCGTACCCACCTCGCCACAGCAACCGGAGGCCAACGATGAAGAACAAGAGATCTAACCGTGCGAGTGTCCCGGCGGTGATATGGGTCGTCGTCGGTGTCGTCCTGGTTCTGGGGCCGACGGTCGCCTACAGTCAAAGGTCGTCGCGTCAGCGAGTCTCGCGGACTCGTACGTCGTCGGCGCCGGTCGACCCGAATCAGGCCGCCAAGCCGAACTCCTGGGAGAGCTTCAACCTCGTTCTGACGCGGAACATCTTCTCCCGCACGCGGACCGCATGGCGTCCGCGGCAGGAGGAAGAACAGCCCCGGGCGAACGTCGTGACTCGCAATCCCGAGGCCTACTACGTGCTCAAGGGTGTGGTTCAGGAGAACGACGATTTCTACGCGTTCATCGAGAACTCCCAGGACGGTACGAGCCTGCAGGTCCGACGGGGTGATCCGGTGGCCCGGGGCACGATCAAGACTCTGACCCTCGATGGGCTGGAGTATCAGATGGAAGGGAAGGACCCGGTGGTCGTCCGTGTGGGGTACGACCTCGAAGGAGGGATCGGGGTGCTGTCGACGAATCAGATGTTCGATTTGGCGTCGACGCCGTCTTCCTCGACCTCGACGTCCGACCAGTCGTCGGGCAGCGGCGCGGACGAATCCGAGATCCTCAAACGCCTTATAGAACAGCGTAAACAACAAGTGGGGCAGTAGTGTCCCGATCCGATGCGTCTTGTCCGGGATCCCAACGCGTCGTCCTGCGTTGGGGGGCCCCTCATAGACCTGTGCGAAGGAGTACGTGCAATGCGATCGTTCAGAATCATTCTGGTTGGCCTGGTCCTGGCGGCAGCCCTTGTGACGGCGCCCGGCAATACCGCCGCGCAGGAGTCCTCCGCGGCGCCGCCCGAAACGAAGACGGAGCCGATCGAGGTGGTCAAGACCAACGGGGACACGAAGATCAAGCTCAACTTCCAGGACACGCTGCTCCAAACGGTCCTGGAGTACCTGTCGGAGACGGCCGGATTGACCATCGTGTCGGATGAGCCCCTCTCCAGCACGCGGATGACGGTGATCAGCCGCCAGCCCATCACACTGGATGAGGCGGTGACCCTGATCAACTCGATCCTCAAGGAAAAGGGCCTGACCACGGTCCGCACCGCCAAGACCCTCAAAGTCGTGGCCTTGTCGGGCGCCGTGAAGGAGAACATCCCCGTGCTGACGGGTCGCGACCCGGAGGAGGTCGTCGCGGGCGACGACGTGGTGACGTACGTCATTCCCGTCTCGCACGTGACCGCGTCGGCTCTCAAGCAGAACCTCGAAGCCCTGCGTCCGGAGTACGCGAGCATCGAGGCCAACGAGGACAGCAATACCCTGATCATCACGGACACGACGGCCAACATCAAGCGTCTGATGAGGATCATTGCCGCCCTGGACAAGCACATGTCGTCCGTGGCGGAGATTCGGGTCTTCCCGCTGAAGAGGGCGGACGCTGCGAGCACGGCTACCCTGATCAACAATCTCTTCGAGCAGCAATCGCAGGGCAGCGGCAGCAGTCGCAGCCGACAGGGGGGCCGGGGCGGCAACCCGTTTGAGATGATGATGCAGATGCGCGGCGGCGACCGCGGCGGTCCGGGCGGCCAGACGCAGACCGGACAGGCCGGCGGCAGCATGAACGTCCAGGTCATCGCGGCGGCCGACGAACAGACGAACTCCCTCGTCGTCCGTGGTCCCAGCGATGCGCTGGAGATCGTCCAGGGCGTGATCGATTCCCTGGACGACACGTCGGCCAGGATCGCGGACGTCCGGGTGTTTCAGCTTCGCTATGCCGACGCGACGAACGTCGCCGACGTGATCAACCAGGTCTTCGGGGATCAGTCCTCTTCGTCGAGGTCGTCGAGATCGGGCATGGGGCAGATGTTCCGCGGTCCGATGGGCGGCCCGCCGGGAATGGCGCAATCGCAGGAGTCCAGCGCCGTGAGCGTGGTCGCGGCTGCCGACAGCACGAGCAACACCGTCGTGGTGACCGGCCCGGACGCGATTCTCGATCTGATCGCGACCGTGATCGAGAAACTCGACGCCAAGATTGCGAATGTGGCCGACGTGAAGGTCTTCCATCTGCAGTACGCCGACGCCACCGACACGGCCGAACTCATCAATGAGGTGTTCGGAGAGCAGACGAGCACCTCGTCCCGGTCGTCGCGGTCGTCGCGGGGCAGCCAGAACCAGGGCGTCATGTTCGGGAGAGGCGGCATGGGCGGTCCCGGCGGCATGATGATGGGCGGTGGGCAGAGCACCAGCAGCGTATCGGACGTATCCGTGATCGCCTCGGCCGACTCCCAGACGAACGCGGTGGTTGTGAGCGGTCCGGCGGAGACGCTGACGATTGTCGCCCAGGTCGTCAAGGAGCTGGACGTGAACCCCGAGCAGGAGCGTCGGATCTTCGTCTATCCCCTGGAGAACGCCAACGCCACGAACCTCATGACGATCCTGAACAACCTGTTCACGGAGATGGCCAACCTGGAGGCACAGGGCACCAGCTCGCGCACCGGCAACCAGCAGTTCCAGGGGGGCCAGGCGAGCCGGGGCGGGACCGCTGGGGGCACGTCGTCGTCGTCCTCGGACAATGACGACCTCTCCGACGAGACCTACTTCGAAGCCGATCCGAACACCAACTCCCTGCTGTGCATGACCTCGACGAAGAACTACGAGAAGATCAAGCCGATCATCGAGGAGCTGGACAAGCCGGTCGGCCAGGTCCTCATCAAGGTCCTGTTTGCCGAAGTGACCCACAGCGACGGCCTGGACCTCGGTACCGAGTTCTCCATGCTGAACATGCGCGACAGCGGCGGCTCCACGCAGAGCATCGGGATCTACGGCAAGGGCGATACGCTCACGACGATGGCCAACGAGACCAGTACGACCGGCCTGGCGATACGAACCCTCGAAGGAGATCTGGACCTCACCCTGCGGGCCCTGGCGGAAACCCAAAAGCTGAATGTCCTGTCCCGACCGTACGTGCTGACTCGGAACAACCAGACGGCCACGATCACGGTCGCTGAGGAAGTCCCGATCCCTGAGAGCGAAACCACCTCGGGATCGATCGGCAGCACGACCAGCTTCACGTATCGCAAAGACATCGGCATCGTCCTGGAGGTTACGCCGTCCATCAACCGCAAGGGGTTGGTCAACATGACGGTCGTCCCGCAGATCACGACGCGGACCGGTGAGACGGTGCAGATCTCCGAGTCCCTCAATCCGGCGGTCTTCGCTACGCGTTCGGCCAGTACCCAGGTGGCGGTCGCCGACGGCCAGACCATCGTCATCGGCGGTTTGATCGAGGACCAGGTCAGCGAAACGACAAAGAAGATCCCGTTGTTGGGCGACATTCCCATTGCGGGCGCCCTGTTCAGACGGCAGGTCAAAGACAAGTCGAAGACGGAACTGCTGATCTTCCTGACGCCGCACGTGGCGCAAACTCCGGAGGAACTGACCCCCATTTCAGAGCTTGAGAAGTCACAGAGCACTCTGGACAGCAACAAGGATATCGCGGAGATCTACCAGCGACATCTGGATGCCATGAAGGCCCATCCGGAAGGAGTGACGGCCGAACCAAACAAGCCATAAACGCGGCGGACCGTCCGACATCATCGCGGGCGGCCTGAGAGGCAAAGGACGGCATCAGCAGACACGGGTTCGCTGATGCCGTCCTCGTTTCTGCTCCCCGGCACGAATGGCCGGCGGGGACGTGCCATCACGGTGACTCGACGCCGCACCAGTAGCGCGAGGTGTTCTCCGAAGCGGACAGCCAATCGGCGTGGCCGTCGAAGAACAGATTGTTGCAGCCCTTCGTGCGATGACGGTCCGCTGCGACCCGCCGGGTCAGGTTGTTACCCACGCTCTCTTTGTCGGAGGCGGGCATGTGCGTCGCCGACCACACATCCAGCAGGTTGAACACGGATGCAATATCGAGGTCCTTGCGGTCGAGGATCACCGGGCGCCAGGGGCCGGCCTCGTTGTCTGCGAGGTAGATCCGTTCGGCCGGGCGAGGAATCCCGCCCAGCTTGCTCGGCGTGTCCTTCTGCCTGCCCCGGTTGCCGCTCGTGAGGCCGGGATCGTCCATGTCCCACGCGTTGACAGCGTAGTCCACCGTCTGCTGGGCATTGCTCACGTTACGCTCTCCGGCGCCGGCTCGGGGAAATGCGGGGCACTGATACACGTCCACCTCGCGATAGTCCTGGGCGTATCGGTACTTCTCGCCCAGGAACGGCATGAAGGCCAGCAGCCACTTCACCCGGTTGTCCAGGGCCCGCGGGATATAGTCGTTGTTCTCCTGGGCATATCCGTGCAGGGCGACGCCGATCTGTTTGAGGTTGTTCAGGCAGTAGACCCCCCAAGCCTGCTTTCGAGCCCGGCTCAGCGACGGCAGCAGAATTCCCATCAGCAGGGCGATGATCGCGATCACGACGAGCAGCTCGATCAGCGTGAATGCCCTGCGTTTGTCGGCCATTACGACACCTCCATCGAAGCGGAACCGAGGCTGACAGTGTCCAAACCCATTATAGTGGCTGGACGGGAGGTGTGTACCGCCAAATCAAGCGGCGGGCCGCATGCGGGCCTCTCACAGAGGCGATGCGATGTACCGGATGACGTCGCTGCGACTGATGATGCCCACCAGTTTGCCGCCGGACAGGATCGGCACCCGGCGGAAGTGGTTCTTCATGAGGCACTCGCAGATCGCGATGAAGTCGTCCTCGACGTCGAAGGCGACGACGTCCCGCGTCATGTACTGCTCCGCCGGGCCATCGGTGCCCTTTGGGTTGGTCAACAGGGACAGGATGTCCTTCTCCGTCAGAATCCCCGCGAGGGTGCCATCCTCGTTGACGACCGGGATGCCTGTGATGTCCTTGTCCACGAGCAAGTCGATGGCCTGGGAGACCGGCGTGCTCCGCTGGACGCAAACCACATCAGTCGACATGATGGTCTCGGTTTCGAACATGGGGATGGACCTCAGAAGACCAGCTCGAGAAGGCTGTCTTTCAGAACCTGGTCTTCGCGCTGGAGGTTGCGGATGTACGTGATGATGTCTCTTCGGCTGATGATCCCGACGAGTCGGCCCTTGTCCAGGATGGGGACCCGGCGGAAGTGGTTCATCCGCAGGGATTCGACCACGCTGTGCAGGTCGTCTTCCTGATCGAAGCTGACCACGTTGGAGGTCATGAAATCCTTGACCTCGCCGGGCCGGTCCTCGTTGTTGTAGAGCAGCGAGAGAACATCTTTCTCGGTGATGATGCCCACGAGCGTTTCGGTCTCGTCCACGACCGGCAGGCCGGTGATGTTGTTCAGGGCCATCATGCGGATGGCCTCATAGATATCCTCGTGCAGGCCGACGCTGATCACTTGAGTATTCATTACCGCTTTCGCCTTGGTCATCGATCATACCTCCAAAGACCACGCAGATTGGATGTTCTCCAGTACTTCCCGTCTCTCTATCGGCAATTGCGTGCGTCATGATAAGCAGGGCGCCCGAATCTCGTCTGATGGGCACAGAAGGGCCGCAATCCGATTGCATTTGGCCTGAGCGAGGGTACAATAGAGGTGTTTCACGGCGGTCTTCTTGCCGGCATCGGGCGAGATTATCGGTCGTGCGGAGGCCCATGCGAGGGAGAAGTCGCCTGGTCGTCGGTACGGGCATACGAACTCCCGAAAGGAAAAGGAGCCATCGCCATGGGATGCCGCAAACACGCCTTCACACTCATCGAGTTGCTCGTCGTCATTTCCATCATCGCGATTCTGATGGCCATCATGATGCCCGCCCTCCAGCGGGTCAAAACGCAGGCCCAGGAGATGACCTGCCGGGCCAACTTGCGCCAGTATGGAATCGCCCAGACCATGTACCTTGACGAGTCCGACGACCGGTATCCCTACGCGTGGAACTCGCTGGTCAAGAATGAGCGCCCGGTCGCCGGGTATGAGCGGTACTGTAGGTGGCATGACCCACGCTATCCTGCGGATGGCCCGTTCTGGCCCTTCCTGAAGGAGGAGAAGGTCCATTTGTGCCCGACGTTCAATGTTCTGGCCAAGACCGAGGGGGCCCGGCACCCGAGCCACGTGTCGACCAATCCGATCGATCCCTACTACAGCTACAGCATGAACGCCTTCCTTGGCAACCACGACAGCAGCACGAGTCCGTCCGGCGTGCTCAAACGCTCCGGGATCACGAGGAGCCATGCGGAGGTGTTCTTCTTCGGGGAGGAGAATATGTGGGCCCGGCCCGGGAACTCGAACGTGCTCAACGACAACGCGCTGTGCGGCGACGGCCGGGACTGGTTCGGCACGTTCCACGGCGCCAAGCAGAGCGACTGGAACGGCGGCACCGCTACCCTTGTGTTCGTCGATGCGCACGTCGATTCCGTACGGTCCGCTCTGCAAGTGGCGCCGAATGGAACAATGGACAAATCCACGGCGGAGTACGGGCGGTTCGAGAAGTTCGCCTGGCCCCTGAGCAAGACGCCCTGATCGACGAATGCCTGGCGTTGGAGATGCGGGACGGTACAATGGCGACATGGGACGGATAAGGACTGCATACGATTGCCGGAGAATAGGGACCCCATGAAACGCAGACATCTCGTTGGAGCAGGGTGCATCGTGTTGTTGTTGACGCTGGCGGGAGATGCACTCGCGGGCACCGTCGAAGAAGCCGGGCCGGTGGCGTCCAAGCCGCTGTATCGCGATCCCGTCTACGACGGAGCGGCAGATCCGGTCCTCATTTGGAATCGCCAGGCGCACGCGTGGTGGATGTTCTACACGAATCGTCGGGCGAATGTCGCGGGATTGCCTGGCGTCTCGTGGGTACACGGAACTCGCATCGGGATCGCGGAGTCCGCCGACGGGGGGGCAACGTGGAAATATCGCGGCACGGCCGAATTGCCTGTCGGAGGCAGCGAGGACACGCATTGGGCGCCGGATATCGTCTTCCACGAGGGGACATACCACATGTTTCTGACGTTCGTGCCGGGCGTACATGAGGACTGGTCCGGCCAGCGACGCATCGCGCATCTGACGAGCCCTGATCTGGTGACCTGGAAGAACGCGGGACAGCTTCCCTTCGCATCGGACCGCGTCCTGGACGCCTCGGTCCTGCGCCTCGCGGACGGCACCTGGCGGATGTGGTACAACGACGAGAAGGCGGGCAAGACGATCTTCCTCGCCGAGAGCTCCGACCTGATGACCTGGACCGACCGCGGCAGGGCGATTGCCGACCGGGGCGAGGGCCCCAAAGCCTTCCGCTGGCGCGATTTCTACTGGCTCATCGTGGATCGCTGGGCGGATGGTCTGGCGGTATACCGTTCGACCGACGCACGTAATTGGACGAAGCAATCCGATGCCCTGCTGGTCGCACCCGGCACAGGCGAGGACGACAAAGTCCACGGCGGACACGCCGACGTGGTCGTCTCAGGAGATCGGGCGTTTCTGTTCTACTTCACGCACCCCGGTCGGCGGCCCGATGCCCCCAAAACCGACACGGAACAGCGCCGAAGCTCGATCCAGGTCGTGGAATTGAGATACGAGGACGGCCGACTGACCTGCGACCGCAACCAACCCACGCATATCCGCTTGTTGCCAGGTTAGTCCAAGTCTCCGGGCGGTTCGATGGCCCCTCGCTTTTGAAGAAACTGGGCGACGAGCCACCAGAGCAAGGCCCAGATCACGCCGATGCTCCAGCCGGCGAGCACATCCGTCGGGTAGTGGGCGCCCAAGTAGACCCGGCTGAACCCCACGAGCAGCGTGACCAGCATGGCCACCGTGACGAAGTACAGCTTGACGTGGTATCGTTTGCTGACCCGGGCCAGCAGGGCGCCGAGCGTGAGGTACACGACGGCCGAGAGCATCGAATGCCCGCTGGGGAAGCTCGATGTCGCGATGTACCCAGCGCCCGAGAAGAAGGCGGGCCGAGGCCGGTCGAACAGGCCCTTGAGCAACAGTGAAACCAGCAGGCCACCGGCGGTGGCGATCCCCAGCAGCGCCAGCGCGCGGTATTGCCGTCGGATGAACAGATACCCTGCACAGGCGAGGGTCACCAGCGTCAGCACGGCGGCACCGCCCAGGGCCGTTACGTCGCGCCACACGTCCTCGAACCACCTCGGGCCGACGGGGTCGGTCATGTCGCCCGGGGTGCGGAGAAGGCGGAGCACCCACTCGTCGTATTGCTGCGTCGTCCCTTCCAGGACCTCGTCGACCAGCTCGATTGCCAGCCAGCTTGCGCCGACGATGACGGCCAGAACGATCAGCATGAGCAGATCGATGTTGACTCGGAGCCAGTTCATCGCATCCGATGCCCTGGCTGCTATCGTGTTTGTCGTTTCCGTCTTCACGTCCGGATGCTCCCGCCTATTCAGTCCTCGTCGCGCACACAACACCAGGTGAAACCGGTCGATTGTCCAGCATCATCCGTGCTGCCGGTAGACCGCATTCTATCGTCATCAGTCGCGCGTGTACACAGCGAGGAGCCGGGACAACAGGGTGCGGCGTGCCTGCAGTCCCACACTGCGCGGACCACCCGCGGATTGTCATTCCCGCGCACGCGGGAATCCACATTCCGGGACATTCGGCAGCCTACGATTCCTGGATTCCTGCCTACGCGGGAATGACAGAGTCCACGCAATGCCTTGCTGCACACAGGGGGCACCGCCTGCCATTGCCCTGCTTCCACTGGCCGCATCCTGGACTCCAGGCGGCAGTCTGGAGTATCCTGTTGCTCGGGACGCTGGCCTTGTGGCTGATATCCTATGCCACGGCGGCCTTTGTCCTTCTGCTCGCGGCGCTGGCGCTGCCCTGGCAGCCGAAACGTCCGACGGACAAGGCTGCATCGGATTGAAGTGAGTCAATGATCTCTTTGAATGATACGAACCAGTTCCTGCCGACGACGCCGGAAGAGATGCACCGCCGGGGGTGGGACCGGGCGGATGTGATCCTCGTCACAGGCGACGCCTACGTGGACCATCCCTCCTTCGGCGTCGCGTTGATTGCTCGCTGGCTGGAGAAGCTGGGGTACCGCGTCGCGATTCTCGCCCAGCCCGATTGGCGGAGCGTGGACCCGTTCCGCTCGCTCGGCGCGCCGAGGTTGTTCTGGGGCATCACTTCCGGCTGCATCGACTCGCGCCTGAACGACTACGCGTCGATGGGCAACCGCAGGCAGGCGGATGTCTACAGTCCCGGCGGAGCCACGGGGATGCGCCCGGCGCGGCCCCTGCTGACTTACGCCGCCCGGGCCCGCGAGGCCTATCCGCACGTCCCGATTGTCCTGGGCGGCCTGGAGGCCAGCCTCCGCAGGCTCGTTCACTACGACTACATCTCGGACAAGATGATGCGGTCCGTTCTGGTCGACGCCAAGGCGGATCTGCTGGTCTTCGGCATGGGCGAGCTGGCGATTGCCGAGATTGCCCGCCGGCTGGATCGCGGCGAATCGACTGACTCCATGACCGATATTGCGGGCACCGCCTATCGCCTGGTCCGGAACGTGTCGGCGCCGGCTGACGCGGTGCGCCTGCCCTCCCTGACGCAACAGAGCGAAGACAAGCAGCAAGTCCTCGCGGCGCAAACCCAGTATCAGCAACTCGCCCGGCCCGGCGGTTCGCCTGTGATTCAGGACCAGGACCCCGGCACAATCGTGGTGATGCCGCCCGCCCGGGCTCTGACTGGCGACGAGCTGGATGGACTCTACGATTTGCCTTTCACGCGGCGGGAGCACCCACGCTACGCGAGCCTGGGCGGGATCGCGGCGTTGGAGCCGGTGGCCTCTTCGATCACGACGCACCGCGGCTGTTACGGCGGCTGCTCGTTCTGCTCCATCTACTTCCACCAGGGCAAGGAGATCGTCTCTCGCAGTATCAGATCGCTGCTGGCGGAGGCGGATCGGATCGCGGCCGATCCCCGTTTCCACGGCACGATCAGCGATATCGGCGGTCCCACCGCCAACATGTACGGTACAAACTGCGCCGCGGAGCAGGCCTGCTCGCGAGCGAGTTGCGTCTTCCCTTCCGTGTGCTCGAACCTGCGTCTGGACTTCGGGCCATTGCTCGAGATGATGGAGGCGTTCGTCCGGTGGAAGGGACAGGGGCGGGGCAGGAGACACGTCTACGTCGCCTCGGGCATCCGGCACGACCTGGCGGTAGGCAGCCGAGAGTATCTCGATCTGCTCGTCGCGCACTTCGTGGGCGGACACCTGAAGGTGGCCCCGGAGCACTACTGCGACCAGGTCTTGCGGCTGATGGGCAAGCCCTCGTTCGAGGTCTTTCACGAGTTCGAGGATCAATTCGACGACGCCTGTCGCCGGGCGGGCAGGGAGTACTACCTCGTGCCGTACTTCATCAGCTCCCACCCCGGCTGCACGCTCGACGACGCGGTCAAGCTGACCGAGTATCTGGTCTCTCGCAACTGGCAGCCTCGCCAGGTGCAGGATTTTGTGCCTGTGCCGCTGACGCGATCGACGGCGCTGTACGTCTCCGGGCAGGATGAGAAAGGCCGCTCGATCCACGTTCCCAGCGGTCGCAGCGAGAAGCGTCTCCAGGCGGCCCTGCTGCAGTACTACCGAGACTCCAACGCCAGACTCGTCGCGGAACACCTTCGGGTGGGCGATCACGGCCGGCTTCTGAAGGACGTCCAGCGGATTTGGTCTGCCAATCGTCGGCGGAAGTAGGAGTCTGCCCACTTTTCGCCAGGATGCGCACGGCCATTGCGGAAGACGGCCCACGTGGGTAGAGTCTTTGGACTAGTCGTGAATCGCGAATTCAGATGGTGAACCAAGGAAGTGATGGTATGGTTCTTGGAGTGCTCCTCAGAGGCGGGGTGGAAGACTGGGCGGGTCCGGTCGGGCTCGTCGTTCATCATGCCCTTCTGTTGTTTGCGGTAGTCAATCCGGTCGGCAACATCCCGGTCTACGCCGATCTGACGCGAGAGCTGGCGATCCGCGAGCGGGGAAACGTCATGAATCTCGCAGTCCTCACGTCGCTGTGTGTCGTGACGATCTTCGCCCTGGTCGGCGACTGGAGCCTGGTCTACCTGTTCAACGTGACCGTGGGAGAGCTGGCGATTGCCGGCGGCATCCTCCTGTTCATCGTGGCCCTTCGCGGCGTAATGGCCCAGGGGGCCGTATACCAGCATTCCAAAGACAGTCGTATGTTGGCGGTTTTTCCGATTGCCTTTCCCATCATGGTGGGCCCCGGCGCGATTACGATGACGATCATCACGACGGGCGCGATCGGACAGGGCCTGATGGTCGTCACCGCGGTAGTCACCTTCTTCTTTGTTTTTCTGATCGCCCGCAACGCCGACCGCTTGATGCGTTTGGTCGGTCCTTACGCCGGCATGATGATCGCTCGGCTTCTCTACATCTTCCTGGCGGCCCGGGCGGTCGCCATGGTCCTCGACGGCGTGACGGCGTTCATTCACAGCCTGTCCCCAGGCGACCCAAACGCTGTCGCCATGCTCCTCTAAGCTGTTGCGTTGTCCTGCCGGTTCAAGGACGGAAAGGGCGTGCCTCTGACAAGCTCGACGACCTGGCCGGTGCGGGCCGACGCCCAGGGTTCGAGGTGGATTCCGAGCGAAGCGACCTGGACCTCCTCCGGCAGGATCGACCAATGGTTGTGGACACCGCCGATGGCCGCCGGGATGGGGTTGTCCCCGAGCTGCATCCGCAGTGCCGCACGGTAACGCGGCTCCTCGTAGGGACTGAATTGCACTGACATCTTTGGGACGACCCGTTCTGCCAGACGGCGCAACAGTTCTTCCACCGCCTGCAAGTCCAGCGGTCCCGCCTGCTTCCAGAGCAGTCCCAAAGTGTCGCTCATGCAGCCACCTGTCTTCAGTTGGCTTCTGAAGGCCTCCTGCGTGGCCTTCCTGGCGATCAGCTCGCCCATCGCGAGGACGGACCCGTCCTCGTCCTCGATCAAAAGGCTTCTCTCAGTCGTGATGTAGGCTCCCTGCGGTTCGCGAGTGAAGTCCGGCGGGAGTGAAAACGACATCGCGTGGGCCCGGTCGTCGAACAGTCGTCGGGCGACGCTGTTGAGATCGATCTTGGATACGTCCACCTGCCAGGAGTGAAAGTCCGGAAGCGCCTCGCGAATCGCATTTGCTGTCGCGCCGACTGGATGATTCGGATCTTTCGCTCGCTCGGACGGGTCGTGATGCTCGCGAAGCGACCGTCGGACTGTCTCCTCCCTCTTGGGCGTCATGGCCGGCCCCTCTTTCGGCATCCTCGCTGCGAAGTGGCGTCTCATGATGTCCCCAAGCACCTCGCGCGGCACCGGGCCAAAACTCGCTGCCTTGCGGATGACCTGGTAGAAGGCCTCGGAATCCAGTCCCTCGTCCGCTGCCTCGCGGAGTTGTCGCAGGATCTGCTCGTATTCCTCGCTCATGGGTTTGCTCCCTTCGAGGATGCGCTCCGCGGCGGCCTGGAGTCGCTTTCGCCCATCGTGTAGCCTGCGTTTGAGCGTGCCGGCGGGTACGTCCAGGAATCGGGAAGCAGCCTCGACCGTGTAGCTCTCGAAGTAGAACAGCGAGATGGCCTCGCGGAGGATGGGGGGCAGGCTTCGCACCGCTTCCTGCACGAGAGCCGCCAGTTCCTGTCTTTCCAGACGCTCGCCCGGCGTGGGAGTTCTGGAATCGTCCGATTCCTGGGACTTGACGCTGTTCGCGGCGCACGTTGCATTTCGCAGACGCCGTGCTGTGCGAACGACAATCGTCCGCAGCCAGGGGCCGAAGCGGTCCGGATCGCGGAGGCTCGTCAAGCCCTCCATCGCGGCAAAGAAGCCCTCGGATGCCGCGTCCTCTGCTAGCGACAGATCGCCCGTCACGCCGAAGGCCGCTGCACGAGCTGCACGCCAGTATCGCTGGTACAGCCCAGCGATTGCCGCCGGCTCGCCGCATCTGGCCTGTTCCACCCAGTCGTGTTCTGCTCGTTCTGCCATACCATATACTGTGTGTCCTGCAACGGAGCGGAGGTTCGCGCCTTGTGGCGTCGGCAAGAGATATATCTGAGGCGATCTACTGTTGTCGTGATCGCAGCCTGCCTTCACGGGCCCCTCGCGGCTGGCCCGGCCGGATCGGCGTTCGGGCCCCTCGAACCTCCATCGGGATCGAATAGAGCGAGGTCCGCGCCGTGAGCGCGAAATCACCGGCCAGCTTCTTGATCTGCGCGCCGGCCGCTACGATACGGGTATTCTCCTGGGCACTACATGCGGCCGCTGTTGCCGTGAGAACCAACGTCAATGCCAGTCTCTTGCTGATCATAGTCGTGTCCTTTCCATTTCCAGACGAGTCTATCCGCCGACTCGCCGCACGGCAAGCGTCTGACGCGGCCTTCATGGAACACGCAGGTCTTTGGGGTCTGTGGTATACCGCCAGTTGCCGTGCAGATCAGTGAACCGCCCGATGGAGGCGTGCGTAGTCTCAATAATGCTCGCAGGCAGGCGAGCTGGTGAGACTGTACGCGCGATTGGCGGTCGGCACAACGTGGCAGCCGTCCGTTCGCGCAGAGTATCTGCTCCTTTGTGCTATGGGAGGTTCATCATGGCAGGGAAATTCGAACTCAAGAAGAGCAAGAACGGCAAGTTCATGTTCAACCTCAGAGCGGGGAACAACCAGGTCATTCTGACCAGCGAGACGTACAACGACAAGGACGGCGCCCAGGGCGGGATCGAATCGGTCAGGAACAACGCCAACGACGATGCCCGATACGAACGCAGGAACTCGACGAAGAATGAGCCCTACTTCGTTCTGAAGGCGATCAATGGGGAGATCATCGGTACCAGCGAGATGTACTCGTCCGCGTCGGCCATGGAAAACGGCATTGCATCCGTCAAAGCGAATAGCCCCGCTGCCTCCGTGGTGGACACGACCGCGAACGGATAGCGATGCCTGTGAAGGGGGACTCGGTGTTCCGGCCCGGGCTCACCGGATCTTGTAGCTGATGGCCATTCCGTCGTTCTTCTCCATGGAGGAGCGAATGATGACCGTGTCGTAGTCGGGACTGGTCTGGACGTAGTCGAGGTAGTCCTTCATCGCCCGGGCCGACTGGATTACGTTGTCCGCGACGACCACTGCGCCGACAGACAGCCTGGGCTCGATGATCTTGAGGTACTTGAAATAGTCCTGCTTCACGGCGTCGATGAAGACGAAGTCGATAGGGCCTTCGACGTCCCCCAGCGTCTTGAGGGCGTCGCCCTCCACGCAGGTGACGACGTTCTCCAGTCCGACCTTGGCGAGGTTCTCGCGGGTCTGGCGGACGCGGGCGGGATCGATCTCCAGGGTCCAGAGGTGCCCGCCAGTCCGCTCGAAGGCGATCCCCATGTTGATTGCGCCGAACCCGGCGGCCGAGCCGACCTCCACGCCCCGCTTGGCGCGAGCGGTCTCGACGAGGATGCGAAGCATCATGGCGTCGCCGGGGGCGGTGCTCAGGCCGTCCCGTCTGAAGGTTTCGATGAACTGCTTGCGGAACTCGGGGCTGGGCTTGTCGCCTTCCCCAGCGTACGCACACAAGGCGACAAGGCTCAACCCGGCGACACACAGAACGACTGCGACGATAAGACGATGCTTCATCGACGATACCTCTGCCAATGTACTATTTGGTGACGCGACGCTGGGACTCCACGCTTCGCATTTCACGCAATATCCGCCAAGGCGTTGTTTATCCGCTGGATGGCTTCGTCGATCTCCGCGGTGTTCTTGAAGCCGATGGTGATGCAGTCGAGCAGGCCGCACTGCATCGCGAAGCGAATGCTCTTTTCGCGGTCCTCGGGCGTAACGAACTTGCCCTCGCCCATAATCTTCATGCCGATGATGCCCCGACCCTTGGCCCGCATGAGCTTGATCTGTTCCATGACGGCTGCCACGTGCGATCCGTCGCTCGGCGCGTTCCAGGTGGGTGCCGGAGTGTCCATCTGAACGCCCTGCGGATTGACGCGGACCAGGTGCACATCGACCCAGTCCAGCTCGACCGACCGCTTCAACGCCGGCAGGCTGTGGCAGGAAACGCCGTGGACACGGATGATCTGTTTCTCCTTGGCCTCCTCGAGCGCGTCCATGACCGGCTTGCGTTCCTCTTCCCAGTTCGGAGTAGTCGTGCAATGCACGAGCACGCTGTCGATGTACTCGACGCCATAGGTCTTGCGATAGGCGTCGAGCTCTTCGAGCGGCTTGGCGGGAACGCCGCCCATCTTGGTCTGGATGAACAGCTTCTCTCGCGGCAGACCCTTGATGGCCTCTCCGAGCATCGCGTGCGTCTCGTACGACCGGGCAATGTCGACGTGCGTGATCCCCTGGTCATAGGCATACCGGATCAGGCGGGTGAAGCCGTCCTGGCCCAGGTGAGACTGGACACGGCCGGAACTGGTGCCACAGCCGAAGCTGAGTCGGCAGGCCTTGAGCCCGGTCTTGCCCAGCGGGACGATATCCACCGCAGTCTTCTTGCCGGCCGCCTGTGCCGCCAGAGGAGACAACGTGAGCCCGCCGGCGATGGCCGCGGTCCGTTCGATGAATTGGCGTCTGGTGAGTTGATGTCTCTGCATAGATGTGCCCCTTCTCTGAAGCTGTCAAGGTGCATACGCATGTCATGCACGCCGGTTCAGTTCCATCGGCTGCATCCACGGCAAGCGTTGTTGGATGCCCCTCTATCCTGCCAGACCCAGGCCGAAAAGGCAACAGTTTTGTCCGGCGTGACCGGATTGACTCGTCGATGGAGGTGTGCTACCATTGTGCTGGTGGTGAATCTCGAGCGCGACGGATACTGGAAGTGTCATGAAGAAGGGGCAGACAAACGTCGGTGGATTGACAAACCAACTTGTTGCCCAATCGCGCGTGATTGCGCGAGGCCGGCGTATCCGTGATCTGGACCGGCTTCTCAAAGAGTACGGTGGCAGACCCTCGATGTGGACCAAGAGAAGCAGTCCAGTGGTTGAAATGGAGGGCCAGAGGTACGAGTATCATTGGTATGAGCATCACGGGATTGGGAGATTTGAGATCAAGAGAAAGAAGGTGACGGACTCATGATTGTCAAGCTGAGGGAAGAGAGTGCCGATTTCTCCGATCTGACAATGGATCAGCCCTATTTCGTGATCGGAATTGAAGCAGATGATTATCGGATACTGAACGACCATGGCAAGCCGTATCTCTATCCGGCCCATCTGTTCGAAGTGGTCGATCCGCACGAGCCGGGCATCTGGGTCACAGAGTATGGGGATGACGGGGAACGTTATTCATATCCGCCGGAGTTGAATGAGGCCGGCTTCTTTGAGGACTACTTCGACGGGGTTGGCGACGCCCTCTCCAAGTTCTGGCACGTGGTGAACAAACGTCTCTCCGAGGCAGCCTGAGATTGGTGTCAACCGGTGTGGACGCGAGCCTGCCCACTTGCCTGTCGATTACGCGTACTGGCCAGACCGGAATGCCTGGATTCTCGAACCCTGAGTTCTTCACAACGGGATCGTGGAGGGAAGACAGGAAGGATGTATCGGGGATTGCGAGCGATTCGAATGCGATCAATCGTCCAGTGTTCGATAGGATAGGAGAGATTCTACTATGACAAGTGACGAGGTTGTGGAGTGCTGTCCGCGGTTTGAGCCGGGGCCTTGGGATGGGACGGAGTTGAGCTGGAAGGACCGGAGGTTCGTGAAGGACCGGGTCCGGAGCTTCCTGCACATTCCGCTCAACTTCGGCTCGGTCATGGTGCGGAACATGCAGAAGATCGAGGCGGCGGGGGCGAAATCCAGCGAAGCCATCGTGCTTTCCGATGAGAACTCGCTGTGGGGCGCCGATGTCTACATCGCGGTCGGCAAGGAGGTCCAGGGCGCAGACAACGTCACCCTCTCGGGCACCTTCCTGAGCAAGGTGTTCGAGGGTCCTTACCAGCGCGTGCCCAAGTGGATCCAGGAAACCAAGAGCTTCGTTACGTCGCGGGGCAAGCAGATCAAGAAGCTGTTCTGCTACTACACCACTTGTCCGAAGTGTGCGAAGAAGTACGGGAAGAACTACGTGGTGATCCTGGCCCAGGTGTGAGCAGCAGGGGCAGTTGCACGACGATCAGGCCCGTGAACATCAGGGTGCAGCCGAGCAGGTCGCGCGGGCCGAGCCGCTCGCCCAGCGCGACGTAACCCGCCAGGGCCGCGAAGACGGTTTCGAGGCTCATCACGATGGCTGCGTGCGCGGGCGGGGAGGTTCGCTGGCAGACGACCTGGAGCGTGAAGGCGACTCCCGCGGAGAAGACGCCGGCGTAGAGGATCGGGATCGTGGCTGCTCCGATCCCGGCGAGGGTGGTCTGCTCGAACAGGATCGCGGCCGGCAGGCTCAGGGCTGCACAGGCGACGAACTGGATGCAGGCGATGTACAGGGGATTGGCCCGCTTGGCGAGATGGTCGATCCAGAGGACGTGAGCGGCCCAGAAGAACGCCCCGATGAGGACGAACAGGTCGCCTCGCCCGATAGCGAACGATTCCGTGACGCTCAGCAGATACAGGCCCGCCACCGTCACCATGGCTCCGATCCAGACCGCTGGGCCGCATCGATGTCCGAGGAACAGGCCCACGATGGGGACGAGCACGACGTAGAGACTGGTGATGAAGCTGGCCTTACCGGCGGTTGTGTGGACCAGTCCCATCTGCTGCATGGACGCACCGCCGAACAGGGCCAAACCCGCGAGGATGCCTCCCCACAACAGGAAAGACCCTCCCCGGTGGGAATCCGGTCGTTCGTTCGTGCGAAACACCAGGAGCACGGGCACGAGCGTTGCCGCACCCACGGCGAACCGCAAGGCGTTGTACATCATCGGGCCGAGGTGGTCCATCGCCCTGCGTTGGGCGACGAACGTCGTACCCCACAGGAATGCCGCCAGGAGCAGCAGCAGGTCACTTTTCAGTGTCTTCGTTTGCATGTTCTCAGGCACATGGTTGCCGCCGGGGTCATGGTCCGAGGGTACGACCCGCCCCCAGTGCCCGTTCCCGTGCAAGCGATAGACGCCACTATAGCATCTTCTCCTGTATTCTCAAGACCGAACTTCCGTGGATGTTCGTCCGTCCCATACGGCGTAGGTGATTCGGCACATTGGCTTGCTCGCTCGGTGGTGCTCTCATGACTTGCTGACGAACAGCGAGTGCCATTCTGCACCGCGCCGAGGTTCAGGTGAATGGTGAATTCTGCCGACAGGTCCGTATGCCTGTTGTCCTGCGGGTCAAGGGATACGTATCATTAGCGACAACCTTGACTTCCTGTTGATCGCATGCAAAAAGGGGTTCTCTCAACGGATTTGTGGGTGGATTTGGGGGATGAAGGCCTCGCAGGCGACCCACATCCTGGATCGGTTTCACATCATGAGCCATCTGAACAAGGCGATTGACGATCTCCCTGCGAGAGTTGTTGCTGTACAACCTCAAGACGGTTCGCAGCTATCTGCTGAAAGAGGACTTTCAGCTCTTCTGGGCATATTGCCACGCTCCTTGGGCGGGTCGCTTTCTGGATCGCTGGTGCCCATGCTACTCACGGGAAAGATGCCCGTGCTACGATATGCCCCTTCGACAAGCTCAGAGCCCGCCGTGAACGAAGCCAAATGGGGCAGGCTCTCACGGACACGTTACAAGCAGGCTGTCGCTCGCCATGACACCCGATGGCCAGTTTGTTTTCGCAGACACCTCGTGATTGTCCGGCGTGTTTTCCCCTTGCCATGAGCGGTCGCGTCGGCTTAGTATAGGCGGTTGTGGGGAAGGCCGCAGGGCGGCGACGGGGGATGCGTTCGCCGGTGCGGACTCTTCAGCCGATGCGATGGGACAGGCACTTGAATGGAGGTGACGCCATGTTCGAGACGTTCGACAAACTGATGATGGCCGGCCTGGGGGCTCTGACCATGACCCGCGAACGCGCCGAGAAAATGTTCGACGAGTACGTCAACAAGGGCCAGGCCATGAAAGAGACCCGCAGCGGGTTCGTCAAGGACGTGATGGACGGCGCCGAGCGGACCAAGGCGGAACTCCAGAAGCTCGTCGGCGACCAGGTTCGCCAGACCGTCAACGGCCTGCACCTGGCGAGCAAGGAAGACGTCGAGCGGCTCGAACGCAAGCTCGATGAACTGCTGACCAAGTGCGGCGGGGAGTAGTCGCCCTTGAGTCCGTGGGGATTCCGGTTCAAGAGTCGGCTCCAGCGACTGCGTCGCTACCGTCACATCGTCGGGGTTCTGATGAAGTACGGCCTGGAGGAAGTGGCGGACGCGCTGCGGTCCCGCGTGCTCGTCCGCCTGGGGGAGCGGATCGCGCCGGTGCGGATCAAGCGGATCGCGGAAGGGCGGACCCGTCCCGAGCGGTTCCGCCTGGCGCTGGAGGAGATGGGTCCGACCTTCATCAAGTTCGGGCAGTTGCTCAGCACGCGTCCCGACCTCATCCCGCTGGAATACGTCCACGAGCTCGGACGCTTGCAGGACCAGGTCAAGCCGGAACTGTTCGAGCGAATCCGCGTCGAAGTCGAGGCCCAGTTGGGCGGCAAGCTGGAGGAGGTGTTCGCCAGCTTCGATCCGTCGCCTCTGGCGGCCGGGAGCATCGCGCAAGTCCATCGGGCGACCACGCGGGAAGGGGACTCCGTCGTCGTCAAGGTCCGCCGGCCCGGCATCGTCCAGATCATTCAGGCGGAGTGCGAGGTGCTCGAAGAGCTGGCGGCCATCCTCAAGGTCACGCTGTTCGAGCACGAGACCATCGATCCCCGCCAGATGGTTCGCGAGTTCGCGGAGGCGGTGTCCAAAGAGACGGACCTGGCCAACGAGCGCCGCAACCAGACGCGATTCCTCAAGAGTTTCGCGAACGACCCGACCATCCACATCGCACGGATCTACGAGGACTACTGCACAGCGGGGATCCTTACGATGGAGTACATCGACGGGATCAAGCCGGGCGATCCCACGACCATGCGGGAGCAGGGACTCGACCCCGTGCTGATTGCGCGTCGCGGCGCCCAGTTCGTGCTGCACCAGATCTTCGATCTGGGGTTCTTTCACGCGGACCCCCATCCCGGGAATTTCTTCCTCCTGCCGGGCAACGTGCTGGCGCCCATCGATTTCGGGCAGGTCTCGCGGCTGTCCTCCCTCGACCGCAGGCTGTTCAACGAGATCATTCTGGCGGTGGTCGAGAACGAGCCGGCGCGGGTCGTACGGACGCTGGATCGCCAGGACATGGTACACGAGAAGACGGACCTGTCACGGCTGACGGCGGGCATGGAGCAGCTCGTCGATACCTATCGCGACCTTCCGCTCAAGAGCATTCCGTTCGGTCCCGCGGTGTCGCAGATCTTCGACCTGCTCCGCTCGAACTATGTCCGACCGCCCGCGCAGTTCACGCTCATGCTCAAGAGCATGGCGACGATCGAGTCGTTCGCCCACTCGCTCGATCCCGACTTCAATCTGACGGAGGTGCTCAAACCCTACGCCCAGCGAGCGAGCCTGCGGGACTTTGAGCCCAAACGCCTGATGCAGCAGATGCGCCAGATGATGCTCGACGCGGGCGACCTGGCCTCCCGACTGCCCGACGATGTGAACGTCATTCTCAGCAAGTTCCGACAGGGCAAGTTCCAGGTCCGCGTGCAGCACGAGCATCTCGAGACGCTGACCAAGACGCTGGACAAGAGTTCCAATCGGATCAGCTTTGCCCTGATTATCGCGGCCCTGCTGATCGGCTCCAGCATGTTGGTCGCCCAGGAGAGCCTTCGGCAGATGGGGGTCATCGGCTATATGATCGCGGCGGTCTTCGGCGTCTGGCTGCTGATCTCCATCGTCCGTGGCGGCAAGCTGTAGGGTGTGCTGTGCACACCTTCCTCCGCCGGTCAGTTTGTGTAGCGAACCGTTCCCGTGTCGTCCACCTCATAACCCCACTTCTCAATGTAGTCCCCAGCACCGAGGAAGGCGTCACTCGTCTGCGTCAATCGCTTGCTGAGCAGGGCCTCCATCTCTTTCTGCAGAGCGGCGTACTCGGGCCGGCCGCACAGGTTGTCGAGCTGGTATGGGTCCTGCCGGTTGTCGAAGAGCAGCCAGGGACCGTTGAGGTCGCGAACATAGGTGTGTCGTCGGGTTCGCACGCCGCGGTATTCCCGCCCGCCGCGGGCCCTCGTCCACTGCCCGAACGGCGCATAGCACGCGATCAACGCGGCGTTGTCCTGCGCGGGCGATCCCGCAGTCAGGAGGCCGGAGAAGTCGGTGCCCTCCACGGTCGGGGGCGCGGGGATCCGACTGAGGCCGAGCAGCGTCGGCATGATGTCCGGCGCGTTGATGGGCATATCGACGGTCGTGCCCGCGTCGCCGAGCACAGCGGGATAGCGCAGCAGAAAGGGTACTCGAATCGACTCGTCATACGGCTGTTGCTTGTTCTGACCGCCGTGGGAGTAGAGCAGGTCCCCATGGTCCGACGTGAAGACGAAGATCGTGTCCCGCTCGATCCCCGCCTGGCGAATCGTCTCGACGAGGTCGCCGACGCAGTCGTCGAGGGCCGCGATATGGGCGTAGTACCCTGCGGCTGCGCGTCTGGCCTTCTCCCGGTCCTGTTCGGGCACGTTGGGTCGCAAGACGATGCCCTCGGGCGGGAACCGGTCGCGGTACTCCTGCGGAGCCGTCTGGTAGGGATCATGAGGCGGGCCCCAGGACAGCACGAGCAGGAAGGGCCGCCCGCCCGCGTGAGTGCGGATGTACTGCTGGGCCTCGCGGGTCTGCGCGATCGCGTCGTAGCCCTCCCACTTGAGCTTGACGTCCTCGTCCCCATAGTAGAACGAGTTGTTGTAGGCGTGGGTGCAGCCGAGGACCTTCCAGAAGTCGAATCCCTGGCGTCGTTCGCGCGGGATGAACGCACTGCGGCGGTTGCCGTCCAGGTGCCATTTGCCGACATAGGCGGTTTCGTAGCCCGCCTGGCGGTACACCTCCGCGAGGGAGACCGCTTCGTTCCTCAGCGGCACGTCGTTGAGGAACACGCCGTGAGTCAGCGGATATTGGCCCGTCAGCAAGCTGGCGCGGTAAGGGCTGCAAACGGGACAACACGACACGGCGTTTGCGAAGTTGACGCTTCGTTCCGCGAGTTGGTCCAGGTTGGGAGTTCGAGCGTTCGGATCGCCTGCGTAGCCCGTCGCCTGGGCCCGCCACTGGTCGGCAAAGACAAAGACCACGTTGGGTCTGTTGGCTTGTCCCTGCGCCCGCCCGGCCCCCGGACCCAGCATCGCGGAGGCCATTCCGAGGGCCCCGGCCTTCAGCAACTCTCGTCTGTCCAGTGTCTCATTCATCATCTTGTCCTCGATTCCCGGTTTACGTTGCGCAGCGCCTCGGCTACAATCGAGACTCCCGGCGCGTGTGCGCCTATGGGACCAATAGTAAATCGTGAATCGGAAATAGTAAATCACTATGGGTCTTTCAGAGCTGTTGGGAACGAGCTTCGAGTGCAGGTGCGGCCGGACGCACCGCGTGCCGATTCGTGAATTGGTGTATGCACCGGGCGCTGTGGATTCGCTGGCGGAGGTTTTGCGGCGGAGCCTCGATGAGTCCTGGCCGCAGCGGGCGGCAATCGTGGCCGACGTGCGGACCTGGGAGGTCTGCGGGGACCGAGTTCGAAGGGCCCTGGAACGCGCCGCTCTGGCGGTGGATCGGGTGATCGTGCCGGACCGGGGAGACCGCGGACCGGTGTGCGATGACGTGACGTGCCGGGCGCTGATCGAGCAACTGCGTCCGCTCGGTCCGCAGCTCGTGGTCGCAGTCGGCAGCGGCGTTGTCAACGACCTGTGCAAGTGGTCGAGCTTCGAGTTGAAGATCCCGTACGTCGTGGTTGCGACGGCAGCCTCCATGAACGGCTACTCCAGCGCCAACGTCGCGCCGAGCATCGCGGGTGTGAAGATGCTATTCGAGGCTAGGCCCGCGGCTGCCGTGGTCGCCGAGCCGGCCGTCATCGAGCGGGCCCCTCGCGTAATGACCACCGCGGGTTTCGGGGACACCATCGCCAAGCACCAGAGCAACGGGGACTGGATCGTGAATCACCTGCTGCTCGGCGAGTACCACTGCGGTTTCTGTGCCGGCATCGTCGCGGAACTGGAGCCCCTGTACCTCGACCGTCCCGAGGACATTCGCGACGGGAAATCGGAGGCGATTCGCGGCCTGTTCGAGGCCCTGTTCTGGACGGGCATGGCCATGACGCTGGTCGGCACCAGCGCCCCGGCCAGCGGCGGCGAGCACCTCCTCAGTCACACGCTCGACATGATGGCCGAGGTGCGAGGCGAAAGTCACGACCTGCACGGCCGGCAAGTCGGCGTCGGCACGATCCTCTCGGCGGCTCTGTTCGAGCGGATTCTGTCCCTCGAAAGCCCCGTTCTCGGCGACCTGCCGCCGGCGGTCGAGGACGGGTTCTGGATCGCGCCGTCGGTCGCCTCGGCCGTTCGGGAGCAGTACGACGCCAAGAGACAGCGATGGGAGCAGGTGCGTCGGAAGATCGGCCAGCGCGACGTCTGGGATCAGCTTCGGGCGCGACTACGGTCCGAGGTGAAGAGCCCTCAGACGATTCGCGACTGGCTCCAGCGGGCCGGCGGAGCGACCAGCTTCGCGGATATCGGCTGCTCGCGCGAGCGGATTCGCTCGGCCATCCTGCACATGCACGAGATCCGCAAGCGAGTGACGATCATCGACCTGGCCTGGCTCGCGGGCATCATGCCCGCCGCGGCGGACGAGGTGATCGACGAATGGCTGTCCTAGTCACGCGCTGGTCTGCCTCTCGGGTTCCAGCGATTGGAGGGCGGCAAACTCGTCCTCGGCGAATCGGAACAGCTTGTGCAAGCCCACGCGGGTGAAGACGCCCATGATGCTGGAAGGAACCGAGCACAGGGTGAGCTGGTGCCCCGTCATGCTCAACTGGCGCTCCATGATCAGCAGATTGCACAGGGTGGCCGAGGACAGGATCTCCGCCAGCGAGAAATCCACGATCACATCGCAGTCGGACCTCGCTCGGGTCAATCGCATCACCCTCTCCAGGTCCTCGGTGGACTGCGGCTCGGCCGGCAGTGTCACCAGGAGAACATTCTCCGAAAGACTCAGGATCGCCATGCCACACCCCCCATTCCGCAGCGTCCGAACCGAGGCATTCCGATTCGTTATTATCGGAGGTGCCTGCGTTTTCAAGATTGCTGCTACATAGAATGTAACGCGCCGCCAGGGAAATCCAAATGGGGATGCCCAGCAAAACTCTGGGAGCCCTAAGGATTTGCCTACTGCTGGTTCGCACGCCGGAGACGCAGAGGCTTCGCGGACCTTCGGGTTGAAAACCATCCGGGGCGCCGGTAGACTGTCGGGCGAATGTCCGACCGGTCGCGGTCCGGTCGCTCACAAGGCGGGTGTCATGGTGAAATGCTACGGATATCTCGATATTGAAACGACCGGCTGCAGCCGGGATGCGGAGCTGACGGTGGTGGGCGTGGGCGCCGTGCAGGGGACGCAAAGCCGGTTCGGGCAGTTGTTCGGCGCCCAGATCGGCGCCGACGCGGTCCTCGGTCTGCTCGACGGGGTCGAGGAGATCTACACGTACAACGGGAGCCGGTTTGATCTGCCCATCATCCGGCGACGGCTCGGCCTGGATCTGCGACGCCGTTTCTCGCACAAAGACCTGATGTACGACTGCTGGCGACGGGATCTCAAGGGCGGCCTGAAGGCAGTCGAGCGCCGTCTCGGCATTGCACGGGGACTGCCCGACGTGAACGGGTACATGGCCGTCAGGCTGTGGTGGAATTATGTGAACGACAACGACCTGGAGTCGCTGCGGGTGTTGCTGGAGTACAATCGGGAGGACGTGATGAACCTTCACGTCCTCCGGGAAAAACTGGGAGTGGACTAAGTCCCTGCCGCAAGCGGGGCGAGCCGGAAGATATGCGTGTACTGATTTATGGCGGGGGCGCCGTGGGGCTGGGAGTCGCCAGTTGCCTGGTCCGCCCGCCGAACCATGTCGAAATCATCGCCAGAGGGCCGACGACGAACGCCCTGGGCAAAGAGGGTCTGACCCGCACGGGGATCTTCGGGCGGGTCCACGCGCCGTCCGATGCGTTCACGTGTCACGAGGCGTTGGACCAGATCGACGCGACGGAGTTTGACTACGTGCTCATCTGTACGAAATCGTTCGACTCCTCGCACGCGGCGATGGACCTTGCGGGCCACGGCGCCTGCATCGGCAGGGGAGCGAAGCTCGTCCTCTTCCAGAACGGCTGGGGCAACGCAGAGGCGTTCTGCGAGCACTTCGACAAGGGCAGGGTCTACAGCGCCCGCGTAATTACGGGTTTTCGCAGGCCCCGGCCCAACGAGGTGGAGGTCACCGTCCACGCCGACGCGATTCACCTCGGCAGTCTGTTCGGGCTCGATGCGTCGGCGGTCGAGCCGCTGGGTCGGGCGATTCGCGAGGGCGGCATCCCCTGTGAGACGACCGACTCCATCGAGAAGGACCTCTGGGCGAAGATGCTGTACAACTGCTCGTTGAATCCCCTCGGCGCGGTTCTCGGCGTGCCCTACGGGTCGCTGGCCCAGGAGACCTCGACCCGGATGCTGATGGGCCGGATCGTCGAGGAGGTGTTCGCGGTCATGGTCCAGGCGGGCTACCAGACGCACTGGGCCCGGCCCGACGAGTTTCTCGACGTGTTCTACCGCAGGCTGGTGCCCGACACCGCGGGACACAAGTCGTCCATGCTCCAGGATATCGCCGCGGGCAGACGGACGGAGATCGACGCCCTCAACGGAGTGGTCATCCGTCTGGCTCAACAGCACGGCGTGGCGGTCCCGTACAACCAGGCCGTCTACAGTCTCATCCAGTTCATCGAGAACCGAGAATGGCCGGCAAAAGAATAGACGAACACACCCTGCACGTGCTCGAGTTCGAGGAGATTCGGACGATCCTGGCGTCCTATGCCGCCAGCGATCTGGGCAAGGACGCGGCCCGCGGGCTGTATCCCTCGGTCGATGTCCGCTGGGCGTCCGGTCGCGTCGCCGAGACGACGGAACTGGTGAAAGTGCTGGATCGCGGCGAGCGGGTCCCCATGGCGGGACTGAAGGACATCCGTCCGATCCTGAAGGAGTTCGGCAAGAAGCAGACCGTCTTCGAGCCGGTCGAGCTGCTGGAGATCGCGGACACGCTGGCCGCCAGCGGCCGGCTCCGCCTGTTCCTTACGAACCTGGAACCTGCCGAGAGCGACCATCTGCGGGCCATGGGCGCCAAGCTCGGCGACTTCGAGTCCACGGTGGAGGAGGTCCGTCGCTGCATCGGCGGGGACAAATGCGTGCGGGACGACGCCTCCGACAAGCTCAAGGAGATTCGTCGCCAGATCGCACAGTTGAGCGAGCACATCCACCAGCGGTTCATGAACATCGTCGCGTCGCCTGCGATACGCAAGGCCATCGAGAACGAGAACTTTCTGATGCGTCACGGCCGGCCCGTGATCGCGGTCAAGTCCAACTTTCGCCATGCCATTCGCGGCACGGTCCTGGACCGCTCCAACACCGGCGCGACCCTGTACGTCGAGCCGGACGAGCTGGTCGAGCTCAGCAACGAGCTGGAGGACGCCACCTTCGAGGAGAGGAAGGAAGTCGGGCGGATCCTGTGGGTGCTCACGAAGACGGTCCTCGATCAGCAGGAGGCCATTCTCGACAGTGTCAAGATGCTGGCCCTGGTGGATCTGACTTACGCGAAGGCGCGGTTCAGCGTCGCCTACGGCATGACGGCGCCGGACCTGGGCTCGGGCGCCTCGCTGCACCTCCGCCAGGCGCGGCACCCGCTGCTGCTGCACCTGGCGAGCCGGCAGAAGACTTGTCCCGTCAGTCAGTTGACCGACGAGGTCGTGCCCATCGACGTGCGCCTGGGCGATGACTTCGACCTGCTGCTGATCACCGGTCCCAACACGGGCGGCAAGACCGTCGTGCTCAAGACCATCGGCCTGCTGGCCGCGATGGCGCAGAGCGGGATGCACATCCCGGCCCGCAGCGGGTCGCGCGTCTCGGTCTTTCGCCAGATCTATGCGGACATCGGCGACGAGCAGAGCATCCAGCAGAGTCTCAGCACGTTCTCCGCCCACATGCGCCAGGTGGTGAAGATCCTCGAACGGACCAGCGAAGGGACGCTCGTGCTCCTGGACGAGCTCGGCGCGGGGACCGACCCCATCGAAGGCGCGGTGCTGGCGACCGCCATCCTGGACAAGCTGATGCGCCGAGGCGGCAAGGTGGTCGCGACGACGCACCTGGGCCAGCTCAAGTCCTTCGCATACAGCACGCCGCGGGCCCAGAACGGCTCCGTCCAGTTCGATACGGAAACCCTCCAGCCGACGTATCGTCTGATGATCGGCACGCCGGGCAGCAGCAATGCCATCGTGATTGCCAAGCGACTGGGCATGCCCAAGGACGTGGTCGGCCAGGCGACGGCCCTCCTGGCGACCGAGTCCGACGGCACCTCGGAACTCATCAACCAGATCCAGGCGACGCGGGAGGACGCGGAGCACAAGCGGTCCGAGGCGCAGTCCATGCTGGACGAGGCACACACCGTGCGGTCGGAGGCCGCCGAGCGTCTTCGCAAGATCGAAGAGGACGGCCGACGGCTCCAGAAGCAGGCGGACCGCGAGATCGACGATTCCATGCAGGCGATCCGCAGGGTCGTCGAGGAATTCGCCTCGGAGATGCAGAACGCCCCGAGCGCCTGGAGCCAGAAGGCCAGGACGCTCGCGGGGCGCGTGATCGAGCTGGCGGACGGGACGCCGCTGGCCCGTCGCCATGCGGAATTCATCACCGGTCTGCGGCGGGGCGACAGTGTCTACGTCGTCCCGTTCAGGCGGGAGGGGATCGTCGAGCGGGTCCGCAAGAACCGTCAGACCATCGTGGTCCTCGTGGACAGCAAGGAAGTGGAGCTGCCATTCCGCGAGGTCCTTCGGCCGGACGGCGCCTTCTGATTTCGGATTTGTGATTTCTGATTGTTGATTTGAGAAACACCCTGGATCAGCCTCTTCAAATCAACAATCAAGAATCAACAATCGGCAATGTGCTTAGCCGATCGCCCAATCGAGAATTCCGGTCAGTTCGTCTTCGCTCAGTTCGACCGGGTTGCCCTGCATGCTGCTGGCCTTCCTGGCCTGCGCCACGATGGCGGGGAAATCAACGGTAGACAAGCCGTAGTGACGCAGCGGAGGCAGGCCAAGAGCCGAGCAGAGATCTCCCGTCCAGGAGACGGCGTCGGCGGCCGTCGCGTTGCTCTTGCCGGTCAGCAGACGCCCGATTTCGTCATAGCGGGCCAGCACTGCCTGTGCGTCTTGTTCCGACTTCTCGCTGTCGTCTCCCCGAGGACTCTGCAGTGCCGACACGTTGGCCTGCATGACACAAGACAGGAGCTTCCCGCAGATGGCGCCGTGGGGGGCGCCGGTCTGACCGCCCAGCGGGCCGGCGAATCCGTGTACTGCGCCGAGCTTGGCGTTCGCCAGGGCCATCCCGCTGAAGAGGCTCGCGACAGACATATCCTCGCGGGCCTGGGCGTTTGCGCCGTCCTCAAAGGCCTTTCGCAGCGACCTGGCGACCCGCTGCATTCCCTCCCGGCACAGGCTGTCGGTAAGCGGATTGGCCTTGTTCGAGACAAAGGCCTCGATCAACTGGGTCAAAGCGTCCATCCCGGTGCTGGCGGTCAGCGCCGGGGGCATCGAGTGGGTCAACAGCGGGTCCACGATCGCCCACCGCGGCAGCATCAACGGACTGCGCATGCTGACCTTGACCTGCTTGTGCGGGACACCCAGCACGGCGTTGTATGTGACTTCCGCCCCTGTGCCGGCGGTGGTCGGCACCGCGATCAGCGGCGCCGACTGCTCCCGCAGAGGGCGGCCCTTGCCGACGACCTCCAGGTAGTCCGACAGTTCCCCCTCATTGGTGAGCATGGCGGCGACGACCTTGCCGGTGTCCAGGACGCTGCCGCCGCCGAGGGCGACCACGACGGAGGCCTGTGCCTCGCGGGCGGCCGTGACGGCTGCCTGGACGGTCTCGGTCGTCGGCTCGCCAGCGACGCTGAAGAGGGTGGTGACGACGTCCCTGGCGGCGACGGCGTCGAGAACAGTCTGCAGGCGGTCCGGCTTGCTGCCGACGACGAGGAACGCGCGGTCCCCATAGCCGGCGGTCAGCGGGGGAATCTGCTCCGCGACCCCCGCGCCAAATACGACTCTGCGAGCAGTAGAGAATTCAAATTTCATGGTGTCCTATATGCTCAGATAATCCCAGCCGTCCTGGCCGGGGAAGACGCTGTTGTATTTCACGCTGCTGCGAGGCTCGGCCATCATGCCCTCGACCGCGTCCCTCCACTTCTGGTAGTGCGCCGTTTCCTTGTGCTGAGCGGGGGCGCTGGCGGCGCGATACACCTCTACCAGGACGAATCGCGTCGGGTCCTCCTGCTGCTGAATCACATCGAACCGCGCGACGCCCGGCTCGCGGACGCTCTCCGTGGCGTTCTCGACGCTCGCGGCGCGAAAGGCCTCGACCTGGTCGGGCTTGACGTGCACAGATACGTGGACGATCAACATAACGGGCTCCTAAGCGAGTGTGATTTTGACGGCAGTGTAGCACAGGACGGGACTGTCTGCAACAGCGTTCGAAAGCTGCACAGATCGGCGTTGACAGCGGCCTGCGTTTGCATTATGACCTCCAATGCGGACGAGGGCCACGTTGCGGCCCGTCCGGATGGAAGAACGGTTCGGATCGGGAAAGGCAACCGATGTGGCGATTCTGGCGGGCATAGACGAGGCGGGCTTCGGGCCGTTGCTCGGTCCGCTGGTGGTGTCCTCGGCTGCGTTCTCCGTCGCGCCGGACCTCCTCGGCGCAGACCTCTGGGACACGCTCGGCAAGAGCGTCGGCAAGTGTCGCAAGCGCTTGATGGGCCGCCTGCTGATCGCCGACAGCAAGAAGGCCTACCACCGCGATGAGGGGTTGGGACATCTGGAGCGGACGTCGCTGGCGGTTCTGGAGCACCTCGGGAAGCGCCCGGCGAATCTGACCGAGCTGCTGACTCTGCTGTGTCCGGAGTGTCTGCCCCGCCTGGCGGAGTATCCATGGCATCAGGACATGCAGGACTGCCGCCTGGCCGCCGGGTCCGGCGATGCGAGGATCGCGTCGAAGGTCTTCGCGGAAGACCTCCAGGCCCACGGGGCGTCGCTGGTCGATCTGCGGACGTGCTGTCTGGATGTCGCCTACTTCAACAGGATGGTCCACAACGTCCGGAACAAGGCGCAAGTCCTGTTCATCGCGGTGACACAGTTGATCCAGGCGTTGCTGAGCAGGTTCCCCGCCGAGACGATCCATGTCCAGATCGACCGCCAGGGCGGACGGGCCCACTATCGTGAGAATCTGCTCCGCAGCTTCCCCGACCTGGAACTGACAGTGATGCAAGAGGGCGACGAGTGCAGTCTCTACGAGATGTCGAGCGGGACGCGGAAGGTGCGGCTGCGGTTCGAGGTCGAGGCCGATGACCGCTATCTCCCGGTCTCGCTGGCGTCCATGGTCAGCAAGTACCTTCGCGAGCTTCTCATGGATCGCATGAACCTGTATTTCGCGAAGATGGATGCGGGCCTGAAGCCGACGGCGGGCTACTGGCAGGACGGCCAGCGGTTCGTCGAGGATCTGCGGACCCGCCTGCCCGACATGAAGATCGACCAGGAACGGCTAGTTCGATGCCGGTGAGTTGCCTTTTCCGCCGAAGGGAACCGTATGATACGCGAGCACAAGGAACAGAACTGGCTAAATACCGTCTCCCTGGCGATCATTGCGGTCGTCGCGGCGGCCACGGCGTTGATCTACACGCGGGTCGTCATGATCCCGTTCGTCGTCGCGCTGTTCATCGTCGCACTGGTCTCGCCGATCGAGGATTTCCAGGTCAAGTGGCTCCGCCTGCCTCGCGCCATCGCCATCGTGGTCACGCTGCTGGTGGTCGTAGCCGTGATCGCTGCGGTGTTTCTCCTGATTGCGCAGGCGACGACGATCATCGTCTCGACCGCCGGCGAGTACAGCAACAAGTTTGCCTATATGGCCGACAAGATCCTCGAACCGATCGAGTACATCTATCGGAAGGAGGAGCCTCAGCCGCCGGTGGCACCGAACGACGCGGCGGCGAAGCCAGTGGCAGCGCCGAACGATGTCAAGTCACCGCCTGCGCTCGTGCCGGAGCCCGCGCCGCAGGAGGCCAAGCCGGCCCCGATCCCCACCGGTCCCGTGGAGTTGTTTCCCGTGGTGGACAGCCGAAGCACGACGGCCACGCTTGAAGTCCGCGCGCCGTTGGAACAGCCTGCAAAGAGTCCCACTGGCACGGAGAAGGAGCCCAACGTCGTCGAGAAGGAGCCCAACAGTGTCTCAGGGGAACCCAACGAGGCAGCGGTAGCCGGTGCGCCGCTGGGGGGAACCGCGAAGAAGGAACTGCGGATCGACACGCAACAGATCGTCAAAGACCTGAAGAACTACATCTTCAACATCGTGACCAACGCGTTCGGGACGATCCTGGGTCTGATCTCCAGCATGCTCTTCGTGATCATCTTCGTCCTTTTCCTGCTGCTGGGGCGGAATCCCTATACCGAGCACTCCCAGGTCTATTCGGACGTGGTCCACAAGATCCGCAAATACGTCGGCATCAAGATGGCGATTTCGGCCATTACCGGCCTGCTGGTCTGGACGACCATGGCGATCATCGGGCTGGAACTGGCCGGCGTCTTCGGCATTCTGGCATTCCTCCTGAATTTCATCCCGTCCATCGGTTCGATCATCGCGACGTTTCTGCCCCTGCCCATCGCGGTGGTGCAGTTCCAGTCGTCGCCCTGGCTGATCGTCCTGACGGTCGCCATTCCCGGCGCGATACAAAATCTCCTGGGCAATATCATCGAGCCCAAGCTCCAGGGCGAGGGCCTGAACCTGCACCCGGTGACCGTCCTGCTGGCCCTGTCGTTCTGGGGGTTGCTCTGGGGCATCGTGGGGATGTTCCTGGCCGCCCCGATCACCGCGGCCATCCGCATCGTCCTGATGCAGTTCGACATGCTCAGGCCGATTGCCCATCTGATGGCGGGCGACTTCACACAGATGCCGACTTCATCTCGTCCATCAGAAACCCGATCTGACGGTCCTCCTCCCGAATGATCCGGTCGATGATCTGCTCGGTAGCCGGGTCGCGGGCGAAGTCCTTCAGACCGCGATAGAAAATGATGACTTCATTCGCCCGACGGATCGCGTCCTTGAGCACTTGGCGCTTGCTCTCCCGCCCGGTCAGTCGGCTGACGCCGTCCTGTCTGGTGCCGAACCAGGTCAGGCCGGACATCACCTGGGGATTCGAGAGCACGTAGTTGTCCGGGTCGAAGGTGCCGAATTCCCCGGTCTTTTCCGAGAACCGCTTCCTCATGCGGGCCCAGATCTTCTCGTGCTTGGCCTTCCACGTGGCCAGGCGGTAGTAGATGTCGCGGAGGGCGGGGTCGTCGAACAGTTCGGACGTCTTGAGGAAGAACTTGGCGCCCTTGTGTTCCACCTGCTCGGCAATCTGGAGAATCTCGAAGATGTTGAACTTGGTTTCCACGCTGTGTTTTCTCGATTGAATCCTTGCCTGTTCGGCTCAAGAAACCACACTGGAGCACAGACCGCCAACCCCGACGGCGCTGGGCATCCGAATGCCCGGACCTTACAGACTATTGTAGCCGCCGGGGGGACAAGGCGTCAAAGGAAAATGCCCCCGAGCGTCCGACTTCCTCACGAGACGTTCTCCTGTTGGAGTTGATCGGCGAAGACCCGGTAGCTGTCGGGTCCGAACAGGCAGAAGACGACACGATCCAGGCCGGTTTGGCCTCTCAGATACTCGATGGTGGTTTCCAGCATGATTTGGGCGCACCGCTGGATCGGAAACCCGAAGATGCCGGCGCTGATCGCCGGGAAGGCCAGGCTCTTCAGTCCGTGCTCGTCTGCCAGCTTGAGCGAGTTCAGAGTGGCGTTGCGAAGCTTTTCGTCCTCGTTTCCCTCCCCCAGGCGTGGTCCGACCGCGTGGATGACGTGTCGGGCCTTGAGCTGGCCTCCGGTCGTGATCACGGCGCCGCCGACGAAGGTGCCGCCGATCCGGTCGCACTCGGCCTGGATCTGGGGCCCGCCTTTCCGGCGGATCGCGCCGGCCACGCCTCCGCCCAGGACGAGCCGGTCGTTAGCCGCGTTGACGATGGCGTCCGTCTCCATCTCCGTGATGTCGCCCTCGACCAGTTCCAGCGTCCGATTCCCTATCTGCACATCCATGTTGGAATCCTCCTTACGCGTATTCACCCTGAGACTGTCTCTCGCATATGGTAGCTCCTGATGGACCGACGCGTCAAACACATCCCGCCAACCCTCCGGCCGGTTGCCGCATCTTCGTAGCACGGGCGTCCCGCCCGTGATTCCCAGCGTCTTCTGGGTTCGCAGGGGCGTCGTAAAGCGTGGTCTTCGCACTCGCCCCTCCCTCCAGCAGTGAGTATGCGCCAAACGAACCCAATTCCGGCCGCGGCGCCGGGAGTCCCGTCCTGAGATCAGCGAATTGGGTTCGTTTCGCGCGATCGCTCCGGTCGGCGGCGCCGGCAGTCTGGGCGGCCCTGGCCCTTCCCGTCCCTGGGGAAATTGGCTTCGTTTTCCGAGGCCGTCTGCATGCCTGATTCGCCATAACCCCCTCTCTGAAAAGCACTTATCCTCGCTCGGGCCCTGTCCCGAATTGGCTTCGTTTCGCACGACAGCCTCCTCAACCAGGAACCCCGTCGGCCCGCCGGGGGTTCCGCACTCACTCGAAACCGCCTTCACGCTGGGCCGTCTCTCTCAAGGACTGTCATCGCCGTTCCTTGTCTTATGGAAGACGCTTCGGAACGGTTGTATGTTCCATAAGAACCGAAAATAATGCCGACATTCTTCACCACCGAGGCACCGAGACCCCAGCCCGGCCTCCAGCCGCAACCGAAATCCCCATAGCCGAAAGAAACGAAAGAAGGCGAAAAAGGGTGAAGAGCAGAGGCAGCTCGGACGATTGTCCTTTTGCGTCCTTTTTCGTTTTTTGCGGCTGGACTCTCTTCCTTCCTCCCGGTTCTTCTTGCCAAAGAAACAAGGCGTTGCGGTTTTGTCGTGCGGAGAACGCTCTTTGCAGTGTGCCCGTAAGGGCATCTCTTCGGGTCACGGACGCCGGGTCACGGCGAAGCCGCAGGAGATATAAGGGACCGACGACCGGGCGACAGCGGTAGGGTGGACTTCGTCCACCGTCTCCTTCTGGGAACCGCTGATGAACGCTGATGAACGCCGATTAAAGGGCGGTGACAAGCACTCGACTCTGTTGCATGGGGGCCTCTTCTCTGTGACCTCTGTGTCTCGGTGGTGAACCCGCTTTCCGCTGTTGACCAGGATTCATGCCAGCTCAGCGGAACGAACTGAAGATGCTTTTCAGTTGTTGCGAGTCAGTAGCGAGGATAAACGCCGACCGTGTGATTCCCGCGAAGAGCCTGCCCTCGACCCGATTGGGGGCCGGAATCCGGATTCTCCTAACCACAGAAGCAGCAAGGGCACGTGGAATTCGGCGACCGCGGCAGGGTGGACTGTGCCCACCGCAGCGGTCACGCGAACGTGCAACCGGCAGAAAACCCACAAGAATTCCGAGATGGGGTCGCACCATTCCTCCCAGTGAAGCGGATGAATGGACTTGTCACGTCCTTAATTTGTATTTTGAGGGCTGGTCCCACCTCCCCCGAGGCGGGCCAAGACAGTGACGCCTATATCCAAAGCCTGACCCCTCCGCCCCCCTGACCCCTCCGCCCCTTCCAAAGG
>JAGOLX010000079.1 GCA_017993835.1 Phycisphaerae bacterium
GCCTTTCGGCAATCCTAATTCACAAATCGAGAATAGTAAATCGTAAATCTTTCACGCGGAGCCGGCGGCCATTTGTCCCTTGAGGTACCGCCGATACGCCTTGAACTGCTGCCGGAAGTAGCCGCCCTTCATGGCCTCGACGCCGAACAAGACGCAGCCGACAACATGGGCGCCCACATCCTGGAGCTCGAAGATCGTTCGCTCGGCGGCCCCTCGTTTGGTGGTCGCGGCGTTGAAGACGAGGATCGTCGCGTCGGCGAGTCTCGCCAGCATCTTGACATCGCTGACCAGCAACACCGGCGGCGTGTCCACGATAACTCGGTCGTACTCCTTGGCCGCGTTCTCGATCAGGTCCTTCATCCGAGGACTGGCCAGCAGTTCCGCGGGATTTGGCGTCGGCGGACCCGCATAGACGACGTCCAGGCCCGCCAGGCCGCTTGGCGAGATCACATCGGCCCAGTCGCACTCGCCGGTCAGGATATCCGTTACGCCGGGACGCATGGCCTCGCTCTGCGCCGCGTCGCGCGGGAAGACCAGGTGCAAGCCCGGCTGGCGCAGATTGCCGTCGATCAGGAGCACTCTCTCGTACTTGGCGGCGAACGCCTCCGCCAGATTGCACGCGACCGAGGTCCTGCCGTCGCCCGGCTGGCCGCCTGCGACGAGCAGCGTCTTGAACGTCCCCTCGAACGACAGCTCCAGATGGGTCCGACACCGGCGGTAGCACTCCCCGGTCAGCGAGTACGGCGCCTCGTCCACGACGTGGCACAGATCGACGTCGTCCACGGCGCGATCCTCCGCGGCGTCGGGGATGATCCCCAGCAGCGGGATGTGGAGGAACCGACGGATGTCACTGGGGGTCCGGACGAGGTCGTTCAGCATCTCGACGAGGAACGCCATCGACAGCCCAAAGACCAGTCCCAGCAGGGTCCCACCGGGAATCCACAGGATCATGCTGCGCGAGACCACCATCTCCAGCGGCGCCGGGGCCTGGCCCAGGAGCTGCATCTTGGGCGTGTCCGGGGCCTTGACCATGATCCGGAGCTTCTCGATCTGCGTCTTGATCTGGTTGAGGGTCTCGGTGCGTTCGTCGCGGATCTTCATCTGTCGCCCGTACTCGGCGCGGGCATCGTCCAGAGCCTTTTGCTGTGCCTGGGCGGCCTCGCGCATGCGATCGAGCTCCACCAGGCGGGCTTCGAGCACGCGGAGATTGTCCTGGGCGTTCTTGAGGTTGGCCCGGCGGGTCTGTTCCGCGATCTCCGTCTTGCGCAGGTCCCTCCTGGCCTGGAGCTCCTGGATCTGCTCCTGCGCCTGGCGGACGCTGCGATGATTCTCGCCGAACTTGGAGAGCCGCCCGGACAACTGGGCCTCCAGCAGAGCGATCTGCTGAGCCAGTGCGATCATCACCGGGTCCTGCTCGATCAAGTAGGCGACCTGCTCGGTAATCGGTCCCTGCGCCAAGCGGTCGAGGTTCTCGATGTCCGTCTTGATCTGCCCGACAGCCAGATCGAGCTCATTCTTCTGCAACTCCAGGTCATTCAGGCGAATGGTAATCGTGTTCTGGAAGTAGCGTCCTGTCGCGGGGACTTCGAGATCGGTGATCCCGGTCCTCTCCCGCACCTCCTGCAACGCCTGTTCGCTGGCGAGGATGTCCTTCTCGACTGCGCTCTGGCGGGCGGTCAATTCGACCAGCTTGTCCGTGACATCCTGTCTCTCCGTGTCGCCGTGGTCCGTGATGAACAGTTTGGCCATGTTGTTGACGATCAAGGCCGCCTCCGACGGATGGCCGCACGTCATCGAGACGACGATGTGTTCGGCCTCGCGATGAGGATAGGCACGGAGGTTCTTCTCCAGGTACCGCATCGCGGCCAGGGCGCCGCCCCGGCCCTTCGCGGTCTGACGATACCAGCTTGTCGCGCGGACCTGGTCGTTCCGCAGGAGTCGCTCCAAGCTGTTCTGGCTCTTCATCAGGTTGGCGAGCGAGACGCGGTGCCCATACTGGATGTCCTGCTGCACCTGGGAAGCGACGATCTCCATGGGGTCGGTTTCGACGGGAGGCAGGACCTTGATCAGGGTCTGGGCCTGATAGAGCGGGCGGAATCGACAGGCGAGATACCAGCCGCCGCCGCCGAGGCCGGCGCCGAGGATCGTGGTGAAGAAGATCAGCCAGAGGTGCCGCCGGAGCATCCCCAGGACCTCCTTCGGTGTCAAGGCGGCATCCGCGGCGCCCCTACCTGCGGACGGCCCTTGCATCGTGCCCCCGAGCGTCGGATTTCTCTTGGTCATATGGCATCACCCTTGTTTCGCCAGCCGTCGCACAGCCGCGTCGATCCGTTGCTTCATCGCGTCGGACACCGCTTGGCCGCCGATCTCCAACGCTCGACGGTAGGCGGCCTGCGCTTCTTCCTGCTGACCCAGCGCCTCGTTCACCATGCCCAGGTGCTCGTAGACTTCAGCGGAGACCTTCCCTTCGGCCTCGTACCGTCGAATCGCGGCGGCCAGCACCTCGGCGGCCTCGGCATTCCGCCCATTCTTGTGCAGGACATACCCATACGTGTCCAGGTAGCCGGCCACGTCGGGATTCTGCTGGACCGCCGTCTTGGCATACTCCAATGCCTCCGCGAGCCAGCGGTCGTCCTGCGCCAGCATGTAGGCCAGGTTGTTCAAAACACTACTGTTATTCGGCATTATCGCCCGCAGACTTTCGTAGGCCGCGATGGCCTTCGCGAGATACGCTTTATCGGAAGTTCCCTCATACGCCGTGGTCAGCAGGTCCGCCTTGCGAAACGCATGCTCGATGCCCGCGTCGGTGTCCGCGCCGCAAAGGCGAATGCGCTGGTCGATATAATCGACAGCTTCGTCATATCTCCCCTGGGCCTTCGCCAGGGCAATCATCGTGACCGGGTCGTCTCGAATTGCCAGACTCTTGCGGAAGTCGAGAATCGCCTGCTCGCGGTCCCCCATCAGGAGGGAGATCTCGCCGCGAAGCTGCCAGGCGCCCGCATCCTGCGACTCGTTCTCCAGACACCGATTGACCAGGTCCATCGCCCGCGGGAGCTGTCCGCAGCGCTTGGCCAGGTGGGCTTCCAGCAGCGACACGCGGGACTCGCTCGGGTATTTGGCCTGGAGATCCTGCAGTTGCCGCTCGGCCTCGACGACGAGTCCGACGTTCAGGTGTGCCCGCGCCGCGGCCAGGCGATTGATCGCACTATCCTCGAGCGCCAACAGTTCCTCGCAGTACTTCTTCACCCCCTGCTGGTCCCCGGTCTCTTCTGCGACGAGGACCAGCCCCTTGAGGGCGTCGATTCTCGTGTCCTGGCGGGCGTACACATCGAGGAGAAGCCGACGGGCTTGGTCGAAATCCCGAACCTGCAGATAGTGCCGCCACAGGAGTCGGGTGTCATTCGATTCCGTCAGCAGTTGTCTGGCCCGGTCGTTCTGCCCCTGGGCACGGAGGTACGTCGCGTAGTTGTCGAGCATGAACTGATCGTTCGGGTCCATCTGCCGGGCCTGCTCGAAGGCGGTCTCCGCGACCGTGAGGAACGCCTTTCTCTTAGACTGGTCGGTCTCCTTGCGGGCCGCCTCCGTCGCCAGCTTGGCGAGCATCACCGCATTGTGCAGGGTCGGCGAAGCGGTTTGAATCGTCTGGCGAAGCGCCATCGCCTTGACCGGATCGTTGTCGCCCAGGAAATCGACATAGGCAGAGAGCAGGCCCGCATCGCGCGGATTGAGCTGGATGGCCCGCTCCATCGCCTGTCTGGTTTCGAGCTGCTGCTCGGAAGAGACGCGGTCGCCCAGCCCGACATTGCGGGCGTGCAGGGCGCTGGCCTTCGCGGCGGCAATCACCGGATCGGCGGGATTCAGACGCGACGCTTCGCGGATGTCGTCGATGGACTCCTGTTCCCGTCCGAGCGCCGCCTTCACCCTGCTGCGGAGCATGTACCCGTGGGAGAAGATCGGCCTGCATTTGAGGCACTCGTCGAGCGAGGTCAGCGACGTCGGGTACTGGCGACGGGCGAAGGCCAGCCGGGCGGAGAACAGGTAGCCGCCGCAATCGTCCAGATTCTCGCGTTTGGCCAGCTCGACGACCTCCGCCGCGAGCCTCCAGTTCTCCTGATCGCGGGCGAGATCGAACAGACATCCGGCGGCCATGGATCGCGGATTGATACTCCTGGTCACCAGATACGCCGGCATGTCCGGGCGCCCTTGCGTCGCCGTCGCGTCCAACACGCTGCGCCATTCGGCCGCCGCCTGATCCGCCTGCTGTGTCTGCTTGTACAACAGGCCAAGCTCCAGGGATCGATGAATCGGATCGGCGATGCGGCGTATCGCCTGCTCGCGAATCTCGCTTCGTCTGGGCTCAGCGCAGCGGGCTGCGTCCGGTTCCGACAGCAATCCCTGGTAGAAGAGCGCCGCGAGGTTGTCCGGAGACTGTTTCAAAGTCGATTCGACCAGCACCTTGGCCGTGCCGGACTCCCCATGCTCGATGAGCGATTGGCAGAGCTTCACGAGGTCCGTGTCCTCCACCGCGTTCGGGTCAGCCTGCAACAGTTGCTGCATGAGATGCGCCTGGCTGCGGTACTGGTTGCGCAGCTCTTCCGTCGTCACGTCGCGATCGCCGGCCCGGCGGGTGGTTTGTGTCCTGGCCAGGTCCAGATTTAGAGCGATGGCCTTCGGGTCGCCCGTCTTCAGACGCGCGATGGTCTCCTGGGCTTCCTCGATCCGGCCCTTCGCGATCAATGCCTGGGTGCGCAGTACACGGCTGCGGTCGTTCGCACCGAATCGTTCGTCGAACGATTCCGTCGCGTTCAACGCCGCGTCGGAAGAACCGACCCGCAGGAGAGCCTCCGCATAGTCCAGGAGCGCCTCGGGCTTCGTATGGAGTATCCCGGAGGTCAATGCGGTTCCCAAGAAGTCGAGGACCGCGCCGGTTTCCGCAGTGTCCTTGAAGATCATCGCCAGCGTGTGGGAGAGGAACGGGTCTTGCTGCTGGGACGCGTTGGCCGCCTTGATTCGCAGGTAGGCGTCGTAGAGACTGGGCACGGCCTGGCCCGCCCGGCCCCTGGCCAGATCGAGCATGCCCTGCCACTTGAGGAGTTCAGGGTTCTCCTTGCCCCCTTGGATCTGGCGGATCTGACCGACTGCGGTCTCGGCTCGGGCCAACAGGGTTTGCCGCGCCGGGTCGGCGCCGGGCAAGGAGAGAATCCGTTCGGTGCAGCAGCGAGCGAGGAGAGAGTACAGGGAAAGTCGGTTGAGCCGGCGGGCGATCTGCGTCGGGCCCGGCGTGTCCTGGGCATCGGGCAAATCGAGTCCTTTCCCCGCCAGATCGATTGCCGCCTCCAGAAGGGAGGGATCTCCGCATATCGAGGACTTGCGATACTGGCAGCCGGCCGCGAGAAGCACGTACTCGGCGCGGTCGCCGCCCAGCGATCCCGCCTGGCGGGCCGCCGCAATGGCCTTGTCGAGCGTCGCGCCGGCGGACGCACTGTCCACGCACGCGGTGTAGAACGAGTAGAACTGCGCCTTGGCCAGGAACGCCCGCGGGCTGGATGCGAATTGCCTGGTCAGATCCTCGTATTCTGGCTCCAGAGCCCGTATCTGCTCTCTCACCTGGGCGACCGTCCCCTGCTGCACCCCGGGCAGCTTGCGGGCCAGCACGTGAATGCGAGACTCCGCGGACGTCGGAGTCGCGCGGACCGCCTCCGCGAGGATTCCGGCCGCCTGCTTCTCGGCCGCCGCCTGCTCGGTCCGGTTGCCTGCGGAGGCAGCCAGCTTGCCCTTTTCCACGAATACGTCCGCCAGGTAGCGGTAGACCTGGGCGTCGTTGGGATCGAGCTTCCGGGCCTCTTCCAAGTCGGCTTGGGCCTCGTCGAGAAGCTCGCCGGGAGAGGTGACAGCCCCCATGGCCGCCAGTTCCAGCGCCGCTCGTCCCTTGACGAAGTGCAGATAGGGACCCAGGGTGGTCGCGGCCCGGTCGGCTCCTCGCTCCACCCCATCGCCGAGCGACGGTTCCCAGTCTGCTCTCTTGGCGCTCATGAGACCGGCGCCTTCCACCACGTCGATGGCCGTCCTCACGTGGGACAGGACCTCCTCCCAGTACTCGCTCGTGCTCCGACCTGCGGGACCTAGACTGTCGGCCAGGGTGTAGAAATACGCGAGCCGCCCGAGATGGGCCTTCACGTTCGACAGATCCGTCGTGACCACCATCTCCCAGCAGGCGATGACTCTGTCCCACTGGCCCATTTGCCGATACACCTCGGACAGGCGGAACAACAGATCCACTTTCATTTCCGGCGTGTCGGCGTAGCCATAGGCGCGTGCGTAATTCTCCCTCGCTTTGGGATAGTCGCGGGCGACCCAGGCCGCATCGCCGTCGGCGATGAACGGACCAGGGTCACGGTTGAGCCGCAACAGGACGAACACCGCCGCCATCACGAGCAGCAGAGACACCGCCGTGCCCAGCAGAGCCACCTTCTTGTTCAAACGCCTTCTGGCCATCGTGATTCCCCTTTCCCAATCGGACCAGCCAATAGCTCGGCTTCACTCCGAATCGGGCCAATGTTCCTGTTCCAGAACGGGCAACAGCACGCTCAGGAGCCGCTCACAGGCCGCCACCGCCTCGTCCTTCGTCAGGACAGCGGACCCCTGATTGAACGCCATCTCGATCTTCGAGAAATACGAGTGCTTGCGGAAGACCGCTCGATTCAAGGCGATCCGCGCGTCGTTCCTGTTGCCTGCGTATTCCCGGTTGATTCGAAACAGATAGAGGACCGGGAACTGTCCCGCCCTCGAGTCGAAGCCGCCGCGTGCGGACTGAAAGAGAAGGAACCGCCCGGGAACGCTCCCGTTCTGGTTCCCGCCACCGATCTTGAAGGCGACCCGGGCCTGCGCCAGACGGTCGTATCCACCGCCGGTATAGCATTCTTCCGGCACGTGCGGCACCCGGTCCGGGACCTCGTAGTACGTAATGAACAACAGCACCTTCCGTCCGGCGCTGCCCACGGGTTCGCGAGGGTCCTCGATGACCCACTGGATATAGTCCTCCGTCCCCAGTGACTCGACGACCTTCTCATTGTCGATCGTGTGCCTGGCGAGAACCTTGTAGGGCGCCAATCTGCCCTCGTCCATTGCGTCCAGCGGCTTCTTTAGGGGCACAGGCTCCTTCTTCAGGCACAGGCCGAACGCCCTGGTCAGGAGGGACATCCCCGTCGCCGCCAGCGCCAGCACCGCGACGCAGATCACGAACGCCGGCTGCACGAACGGACTTCGCCTGTTGTCGTCGGGGTGCATCACGAGCCCCCCTTTCTGACGACCACGAGATCTGGATCGCCTCTGTCCTCATCCTCGACGAACAGGCTGGACATGAACCACGCCAGCAGTCCGTACAGGCCGAGCGCCAGGGGCAGCATGGCCAGGCCCAGCACATCGTGGTAGACGCCCTGCGTGTATCCGGGTCCCGCAAGGACATACAGGAACCCCGTGGTCGTCACGCGAATGATATTGCACATCACCGCAATCGGCACCGTGCTCAGCAGGAGAACCGCCCGCTGCCAGGTGGGACGGTCGTGCAGATATGCCATAGCCACGCCCATCGCGAGGAACGCCATGAGCAGGCGCATCCCGCTGCAGGCCGCTTCCACGTCCAGCGCGGGTTCCAGACGCTGGCCGCGATACATGATCTCAATGATCGTGCCGGTGGCAGTCGCGTCGAGGCCGGGGACCCCGTTCAGCAGCGCCGTCGCTACCGTAGCGGCCAGATGCCTCATCGGCATCGTCAGGCCCACGTAGTACCGACGCGGCAGCGGCACCGCGAACACGAGGAACGCGATCGGCAGCCAGGTATGCCGGAGCAGCCGCCAGCCCCCAAGAAACAGGACAACCGCCCCCACCGCCGCGATCATGGAAATCGGACGCAGGTAGGCATACCCGGACGGACTGACCACGTTGAATGCGTAGAGGGCGAGCACCGCCAGCAGCAGCGCCAGTCCGAGGTAGTTCGGGCGCGTCGCCCCCGACGGCAACCGCGCCGGCCGACGACCATGCAACAGGTCGCCCAGCGGATCGCGAACGTATTCCAGACCGAGGATCTCCGCTCGCCTGCGATTGACAAAGTACAGGCTGAACAGCGGGATCAGAAAGCCGTGGGACCAGTCGGGGTCGGTTGCCCACAGGTGAACGAGGTCGCGGATCTCGCGGTGGAAGAGCCAGGCGAGCAGCCCGGCGACCAGGAGGATTTTCACGCTGCCCTGCGGCCAGAGATCTCGCCATGCTCGATCCGCCCGAGAGGGAGCCTCATCCTGATTTGCGGTCCGTAGTGAGCCAGCCATCGGAGCCATACCCCCGCATTCCCCTTAGAACCAGTCGGGCAAGCTGAGACTCTCGTAGTAGTCCACATCGGCGAAGTTCCGGTCGTAGACGAAGCCGAAACCGTAGGCGGCCCGGAAGGAGTTCCGCAGCACGGCTCGCCATCGCGCGGTGGCGTCCGTCCCCACGTTGATCAGGTCGTTCGGCTTGATGAAGAAATCGGGCTGTTCGCCGCTGGCGATCTTGTCCAGGTCCACCAGGACGATCTCCTCCCTCTTGGTACCGATCCGCCGGATCACCTCGACTCGCTTCGGAACCGCCAGCGGTCCCAGCCCGCCGGCGGCGGCAATCGCCATCTTCAACGTCATCGGACGCCCGGTGATGGGGATCGTCCCAGCGCGGTTCACATGGCCTGTGATGTAGAACTCCCCGATCAGATCGACGGGGACGTGGATCGTGTCGCCCGGTCGAATGATGATGTCATACCGCTGATCGCCTGCCATGAGACGGTCCGTCGGGATCTGAATCACGCGGGCCTGGGGCCCCTGCTCCCAGCCTGTCGGGATCGCACTGTTCTCGAGCGGGAGTGTCGGCCCGGCGGGCTGGACCGCCGTGGGTTTCTTGGCGGGCCCAGGCTGGGTCTGCCCCTTCGGGACCTGGACCCACTTGCCGTCGCGCTGGACCCACTCGGTCTGGCCGCTCGCCTGTGTTCCAGCCGGAACCTGTTTCCACTTGCCGTCTTCGCAGATCCACTCCATCCTCTGCGTCGTCCTGGACTCGCCCAGGGGAGCCTGCTGCGAGGTCGCTGCTCCCGAACCGAATTCGGTGGGCGACAGGACAATGCCCGACGTCGGAATCTTGGGCGACTCCGGACGCGGCTCGTACCCGAGGAGGCGGAACCCTCCCGGCAGCATCGTCGCGGACACGTCCTCGTTTGGTCGCCGGGTCTGACTGACACGAGGCGCTGTCTTGTTGCCGGGCGCACCCGCCTGCGGGCGGATCAGGTCGAGCATCTCCCGTTCCTGCTCGAACTTGTCTGCGGGTTCGAGGGGCTCGGGGATTTCGCGTCTGGGCGTCGTCGCGGTGGCGTCCGGCGATTTGACAGGCGTCGGCACGCCCGCGCGGGAGGAGTCGGGCTGCACCAGGCCCAAGTCTCCGGCGGCTCCCATCCCCTGCGTCGGCGTCGCGCTGCCGCCGGCGATCCCCTCGCGCCGCGAAACGTAGATATAGCTGACGTTGAACTGCGTGTTGACCTGGGCGGTCGCCAGCGCGTCCGTCAGGCGGTAGTCATGGCGCGGAATGAAGTACCGCCCGGGGGCGGGCACCGCGTTTCCCAGGATGGAGAACGCCCGCTGCTGCGAAGTCAACAGCGTCACCATGACGGAAGGATTCCGCAGGACCGCAGGCGACAGGATCTTGCGGATCTCCTCTTCGAGCTGGGATTCCGTCAGGCCCGCCGCCTGGATGATGCCGACGTCGGGGATCGACAGCTTGCCCGTCTCGGTAACCACGTAGTTACTCGTGACCGCGGCCCCCTCCTGGAGCAGCTCGTAGATCGAGACGGTGACTATGTCCGCCGGCTGGAGGACGTAGTCGGCCTTGACGGCCCGAATGTCCTCGGGCCGGGGTTCTTCCGCCGTCTGCCAGGCTGCCACCGGCTCTTCCGCCACCCCCAGCGACTCCAGGATGACGTTCACCGCCGGCGTCGGACGGAATCGCCCGATCTGCGACGGGTCGAAGAACTTGTTGTTGCAGCCCGCCGTGAACGCGCCGACGGCGCAGGCGAGGAGCCACAAGCCCGCCCGGCGAATAGAACCGTCAGTAGTAAATCCCAAGTAGCACATTCCTGAGGGTTTATCGGTTGTGCGAGTGACTTGCTTAACTGGCTATGCGTCTGGGACTCAATTGTGGCGACACAAATCGCCAGGGCACGGAAGTCTCGTCGATCCTCGCGTGGCTCTCCTGCCAGCACGCCCCATAAGAAGCAATTCGCCACTCCTGCGCAATCAGCGCCGACTCCTCGGGAACAAGACAAGGCCGAGAACGCGGCGTGAGGCGCACTCACCCGCCATGCGGGTGTATGACTGTTGTTGTAGCCTCCCACATGGCGACGAGGCATGGGCAGGACCCCGTCATTCCTGCACTGCACAGACGCGATATCTTGTCTTCCTGGCCAGCATCCTGGTCTTATCCAGTCCTCGCGTGCCCAGGGTCGGGACCGCACTGTATGACCGGGGGCGCCCCCAAGAGACACGAACGGACTCAAGACCAGACGCACCTACGCTCTGCTTGTGGCCGAAGGCTGCTCCAAGCCAAGCAGGAATCCAGGAACCGCGGGATTCCTGCGTGCACAGGAATGACAGAGTCGTGACGAAGGACTATGGCAGACTCCCAGAGTGTTGCTCCACCTCGCGGTTGTCATTCCCGCGAACGCGGGAATCCACTCCGTGGGACGGGCGAAGGTCCACCCCGTCTGCCCTTGTGTCTGCCACGGACAGGCCTGCGTTCGACGCGCGGTCTACAGGCTGAACAGGTTGCTGATAGCGTGCGCCAGGATGCCGGCGATCAGCGACTTGCCCCTGTGGGTGGCCAAGCCGAAGAGCAGGCCCAGGAGGAAGATGGCCAGGGCCCCGCCGATCAGCGCTGTGAGATGCTCCCAGAGACGTCCCTGGAAGTACCAGCCGGGCAGATGAAGGCCAAGGAACAAGAGAGCTGTAATGACGTTCGCGACCGCAAAGCGGTATCGCTGCATCAGGGCGCCGAGCACCGCGCCGCGGAACATGAACTCCTCGAAGAGCGGCGCGATCACGACCGCGTTGATGAACCCCCAGTCCAGGCTACGATCGAACAGTGGCTGATGCTGGACGGCCTTCGCCGCCGTCGTAATCAGGGCGAGTGCCAGGCCCACCGAGCTACCCCAGAGGACGGCACGACGCAAGTGAGACAGTCCGAACGCGTCGCGGAGCTTCTGGCCGGAGACGCGGACCAACCACAGGGAGGGCGCGATCCACAGCAGGACCTTCATCACGGTCCAGTAGGCGAATCCGCCGCCGGAGGTCTTGAGCCAGGCGACGCGGTCGTCGAGCAGTCCCTTGGTCAGGTGTGCGCCGATCCAGGCGAGGTACACCGTGACGACGAGAGCGACCGTTTGCAGGACGATTCGCAACCGCGTCCGATCCGCCGACTGTTCCATGTCCATAGCCTCTGATAAGTTCTGACGGGCAAGATCGGCAATCGAATCGCGTGGCCATGTGACACCCCCGCCCTCGGGGGTGACCCCGGTGATCCCAGCCGGGGGCGGCTGGGCTACAATTCCTGTCGCCTCAAGGAACTCCGACTACGACTGTTTCGAATTTTGGATTTCTGTCATTCGAGTTTGTTTCGGATTTCGGGTTTCGAGATTCGGATTTTCTTCCGTGTCATTTCCTCCGGCTCGCCTTGCGGTCCATCAGGATCGTGACCCTGGCCCAGACCTCCGGCGGGAGGGCTTCTTCGAGCACGCGACGGACCTCGGGGATGGGCGTCCGCTGCGTCGTGTGCGTGATGACGATGTGCTCGTTGTTCATCGCGGAAAGCAGGCTCGCCAGCTCGTTGATGTGCATGTGCCGGCCCGCCAGGGCGCGGTCCGCGTGCCCTTCCTCATAGAAGGTGCACTCCGCGATCAGGATCTTGCTGTCCCTGACGTAGTCGAGCTGCGAGAAGTCCACGTACTGCGTGTCGCCCAGGTAGCTGACGATGGGCATCTCGATCGGAGTGTCGATCTGGATGCCCTGCTTCTTGAGTTCGACGATCTGCGGGCCGGTGAGCTGGAGGTACTCGGGCTTGAGCTTCTTTCGCTTCTCCAGGACGCAGAAGCCGACCGAGCCGGCACTGTGCTTCGTGGGGAAGGCCCGCGCGTAGAGGTTGGGCTTGATCTGGTGCTCGTCGCCCGGGCGGACCCCCACGAGCTTCGCGGGGACCTTGTTGCCGTCGAGGTAGCCCCAGGAGGTGATGATCTCCCGCATGGGCGGGATCAGGTTGACGGGCGCGACGATCGTGCCGGGCGACATGCCGCTGAAGTTGCGGTTCGAGAGGTAGTAGGCGAACCCCGCGGAATGGTCCATGTGCCCGTGCGTGAGCAGGACGGTGCCGATCGCGATGACCTGGTCGGGGGCCTTGCCGATGTCGAAGCAGACGTCGAGCTGCGGCATGGCGATCACCGTCTCCTCGCCGGCGATGGAGTAGCCGAGGAGGTCCAGGTCGTCGATTTGAATGCGTGCTAAGTTGTGACTGGGCATTGCGATTTACTATTTTCAATTTGCGACTTACTATTTGGCAAGATGGTGCGTGGTACGCACCCTACGCCTGCATCCCACGATTTGACCGCGCATCGCGTGGGGTCGCAAATAGTAAATCGTAAATCGCAAATAGTAAATCGCAAAGTGCCTGACACCAGGGAACATCGTGGTCCGCATCCCGACGACCGGGAGCTGTTCGCCCCTGCGATGCTGCCCCGCCTGCGCGAGGCGCTCGCCGACTTCTCAATGCTCCTGACGAAAGGTTACGCGGACAAGAGCAGCCTGAAGCTCGTGGGCGACCGGTTCAATCTGACGCAACGCCAGCGTCTGGCAATTATGCGAGCCGCCTGCTCCGACCAGCAGGTCCAAGGGCGACTCGACCGACAAGTCCCGGTCGAATCGCTGGCGGGCCAACCCCTCGCCATCGACGGCTACAACCTGCTGATCACCATCGAGGCGGCCCTCAGCGGCGGCTTGATCTTCAAGGGTCGGGACGGCTGTTTCCGCGATCTCGCCAGCATCCACGGCACCTACCGCAAGGTGGAAGAGACGATCCCCGCGATCCGGCTCATCGGCGAGTTCCTCACGGAAACCAGCGTCGCCCTGCCCCGTGGCGAGGGCGTCCCGCCTTTGCATCGTGGGCAGAGTCCTGAGTCCACGAATGCGGGTGATGCACGCGACACATCCCACCCCCGGATCTTGTGGCTCCTGGACAGTCCCGTCTCGAACAGCGGCCGTCTGAAGACCCTCCTCGGCCAGCTCGCCCGAGATCACGACTGGTCCTGGGAGATCCGCCTGACGATCAGTCCCGACGCGGAGCTGAGCAGGATGAATGAGATCGTCGTCACCACCGACAGCGTCATCCTCGACGCCTGTCCCCGCTGGACCAACCTCGCAGCCGAGATCATCGCCCGCAGACTCCCCTCCACGACCATCATCGACCTGTGACCATTTCCAGTGTCGGAGACTACAATCCCGGCCCAGAGCCGCGACTCGCGTGCCACAAGGCAAGGACCTCGACGACCTTGGGCGACTCCCTCACTCGGTAGTAGAGATGGTAGCGGATGCGACTCAGGTGAATGCGTCGCACGCCTGCCAGGCTGGTGTTTGCGGCCTTCGCTCCGATCTGTGGCTGCGATGAAATGAGTTCCAGGACACGTTCCATCTCCTCCCGAAATGCACGGGGAGCCTTCGGACGGTTCGCGTCCCACCATGCAGAGGCGGTGGTAATCTGGTCCGCCGCGCTTCGGACAATCCGGATGGGCAGCTTCCCGCTCGGACTCATCTCAAAGTCTGTTCACAAGTTCTTCGCCGGAGATCGTCTCGCCGCGGTCGGCTTCACCAATGGCGGCGAGCAGGGCCTCCTCTGACTCTGAATCCAGCACGAACGTCTCGTCTCGGTCTGGGGCAAGCACGGTAACAGTGCACCCCTCTTCCAAGGGTTCGCCTTCGACCACGATCCGCCCGGAAACGACTTTGCCTGTGACGACCTTCATGCCTGTATGGTAGCACATGACGGCTCCGAAATCAAGCGGTGATCGGCGAGAAGACCATCCTATGGTCTTTTCGCGGACCGGCTGGGCGGGTATAGTCTATGGTTCGGCAGAGCCGTCGCGGCCGGGCTGGGGTCGCGTCGCAGTGCCGGACCCAATGCCAACGTCAGTAAGGAACCAGGAGAATGGCGAACGACAGCGTGTATATCGACCAACTGAAGAATCACGTGGGCCTGGAAGTCACCCTGCAGGGGTGGCTGTACAACAGCCGGGCCAGCGGCAAGATCCAGTTTCTCATCCTCCGCGACGGCACCGGCCTGTGCCAGTGCATCGTCGAGAAGGGCAAGGTCCCGGACGACGTGTTCGAGCAGCTCAAACGCCTGGGCCAGGAGTCGTCGCTGGCTCTGACCGGAACCATCCGCGCGGACGAACGCAGCGTCGGCGGGCATGAGATGGCAGTCACCGGCGCTCGCGTGATCGGCGTGTCCGAGGGCTACCCCATCACGCCCAAAGCTCACGGCGTCGAGTTCCTCATGCGGCACCGGCACCTGCACTTCCGCTCGCAACGCCAGTGGTGCATCGGCAAGATCCGTCACACGGTGATCGACGCGATCCGCAGGTACTTCAACGACAACGGCTTCGTCCTGATCGACACGCCGATCTTCACCACCATCGTGGGGGAGGACCAGACCTCGCTGTTCGAGGTGGACTACTTCGGCCGGACGCTGCACCTGACCCAGACGGGCCAGCTCTACGTCGAGTCGGCCGCGATGAGCTACGGGCGGGTCTACTGCTTCGGGCCCACCTTCCGCGCCGAGAAGAGCAAGACCCGCCGGCACCTGACCGAGTTCTGGATGGTCGAGCCGGAGGTAGCCTTCACCGACATCGACGGCGTGATCGGGCTGGCGGAGGGCTTGGTGTCCAGCATCGCCAGTCGCGTCCTGGCGGACAACCGCAGCGAGCTGGAGGCCCTCGGCGCAGACATCGCGGGTCTGGAGCGGATCAAGCCGCCCTTCTACCGACTGACGTACACCCAGGCGGTCGAGATCCTCAAAGGCCCGAAGGCCAAGGACTACCTCGCAGGCGAGCTGGAGAGTCTCAAGACCAGCAAGCAGCAGATCGAGACTCGAATCGCGGAGCTGCAAAAGCAAGAGTCCGGCCAGATCAAGCAGTGGCAGAAGGACAAGATCGCGGCCGAGCTGATCGAGCTCAACGGCGAGCTGGACGAGGTGAACACGCGGATCGAGAACAACCCCAAGCACGCCCAGCTCGCGGCGGAATTCCCGTGGGGCAAGGACCTCGGAGGCTCCGACGAGACGATCATCTCGATGATGCACGACAAGCCGGTCTTCGTGACGCACTATCCGCGAGAGGCCAAGGCTTTCTACATGCGGACCGACCGCGGCAACGAGAAGGTGGTGGAGAACTTCGACCTGCTGGCGCCCATGGGTTTCGGCGAGATCATCGGCGGCTCCGTCCGCGAGGACGACTACGACCGCCTGCTGGCCCGAATCAAAGACCAGGGCCTGAATCCCGAGACCTACGACTGGTACCTCGATCTGCGGAAATACGGCACGGTCCCGCATGGCGGCTTCGGGCTCGGCGTCGAGCGGACCGTCGCCTGGATCACCGGCGAGAAACACATCCGCCAGTGCATCCCCTTCCCCAGGATGATGGACAAGGTCTACATCTGACCAACGTAGCACGGGCGTCCCGCCCGTGATTCAAGGACACGGGCAAGATGTCCGTGCTACGGAATGCCTTTACGGGCGGATGGCAGGCGTTCGTTCTTCGATTGGGCAAGGACCCGTTGAAATACTCCGCGGGAAGGGTAAAATGCCCGTTTGTTTGTCATGCAGGGCATTGCCCTGGCAGAAGGAGACTCGCATGGGCAGTCAGCCGGACACCATAACCAAGATCGCCGTTCGCGGCTTCAAGTCGATTGCGGACGAACAGGAGATTGAGTTGCGTCCCCTGACGCTACTCGCGGGGGCAAACAGCTCGGGCAAGTCCAGTATCATGCAGCCGATCCTGTTGCTCAAGCAAACCCTTGAAGCGCCAAGCGATCCCGGCGCTCTGCTCCTGGATGGCCCGAATGTTCGTTTTGCGTCCGCAGAACAGCTTCTCAGTCAGACTACGGGCAGACCAAGAGAGATGGAATTCGCCATCCGAATTGAACTGCTAAAGAGTCGGTATCTCGAGGTTGTACTCAAGCATGAGAAGGCCACGGGCTTTGATGTCGACCAGATGAACTACTACTATGGTCGCCGAAAGCTGCAGCTCGTCCCCGGCATGTCTGAGAATGAGGTTCTGAGTATCCTGCCGACTGGGCTCAAGGCCTTCCACGCCAGAGCTGTGAAGACGATGAGTGAATCCTTCTTCTGGTCCATGCAGCGAGAACGGTGTTTCCTTTCTTTTGGATTGTCCAATCGAAACACGGGATCTGTGCTTGCGCTCGGTTCGATCTCACCGCCCAGCAGCAATTTCATCCCCCACCTGCAGCGTATGATCCATCTTCCGGGGTTGCGACGGAATCCCCAACGCACATATCCGAGGAGGGCCGCCGGGCCACTGTTCCCCGGGACGTTTGAGGACTATGTTGCCAGCATGATTTCACAGTGGCAGTATAGAGAAGACCCTCGCCTGCTCCAACTTGGGGCGACGCTTGAGAATATGGGGTTGACCTGGAAGGTCAGAGCCGAACCTGTGGATGACACACAGGTTGAACTTCGCGTGGGACGTCTGCCCCATGGTAAACAAGATGGAGAACATGATCTTGTCAGCGTAGCTGATGTCGGTGTCGGTGTGTCACAGTCGTTGCCTGTCCTGGTTGCCCTGGTTGCAGCGGAGCCGGGACAAGTGGTCTATCTTGAGCAGCCTGAGATTCACTTGCATCCGCGGGCACAGCGACGGCTTGCTCACGTTCTGGCGGATGCGGCGAATCGGGGCGTGATCGTTGTCGCCGAGACGCATAGCTCCCTGCTTCTGAGGGAGGTCCAGACGCTTGTCGCCACGGGTAAGTTGGCTACGGACAAGGTCAAACTGCACTGGTTCCAACGGCAGGAAGATGGGCGTACGGTTGTCACGGCGGCGGATTTGGATGAGAATGGTGCTTTCGGCGATTGGCCGGAGGATTTTGATGAGGTTGAGCTGGACGCGGAGAGGGCCTATCTTGATGCGGTCGAGCGCAAAGGGACCGGTGAGTGAAGGCCAAGCGATCCAGACTTCTGGTGGTGGACGCCTCGGTAGCTCGTTCGGCGGGTGAAACCGAACACCCCGTATCGTCCTCTTGTCGCGAGTCCCTTCTTGCCATTCTCAACATCTGCCACCGTATTGTCATGCGAGCAAATTCACCAGAAAGTGGCTTGCCAGCATGTACGCCAAGAAGAAGGTGCCTCCATGCAACGACACACGATTGAACCATGTGGACAACGCTTGCGAGGTGCTCTCCCCTGGCGAGCAGGAGGAACTGAGGAAGGACCTCTGCTTGATCGAAGCTGCCTGCGCAGCGGACGGGATCATCATCACACGAGACGATGCGATTGTCGGGATATGGCAGAAATGCCACAGCCGATTCGGGCTCTCCAAGCCCATCCGTTGGGTCAATCCCGTTCCAGACGGAGTCTCCGCGATCGAGCAACTGTGACTCGAGCCGGGCCCGTTGCGCGCGAACGTCGTCCGACCCGAATCGATCTCGATTGCACCTCGACGATGTGATCGACTACACTCGACTGTGCGCGAGTGACATCCGAAAGCTGGGCTCCTCACCGGATTGTCTGTGACGGGGCTTCGTCTTGAGAACGATTGAAATCCCCGTTGAGGGCGGTAGAATGCCAGACATGATAACGACGGTGATCTTTGACCTCGACGACACCCTCTACGATGAGATCGACTTCTGCCGCAGCGGGTTCCGGGCTGTCGCACAGCACATCACCACATTATCGGACAGCCATTCTGCGGATGGGGTCTTCGACACGATCTGGGCACGTTTCATCGCGGGCGATCGCAGCACGACCTTCAACGCCGCACTCGACCAACTTGGCATCCCCGCCGATCCATCCCTGATCGATCGTCTGGTGCGGATCTACCGGACCCATATCCCGGCGCTCACCGTGCCCGAGGACAGCCGCAGTGTCTTGGACCAATTGAAGGACCGGTACACCCTGGCCCTCCTGACGGACGGTTACCTCCCCACCCAGCGTCTCAAGGTCCAAGCACTGGGCATCGAGCGGTGCTTCCGCGCCATCGTCTACACCGAGGAACTCGGGCGCGAACACTGGAAGCCCTCCCCCTTGGGGTTCCAGAGGCTGCTGGAGATCCTCCACGCCCGCCCGGCGGAGTCGGCCTACATCGCGGACAACGAGACGAAGGACTTCATCGCACCGAACCACCTGGGCATGACTACCATCCAGGTACGTCGGCCGAACAGGCTGCATCGCGAGCCGGCTCCCTCGCCCGACGCCGCGCCAGAGCGTACAATCGACACAATCGGCAGTCTCGTGAGGGTTTTGGCCGAGCTTTGATCCCGACGTCACCCTTCCCGCCGCACTGTGGCACGCTTTTCTTTTTTCTTGACTCTCGACCCGGCAAAGGCGATAATATGGCTAAATTGGCAGTTTTGGGAGATACCCTCGTTGACCAAGGAGTTTTTTTATGCCTCCAGGCAAAAGACGGCAAAGTAATGCCATGCTCTACACCCTCATCACGTTTGTCGGGCTCTTTGTCGCTGCGACGACGGTTGCGGTGATCTACTATGTCAAGGCTGAAGAGCTCCGCACCACGCGTGATAGCCTGCAGGGGGAGATAGATGCGCTGGTGAGCCGGGAGGAGAGCCGGAACATCGGGAGCATTGTCGGGACCAAGATGTCCGGTCGCAGCAACCTCGGGACCGTGGTCGAACACCTCAACGAGCTGGTCCTGCTGATCAAGGGGGCTCCAGTGCCCACGACGTCGGCCGAGGTGAAGGCATCCAGCACCGCCAGACTCATCGACCCGTTGCTGCAACGTGCGGCGGGCTTCATCACCCTGCCGACCGCCCAGGCGGCGGTCGATCCCAACGCGGTGGATCCTGACGCGATCGATCCGGACAATCCCGCCGAGCCAAACGAGGTCCAGCCGGTTCGGGTGGCCCTGGTCGATCTCATCAGCGAACTGTTGACCAAGCTCGAGCAGACCACCAGCCAGAAGAACGCTACGGAGGAGCAGTTGACGGTCCTCCGCGGGCGATTCGACGACGCCATCAAGACCATGCAGGAGAGCGAAGAGGGTCTCACGGCCAAGGTGGGCGAGTACCAGCAGCAGGTGCAGCAGATCAAGAGCGACTACAACGATCTGCGGACCCTGGTGCAGCAGAACTCCGACGAGCGGGCCAAGACTCTGCTCGACCAACTGGATCGGACGCGGAGCGAGGCTGCCGACCTCAACCAGAATCTACTGAAGACGCAGGCGGAGCTGACGGTGGCGCAGGGTCGCCTCACAGGTGCCCTGGAAGCCGTGAACAAGATCAAGCCGGCGCCGGACCAGGAAGCCGCCGCCTTCCAGCGGGATGGCGAGGTCATCCGCGTGGACGAAACCCAGGGCGTGATCTACATCAATCTGGGCTCGGAAGACCGCATCTACCGCGGCCTGACGTTCTCGGTCTACGACAAGGGAGCAGGCATTCCACGCGACGGCAAGCCCAAAGCCGAAGTCGAAGTGATGGCCATCGAGCGGCGCGTCGCATCGGCCAGGATCTTGTCGTCCGAGCGGAAGAACCCAATCCATGTGGGGGATTCCGTGGCCAACCTCATCTGGGACGCCAGCCACCAGAACCAGTT
>JAGOLX010000003.1 GCA_017993835.1 Phycisphaerae bacterium
ACTTACGCTTTGGTTGCGGCCGAAGGCCGCTCCAAGGAAGCACGAATCCAGGAACCGTGGCGTGCGACGAATCGCAGGAAGTGGATTCCCGCTTGCGCGGGAATGACAATCCAGGGCCTCCGTGGACCCCTATTGCATGCGTGCACGTGTGGTCATGCACGCGGGCATTCCTGCCGGATTGATGTCCCCTCGGGAATATGATAGAATGAAGACTTGTTCGAGATGGTCTTCGACAGGTTCATGTGAGGTGGGTTTGGGATGCCAATCAGCGCGGTCGCTCACAGGCTGAGTTGCACAGCTTCGTCTCTCTCGATTCTTCTGCATCTGCTGCCCGCGTTCGCCACAACAACGATGGCGGCCATCACCGTCGACGGCGTCGAGGACAAGGAGGTCTACGCAAATCAAGTCACATTCACGATCCAGACGGAGATCGGCTCCGAGTATACGGCGGAACTCAACGGCACGTCCGTCGCAGTCGGAACGCCCGTGGCAGTGAGCGAGCCGGACTACTACGAACTGAATGTGCATCGGCGGGACCTGTCCTCGGGAGCCGAAGAGAGTGCTCTCATCCAATTCATCGTCCGAGCGACCGACCGGGGCAACTCCGAGTGGGGCCTGCCGCCCTGGACCCCCTATCCGACCATCGACTCCGCAGCCTCCGAGTTCGCGGTCGCTGCGATTCGGATCGTCGCGCCCGCCGAGTATCCGATGGGACTTGAGATCCCGGTGATCGCGAGAATTGAGGACTTCTCCGGCGGTCGACTCGGGGTCAACGGCAATCTCTCGGTCTCCGGGTTCGAGGCTTACCCGCTGCGGGTCCTTCGCGGCGTCGGGTCGGTCTTTCTCCCGGCGGCCACGGCGTCTGGCGTCGTTTCGTACGCCGCTCGGGTCCATTCCCTCGCGGTCGAGAAGACCATCGCCATCGAATCGTCCACGTCATGGCAGACAATCGCCGGCGATATAGCGGCTTCCACAGACTGGGGAGACAATGCAAGAGTTCGCATCACGGGGGCATTGACCATCGCCTCCGGCGCGACGTTGACACTTGGCAGCGGGTCCGTCGTCCTGCTCGATCCAGGCATTCGGATCGCAGTCGAAGGCAGCATCGTGGTGCACGGGACGGTGGATCGACCGGTCGTCTTCACCTGCCAGGACAGGAGCGTTCCCTGGGGCGGATTCACCTTCGAGAAGAGCACTTCGCGAGGCGAATTCGCCGGCACAATCTTCACGGGCAGCGGTGCGGACGCGGACTGGTTCGACAACAATCCCGGCCACGGCAGTAGTCACCGCCACGAGGAGCCTCTGCTGTACCTCTCGAATGGGGCCCGCGTGACGTTGACGGACTGCTGGATCGTGGACAACCACGGCCAGGCCGGCCATGGCGAAAACGGCTATCTGACGATGACGCGATGCCTCGTCCAGAAATGCATCACCGCGGGCCAGTACAACCGCGGGTCCGTGATCCTGCACGACTGTGCCCTGATCGAGTTCCCCTCCGAGACCGCGCCGTTCGCGGACGACGACAACGACGGCCTCTACCTGACGGGCGGGGCCCACTCGCTCACGGACTGCCTGATCGGCTGGGCTCTGGATGACGGCGTCGATGCCGGCTCCGGGTCCGGCGGTTCGGTAAACGTGCGCCGCTGCTGGTTCGAATCGATGTGCCACGAAGCGATGGCTTGGTCGGAGCCGCGAATCGCGACGGTCGCCGACACGGTCGCCCTGAATTGCGGCCAGGGAATCGAGTGCGGTTTCGGCTCGCCCGACGTCAACGCGGTCCACTGTCTGAGCACCGCCAACCTCGTCGGCGCCCGTTTCGGCGACAACTACGACTGGACCTACAACGGCTTCCTGACAGTCCGCGACTCGCTGCTGCTATTCAACTATCACGACATCTGGGGCCGGGCCTGGGACGACTGGACGGTCCACCTCGACCAGATGGACATCCGCGACAACTGCGTCAGCGTCGCCGATGCGGATTTCCCCGACAATCAAATCTGGGACCCGCAGGCCGACCCGAACCAGGCGAACGAATTGACGCCCTTCCTGCCCACCCCCGCCGGCACGGTGGGCATCGGTCTGGCAACACTCGCGGATACGCTCGATATCGCGACCGTCGCGAAAGGCATCCCCGTCCGTCTGAGCACCTTCACGACCCGCGAAGTCTCCGTGGACTACACGATGGACTCAGGCGGCCATGAGCTTGCGAGCGGTACGCTGCGCTTCACTCCCGGCGAGATGGTACAACTCCTCGACTGCCCCGCCGACGAGAACCTCTGCGAGATCCGCGTAACGTTGAGCAACCCGCTGAACGCCGACTTCACAGGCCAACAGACGGTCACCCTGCGAGGAGAGTGTCGGCCCGCCGACGCGATCATCCGCGAAGGCGACGAGTGGCGGTACTTCAAGGGCACGCAGGAGCCCCCCGCCGGCTGGAATTTGCTGCTCTTCGACGACAGCACGTGGCTTTCCGGCCCCACGCCCATCGGCTTCGAGCACAGTTCCGGCTACGAATCGCGAATCGCGACGGATCTGGCCGACATGCACGACGGATACCTCAGCGTCTATGCCCGCCGGGAGTTCATCGTCGACGACCCCACCCGAGTGGTCGCGATGGCGTTCACGATGGACTACGACGACGGCTACGTCGCCTACCTCAATGGGGTCGAGATCGCGGCCAAGTCGGCCCCTGCGTCGCGAGCCTACAACCAACCGGCCACCGCCAGTCACGAAGCCTGCTGCGGCACCGGCACTCCGACGGGTCCCTGTCCACCCGAGCCGATCGACCTGAACGCTCATATCGCCGACCTCGTCGCCGGCGTGAACGTCCTGGCAGTCCAGGTCCACAACCAATCCCTCTCTAGCTCCGATTTCATCCTGATTCCCGAGCTATTCCTGACCGTCGCTCCCTGACGAACACATCCGGACTTTGCCGTTGTCTCGCGAAGAAACTCGTCGCAGATGAGTAAAATCGGTCGTAGGCGTGTTATATATACGACTGTGGATCGATCCATCTGTTGGAAAGGTGCGGGCCGGTGTTGGAAGACCGACTACTGGTGTGGAAGTTGCGGCGGGGAGACGCCGACGCGCTGCGGCGGATCTATGAGAAACATAGAAACGACCTCCTGCGGCTCGCGGTATCCCTGTCGAACGACGCCGGAACGGCCGAGGATGTCGTACACGACGTGTTCGCGACCTTTATCCGGCAGGCACGGCAATTCCGGCTCACCGGCTCGTTGCGAGCCTATCTGGCCACCTGCGTGGCCAACCGCGCCCGCAACGTGAATCGGGCAATGCGAGCGCGATGGGCCGCATCCCTGGACGAGGCCGCAGGCGAGGTTTTAAGCGTCACCAGGCCGGACCAGTGGATCGTGTGCAGTGAAGAGTTGCAGCGAATCGCCGAGGTATTGGCCATGCTGCCGCGCGAGCAGCGGGAGGTGATCACCCTCCATCTCCAAGGCGGCATGAAATTCCGAGAGATCGCCGAGTTCCAGCGCGTGCCTCTCAAGACCGCGATGAGCCGGTATCGCTGTGGACTCCAGAGGCTGCGGTCGCTGCTAAATGGTGAGGTAACACAATGCGATCGCTAAGAGATATCGAGAATCTAGTCACCTGGGCGAAGGTTCATGTAAACAATCGGGTGGACCGAACCGTTCTCAATGATCTTCTCGAACGGCTGCCCAGCAAGAGCAAGAGACCCCCGGCTGATCTTCAGCCGCAACGATGGAGAACCATGATGCGAAGCCCAACCGCAAGACTCGCCGCAGCAGCAGCAATTGCCGCCATATGCTTGACCGGCCTGCTGCTCTGGAAAGGTACGGGGTCCGGCGTGACCCTGGCAGACGTGCTGGACAAACTCGAACAAGTGACGACCTACAGCTATCAGACGCGATCCACACTGAACCGACCACAGGACCGTGAGGAACGATTGGCACACGTATTGATCTCGCGAGACACCGGGAGCAGGATAACAACTTACGGAATCGACCCTAATACTGGTGAGACACAGCTCAGTGAGACGGACTATGTCTTGCCTGACTTAGGCTGCATACTGTTCATCAACCATAGTAACAAGACGTCTGTTCGCCTGAAATACGAGAATCCCGCTGCGTTGGAACGATACAGAGGAGAAAACTGCGATCCCCAGGCAGTCGTCAAGGAACTGCTCAAGCATAACCCCGTTCGTCTTGGACAGTCGGTGATCGACGGGACGACCGTTGAAGGATTCAGGACTACGGATCCCAACTACGAGGATAGCTTTCTCAAGATATCCGACTGGATGGGAAGGAATACACGGGCCGATGTCACGCTATGGGTGGACGCCAGGACACTTCTTCCCGTAAGAATGGTCGAGGATATCGTCAAAGAGAGCGGAACACGGTTTCACGAAGTCAGCGACCATTTCCGCTGGAATGTGGTCTTGAATGAAAGTGATTTTGAGCCCAACATACCAGATGGCTACACTGCCCCTATAGGAGATGTGGTCATGCCCGTTTTCAGCGAAGAGAAAGCTATCAAGGGTCTCAGGCTATTTGCCGATCTTACCGGGAAGTATCCCGTTGGTCTAACCAAGCAGGTGGAGAAAGAAACTTTCACAGAAGAGGTTATGAGACTTGTGGGCTATGACGATTCCTATGACACCCTTCCGCAGGACGAGAAGACCAGGATAACGAGCAACAGCATCCTGCTTGGGACGCCCTGGTACTTCTACGAAGGGCTGGCCCGTGGGAACAAAGACCCGGCCTATTATGGCGAGACCGTTAAGCCGGGCGATGCCGATAAGGTGCTGCTGCGATGGCGCCTGGACGATGGTCAATATCGCGCCGTCTTCGGCGACCTGAGTTCTAGGACTGTCACAGTGGAAGCACTGGGTGAGCTTGAGAAACAGTAACCAGAGCAACAAGGCAACGATATCGCCCTTCAGGTCGGGTCCACATGACCCGACCTCTTTGATGCGCTGAGCCAAAAGATCTCGACGTCCATTAGAGGAAACAACACCGGTCCTGCGTTATACTGGTGAACGTGGATGGTTCTGACGTCGGTTCACCAACGATGAAGCTCGAAGATCGATATCTCGTGTGGCAGCTCAAGCGGTCCAGCGAGTGGGCCCTGCGACGGATCTACAACCGCTATGAAACCGATCTGCTCGCGCTGGCTCGGAGTCTGCTGGGCCGAGCGGGGGCGGCCGAGGACGTTCTGCAGGACGTATTCGTGAGGTTCATCGAGTCGATCGACCACTTCGAGCTGACAGGCAGTCTCAAGGGCTATCTGGCTCAATGCGTCGTCAATCGGGCGAGGGACTACCTCCGACGGGATCGATGCCGGGCGGGCGAACCGCTGGAGACGGCGCAGGAGACGCCATCACGACAGCATGGTCCGCTCGACACAGCCATCGCGGGCGAGCAGCGAGAGCGGCTCAGCGCGGCGCTGGCAGAACTGCCCAACGAGCAGCGGGAGGTCGTCCTGCTACACTTGCAGACGGGTTTGAAGTTCCGCGAGATTGCCGACGTTCAAAGAGTCTCCGCCAAGACGGCGGAGAGCCGGTACCGGTATGGAATCGAACGACTACGGTCGATGCTTGATGGTCAGGAACAGATATGAGACCAGAACAGAACATAGAGAAGCAGGTTCGGGGACTGCGTCATCCGGTTGATCCCGAGGTTCACGACAAGATCCTTGTTCACCTGCTTGCGAAGCTTCAACAACGAAAGAACCAACAGGCGGCTGGTTTCCAGCCGAGCCTTAGGAGAATCATCATGACAAGACCCATTGGAAAACTCGCCGTGGCCGCGGTGACAATCGTGGCCGTGTCCATCCTGCTCAGTCAACTGGGCGATGTGCTTGGGAGTAGCCCTGTGGCCTGGGCGGATATCACGGAACACTTTGAATCGGTGCCCTTCTTCCATCTGACGCTGTACATCGGCCACGAGACCTCGCCCGAGACCCAGAAGATCGAGATCTGGAAGTCCGAAGGCTCCCGACTCAGGGCACACGAAGGGAACAAGGTCTTCTTTGCGGACTTCACCAGGAAGGACCAGCAGATCGTCGTGTTCGACGGAACGACAAGGAAGTCCGTCGAGGGTGGCGGAAACGCCCCCGGGTTCCTGGCGATGCTGTGCAAAGACGGACAATTCTCGCTGAACACCCTCACCGCGAGCTTCCCCTCGGGCGTCAAGGGCATCACTCCTGTGACAACCGCCGACACCGCCGCATCGCAGGAGACCGTCCTGTTCGAGGCGAAGCATGAGACCACGCCCGAACGACTGACGATATGGGCGCTTCGGGAGAGCAAGCTGCCTATCCGGATGCGTTTCGAGGACCCGCGGCAACAGGAATTCGGCGATTTCTTCTTCGACTACTCGGAGAAGAAGGCCCTCGCGTTCTTCGATCCCAACGCCTTCACACAGGGGCAAGGATGAACACGCGGAGGGCACGAGCACCCGCTTTCAAAACCAATTCGGTGACCCCAAGGCCAGGCCGTATAAGCCTGGCCTTTCCTATTGGCCGCAGGTCCGTATAATGGGACGGGCGATATCGAGTCGTCTTGTGCATCCATTGCGGGAATCGGTTGGACAGCACCAGTTCAAAGAGGTTAACCGGCCATGATGCTTGGCAAATTGCGGCAGATGTTCCATCGCTCCTGCGGCAGATTCGTCGAATTCGATCTGACGCCGTACCGGAGAATCCTCGCGCGGATCGAGAAGCGGGAAGGCGAACTCGGGAGGCTGCCGGACGGCCGCCTGAAAGAGCTGTCCCGCGATCTGATCTCCCGGGCGCGAGCAGGCGCAGGACCGGACGAATTGCTCGTCGAGGCGTATGCCCTGGTTCGCGAGGTCTCGGGTCGCGTGCTGGGCATGCGTCACTTCGACGTCCAGATGCTCGGCGGGATCGCCTTGCACCAGGGCAGGCTCATCGAGATGCAGACCGGCGAGGGCAAGACCCTCGTCGCGGTGCTCCCCGCCTGTCTCAACGCCCTGGCGGGACGCGGGGTCCACGTCCTGACCTTCAACGACTACCTCGCCCGCCGGGACGCCCAGTGGATGGGACCGATCTACGAGTTCCTGGGCTTGACGGTCGGCTTCATCCAAGAGGGCATGACCCCGACCGAGCGGCAGCACGCCTACCGCTGCGACATCACGTACGCGACGGCCAAAGAGGCCGGGTTCGACTACCTCCGCGACCACATCTGCACCAGCCGGGACGCTCTCGTGCACCGGCCTTTCCAATTCGCCATCGTGGACGAGGCCGACTCGATCCTGATCGACGAAGCGAGAATCCCCCTGGTCATCGCGGGCAGCACAGGCGAAGTCGTCACCAATCCGTACGAGATCGCGGAATTCGTGCGGCACCTCCGGCCCGGCGTGGACTACCAGACCGATGCCAACGAACGGAACGTCTTCCTGACAGACGCCGGGCTGGACCGGGCGGAGAAGACCCTGCGATGCCAGAACATCTCCGAGAACATGCTGCTGCTCGGCCAGCTCTACCAGGCCCTCCACGCGGAGGTCCTGCTCGGCCGCGACGTCGATTACATCGTGCGGGAGGGCAAGGTCGTCATCGTCGATGAGTTCACCGGGCGGGTCGTCCAGGACCGGCACTGGCCGCACGGCCTGCAAGCGGCCGTCGAGGCCAAGGAAGGACTGTCAATCCAGGCCGAAGGGCTGATTCGCGGCTCCATCACGCTGATCCACTTCGCGGGACTCTACCCGAAGCTTTGCGGCATGACGGCCACCGCCCAGGCGGCCGCCGAGGAATTCGCGGCGTTCTACAACCTGACGGTCGTGGTCATCCCGCCGCACCGCCCTTCCGTGCGCACCGATGCCGCGGACCTGGTCTTCCTGAGTCGGGACGCCAAGCACAGGGCTCTTATCGAAGAGATCGCAGCGGTCCGCGCCACAGGCAGACCGATTCTCGTGGGCACGTGCAGCGTCGCGGAATCGGACGAGCTGGCCGAGGCCCTGCAGCGTAAAGGCGTGACGTGCCAGGTCCTCAACGCCCGCAACGACGAGCTGGAGGCCGAGATCGTCGCCCAGGCAGGCGCGCCGCGCGCGGTGACGATCTCGACCAACATGGCCGGACGCGGCACGGACATTCGGCTGGGCGGCAAGATGGGCCAATACCACGACGAGGTCGCCGCTCTGGGCGGCCTGTACGTGATCGGAACGAACCGACACGAGAGCCGGCGCATCGACGACCAACTGCGGGGACGGGCGGGCCGCCAAGGAGATCCCGGCTCGTCTCGCTTCTTCATCAGTCTCGAAGACGAACTGTTCCTGCGGTTTGCCATCGACGAGTCCATCGCCGCCCGGCGGGATCACCGCTCGCAGGACACGCCCGTGGACGATCCCGAGGTCACCCGGGAAATCGCCCACGTGCAGCGAGTGATCGAAGGCCAGAACCTGGAGATTCGCAGGACGCTCTATCGGTACTCATACGCCATCGAGCACCAGCGAAGGGTCCTGCACACGCGCCGCCAGGACCTCCTGACAGGCCGCACTTCGCCGCAACTGCTCGCGGAACAATCTCCCGAACGCTACGAACGACTGCTCGCGAGAGTCGGCAGAGACACCTTGGATCGGGTCGAAACACAGATCACCCTGTTCCACATGGATCGCTGCTGGGCCGACTACCTCGACTACGTCGCCCACGTCCGCGAGGGCATTCACCTCACCGCCGGCGGCAGCCCGCTGGATGCATTCCATGTGACTGTGGGAAGGGCCTTCTGCGCCCTGCTCGACACGATCAACAAGGCAGTTGTCGACACATTCGAGTCCGCCGCGATCACACGGGACGGCATCGACATGGAAAAAGAGGGACTCAAAGGGCCATCGTCCACGTGGACCTACCTCATCAACGACCACCCCTTCGGCGACTGGTTCGAGCGATTCTACAGAACCGCCGCCCAGGGGGGCGACCTCGTCCGCGTTCTGGCGCGGGCCCTGAAGGACCAGTCCCCCGCTGTGTAGGACCATCGATTTCGGCCCGCGTCGTCGTCCCGCAGTCGCCACGACGAGCGAGAGCCGCGAACGGAAGGATGGATCCAAGCCGGGGAAATCTTCCTGGGCGCCCGAAGGCGGACGGCGCCCAGGAAGATGGTGAAAGGGCTGGTTACGCGTTGAATGAACCGAGACCGTCGTCCTCCTGGTCGTTCAGGGGGATCGCTTTGGCCAGCGGTTTGGCGGCGCCGGTGGCACGCTGCTTCTTGTCCGAATGACCGGCGATCTTGTGGAGCACCTCGTCGGACTTGGCGAAACCGCGTCTCTTCGACGAGGGCTTGTCGACGGGGCGAAGCCTCTCCTCGACGTGCGGGGCAACGGGACGAGATTCCGTGCGTGCCGCCTCCGGGCCGGTCTTCCGGCCTGCGGCGCCCCCGACAATCGCCACCAACTGGCCGACGATCTCCTGCATGGATTCGGCCTGGGTACTGAGCTCCCCCGAAGCACTGGCGGATTCCTCCGCGTTGGCCGCGTTCTGCTGGGTGACTTTGTCCATTTGTGCGATGGCAGTATTCACCTGATCGATCCCCTGCGCCTGCTCCTGGCTGGCGGCGGCGATCTCGCTGACCAGGTCCGTCGTCTTGCCCACGCTCTGGACGATCTCGTCGAGGACCTTGCCGACCTCGCCCGCGATGTCCACCCCGTTCTTGGCGTTCTTGACCGACTCCTCGATCATGCTCGCGGTGTTCTTGGCGGCCTCCGCGGAACGCATCGCCAGGTTGCGAACCTCCTCTGCCACGACGGCGAATCCCTTGCCCGCCTCGCCCGCGCGAGCGGCTTCGACCGCGGCATTCAAGGCGAGCAGGTTCGTCTGGAAGGCGATCTCGTCGATGACCTTGATGATCTTGGAGGTTTCGTCGGAACTCTTCTGAATCTCCTGGATGGCCTGGCTCATCCGCGTCATGGCCTCGGCGCCCGTGCCGGCGGCCAGTTTCGCCTGGGAAGCCAGCGTGTTGGCCTGTTGTGCGTTGTCGGCGTTCTGCTTGGTCATCGAAGACATCTCTTCGAGACTGGAGCTGGTCTCCTGGAGGCCGGCGGCCTGCTCGGTGGCCCCTTCCGCAAGAGACTGCGAGGCTGCGGAGACCTGCCCGGACGCGCCAGATACGTGCGAGGCACCCTCCGTCAGACCGGTAATGATGCGGCCGATCGGCTTGGTGATTCTCCGACTGGTCCAGACTCCGATGGCGACCCCGATGAGGGCCATGACAGTCACCCCAAGACCCAGCAGGGTCAGGGTCCGCCCGAGCTGGGTGCGAGTCTGGGCGGTGATGGTCTGGGCCGTGACCATCACTTCCGCAACCGGGCACGCGGTCGCAACCGTGTAGTGGTAATCGCCCAGAGCCAGGGGGGTATAGGAGACGAACTTGTCCACGCCCTCGAACGTGTAGCGACTGGTCCCCTCCTCGCCCGCGATCATCTTGTCCTTGACGATCTGCGCCAGGACCCCGTATTGGGCGTCGGCGAGACTGACGTGGTCTTTGAGGGAGTACTGCGGATGGGTGATCATGACGCCCTTGTCATCGATGATGTAGGGATACCCGGTCTGCCCATAGACGTGGCCGGCATACAGGTCCTTCGTCAGGTTCCAGTCCGCGTTGATGACGACCACCCCTCGGAGGGTGTCGCCGCAGTACACCGGCGTCGCGACGCGGATCTCGGGTTGGCCGGTGCTCTGGGCGATCTCCACCCGCGTGACATGAGACGATCCGGCCTTCAACGCGGCGGCCTTCTGGAACCACGCCGCGTCGGCGCGCGAGCCGACCTGGTCCTGCAGTTGTCCGTCCTTGAGAACGAAGACCTCGTTGCCCTCGGCGTCCAGGAACCGAATCTGGGGATAGAGAGGCTTGTCACCCTGCGCGGTGGCCACGCGACCCAACTGGTGCAGAGCGGCCATTTCCTGGACCACATACCTCCTGGCGTGCTCCAGGGCCATCCGGGACAGATCGTCCACATAGGCGCTGCAGCAGATGATCCAGTCCCATTTCGCGAAGTGGACGTACGAAACCAGCTTCTGTCGCCCTTCGAACACATACTGGAGATTCTGGACCTTCCCGGCCTCCCGGTTCGCCAGGATCTCCTTGAACTCGTTGAGCTTCAGGTCCCCCATGACGTTCTTGCCCACCAGATCGGCGCGAGGATGGACGATCAGCACGCCCTGACTGTCCATCACGAAAGGATATCCCTGTTCCCCAATCTTGATCGACGTGATGGACCGGGCCAGATCGTCGTTCTCCCGTTCCTTGATGCCGACGAAGAGCATTCCCGCCACCTGGCCGGCGGCGTCCCTCAGCGGCTGATAGGCCGTGACGCACCACGAATCGACCACAAAAGCCCGCCCGACGAACGACTCCCCCTTCAACACCGGGGACACGACCGGATTCGCCTTCCCGTCCGGACCGACGGCGGGAATGAAGGTCCCGACCGCGCGGATCCCGTCGGCCGTCCGGACGTTCGTCGCGACGCGAAGCATGTCGCCCTGCTCGTTCATTCTCTGGAAGATCGTGCAGACTCCGCCGACGAGACCGGCAACGTCGTCGACGATCGGAGTTGGGACGTCGAATGCGCCGTTGGGAGTCAGCAGGGTATCGCCGACCTTCAGAATCGGCAGTCTGGTTTCCTGGACCTCGTGGCTGAACTGGTTGACGGCATGCCAACAGTGTTCCTCCGCGGAAGTCGCTACCGCACCGGCGGCACTGAGCACGTGCCCGGCGACCTTCAGGTTGTGGGACAGGACCTTGTCGAGAAAGGCCTGCTGCGTCTGGCACATCCGATCGATGCCCTCGATGATGGCCTGGATCTGCTGGCAGACCACGTCGCGCCACATGGCGCTTTCGCCGGTCTGTGCAGCCAGGTAATCGGCCAGAGCGCTGGACTGGGCTAGCTTATGTGCGTCCACCTCCACGCGGGTGACGAACTCCGTCACGAGACTGCGGTCATTCTTGGCGCCGACTGCCAGCATCTGCCTGGCGTTCTCCTCCAGGGCTTCGGCGGTCTGCGACGCGGCGGACGAGCCGAACGCCTTCAGGGAACCAAACGCAATCAAACCCACGACCAACATGGGCAGCAGAACCAGCAGCAGGCTTGTCACGATCAGTTTCTTGCCCAGCGACAGTGTACGACGCATGTTCAGTCTCCTATAAGGACTCATTGGTGCGGGGTTCTTCGAACATTGTGCCCTCTGGCTCCGCGCCGGTCCCGCCCTCGATCGCACCGGTCAGGACCCGGTCGATATCGAGCAGAATCTTGACGCGGTCGCCGACTTTGCCCATACCCCGAATGAACTGTGTGTCCACATCGGCGCCGAACTCGGGCGCCGGCTCAATATCCTCCGCGCGAACATCCAGGACCTCCTGGACGCGATCTACGACGATGCCCGTGCAGAACTCCCGGCCTCGGTCGGTCGTCTCCACGACGATGATGCAGGTCTGGTCCGTCACCTCGGAGGTCGCCATGCCGAACTTGGTTCTCAGATCGACGACGGGAATCACCCGCCCGCGCAAATTGATCACGCCCCTGATGTGGGACGGGGTCTGGGGCACCCCGGTGATGTCCATGTAGCCGATGATCTCGCGGACTTTGAGAATCTCCAGCCCGTATTCCTCATCGCCGAGGGCAAAAGTCAGGTATTTGTGGTCGTTCTTGAGACTGTCCGCGACCCGTGTATGCTTGGCCTCCATCGTTTCAGACATACTCCCACCTCTTTTATCAGTGAATCTCTGTCTGTCGTTCGCACGTCGTCTGTGTCGTCACTTTATCAACGCCACTTAACGCCAATTCCCCAAAATGAGCTGGACTATGCATACGAACACGCAAAATAGCGTATTCAGCATTCTTCCGATAAAATATAGACAACAATGGCAACCTTGACACGCAATGGCCGGCCCGATACGCTGTCCAGTAGCGAACCCGGCGGGCCGGCGACTGAATCTCAGGCACGAATCGGATAAGCAAGCTCAAGAGCGACTTGGAAGGGCAACTGATCTTGGCAGACGTGACCACGATCCAGGCATTGGGCGACAACCTGATCTACCTCCACTCGTGTGGCGACCATCGCGCGTGCGTTGTCGATCCAGGCGATGCCGGCGTCGTGTTACACGCCCTGGCGGGACAGGGTCTGTCTCTGGCGGCCGTTCTATTGACGCACCATCACTGGGACCACGCGGGCGGCACGGCGGAACTGCGATCCAGGACGCGATGCGAGGTCATCGGGGTCGATCGCAGCCTGATCCCGATCTCCGACTGCACGGTGACCGAGGGCGACGTACTGACGTTCGGCAAAATCCGGGTCGAGGTGCTCGCGACGCCGGGACACACGCGAACCTCGGTCTGTTACTATATCCCGCCGCACAATGAGGACGAGCCGGGGGTCGTGTACACGGGCGACACGCTCTTCGTCGGCGGCTGCGGCAGACTCATCGAGTGCGACGCACGCACGATGTGGCAGTCGCTGCAGAGGCTCGCGGCCTTGCCCCCAGAGACGCTCGTCTATTGCGGCCACGACTACGCGCTGGAGAACCACGAGTTCGCCGTCGCCACCCTGCCGGACAGCCGGCGTCTGCGGGACCGTCTGGCGGAGGTGCAGAAGGCCGTCGAGTACGGATGCCTGACCGTCCCGTCCACCATCGCCCAGGAGCGAGCGACGAACCTCTTCCTGCTGGCGGATCATCCTGAGGTCAAGGCCGCCGTGGGCATGGCCGGCGCCGGAGCCGTCGAGGTCTTCGCGGAGCTGCGACGCCACAAGGACCAGTTCGGCTGAGCTGCCGTCATGCCGATTCACGAGGCTTCCCTCGCGCTTCCGACTTCGTCATCCTGAGCGACAGCGGAGGATCCGGGCACAGGCCAGGAGGTTTCCTTCGGTCCCAGGCCAGATCCTTCACTCCGCTATGCTCCGTTCAGGATAACGAACATCAAGCCCTTCCGAATCAAATCACCGAAGTTGCATCCAGAGATAGCTGTAGGTCAGTGCCGTCCGCAGGGCTAAGTGCTTGTTGATCGCGGCGCCGGCGTGCCCCCCTTCCAGATTCTCGTAGTAGTAGACCTTCTGGCCCATCCCCTCCATCTTCGCGGCCATCTTCCTCGCGTGGCCCGGATGTACGCGGTCGTCCGCGGTGGACGTGTAGAAGAACACGTGCGGGTACTTGCCGTCGGCTCGCAGGTTGTGATAGGGCGAGTACTTGCTGATATAGGCCCACTCCTCGGGGACATCGGGATCGCCGTACTCGGCCATCCAACTGGCGCCGGCCAGCAGCTTGTTGTACCGTCTCATGTCGAGCAGCGGGACCATGCAGACCACCGCGTTGTACAGGTCGGGTCGCTGGGTGAACTCGACGCCCATGAGCAGTCCGCCGTTGGAGCCGCCCATGATGCCGAGGTGGGCGGGCGAGGTGATCTTGCGTCGGATCAGGTCCTGGGCCACCGCGGCGAAATCGTCGTAGGCCCGCTGGCGATTGGCCTTGAGCGCCGCTTGGTGCCAGGCGGGACCAAACTCGCCGCCGCCGCGGATATTGGCCAGGACGTAGACACCACCCCGGGCCAGCCAGCAGGCGCCCGTGGTGGCCGAGTAGCTGGGCAGCATCTCGATCTCGAAGCCGCCGTAGCCGTACAGGAGCGTCGGATTCGTGCCGTCGGCCTTCACATCGCGGGGTCGGACCACGAAGTAGGGAATCTGCGTGCCGTCGCGGGAGGTCGCCTGACACTGCTCCGTCGTCAGGCCGTTGGCGTCGAAGAAGTGCGGCAGCGCCTTGACCTCGCGCATCGGGCCGCCGTCCGGGACGTAGTACAAACTCGTCGGCTTGAGGAAGCCCTGGTACGTGAAGAAGTACTGATCGGACCGGTCGTCCGTGGAGACGACGCCCAGCGTGCCCAGCGACGGGGCGTCGATCCGCTCCTTCGACCATCGACCGCCCTCCAGGCGAAACGCGTACAGCTCGCTGCGCACGTTGTCCAGCAGATGAACCAGGAGCATGTTGCGGGTGTCCGCGAACGAGACGACGTTGGACCGGTCGTTCGGCTCGACGATCACATGGAACGCCCGGTCCCCCTTCAGGTACTTGTCGTAGTCGATGGCGATCAGGGCTCCCTGCCGATAGGTGTTCGCACCCAGCTTCCAGTCGGATTTGAGCTTGACGAGCAGTTGGTTCTTGAAGAATCCGCCGAAGTCGGCGTCGTCCGGGATCTCGAGTTTCAGCGGCCGGTCCTTCTCGATTACGTAGGTGTGCGAGGTGTAGAAGGTGATGCCGCGATGGACAACGTCGTACCGCCTCTCGGGCGTGTTGATCGTCACACAGCCCACCTCAACGTCCTTCCCTTCGCCCTCGAACACCGTTTCGGCGCTATCCAGAGGGGTCCCCCGCTTCCAGAGCCTGGCGATGCGCGGGTAACCGGAATCCGTCAGGCTCTCCGGCCCGAAGTCCGTCCCGACGTAGAGCGAGTCGCGGTCCCGCCAGCAGACGTCACTCTTGGCCTCGGGCAGGACGAACCCGTCTGCGACGAACCGCTTGGCCGCCGCATCGAACTCGCGAACCACGACCGCGTCCCCGCCGCCCTTCGAGAGATGGACGAGGAAGCGGTCATAGCGGGGGTACAGGCCGCCGGCCCCTTTGAAGACCCACTGCTCGCCCTCATCCCGGCAGAGTTGGTCGATGTCCAGCAGGACCTCCCATTGCGGCGACGCAGTGCAGTACTGCTCCAAGGTCGTGCGGCGCCAGAGGCCGCGTTCGTTCTTCTCGTCCTGCCAGAAGTTGTAGAGGTATCTGCCCAGGATCTGCGGGTAGGGAATTCGCACGTTGGAGTTGAGGATCTCCAGGGCCTTGTCATAGGTCTCCTGGAATCCCGGCTGGGCCTGGAGGACCGCCAGCGTCGCGCCGTTGCGGGCTCTGACCCACTCCAGGGCCTTCTCGCCCCGAACCTCTTCGAGCCACAAATAGGGGTCGTCCTGCTGGGCGGCCACGACCACCTGCGAGCAGGCGACGAGCAGGGTCGCTGAAAACAAACCGGCAGTGCAATGATTCATCGATGGTTCCTTGTGTTGGTTGTCACAATCTTTCCGCCAACTGGCTGAGCAGGCCCGCGAGGTCGCTGAGCGCCTTCTTCGACGGCACCGGCAGCTTCAGGTGCCGCTGGCCGCTCGCCGCATCTGTCTCGATCCGCAGTCCCGCGCCCACCTCGACTGGCCCTCTGCCCTCGACGGCGAGGGCAGAGCCCAGCTTGTTCAGGAAGGTCAATCCCGCGGACAGCAGGCCCTCCCACTCCGTTCGCCCGGTCGCCCGTGCGTGTGCGGGCTCCCGCGACGCAGCCGTCTCGGAGGCTCGTTCCTGTGCGTCCTCCGGCGCGGGCATGGCGGGCGGAATCGACCCGGTCACGCGGTCCACCGACTCCATGAAGTGCTTCAGTCGGGAGCCGCCGAGGAAGACTTCGCTCTGCCCTCCGTCGAGCACGCCCGCGAGCATGGACTGCTTGAACGCCAGGACCGACAGCATGCTGTGCTCGATGGTCCCCTGGGCAACGAAGTTGACCACGCGGACGGGCTGGTGCTGGCCCAGACGGTGTACCCGGCCGATCCGCTGGTCCAGCACCGCGGGGTTCCAGGGCAGGTCCATGTTCACGACTGTCGAGGCGTTCTGCAGGTTCAGGCCGACGCCGCCGGCGTCCGTGGAGAGAAAGACGCGGCACTTCGGGTCTTCCTTGAACTGGGCAATCCGGTCCCTGCGGTCCCTCGAATCGATCCGCCCGTGAAACAGCGCGTATCCCAAGCCCGCGGACTCCAGCCGGCTCACGAGCAGTTCGTGCGTGCCCAGCCACTGGCTGAAGACCACCGCCTTGTCCTCGGGCCGCTCGAACGATTCCTGCAGGACCGAGAGCAGCTCGTCGGCTTTGCAGCCGAAGTCAGTCTTTCGGTCGAGCAGGTAGGTGCTGTTGCAGCTCATCCGCATGTTCTGCAGGGCGATCATCAGCCGACGCTGGTCCGCTTCGGACAGGAACCCGAACCGGCGCCACTTGGACGCGATCCTCGCGACGATCTCGCGGTTCTCCTCGTGGTGCGTCATCTGCTCTTTGGTCATGGGCACGAAGTAGTTCTTGTCGAGCCGCTCAGGCAGTTGCTGGAGGACTTGCTTCTTCGTCCGTCGGATCAGGATCGGGGCCAGCGTCCGCCCGATCGTGTCGAGGTTCTTGTAGCCGACGGTCCGGCCGGTCTCGTCCACGTGCTGGTGCTCCGCGAGGAAGCGGAACACCGGTCCCAGGCGGAAGCGGTCCACGAACTCTACGATGGAATGGAGCTCCTCCAGGCGGTTCTCCAGAGGCGTCCCGGTCAGCACGATCGCGTGCTTCGACTCGAGTTTCTTGATGCTCTGGGCCCGACGGGTCTTCCAGTTCTTGATCCGCTGCGCCTCGTCCAGGATGACGACCTCGGGACCCCATCCGCGGATCGCGTCCAGGTCCCGATGCACCACGTCATAGTTGATGATCTTGTAGAACCCGGCGCCCGCGTACAGCTCGGCCCGACGGGCCAAGCCCCCTTCGACCACAAGAGCCGGATGGCCGCAGAACTTCTCGATCTCCTGTTTCCATTGATATTTCAGGGAGGTCGGACAGACGATCAGGACCCGCTCGATCCCCGCCATCTTCGCGAGAATCTCGCAGGCGGCAATCGCCTGGATCGTCTTGCCAAGTCCCATATCGTCGGCGATCAGACTGCGTCCGGCCCGCGAGGCGAACAGGGCCCCCTCCCGCTGGTACGGATACAGAGGGACCTTCAGCAGATCCCGGAACGCCGGGCTCTCGATGCCGATCGGGAATGCCTCATCGAGCCGCTCGGCCAGCGTCGTCCGATCCCGCACCTCCGCGACGAAGTCCAGCATGTCGTCGTAGCACCGCAGATCATGCGAGAAGGCGGCTGCCTGTCGGAGAAACGACTCGAACCGCCGGTATCCGGGGTCGCGAAGGACGCCGCTCGCATCGAAGTAACCCGCAGCAAGCCGCCGCAGACCCTTGGGGCACTCGGTCCCCGGTCGAAAGATCACCTCGCGCCGGGCGCCGTAGCGAAGATACACCTCCGAATAGGCGGGCCGGAACCCCTCGGAAAAAGCCGACGACGCCCCCCGCCGCAGACGGAGCTTGCCCAGAAGCCACTCGATGTGCTTGCAGGTTCCCAGCGTGTTCACCGCGAAGTCCGGGCAGGAACAATAATTGTCGCCCAGCCCCTGGCCGCGAATCGCCACGCGGTATTCGCCGCCGGTCATGGGGTTCGTCACAAGGAATTCCGAGAAGACCGGCTCGGCGCCCAGATTCGTCGCACGGTAGTCCTGTCGCTGGGCGAACTGACGTCGCAGCGCGACCTGCCATTGTTCCAGAGACATCTCCTCCGGTTTGCGCAGGCGGGAGATCTTGGCTGCCGGAGCAGGTCTCGCGGCCGTCTTTCCGCGACCGCTGCGCCGGATCGACTTGCCAACCGTGGCCAACGCGCTCGTCTGAACCATGTGTCATCCTCCAATACGCGCCGCTGTCGGGTCCTCACCAGCAGCAACAAGAGCGAGTATAGTGGTCGTTCCGGAGAATGCAATGGTCAATGCGTCCCGTTGCCCGCCCGCTGGGCAAGCGATAGAATGGCAACCGTTGAATATGGAAGGATGAAGATGAAACGAAGATCAGGCGTCCGCTCGCTGTGTTCGTCGCTGTGCGCAGGTCTGCTGCTGACTTGCTCCTGCACGCTGGCGGCCAAGTCGGGCGAGTTCGACCCTGGACGCAGGGTGGGCGTCGTGCAAAGCGATCTCGTTCGGGAGGCGTCGGGCATCGTCGCCAGTCGGCAGAATCCCGGCGTGCTCTGGGTCCACAACGACTCCGGCGACTCCGCCCGCATCTTCGCGATCAACGACAAGGCCGAGTTTCTCGGCGTGTGCAACTTCGCAGGCGTCACGGCCCGTGACTGGGAAGACATCGCGGTGGGTCCCGGTCCCGAGCCCAATCAGCCGTACCTCTACATCGGCGATATCGGGGATAACGATGCGATCTACCCTGGTGTCACGGTCTACCGGGTTCCCGAGCCGAGAATCGATCCAGCCGTGCCCTTCAAGCCGATGGAGATCGGTCCGGCGGACGCCATCCGACTCACCTACCCCGACGGCCCGCGAGACGCGGAGACCCTGCTCGTCGATCCGCAGACCCGAGACCTCTACATCATCTCGAAGCGGGAGATGCCGTCCAAGGTGTACCTGGCGGTTTATCCCCAATCGACGACAGAACCAACGAAGATGAAACGCGTAACGAAGCTGCCCTGGGGTTTTGCAGTAGCGGGCGACGTCTCGCCCGACGGCCGGCGTGTGATCGTGCGAGGCATGTTGGGCGCCTCGCTGTGGGTCCGACCCGCGGGCGAGCCGCTGTGGCGCGCGTTCGAAGGCAAGCGGGTGCGGCTGGCACTGCCTCGCGAGCGGCAAGGCGAGGGCATCTGCTTCGACGCCCAGGGCGCCGGCTACTTCACCATCGGCGAGAGCCATCTGCCTCCCCTCTACTACTTTGGGCCCACGGAGCCCAATGTCCCCCGCCGATAAGAAGGACAACGGGTGGCACACATCCGATGGCGTCGTCCACGTCGATCTGGCGGCCGGGCACGGCGCGGTTGGCGGGTCCAAAAACTCGCCCTATACTTTAACTGAGGCCCGGAAACGGCCGATGGTCTTCGCGGAGGATACGGGTCTGCTGTTTTCGGACCCGGCAATCCTGCCCGATGGAGCGGCCCGTGCAGCGGGCCGAGGGAACAATGCCGAATATGCCTGCAAAGCTCACTCGACTGGAACTGGTCATCATCGTGTCGGCGCTGGTCGTCCTGCTGTTCAGCAACCAGCCGCCGGAGCCGGGCAACGCAGACACCCGCAGCGATGTCGGACAGGCGACCGAGTCCCTGGACAGCATCCCTCTGGTACAGCCCGAGAGAATCCAGCCCGAAACGCCTCGTGCCGAGGTCGCCGCTACACGGCCTCCGGCCAGTCCTATGCCCGATAACCAGGTCCTGCCGTCGATCCCCTCCCGACCGACGAAGAAATTCGGCAAGGTCGATGCGAGAAGGTGCGATCCGGTCAAGTACCCGAACATCATGTACGGCCCGATCACCGTCCGCTGGGTCTGGAACGGGACGAAGTTCGAGCCGTGCAAGGTCTGCGAGGTCAAGGAGAGCAACGGCATCGTCACCGTCTGGAGCTTCGACGAGCACGAGGAGAACATGACGATCACCGAGGTGTCGGAGGACGAGGTCCCGCGATACTGAGGATTCGCCTCCAAATCGCGCACCTCGTCCTGGCAAGCGAAACCAATCACCTGGCAACCGAACGCGAGACATCCCAGGTCCGCAGCCCGGATTCTTCGCTTCGCTCAGAATGACACCGCGCGACGATCTGTGAAGGCCTATTCCAACCCCAATCGTCGTCTGCACTCGTCGAGGATTTCCGCCGTCCGCGTGGCGCCGACGCGGGTGACTCCCAGGGCCCGGACTTCCAGCAGCTTGTCAAGATCGCGAATGCCGCCCGCCGCTTTGATTTGCACGTGCGCAGGCGAATGGCTTCGCATCACCTTGAGGTCCTCCATCGTCGCGCCGCCTGAGCCGTAGCCCGTGGAGGTCTTCACCCAGTCGGCCCCGAGCTGGCCGCAGATCTCGCATAGCTTGATCTTCTGACCGTCGTTCAGATAGCAGTTCTCAAAGATCACCTTGACCTTCTGCTCATGCTGGTGCGTGAGGTCGATCACCGCGGCCAACTCCGAGCGGACATACTCCCAATCGCCGCTGAGGACCTTGCTGATATTGACGACCATGTCCAGCTCCTGCCCGCCGTCGGCGAGAGCCTGCTTGGCCTCCGAGATCTTGACCGCGGTCGTATGTCCCCCATGCGGAAAGCCAATCGTCGTGCTCGCCTTCACAGTACTGCCTCTGAGAATCTCGGAACACCGCCTGAGGTAATACGGCAGGATGCAGACGCTCGCGACATCGTACTCGACCGCCAGCCGGCACCCCTGCTCCAGTTCCCGCTCGGTCAGCACAGGATTCAACAGCGAATGGTCGATCATCTTGGCGATATCGCAATATGTGTAGTCCATCGCAAGCCTCTCAATCGAACTGGTGCGTTACCTCTGAAACTCATGGGCTCCCAGATCAACAACCGCGTCACCATCCGCGTCCCCGTCAACGACGCGGGGCTCGCCATCGACGTCCGTCTCAGGGATGCCGTGAACCGGGGCATTCGTGCCCACATCGATACACGGGGAATCGGACATCAGGCGGTAGTCGCCCGCCTGCCAGTCCACGAACTGCGGATCAGCGGAAAAGCAACTCGCTTCGAAGTCAATCTCCCACCCGTAGGATGCTCCCGAAAGAAAAGCACCCACGTCGTCCGGCAGGCAGCAGAAGACAACCTCGACAAAGGGACAACCGGCAACAGTGCTGCAACCTGTGCGAGCTATGGCATCGCCTTCAGCAGCCTCATTGCCCCAGAGGATACAGTTCTCGAACAACACAGCCCGCCGTCCTGTTCCATCTCCGGCAAAGGCCCCTCCAAACCGGACAGCTTGATTGCATGAGATAGTACAGTTGGTAAAAGAGGGGCCGCCCTGCCAACAAGTGACCGCTCCGCCCGAATCCGTGGCCGTGTTCTTGCTCACGACACAGTTCATGATCGTTGCTTCCGACCGATCACATAGAATCCCGCCCCCGTCGGAAGCCAGATTGCCGGTGATCCTGCGACCCGTAATCAGAGGACCTGCTTGCTGGCTCATTCCTCCCGTGTAGATGCCTCCTCCACTCTCCTTGGCCAAATTGGCCTCAATCAGGCACTGCGCAATGCGAGGACTGCTGTGCTCGCCGGAATAGACGCCCCCTCCGTGCTCGGCCGCACTGTTCTTGATCGAGCAGCCAAGGAACACGGGATTACAGTAGAATCCACAGTAGACGGCCCCTCCACATTGGACAGCACTACCTTGTGAGAACACGCAGTTCGAAAAGGCGGGACTGCTGCCGATACTGCACTTGATAATTCCTCCGTCTTCATTCGTCCAACCTCTGACCACACTCAGGCCCTCGACCTTGGAGCAATTTGTCTCTCCCGACATGAAGATGAAGCCCCGATGTGCCTCTTCCATCCGCCCGTCGCAATCAATGGTGGTACAGGCAATAACAGCAGGATCGTTGGGGTCTGTGCCGCGTACGGTAACTGCCTTGCCGCGAAGATCGATGTCCCGATTTCCTTGTCCGCTGTAGATACTCGGCAGCAATACGACCTCGTCGCCGTCACGAGAACCAACATAGTCGACAGCCGCCTGGATCGTGGCCTTAGGCCCGTGAATACCGTCCCAAATTGCAGCCAAGCCATCCGAGGAGTCGTCACCATGATCAGGATCGACATAGCAGATGCCCGATGGAAAGTGCGGGTTCCCCCCTTGGTCATATTCCTGAGCATTCTCCCGAGCATCCCCATCAGGGTTATCTCCGCCTGAGAACACCTCGACAGAGTCGAACCAGACGACTTCCCAACCGTCCGGGAGTCCGTCCTTGTCCGCATCAACGAACTCGTCGCACCCGATGTCAGCACGGCTGCCAAAGACACGTGGTTCACCATCGATATCCCAGCTTGGAGAGATGTCAGGAGCCTCGGGATCGCCTGCATCGATGCAGGGCGATTCTGCCTGAAGGTGATAGTCAGGAGTCAGAAGTGGGTCTGCCCCGGTGTTGCTGTCATCTCCCGAGTCCGTCGCCCATCCCAAGACGCAAGAGTGGAGAACGGTAATGGGATACGGTGAGATCTGCGTCGACCTGTTGCACTTGCCTCCGGCATGGTTGTTCCAAACGATGCAATTCGTCAACGTAACGGCGTTCTGGAGATAGGGATAGTCGGGATCGATACCACCGACGCTCTGGTATCCAGTATCACCTGCCGCGATATTGTCCGCGACCGTACAGCCTGTCATCAACAACACTACGTCAGAACCGCAGCAGACTGCTCCACCATCCCCCTCGGCCATGTTCGTAGCCAGGAGACAATTGCTGATGGTTGCCTGCACTGCGCCGAGGCTTATCGCACCGCCGAAGGAATGCGCGGTGTTGCCTCGGATCACACATCTGTCGATGATCGCTTTGGAGCCGGAAAAGTACAGGCCACCTCCTCCACCTTGAGCCGTGTTGCGGACTATGTCGCACGCTGCTATGGTTGTCTCCGCGTCCATGCAATAGATGCCGCCACCATTGTGCCTTGCAGCATTTCCAATGATCTGGCAGTTACGAATGGTTGGCCCGGATCGGAGGCACAAGACCGCCCCACCGACGGATATGTTCCAATTCCCCGACCGGATTCGGGGTCCGTACCCATTTGTGATCTTGAGTCCGGCCAGAATGGATTTCGGGCCTTCCCCCGAAGTAAACTGAAAGCCACGGTGTGGATTCGTCTCCGTGCCCTGGCAGTTGATCACCGTGGAGGCAACAATGGACGCATCGTTGGGATCGGTGCTTCGCACGGTGATCGCTTTGCCTTTGAAGCTGACATCGCGATTGCCGGCGCCGGTGTAGGTGCCGGGCTGGACGATCACCGTGTCTCCGTCAACTGCGGCGTCGATGGCGGCCTGGATCGTGGCGTAGTCCGCCGGGCCGTCGTCGTCCACGGAGATCGTCCTAGCCGAACCGCGTGGACTGAGGGCCAGGACCAGGATGTACAGAAGGGCTGGCACTCGGGTTCTTCTATGGCTCCGCATGTTTCGCCTCCTTCGGCAAATGGGATGATGAGAATATGGATGACGAGCGCGCTGCCCGAGCGTACGCCGCTCCGCTGGCGCACAGAAAACCCTCCACTTGCAAAGGCCGGCGGGATATGAAAGAGAAACGAAATTATGATAGCAACGAACGTTATGACAAAACCACGGCCCGCCTTCGTTTCTCAAGCTGTCTTCATTCTACCATCTCGACCTGGGGATTCGCAAGAACAAATCCGTCTCGGCTCAGATACACCGAACTCATCGCGACCTGTCGCAGCGTAGTCGTGAGAGCCTGCCCTGAACGCGTCGAAGGGGGCATACTCCCAAGTGCCGAGAAGACAACGCCTTACGGCGTCACTACGAACAGGTTCGGACGACCTGGGGCTTCCACCCCTCCCGGATGGCCACAGACCCACGTGGACACGCCGTGACTGCATGCGAAAAATGAATCTTTTGCTGGCAAGACGCCGGTGGGTGTGGTATAGTACCCCCCTGTCGGTTGGATCCCTGGGCGACAATAGGCATCCGGGATCTGCCGCAGGCTCTTTGATTCGGGAATAGTGGGGATATGATGGGCTCTCCGTTGCGCCGTGTCGCGTGGGGGACCCTTTCGCCGGCCGGGTCCCATGCAGGCCGAGCCCGTGAACCTGGTCAGGCGGGGAACCGAGCAGCCATAAGCGGACGCTCAGCCGTGTGTGGGGGCACCCGGCCGATCTTTTTGAATCGACGATTTGCGATTTACCATTTGCGATTTGAGAGTCGGAGGGAGATCCCCATGAATCGACAGGAGTTGCTTGCGAGGATTACGCAGTTCGCACATCGTTGCGTGAAATTGGCCTTGGCCTTGCCGGAGACACCGCTCGGGCGGCACATCCGGTCCCAGTTGATTCGCTGTTCAACCGGTGCGGCGGCGAACTACCGGGCCGCCTGCCTGGCACAGTCGAGAGCCGCGTTTGTCGCCAAGCTGAGTATCGTTGTCGAAGAGGCGGACGAATCCTGCTTCTGGATGGAGTTCCTGTTGGAGGAAAGTCTGCTCGCGACGAAGAAGGTCGGTTTGCTGCTCGCCGAGGGCAAGGAACTGACCTCGATCTTCGTCTCATCAAGGCGCACGACGCGAAGCAATAGTAAATAGTAAATCGTCAATAGTAAATCGCCATGGCTTACACCGTCCTAGCACGCAAATACCGCTCCCAGACGTTCGACGACGTTGTGGGACAGGAGCCGATATCGCGAACGCTCAAGAACGCGATCGAGACCGGCCGGGTCGCCCATGCCTATCTGTTCACCGGCACCCGCGGCGTGGGCAAGACCACCATGGCCCGAATCCTCGCCAAGGCGCTGAACTGCCTGGAGGCGAAGGAGCCGACGACGACGCCGTGCCTCAAGTGCAGCAGTTGCGTCGCCATCAACACCGGCGAGGACATCGACGTCATCGAGATCGACGGCGCCTCGAACAACCGCGTCGACGAGATCCGCGAGCTGCGGGAGAACGCCATCTACCGTCCGGCCCGCGCCCGCTACAAGATCTACATCATCGACGAAGTGCACATGCTGACCACCGCGGCGTTCAACGCCCTGCTCAAGACGCTGGAGGAGCCGCCGGAGCATGTGAAGTTCATCTTCGCAACCACCGAGCCGAACAAGGTCCTCGCGACGATCCAGTCCCGATGTCAGCGGTTCGACTTCGCCAATATCAGTCCGAAGGTGATCGCCGAGCAGCTCAAGACGATCCTCAAGAAGGAGGGCATCGGTTTCGAGGAGGACCTGATCCTGCCTGTGGCGAGGATGGCCAATGGTTCGATGCGGGACGCCTTGAGCCTCCTGGACCGGCTCATCAGCACGGGCATCCAGCCCCTGACGGCGCAGCTCCTGGAGGATTTCCTGGGCCGGCCCAACGCGGAGAAGATCCACCGGCTCATCGAGCGAATTGCGGAGCACGACGCCGCGGGCACGCTCACCGCGATCGAGGACCTCGTCTGCACCGGGTTGGGCGAGATCCAGATCGTTGACGCGGCGATCGAGTCGATGCGCGATCTGTTGGTCCTCCGCTCGGCGGGCGCCAATACGGACCTCGTGATCCTCACGGCCGACCAAAAGGCCAAGGCGGATGCTCTGGCCAGGAAATTCGACGCCGCCGCCCTCATCTATAACATCACCGCCCTCGAGAAACTCCGCTGGACCATCAAGAACAGCGACACGCCGAGGGCCCTGCTCGATGCCTCGCTGCTGCGATTCGCTCTGAGCGAGCACTTCATGAACGTGGACGAGCTGATGGCTCAGGCCCAGGGTGCGCCCGGCGCCGTTAAAAAAAAACTGCTGACCGAGGATAGACCGGCGCCGAAGCCCATCGCACCAGCGGCCCATCCTGATGAGAGACCGGCAAGAGTGGAAGAACTCCCCTTGCTCGGCCAGTCGAAGGCCCCTTCGGCGTCCGCGGATCTCGTGCAGGACTGGCCGGAGATCCTGGAGATGATCCGGACGAGGCTCGGCAACGGCACCGCCGGACTCCTGACCGGCTCGGCGCCACGGGAACTCACGGACAACACGCTGGTCATCGAGTTCCCTCCGACCGGCGGGATGCAGAAGCACATGTGCGAGAGCAACGGGCGGGCGGACCAGATCGCCTCGTTCTTGAGCGAGCATTTGGGGCAGACCGTCCGCGTGAAGTTCGCTCTGGCCGCCGCACCGTCGGCCCAGCGCGAGGGCAACCCGGCAAAGCCCAATGCCCAGAAGCGATACGAGATCGTCGGCGATCCGGCGGTCAAGATCGTCCTCGTCGGCCTCGATGCGACGATCACCAAGATCGAAGAAAACCAATGACACAGTTCCAGGAGTGAGCTTCTTTCGCTATGAGTAGCGCCTACACCGCCACGCTGAATCGACTGATCGAAGAATTTGGGAAACTGCCCGGGATCGGGCCGAAGACCGCCGAGCGGCTTGCGTTTCACGTCCTCAAGAGCGACGCGCCGACCGCCATGGCCCTGGCCGACGCCATTCGCGACGTCAAGACGAAGATCAAGCGGTGCCGGGTCTGCTGCAACCTGTCCGAATCGGATCTGTGCCAGATCTGTTCCGACACGCGGCGAGATCGGAGTCTGATCTGCGTGGTCGAGCAGCCCAAGGACGTCATCAGCCTCGAGAAGACCGGGGCCTGCAAGTGGCTCTATCATGTCCTGGGCGGACACATCGCGCCCCTGGAGGGCGTCAATGCCAGTGATCTGACGATCGACAAGCTCGTGGAACGGGTCCGCGCGGGCGAGGTGAAGGAGATCGTCATGGCGACCAATCCCAACATCGAGGGAGATGGCACCTCGCTCTACATCAGCTCGGTTCTCCGGCCGTTCGGCGTTCGCATCACGCGTCTGGCGCGCGGGCTGCCGACCGGCGGCACGATCGAATACGCCAGCGGTCGCATCCTCACCGACGCCATCCTCGGCCGGCAGGCCATCGAGTAGTGAACGCTGGGGACCAGGCATCTCTCCGCAGGTCGCACACTCTCGCACACCTGTTCCGTCGAGCGGGGACACTCCCTGTGCAGAGATGCACTCCGAACGGAGAATGCAGGGGAAAGCGGCCGGACCACCAGGGGGTTGTTGACGAAACTCACGACGAAGCTATCATAGGTTGAGATTCGTCGAATTGAGCGCCAATTGGGGTGTACAGGTGATTCCATGAAGCTGGAAATGACAGGACAGATGCGGATGGAGCAGCGGATGAAGCTCGCTCCGCATATGATCCAATCCATGGAAATCCTCCAGCTCCCCATTCTAGCCCTGCAGGAGCGCATCGAGCAGGAACTCAACAGCAATCCCATTCTCGAACTCGACGACAATTCGAGCCCGGACGAGACGGAGGCGCCGCCCGAGGTCCCGCCGGAGGACGACGCGGACGAGAAGGCCCTGGTCGTGGACGTCAAGAACCAGGCCCAGGATTTCGAGCGGCTCGGCAACCTGGGGGATGAGTTCAAGGACCTCATCGATCAATCGGGCCCCTACCGGAGTCACTCCGATGACGACGAGAAGGACCTCAAGCTGGAGGCCATCAAGAACACCGCCGCCCCGCCGCAGTCCTTGCACGAGTATCTCACCGAGCAGTGGCGTCTCGTCGATGCCGAGGAGCCCGTCAAGAAGGCCGGCCAGGCAATCATCGATTACATCGACGCGCGAGGGTATGTCGGCGTCCCGCTGGAGCAACTGCACAACAAGGACCAGACCGCGTTCACGCCGGAGCATCTGCAGGAGGCCCTCCGGCTCGTCCAGGAGCTGGACCCGCCCGGCGTCGGGGCCCGCGACATCCGCGAATGTCTGCTCATCCAACTGGCCCAGCGAAGCGAGGACATGAACTTCGAATATCGTCTCGTCAGCGATCACATGGACGCCCTGCTCGAGAACCGTCTGCCGGAGATCGCCAAGAAGATGGATTGCACCATCGAGCGGCTCAATCTCGCCATCGAGCGGCTCCGCAAGCTGGATATTTCGCCGGGCTTGCAGGTCGGGCGCAACGAGAGCATCCCGATCACGCCGGATGTGATCGTGGAGGCGAAAGACAGCTCGGACGACTTCTCGGTCCGGCTCGCCGACGACAGCCTGCCGAGCCTGAGACTGAGCCCCTATTACACGAGGATGGCCGAGGATAATCACGTCAGTGACAACACCAGGAAGTTCCTCCTGAGCAACATCCGGTCCGCCCACTGGATCATCGAGGCGATCGAGCAGCGAAAGAACACCCTGCTCAAGGTCGCCAGGGCGATCGTCCGACACCAGAAGGACTTCTTCGAGCAGGGTCCCCTGTCCCTGCGTCCGTTGCCCATGGCGAAGATCGCGGACGAGGTGGGCGTCCACCTGGCCACGGTCTCGCGGGCGGTGTCCGGCAAGTACCTCCAGTGCGCCTGGGGGATCCTGCCGCTGCGCAAGTTCTTCAGCGGGGGCACGGAAGACACGAGCGGACAGGCGCACAGTTGGGAAGCTATCCGCGTCAAGCTCCAGCAGATCATCGACGAGGAGGACAAGAGCCGCCCGCTCAACGATGACCAGATCAGAGAAAAGCTGGCGGAGGCGGGAATCCCCAACCTGGCGCGACGCACCGTCGCCAAGTACCGCAAGCTGATGAGCATCCCCACCGCAAAGTTCCGCAAGAAGTACTAAACCGCCACGCCGCCCTCCAACACCGTGTGCAGACTCCGCCGGAGCCTCCCGGCACTGTATTTCGACAGGGTTTGAGGCTTGACCGCGCGGGGTGAGTCTGCTAGTCTGCACTGGCTGTCTGGGCCCTTGAGGTCATTGCGCTGCCCATTGAGACGGAGGCCATGATTGCCGGCGGCCCCCGGAAGCCGCCAACCTGACAGCAGAACCGGTCGACCATCGGAGAGATTCTGTCGCACATGAAAGAGTTCACTCGCTTGTTCGCATACATCTGGCCGCAGTGGCCTCGCGTGATCGTCGTGGTCGTCAGCGCGATGGCCATCGCCATGCTCCTGTCGGTCAGTTTCATCATGATCATTCCCATCCTGAAGGTCATGCTGACCGACGAAGGGCTGCACGGCTGGGTCGACCGCACAACGTGCGAGACGGCCTACGGCGTGAAGTTCCACGTGCCGTCGAGCGCGGAACTGTCGGAGGGCGAGGGACCCTCGCTTCAGACCCATCTTCTGGTGGCACACGTCCTGGAGAACAGCCTGGCCGCGAAGGCGGGCCTCAAGAGAGACGACTGCATCAGCGACATCATCGGGACCGACATCGCCTTGCCAGGCGAGAACCGTTCCTATCCTCTACTGCTGCAAGCCCTCGCCAGTACGTCGCAGGAGACCATCCGGCTGGACGTCAAACGGCGGGCCGAACAGGGTTTCGTTCCCCTGTCGCTCGAACTGAACACGCCCTCCAACCATGCCTACGTCCGGACCCTGGACTGGAACGTGTTCACACGCGTCAAGTGGCAGGCCACGCTGGGCGGGCTGAGCATCGCCCACTGGGCGGTGAGCTTCCTGCCACGCGAGCAGTCTACCCACGGTCGGGTGTCGGCCATCACCCTGATCATGACAGCGATGCTGATCATCACCGTCGTTCGCTGCATCGCCAAGTTCTATCAGGACTATCTGGCGGAGAAGGTAGTGCAAATCGGCATCAACGAGCTGCGCGAAGATGTCTTCGTGCACATGACGCGCATGCCGATTGGCGAGTTTGCCAGCGAACGTCCCAGCGATCTGATCAGCCGCATCGTGCGCGACACCAACGCCATGGGGTCCGCCATCAAGATGTTGTTGGGCAAGGCCCTGCGAGAGCCGCTCAATGCGATGTTCATGCTTGCCATGGCGATGCTGCTCAACTGGCAGTTGGCGCTGATCTTCCTTTGTGGCGCCCCGGCGGTCGTCTTCATGCTCGGCCGGTTTGGACGCCGCATGAGAAAGGCCACCAAACGCTCGCTGCAGTCGAGCGCCGAAATGCTGGGCAAACTCCAGGAAACGGTCGCCGGCCTGCGCGTCGTGAAGATCTACGGCCAACAGGAACACGAACGCCAGCGGTTTCATCTGATCAACGAACGGCTCCTGAAACAGTTGTTGCGCATTTCACGGGTCGACGCCGCGACGCATCCCGTGCTGGAGGTGCTCGGCATGATCGCGGGGTCCGCAGCCATCATCGCCGGCATGGCGTGGGTCACGCAGGGCAACGTCGAGGGCGCGACGTTCTTTGCCATACTCGGCCTGCTCGGCGGCGCCGCCGAGGCGGCGCGCAAGACCAGCGACATCTGGAACAAACTGCAGCAGGCGAACGCCGCTGCGGAACGCGTGTTCGGCATCATGGACGAACCGGTGGAAACAGAGAAGCCGGGGGCCGTCGCTCTGCCGCCGGTCTCGCGCAGCGTCGAGTTCCGCGAGGTCGTCTTCACCTATCCCGGGGCCGAGCGCCCGGCCCTCAACGGGATCAACCTGACCGTCGCCGCCGGACGCAACGTGGCGATTGTCGGGGCGAACGGCTCCGGCAAGACCACTCTGGTCAATCTGCTGCCGCGTTTCTACGACCCCGACTCCGGACAGATTCTCGTCGACGGCCAGGACATCGCCGATGTCACACTGGAGAGCCTGCGCGCCCAGATCGGCATGGTGACGCAGCAGATCATCAGCTTCAACGATACGATCCGGGCCAATATCCGTTACGGCCGGAAGGGCGCCAGCGAAGAGGAGATCGTCGCGGCCGCAAAGGCGGCCTTCGCCCATGAGTTCATCATGCAACTGCCGCAGGGCTACGACGCCGTGATCGGGGAACAGGGCACCGGCCTCAGCGGTGGGCAGCTCCAGAGGATTGTCATTGCCCGCGCTATCATCAAGAACCCGGCGATCCTGATCTTCGACGAGGCCACCAGCCAGATCGACGCCGAGAGCGAGGCCAAGATCCACGCAGCGACCCAGGAGATCATGCGAGGGCGCACCACGTTCATCATCGCCCACCGGTTCAGCACGGTCGTCGCGGCCGATGTGATCGTCGTCATGAATGATGGCAGGATCATCGCCCAGGGCCGGCACGAGGAGCTGATCCGAACCTGTCCGGTGTACCAGGCGCTCTACGAGACGCAGTTGGCCCGATAGGACTGAGTCGTGCGTCAGTCGTGGTCTGCCTGGGGAAACTCCGCACCGGAGGCCAAATCCCGTTACTTCGAGGTCGGGACGAGCCTTTTCCTACGGTATAAAATGTGTGTCGGGCAGAGGACGGGCCCGCTGGCCGGGAGAACCACGTTGGGAGAACAAATCATGACAAACAAAATCCCGATGATTGCCTGTATGGTCGTCATGTTCGCGATGGCCCTGCTATTGACCGGAGCTGCGGCTCCGGAACCAGCACAATGGGAATATGGGATGTATGTCGAGTCGCCCGGCAACTTCGATTGGCACACGGCTTCGAATCATACTCGGGCCACCAATCCAGTCTTCTTCTTCGAGAGAATGGGCATTCCCACCAACATCGAAACCAGCACCCGCACGGGCAGAATCCAGCCCCTGCTGCTCAACCACCTGGGTCGGCAAGGTTGGGAACTCGTGGAGACCGCTACCGATTCCGGCCGAACCACGTGCTGGTTCAAACGACCCCGCTAGCGCGCACATGGCGGCTACGGAACGTCCCGCCCTGTCGAGGCCCGGCGGATCTCGAACCACTGTTCCGTCGACAGTTCGATGTCGAGCGCCGCAACCGAACTGCGGATGCGGTCCATGACGCCCGAGCCCAGCACCGGCACGAACTGCACCGGGTGCTTCAGGACCCAGGCGATGGCGACCTGGTCGACGGACGCCCCGCCGACCTCCCGCGCGATTCTCCCGAGCGCCTCGCGGAGCCGAACCGCCTGTTCGGAATCCTCCGCGAACAGGCGACCGCCGCCGAGCGGCGACCAGGCCATCGGTCGAATGTCCAGCCGCTGGCATTGATCGATGCTCCCGTCCGCGTGGGGCGCGAGGTTCATCACCGAGTACTCGATCTGGTTCGTCACGAGCGGGACATCCAGCTTCGATGCGAGCATTTCGAACTGAGAAGGCAGGAAGTTCGAGACCCCGAAGTGGCGAACCTTGCCCGACTCTCGCAGGCTCGCGAACGCATCGGCGACCTGTCGGGGGTCCATGAGCGGGTCGGGCCGATGAATCAGCAGCAGATCGATGTACTCGGTCCGAAGGCATCGCAGCGAGCTCTCGACGGACGCGACGATGTGCGAGCGGCTCGTGTCGTACGACTTGACCCGCCGGCCCGGACGCTGCGAGGACACCGGCTTGATGCCGCACTTCGTGACGAGCTGGATCGATCCGCGACCCACCCCCGCCTGCGCCAGGGCCTCGCCGAAGAGACTCTCGCAGGCATAGTCCCCATAGACGTCGGCGTGGTCGAACGTCGTGATCCCCTGCTCCAGACAGCCGTGGATCAGATCGACGATTCCCTTCGTGTCCCGACTCCATTGGGCCAGGCGCCACAGACCGTGAACCAGTCGGGACACCTGAGGACCCTGCTCAGCCAACATCACTTGAGGAACCACATGCGTTCTCCACAACAACTCCGATCGATCGCGGCCGCGCCACGACGCGCACAGGCACGCATCGTACCGCAACTGGCCCAACAAGACAATCAGTCCGTCTCAGATCCGACCGGGAAGTCAGGGGAGAACCCTCAGCTTGACATGACGAACAAGATAGATACAATCACACTTGTGTATCTTGCCCATTCTAACGAGAACGGCCACAAAAAGCCAGATTCCAAACAGAATCTGGCTTCGGAGGAGGGTGATGAAAAGCTACTTGTTGGCCTTCGGAAAGCCTTGTGCTCTCCAGCATTTAACATCGTGCAGAGCAAGGCGGAATCTTTAACGAAAACCGAAGACAGAGAAGAAAATACGCTTTCCCTGAGGGAATTCAAGAAGTAAATTGTGGAATTGTCAAATATTTCGCGGCTCATTGAAAAAATGAGCGTATTTTAGACCCTCAACTATTCGTTTCTACGGGCGAGGGCGGGTTTTGTTCCCTGGTCATAACCGAGAGCTTGTTAATTCCTTGTGGAATCGTCGAAGATGGAAAACCGAATCACGATTGCGGACCTGCTGAAAGCCAAGCAAGACCGCCGGCGAATCGTCGCGGTCAGTTGTTACGACTACACCACAGCGCGCCTGGCCGCACAGGCACAGATCGACATGATTCTGGTCGGGGATTCGGCCGCCCAGTTGGTCCTCGGACACGACTGCACGCTCCCGGTGTCCCTCGACTTCATGGTCACGATCACCGCCGCAGTTCGCCGAGCCGCCCCAGATGTCTACTTGGTCGCCGACATGCCTTTCCTATCCTACCAGACCTGCCCAGCCGACGCGATCCGCAACGCAGGACGCTTCCTCGTCGAAGCGGGTGCCCAGATGGTGAAAATCGAAGCCACCGGCGCGTACCTTGACACAATCCGTGCGGTCAGCGACGCCGGCATTCCCGTGATGGCCCACATCGGGATTCTCCCCCAGTGGATCACCACGGTCGGCCGGTTCCGCGCGGAGGCCACGACCGCAGACGCTGCGATGAATCTTGTCCGCCTAGCCGAGCAGATGATCCAGGCCGGCGCAACCGCCCTTCTCATCGAGGGGACAGCCGCCGAGGTGGCCCAAACGATCACCGAGCGGTCGCGGGTGCCGGTCATCAGTTGCGGCTCGGGTCCCGGCTGCGACGGCCAGATCCTCGTGACCCCGGACATCCTCGGGCTCTCGCTGGAGAGTTCCCCGAAGTTTGCCAAGGCTTTCGGGGATCTGGGTCCCCGGTCCATCGAGGCCTTCCGCAAGTACAGCGAAGAGGTCCGGGCCGGCCGGTTCCCCGACGCCGAGCACAGCTACCACATGAAGCCGGGCCAAGCCCAGCAGCTCGATGCCCTGCTCCATAAGGGCGTTTGACTCGAACGAGTGGGAAAGACGGCGGGCTCCGCACCTACGCCGGACGCTCGAAGACGGGATTCAGCGATTGGGCCATTTGCCGGAGGGAGTCCTTTTCCTTTTGGGAAACCGGGCGGAAATCCATCGCCAATTCCAGAGCCAGCCGGAACAGGGACTCATCCCCCGGCGGGATCGCCGCCGTGACTGATTGGCTCAGCGTGAAGTACAAGCCCAGCTTGGCCTCGTTGCGGTCCGCCAGGGGTTGATACCAGCACTTAGGGTACTGCGGTCGAAGTGGATCACCCTCGGGCCACTTCTGCTTTGCCATCGCCTTGAGAGCCAGTCTCGCAACACCCTTGGCCTTGGCCGTCTCGATCACGCGAAGGCCGAAATCCACCTTGTAGTACATGGCAAAGTTGATCGGGAACAGGATCGAGTCGAAGTCATACCGCTCCATCGCGGCCAGCGCCGCAGCCTCCGAGTGCGCCGAGAAACCCAGATAGCGGACCTGCCCCTGCTTCTTCGCATCGAAAAAGACTTCCATCGCCCCGCCGGGGGCGAACGCTGCATCGACGTCCTTGGGCACGTCGGAAATCGCGTGGAGCTGGTACAGATCGAGGTGGTCCGTCCGCAGCCGTCGGAGCGATTCCGCGAGTTCGGACGCCGCACCTTCCTTCGTCCGCTGCGTCGTCTTGCAGGCGAGGAATACATCCTTGCGATAGGGTTCCAGCGCCGGTCCGAGCTTGACCTCGGCATCGCCGTAGGTGGGCGCGACATCGAAGTAGTTCACCCCCTTCTCGACCGCCTCGGCGACGAGGCGATTGGCCTGTTCCTGCTCGACGCCGCTGACGACGAGCCCGCCAAACCCGATGATGGACAGCCGCTCGCCCGTATCCCCGTACGCCCGTCGCGGCAGCTTCGGAGCGTTCACACAATCACACTCCGGCTCAGCGCCCTGCGCGAGCCCCCCCGCTGCCACGGAGCCAGCGACAACCGCTCCACTCTTCAGGAACTCTCTGCGTCTCATTCCATGTTCTCCTGCGCTGGTGTCACGTGGGTGCCGTTCATATTGCACCATCATGGTATCGCCCGGTTCGGGATCATGCAATGCTGCTGTGGAAGAGCAGCCTCGGCGTGCCAGGAAGACTTTTTTTCCAAAATCACACAAATCCCGGTTGACATCTATGACAGATGTCATATATTAGATATTACATTCGTCATAGGAGACATGCGATGGCAAAGAAAAAACGCCCCGCCATGAGTCCGGCCGAAACGGAGATCCTGCGACTGGTCTGGCAGGCCCAGGGAGCCACGGTGCAACAGGTATTCGACGCGCTGCCGGACAGCCGCAAGGTGACCTATGTGACCGTCGCTACGCTCCTGCGCCGGCTGGAGGAAAAAGGGTATCTCAAACACACCGTCCGCGGCAAGGCGTTCGTCTACGCCCCCGCGGCGAAGAAGGACGACGTCATCAGAAAGACCATTGCCGATCTCGTGGAACGTCTCTTCGGCGGGAATCCCGTGCCCCTCATGCAGCACCTGGCTCAACACAGCGGGATCACGGACGAGGACATCGACCGACTGAGGGAGTTGGCAAAGAAGAGGCAGCAGTAGTCTGCGGACCTTTTACGGAGTGGCTACCATGAACACGTACGCACAACACGTGGTTGGCTATCTGCTCGCTCAAGGTTGGCAAATCGCGATTCTGGCGGGGATCGTGGGCTTGATCTCCTTCGCTCTTCGCAAGCGCAGTGCCCACGTACGATACCTGTTGTGGCTGATCGTCCTGGCGAAATGCCTCGTCCCGCCCTTGCTGCCCGTGCCGCTGGCGGTCCTGCCGGAGAGGTCTGCCAGCCCACCCACGACGGCGTTCGCCCCGCCGCAGGAGTATTCTGCGCCCGAGATCCGCGTCTCCGTCGGGGTCCGCGAGCAACCCCGGACATCGACAGGCGTAGTGCCGGGCGTCCGGGTCTGGATTGCCCTCGCATGGACGTTGGGGGCATTCTCCTTCTTGCTGTGGGTCGGTGGCAGAGCGGTCCGGTATACGCTGTGGCTGCGAAATCGACGCAGGCCACTCCCATCCGCCCTGCAGGAATCCATCCAGAACCTGTGGATGAGCTTCAAGTTCAAGAGGTGGCCGAGAATCTGGTTGCTGGAGGATGTCAGTCAACCTTTCGTATGGGGTCTGACCCGCGGAAGCGTCTATCTGCCGGCCGACTTCGTGGCCGTGGTCGGGTCGGATCAACAGCAGAACGTCCTGGCACACGAACTCAGCCACATCGTCCGTTATGACGCCGGCGTGAATCTCCTCCAGGTGTTGGCCCAGGCGGTCTATTGGTTTCACCCGTTTGTGTGGTGGGCGAACAGGAAGATCCGCCAGGAGCGGGAGAAATGCTGTGATGAAATGGCGGTCGCGCAGCTCAACACGCGACCCGAGCATTACACTGGCGCTATCGTGGACGCATTGGCCGCCGAGCGCCGGTCGGACCATCCCATTCCGTCGCTGGCTGTCGTGGGCTCCATCAGAGACATTGAGGAAAGGATAAGGACTATGTTGACTCCAGGCAAGACATTCCGAAGGCGTCCGAGTCTTGCAGCTGCCACACTCGCTTTGCTTGTCGCCCTCGTGGCCGTACCCACGAGACTGGTGCTGACCGCCCGAGGCCAGGCGCAGGCATCTGCGCTGAGCGCAGTTGTCGAGAAACCGGAACAGCCTCGCTTTGCCGCGCGGACTTTCAACTCCAAGCTGCCATTCATGGTCTCAGTCAAGGAGAGCTATACGGGCGGTTGGAGCCCCGTCGGGAGTACACCCGGCGCAACACCTTTGCAGATTCCTGCCTGTTGGTGCTGGCAGGTGATACTTCTCGGACCGGTGGAAGACTGGGGCGCGCTGGCACGCGAGATGAGTCTGAACAAGGTCCCGGGCTTGGGCGTGACTGCGGGCACAGATTCCGATCTCAAGCATCTGGCGGATTTGAGAGACCTTCGTTGCCTGGCCTTGCTTGGGCCCGGGATCACCGACGCTGGTCTGGAGCATTTGAAGGGCCTGACCGAATTGGAGGTCTTGGAGCTCGGGGGCGCCCAAATCACCGATGCTGGCTTGATCCACCTCAAGGGCTTGACCGGATTACGTGAACTGCACCTGCGCGGTGCCCACATCACGGGCGCGGGCCTCCAACAGCTCCAGGGCCTTGCCAAATTAGAGTGGCTGGACCTCATCGGGTCTCAGATCGCAGATGCCGGCCTGGAGGACCTCAAGGGCCTGACCGGGCTGCGCATTTTGAACCTGGGCGGGCCGGGGATCACGGACGCCAGCATGGAGCACCTCAAAGGGTTGACGGGATTGCGGACGTTGCTCCTGGCGGGGACGCAGGTCACCGGGCAGGGGCTCGTCCATCTTGACGGGTTGACCGCCCTGGAGTCTCTGGGTTTGGCCGGTTGCCCGATCAAGGATGCGGGTTTGGCCCATGTCGAGAGCTTGACGAAATTAGATCACCTGAATCTGACCAAAACGCAAATCACAGATGCGGGACTCGCGTATATCAGCAAGATAACCACACTGGAGTACCTGATCCTGGACAAGACGGGGATCACCAGCGCAGGTCTCGAACACCTCAGAGGTTTGACCGCGTTGTCTACGTTGGGCTTGCAGGAGACTCAGATCACCGACGCGGGTTTGCAGTATCTCGCGGGCCTCAAAGGATTGCGGCAACTTTGGCTCGACAACACGCGGATCGGGGACGCAGGTCTCGAACGCTTCAAGGGTCTGACCGGACTGCGGGAGTTGAGTCTGCAGAACACTCAGATCACCGACGCCGGTCTGCAATACCTCGAAGGCCTCAAGGGACTGCGACAACTGTGGCTCGACAACACGCAAATCGGGGACGCAGGTCTCGAACACCTCGGAAGTCTGACCGAATTGAGAACGTTGGAACTGGTCGGCACGCAGATTACCGACGCGGGCCTGGAGCATCTGAAGGGCTTGACGAAACTGGAAGGGCTATATCTGGCGCACACGCGAATTACGGATGCCGGCCTGAAATACCTGCAGGGTCTGACCGGACTGCGAGTCCTGGGATTAATCGAGACGCAAGTCACAGATGCGGGTATTCAGCAACTTAAGCAGAGCTTGCCGAACGTAAGCGTCATTCGAAAAAACCTGCTGCAACGCCTGCTGCAACTGCCCGGCGTGCCAGCCGCGAATGCCCAGACGCCCGCGCCGCCGCAGCCAGCGGTCCAGCCCGCCGCGGACAGCGGGAAATAGGAACCGCCTCGCCATGCTGCCCGGACGTTCAATTGCAGGGCCGAGTTCGAGGTCTTTGTCCAAGAGACATCCGGCGTCGAGTGGTCTGCAGGACGTACGCCGAGCGTCACTCCACTGGAGATCCCTGCGTGTCGGCTCTGGGGTGTGCAACCATTGAGTCCTGTGAGGGAGTGGGATCTGCTGGTCCGGGAGATGGGCGAGAACAAGGTTCCCGGCCTGAAACTGTACACGGCCGCGGATGCCGATCTGGGGCGCCTGGCGGGTCTGACAGAGCTTCGGTACCTGTACCTGTGGGGTACGCAGATCACCGACGCCGGTCTGGGGTGCCTCAAAGACCTGCACGGATTACAGGAGTTACACCTGTCTCACACCAGGATCAGCGACGCGGGCTTGGCCCGCCTCGGAGGTCTGACCGAACTATCCCGATTGGATCTGATTGGCACCCAGGTCACAGACGCAGGTGTTCAACAGCTCCAGCGGAGCCTCCCGAGACCGAATGTGAGAAGAAACCAGCCCACGCAGGAGCCCGTTCCCCCACTCTCGCCACGCAGGGCAGAATCCACTGGCCAAGCCGTGGTCTACTGGCTATGTTGAAGGTCCGTGCACGGGCCAGGGTAACTGCCCCATTCAACGGAAAGGGACCAGGATGAACTCGATGCGGATGTTCGGAAGCGATGGATTCCCCAGGCGGACGTTTCTTCAGGCGGCGGGCGGGACCGCGGCCTTTCTCTCGACAAGTTCCCAGCGATGGCTGGGCGGATTGGCGATGGCGCAGCCCGCGGGACAGGCGAAAAGGCCTGCGGTCGTTCGGGCGGCATTCACCTATCCGCCGACCGAGAGCCTCCGCCAGGCGGGCTATTATAGCTGGCCCGGCTCCACCTTCGACGCCGAGGGCCGCCAGGCGCGGTATGTCGCCCAATTGCAGGCGATTGCCGATCGTCTGGATATTCAGGTCGCGGTCGAGTCACAATCACTCGACGAGACCGACAGGGTGACGCGGTTCATCAGCAGCGTGAAGGCCGAACCGCCCGATGCGCTGTTCCTGACGCCGTTCAAGAAGGGACATTGGCCGAACATCACGCGGATCGTCGAGGAGACGAAGCTGCCGACCATCGTGCTCGCCCCGCTGGGCGTGCTCCTGGTCGGGCAGGTCCGCGAACTGAACACCAAGCCCGGCGTCTGCCTGATCAACTCGCTGGACAACTTCGAGGCCGTCGAGCGCGCCCTGCGGATGGTCCGAGCGGCATCCTGGATGAGGCAGAGCCGCATCCTGAACATCGCAAAGAAACCCGCCGACGACCGAGTCGTGCCGCATCTCGGGACCCACGTACAAACGGCAGTCAACACGGGATTCATCGAGGCTTTCAAGATGACCGGCATCACGGACGAGGTCGCGAAACTTGCCGCCAGGTACAAGGATCGTGCCCAGCGGGTCTTCCAGCCCAGCGATGACGACATCCTCCAAGCCACCCGAGCGGGCGTTGCGCTGCGACGGGTCGTTGGGGAGGCGAAGGTGGACGCGGTGATGATGGACTGCCTTCCCGGCCTGCAGCATCCGCACCAGCACGTCCCGCCGTGCATGGGCTTCATGGACCTGCGGGACAGCGGCATCCCCGCCGGCTGCGAGTCGGACCTCGACGCGACGCTGACCATGATGCTCCTGCAGTACCTGTTCGACAAGCCGGGCTTCCAGCACAACCCCAGCGTCGAGACTGAGAGCAACCACTACTTCTGTGCCCACTGCACGAGTGCGTCGAAGATGAAGGGCGCCGGCGCCCCGCCCGAACCCTACATGCTGATGAGTCACGCGGAGGCCGGCTGGGGCTGCGTGCCGCGAGTGCTCTTCTCGCCGGGACAGGAGGTGACCATCACGAAGTATCTCTCGGTGAAGACTGACGCTGAGACGCCGCAGATGCTCGTCTACTCCGGCCGGATCGTCGGCTGCCCGCCCATCCCACAGGCGGGCGGTTGCCGGACCAACGCAGAGACGACCATCAACGAGCTGGACGATGTCGCACAGCTCAAGGGCCATCACCTCATCATGATCTACGGCGACCACGCCAGGGAACTGCGCCGGTTCTGCCAGATGTATGGCATAGAAGCGACGACCTGAACGCCCCAATGCAAGCTCACAGGGCGCCAGGACAGGGTGCGGGGTGCAGCGTGCATGTCCGTATCCACACTGATGCGATAGGGGGTCCAGTAGGACCGTGGGCTGTCATTCCCACGGAAGCGGAAATCCACATCAGGGGACGTCCCCAATCCCCAGGGTTCCTGGATTCCTGCTTGAGGCAGGAATGACAGAGTCGGGGCAATGTCTTGTCACCGTGTGCGAGGTTACAGGAACGGTCATGCTCCCAGGGTGCTTCGTGCCGATGATTTTCTTGCAAAGCCGCCCTTCCGACGGTAAGGTAAGAATGCGACTTCGTCGCGGCGACGATGCGGCCGCCACGGCAGAATCGTTGTAAGTACTGTTACGAAAGGACTTTGGGAGTGTAGCTCAGTAGGTAGAGCAACGCACTTTTAATGCGTAGGTCCTGGGTTCGAATCCCAGCACTCTCATTGGCCCGACCGCACCCGGCGGAAGGCCAAAGGAGACGCGCCCCATGAAGGCGATGGTGCTTGAGCGAACCGGCCCGATCGAAGGTCGGCCGCTCCAACTGAGAGGAATCCCCACCCCCAAACCCCAAACGGGCGAAATCCGCATTCGCATGACCGCGTGCGGCGTCTGCCATACCGAGCTGGACGAGATCGAGGGCCGGCTCGCAGCCAGACTGCCCGTCATTCCGGGACACGAGATCGTCGGATGCGTGGATGCCCTCGGGCCGGAGGCGTCGCGGTTCCAGCCGGGCCGGCGAGTCGGGGTCGCCTGGATCTACTCTGCGTGCGGAGTTTGCCCTCTTTGCCTGGCGGGCAACGAGAACCTCTGCTCGCAGTTCCGCGGGACCGGCTGCGACGCCAATGGCGGGTATGCCCAGTATTGTGTCGTCCCCGAGGATTCCGCCTACCCGATCCCGGAGGCGTTCAGCGACGCGGAGGCGGCCCCCCTGCTCTGCGCAGGCGTCGTCGGCTATCGCGCGCTGCGACTGACCAACCTCCAGGACGGTCAGACGCTCGGCTTTTTCGGCTTCGGCGCCTCCGCCCACATCCTCATCCAGGTCGCCCGACACAGGTTCCCTGCCTCGAAACTGTTCGTCTTCACGAGGTCCGGCCAGATCGAGCATCAGCAACTGGCGAAGAGCCTCGGCGCCGACTGGGCCGGCGAGACAGGCGAGACCCCGCCCGCGCCGCTCGACGCAGCCATCGACACGACGCCCGCCTGGACCCCGATCGTCGAGGCGATGCGCGTCCTGGCGCCGGGCGGGCGACTGGTCATCAACGCGATCCGCAAGGAATCCCGCGACCAGGACGCCCTGCTGCGTCTGGACTACCCGACGCACCTGTGGCGGGAGAAGGAGATCAAGACGGTCGCGAATGTCACCCGCCAAGATGCCCGGGAGTTCCTGCCCCTGGCGGCCGAGATCCCGATCCGACCCAAGGTGCAGGAATTCGGTCTGGAGCAGGCGAACGAGGCTCTGCTGCTGGTCAAGCAAGGCAAGACGCAGGGCGCCGCGGTCCTGCGTTTGTAGTGTGCTCGTAAGAGCATATCCGCGCTCGGGTCACGAGTCACAGCAGGATAACGCCTTGCGGCGTCACTACGAACAGTGCGAGAGAATCCAGTCTGCTGCTTCCGCGATACCCGAGGTGATGATCTCGTTGGGACCCATTTCCGCGAGGTGCTTCTCGCCGTGCCCGGTTCGGACGTAGACGCCCTGTGCGCCGACGGACCGGGCGAATTCCACGTCGTGCGGATGGTCGCCGACTGTGAAGGAACGCTCCAGGTCCACGCCGTAGTCCTTCTCGGCCTTGTGCAGGAAATACGGCTGCGGCTTGATGCACGGACACCCTTGCTCGCGTTCGTGGGGACAGACATAGACCGCCGTGATGGCGATGCCGTGCTGGGCCAGATGGGAGACCACCGAGGCGTTCACCCGATTGACCTGATCCAGCGTAATGATCCCCCGCGCGACCCACGGCTGGTTCGTCACAATGAACAGCAGGAAGCGATCATGGAGTCGCTTCAACGCATCGACCGTATCCGGATAGAACACAACATCCGAGGGCTCGGCCAGGACGCCGCGGTCCTCGACAATCGTCCCATCGCGGTCGAGGAAGACGGCGGGATGCAGAACCGGCGTTGGATCACTGCTTCGCATGGTCATTCTCGGCAGAGACCGGCTGGCCTCGCCTGCCCCAGCCAAGCAGCAGCGCGACAATCAGGAGGGCCGCAGTACCGATCGCGCCGGTGATGACCGGTTCGAACGAGGCCTGGGCCCATTTCCACCCGGCGGGCAGGTTCCGCGCGAAGGTGCCCCAACTGATAACCGCGACACTCACGGCAATCGCGATCAGACCTCGCCGCCACGAGAGACGGACGCGAAGCAGGCTCAGGAGGAACAGGCCCAGAATCCCGCCGCCGAAGATGCCCGAGATCTGCCACCAGATGTCCAGGGCGCTCTTGGCACGGATCATCAAGATAGCGAAGCTGGTCCCGAGCAGACCCCAGACCACGGTCGTGACTCGCAGACATCGAAGACTCGCCCGGTCGCTCACCTGCGGATTGATGTAGCGTTTATAGAAGTCCACGAGCAGGACGGTCGCGGAACAGTTGAGAGCCGAATCGACGGTGCTCATCGCAGCCGCCAGCACCGCCGCGAGGATGAGACCCTTGAGTCCCACAGGAAGCTGCGTCGCAATGAAGAAGGGAAAGGCCTCGTCGCCCTTCGTGACTGCCGCACCGGCCGAGCCGGTCGAGTAGAATGCGAACAGCGCCGTGCCGATGTACAGGAAGACCACGGTCATCGGGATGTAGATCAGCATGGCGATCCAGATGGAGCGCCGAGCCTCGCGTTCCGTCGGCACGGACGAGTACTTCTGGACAAAATTCTGGTCCGCCAGGAGATTGCGGAGGTTCTCGGTCACCCCGTAGATAATCATCACCCAGATGGTCCGCGACGACAGGGACAGCTCCCACGTGCCCAGGCTGAACTTGTGGGCGTCCACCGCAGCCTGGATGAGAGGTTCGGGACCCGTGAGGATCCGCCAGGACAGACTCACGACGCAGAACAGCAGCCCGCCGATCATGATGATCGATTGCATGACATCTGTCCAGATCACCGCTTCCATCCCCCCCAGGAGCGTGTAGACAATCGTGACCACACCGATGACGACGATGATCGCTGCAATCGGCCAGTCGAGGAATTGGCTCAGCAGCAGACTCACAAGATACAGAATCACCGCGGTTCGACCCACGATGTAGAGCAGGAAGGACAACGCGGCGTAGACTCGTCCCCAGGCGCCGACCCGCTCTTCGAGGAACTCGTAGACGGACAGCAGCTTCATTCGCCTGTAGTACGGCACCGCGTATCGGCAGGCGAGCCAGGCTACAGGGAAGATAGCCAGCGAGAAGATGATGGGATGCCAGTTCGTGTCGTAGGCCTTGCCCGGCGTCGCGATGTACGAGATGCTGCTGGTGTACGTGCTCATAATGGCCAGCCCGGCCGCCCAGGCAGGGATGGACCGTCCGGCCACCATGAACTCCTCCGCCGTGCGGCATTTGCGGGTGTAGTAAATGCCCATCCCGACGACCACCACACAGTAGGCAGCGAGGATCGCGATGTCGATTACGCTCAGTCCGGCCTCCATGCTCTACCCCCTCATCGCATCAGGTTCGATGTGCCGTCGAACAGCCCCAGCTCTTCCATGTACTTGCGGACCATGTCCCGTTGCGGCTCGCGGAACCGATGGAACGGCTCCGCGAGGAAATCGTTGCAGACCCCCAGCAGCGACAAGGCGCACTTGAGTCCCTTGATGAAGCTCGATTCGAACTGTCCCACGCTGAAGACCGTCGCGTTGACCCGCATGACCATCTTGTGCAGCGTCTCGATGCGAGGCATGTCTTTTGCGCAGGCAGCGTTGTACAGATCCACGTACAGGCGGGGCAGCAAATTGGCCCCGCCGCAGACCCCGCCGTGGCCTCCGACCAACACGGTTTCCGCGAGAAGCTGCTCGGGTCCCGTCAGCAGCGTGAAGTCGGGCCGGTCGGTCATCACAGACAGGAGTTGATGGAAGTACAGCATGCTGGCGGAGCTGTCCTTGAGTCCGACGAGGCCCGGGATCTCTGCCGCGGCGCGGACGGTGCCCACGTCAAATCCCGGCTTGGGCCGGTTCGGCAGGTTGTACAGGAACAAAGGCAGCGACAGCTCCCGAACGAGGTGCTGGAGATACTCCAGCAGTTCGGGCTGGCCTGCGGGGAAGTAGTACGGCGGAGCGAGCACCAGTCCCTGGGCGCCCGCCTGCGCCGCCTTCTGGGCGACGTTGACCGACTCGACGAAGGACGTATCGGTAATCCCCACCAGGACCGGCGCCCGCCGATTCACCCGGGCGCAGACCCGCTCGATGAACTCGTGTCGGAGGCGGTGGCTCAGACTGGGCGCTTCGCCGGTGGTGCCCAGGATGAACAGGCCATGGACGCCGCCCGCCAGGATGTGTTCGATCAGCCGCTCGGTGCCGGGGACGTCGAGCGTGTCGCGATCCAACAACGGCGTAATCATAGGCGGGATGATCCCGCGTAACGGTTTCGGCAGAATATGACAGCCGCAACTCATCGCAAGGTGCCTCCCAGAAACCACATCGTGACCACCAAACCAATCGACCGCCCCATCATAGCAGAACTTCCCGGCGCGTCCACAGGGAAAGACAACACAAAGCTCAGGAGCGGATACGACGAGATCGCGGCACGCGAGGTCACTAGTCCCAAAACAGGCGAATACCCCAAGCCTTCACGGGTGGGGAGGCCGATGTGAGGTATGCGCATGGTCTCCCTGCCTCCGCCAAGTCGTTGCTGATGTAGAAGAAGCAGCGAATCTCGTCGAACAGTCGCTACTGAATCGGGTCCAGAAGCACCAGGGATTTGTGTACGCGGATATGGAATTGACGCAGGAGCAGGAACGACTGGTCTTGCACATCACGCTGGAGCCCCGTAAGAACAGCCGGGCAATCTGCTCGGGGTGCGGTCTCGGATCGAGCCGATGAAGAAGGTGGCTCGGATGCTGCGGGGCCATCGCGAGTTGATCCTGAGTTGGTTTCGGGCGAAGAAGGCGTTTTCCAGTGGCGTGGTGGAGGGTCTGAATGCCGAGGCGAAAGTGGCCACCAGAAAAGCCTACGGCTTCAAGGTCTTCACAACACTGGAATTGGTCCTGTATCACAACCTCGGAGCACTGCCGGAGCCGGAAACCGCCCACAGATACTTTTGACGAGGCCCTTTTCCTACTATGGCCTGTCTCTATGATAATACCGGAATTCTCACAGGGATCACACCCTGGCTGTGGCCCGGCGTGTTTCTACTGTGACGGGCAAGAACGCTCATGCATGCAAGGGCTGGTCGAGAATGCTCGAAGAAAGACGCTTAATCCGAAGGTTCAACGCGGGCGACACGCAGGCGCTGCGCCGGATCTATGAGAAGTACAGGTTGGACCTCTTCCGCGTGGCCGGGGCCCTGCTGCACGACCGGGCAACCGTCGAGGACGTGGTTCACGACGTGTTCGTCGCCTTCGCCTGTCAGGCGGGCCGGTTCGAGCTCAGGGGCTCGCTCAAGGGATACCTGGCGATCTGCGTGGCCAACCGGGCACGCAATGTGGGCCGCCGGGACCGGACGATCTGTCCGGAACAACTTCGGCCGGTCGAGTCCTTGTTGGACTCGTCGGAGATCGCGGCGGATTCGGAACTGCACGAGAAGATCCGTGCGGCCCTGGCCGGCCTGGATCCGGAGCAGCGGTATGCGATCGTCCTGCACGTGCTCGGCTCACTGCAATTTCGCGAGATCGCCCGTCAGACCGGCGAGTCGGTCAACACAGTCAAGAGCCGGTATCGTTACGGGATTGCGAGACTGCGGTCCCAATTGAACGGTCAGGTGGAACCATGAATCGACGTTGGAAGATCAAAAACCTGATACAAGCGGCCTGCCGGACAGACGCCGGCGGGTCCGGCTGGACCTCAGCGGATGAGCGCATTCTCAGCGACGCCTCGGCCGCGATGAGGCAAACACGCACCAACAACCAGCGGGTCGCCCGCATTGGCATGTGGAGAAAGATTATGGAAAATAGAATGACGAAGTATTCGGCCGCCGCGGTGGTCGCATTGGCTGCGGCATTGGTCCTGGTGAGTCCGTTTGGAACGTCGAAACACGGAGGAGTCGCCCTGGCCGCCGCGCAGGAGAAAGTGGCGAACTTGGGCACCATGGTCTTCCGCGGCCAGAAGACCTTCTCTCTCGCGGACGATCCGAATGAGTGCATGACGTTCGACGTGGTCAAGTACTTCTCCCAAGAGTACGGGATCGTTGAAGAGGGGTATCGCAACGGCGTCCCGATGTATCGCATGGTCATGAATCGGGTCCAGAAGCAGGGCCTGGCCGTGTTCCACATGTGGAAGAAGTACGCGAAGTACGCCGCCACGGACGAGCAGATCGAACTGATGGAGCAACTGGCCCCGGCCGGCGTGATCAATCTGCTCCTACAGAACGAGCACAGGAAACTCGGCCCCCGAGTGATCGACGGCGTGGACGCGGAGGGCTTCGAGGTGGACAGCCTGGAGTCCATCAAGGGCATTCTGCCCAAGTGGCTGTTCGACATCCAGCAAGGCAAGGCCACCGCCTGGATCTCCAAGGGGGAGCTTCTGCCGATCCGGATCGAAGAGGACATGCGAATCGGCAAGAGCCTTGCGACGCTCTCCAGGGACATCCGTCTGCAGGAGACCACCGCCCTGGAGAGCTACAACGTGGAGCTCGATCCCCATCTCTTCGACACGAGCGTGCCCGAGGGCTACGATACACTCGGCATCACGGACTTCATCCCGGGCAAGCTCAGTCTGGCGGGCATAGGGATCCTCCCGGCAGGCGTGATCGTCTGGACGCGATTCAGAAGGAGAAAGATCGCCCGGACGCTCGGGGTCTCGGAGGAGGCCGTCAACGGAAAGCTTCGGCGGGCCTGAGCCCCAACCCGGCACGAGTTGCAGCGACGCGAATCGATGGAGACCGAGCCGTAAGCCACGAACATGACGAGAATTGGCTGGATCGAGTGATCTCCGGAGCGGTTGATCTGGGCAGCGTTGAGTTCGACCGCAAGAAGTGACTGGACAAGCTCCCCCACGCAGGAACCGCGTGCGGACGGCTCGCGGGCCCATCCCACAGAAACTCAACCCCACAAGCGGATATGGAGAACAATCATGGAAAGCAGAATCGCACGATATTCCGTCGCGGCCACCGTGCTCGTAGCGGCGTCCGTTGTGTTGTTCAGTCCATTCGGCGGCCGGCACGCCGTCGTGCTGGCGGACGTGGCCCAGAAGCTCAGCGAGACGCGCACCGTGATGCACAAGGAGAAACGTCTCTTCTGGCATCCCGGCGAGGACAAGCCCTTCTTGGAAAGCCAGGTCCGCAAGTACATCTCGACGGACATCGGATTCGTGGAAGAGCAATACGATATGGACGGCAAGCTCGATCACCAGTTCTTCCTGCTCAAAGACGGGCAGATCGTCTTCGTGTTCCCCAAGAGCAAGAGGTACATCAGGCTCCCCACACAGGGAGGCCTCTACGACGAACTGCTCAAGATGTCCACCCCGGCGGGTCTGGTCGACTACTTCCTGTCGATGCCGAACTTGCGGCTGGGTCGATCTCAATTCCACGGCTTCGAAGCCGATGGGTTCGCCGTCAGCAACGTGGATTTCCCCTATGTGCAGGATCTCGTGAAGTACCTCTTCCCGATCCGGAACTTGTCCGCGGCCCTCTGGATGGAGGCGGAAAGCTCTCTGCCGGTTGGGATTGAGATGAGGATCGACGCGGATCCCGGCTTCCTCAACGGTTTCCAGAGACTCCACGCGGAGTTCACGGCCACCGATTTCGAGTGGGACGCCGAGCTGCCGGAAGGGATTCTGGACCCGAACATCCCCGCGGATTACACCGAGATCAATCTCGGAGCTCCTGCGATCTCGGCCGCCTCGGCGGGCGAGGGTTGGACACCGACGACGGCCGTGCCTCGCCTGTGGCCCGTGGAGGAAGCCGGAAACGACCACACGTACCAGGGAGTCCCCGTGGGAGAACGGATCACCTGGACCTCCGCCGAACAGGCGGCCACACTGGCCGGCGGCTATCTGGCCACCATCACGTTGCCGCAGGAGAACGATGTCGTCTTCGGCGTGAGCATCTCGCTGTTCGTCCAAGCCATGGGCAATGAGTACGGTCCGTGGCTCGGCGGCTATCAACTGCCCGGGGCCCAGGAGCCGGCGGGAGGTTGGGTGTGGGTGACGGGAGAGCCCTTCGAATACACGGCATGGGCCCGCGGAGAACCTTCCCAAACCGCCGGCGCCCTGAACGAGGATCGAATCCACTACCTCGGACATGAGGGCCCGGAACCCCTGTGGAACGATCAGGCCAACTCGGAGGGCTTCGGCCCCATGTCCTACCTCGTGGAATATGATCCGGTGACTCTCGAGGCGGAAAACGCCGCGGTGGTTCCCGTCGGTCAAACGGAGACCACTTATGCCGGATACTCCGGCGATGGGTACGTTCGACTCACAAGCCGGCCCGACGCGATTTGCTGGATCCTCCACCCCGGCATGGCCCAGGACAAGGGCATTCTGTTGCACTACAGCAACGGCACGTCGCAAGATATGCACGTCGAGATTGCAGTCAATGGAACGGTCGTGGAGCCCAACCTGGTCTGCACTCCCACGGGAGCCTGGGACGTTTGGGGCAGCACGACTGCTTATGCCCATTTCACCTCGGGCGAGAACGTCGTGGAGATTCGCAGCCTGGCGGATGACGCGGGGCTCGTGATAGACAGAATCACGGTATTCGGCGACAACACGAACCTGGCCATGGATCGACAGATCGCCTTCTCGGTGGAATTGCCCGGCTATCCCGCCTCTCGGGCCATCGACGCCGATCTGCGAACCTCCTGGCGACTCAGAGAGCTGCCGCAATGGCTGGAGGTGGATTTGGGCGACGTGTACCCAGTCTACCGCACGCAAGTAATCGGCACGCAGGGGCGAGCCTGTCGGTTCACGGTGGAAGTGAAGACCGGGGTGCAAGACGAATACGTCTTGGTCGTGGACCGCACGGGCAACACGACGCCCGGAACCACCACGAACCCCATCGTCGACACATTCGACCCCACGGCCGCACGGTACGTGCGATTAACCGTGACGGGAGCCGACGGGACGAGAAGCCCGGAAGTCACCGAGTTCCGCATTTCGGCCGCCACAGATTCGACAGCGATATCGCGATAGAGGCAGTCTGTTATTCCATGAACCGGGAGGTATCCATTCCACCCACGACATCGAGTGGCCCGCCTCAGCCAGCCTTCACTCCAACGTGTTCGCCGATCTCTGATCGCTGAGGGTCACTGGGATCACAAGGCGAAGGATGGATCGTGACATCGTGTTTCCATATGCATCAGTCGTAGACCAGCCGACGTTCAGATGAAGTCGAGACGCATATGCTTGGCACGCAGTCTGGCACGCGGCTGATCCTGTGACACTGATAAGATCGGTCCAACATCAACAATGCCAGGTGAGCGTGATGGCTCTTCGATAGGGGCACACCGTATCCCGGGCCAGCCGTAGGAAGGGGCCGGGGGGCTCCGTTTCCCCCGGCCCGTGTCGAGAGTGTACGTGTCACGTGGAAATGCTGTGTGCGCTACGGCTGCGCCGGCGGATTCTCCTTCTCCCACGCGGCGATGAAGGCCTTCACGTCCCCGATGTCCACCACGCCGTCGCCCCAGGCATACGGGCCGACGTCGTAGAGGGTGTTGTCCGTGCCCCAGTTGGCGATCAGCAGCGCCAAGTCGTTGACATCAACAACGCTGTCGGCGTTGAAGTCCACGATGGGGAGGATCGGCGCTTTGTGAGTCCAACTCGACCCATCGTCGTTGGGGTCACTGACGATGTACAGGGCGGAGCCATCGGGACACGCGACAGGCCAATTGAAAGGGGTTGCGTTGACAATGGGTCCCAGGTTCACCGCCGGCTGCCAGGGCGCAGACAGGCTGGCCCGTCTCGCCACGTAGCCGTCCCCCCACGGGCCGAACCCCCCGGGGCGAGCGCTAGAGAAGAACAGCAACAGACCATCGGGTGAGAGACAGGTGAACACTTCGCCGCCGGGACCATTCACTGCGGGGCCGAGATTCACCGCGTCACCCCAGGGGTCCTGGGTCGCCGCACGCTTGCTGACGTAGATATCATCGGGGCCACCCAGACCTCCCGGGCGGTTTGAGGTGAAGTAGAGTTCCAAGCCATCCGGCGACACCATAGGCCATTGATCCCTGCCCGATCCGTTCACCTTTGGGCCCAGATTGGTCGCGGGACCCCAAGGGCTGGTTCGGGTCGCACGCCGGCTCACATAGACATCGTTGTCGCCATAGCCCCCGGGCCGGTTAGAGCAAAAATAGAGCTCCAGACCATCGACAGTGATAGATGCGCCCACATCATTAGTTGCAGTATTGACAATCGGCCCGAGATTCTCTGCAGGACCCCAGGCATCCTCGACCGAGGCCCGTTTGAGCACCCAGAGGTCGGCCCCGCCCTGTCCGCCCGAGCGAAGCGGTAGAGCAACCGGTGCAAAGTACACTTCCAGCCCATCCGCGGAGAAACAGGTGATGAATTCGGTCGCTGGGTTGAGGGAAGCGAAATCAGCTTGGATGTTCACCGGCGTGCCGAAGAGAAAATCCGCCCGCGCGGACGGCGTCTCCAGACCTGCGAAAAAGCACAGGCCCACCAGGGACGTTACCACCATCGGAATCTCAAACAACTTCATTTCACACCTTCCTTTCTGCCCGAAGGCAGCATTGAGTATTGGAGTTCCATTCATGAGTCTTTCTGCAGAAAAGACGAGTCCACAATCAAAGGCAGGTCGAGGACATGCCAGAATCAGCCTACGCTAATTCCTCCGGCGGCAGATCCTATCTGGATACCGGCGAGAGGCAAATGTCATCAATGTATACCTTTCTCCTGTCCCCTTCTCTGTTGGCACCGTCACAGAGCGCATCATGCGTGCCCTGGGATGCAACCATAAGCGGCAGATCGCCTAAACCGACCTTTCCATCTCTATCAAAGTCAACCATAGGAAGGATGGGAGCCTTCAAAAGCACGGGGGGGCGGTCACCATAGTCCCGCAGGAAGTACAGGGCCGAGCCATCCGGAGCCAGGCACGGCATGTACTCGTTGCTCGGTCCGCTGATCACGGGTCCGAGATTCACCACCGGTTCCCAAGGAGCAGAGCGGCTGACCCGTCTCGTCATCCAGAGGTCAACGCCGCCAAATCCTCCCGGCCGAGTGCCTAGGAACACCAGCAAAAGCCCATCCGGCGAGAGGCAGGGAGCCTGCTCGTTGAAGGGACTATTCACTGCCGCGCCGAGATTCACCGGGTCACCCCAGGGATCCTGGGGCGTCGCACGTTTGCTGACGTAGACATCGAAGGAGCCCAGGCCTCCCGGGCGGTTTGAGGTGAAGTAGAGTTCCGAGCCGTCCGATGACACCCAAACCCCAAAGTCACGATATTTGCTGTTCACGCCGAGGCCCGGATTGGTCGGTGGACCCCAAGGGCTGGTTCGGGTCGCACGTCTGGTCACATAGGTATCAACATTGCCGTGCCCTCCGGGCCGGTCGGAGCCGAAATAGAGCTCCAGACCGTCGCCTGAGATAGACGCGGTGTACTCAGAGCTCGGACTATTGACAGTCGGCCCGAGATTCTCGGGAGGCCCCCAAGCCTCCTGAGGCGCGGCCCGCTTGAGCACCCAGATGTCGGCGCGGCCCTGTCCCCCGCCGAGGTCTGAGTGCACGAACATCTCCCGGCTGTCCGAGGACAAGGAGTTCACGGCCACAAAGACAGGGGAGGCGGGGGAGGTGCGAAAAAACTGCGTGATCGCATCCAGATTCGTCGGCTCGCCGAAGGTCAACTCGGCGCGCGCAGGCGGCGCGTCCAGATCCGACGGCGACCGGCCGCTCATGACGGCGGACCACCGCTTCATATCGGCATCCGTCTTGGCCCGCTCGTGCAGCCGGTCGTACCATAGGGCACGGTCGGAATAGGCGACGGCATCCAGCGGGTCGGTCTCGATTCTGCGCGTACACAGACGCACCATCTGGCGCCAATATTCCTCCGGCGTCTGCGTCGGCGCCAGGGCGTCGATGGTGGAGACATTGCGGTCGAGGTCGGCGCTCCAGAACTGGCAGTAGGGCGGGCCCAGATGGAAGACGAGCTTTGATCTGTCTGGCGACCAAGTGCTTCCCCTGATCCGCATCGGACCACCAAGCACGTTCACGGGCTCGCGCCTGTCGAAGCGGTAGATCCACAATCCGCTCGTGTACCACGCACCGCACACGCCTACGCACAACTCATCGCCTGTCGGAGACCATCCAGGCATAGCCGTTGCGCTCGGCTGCGGCCACTGGGCAACTAATTCCTGAGAATCCAGGTCTTTGACTTTCAGAGAGTTACGTTCCAAGTACGCCACACGCCGGCCGTCCGGTGATACAGACGGGAAACCGTATGAACATGCCGTGATCTGTCTGGGCTCGGCGTCCCGATCTACGATGGAGATGGAATTGAATGTCTGATCAACCCGCGACTGATAGTAGACACACGTGGAATCCTGTCCCCAAGAGGGATAACCGCCAGCCGCCAATCGTCTGGGTTCGCTCCCATCCGAGTTCATGATCCAGACCTCTTCGTCGGGCATCGGGTCGTCCTCACCAGAGCGCTCGGCGGTGACAAACTCCTCCACGGGCAGGACCTGGCAATCGCGCGCGAAGGCGATGAATTGGCCATCGGGCGACCACTGTGGGTCCTTGCCAGGGATGATCAGCAGTTCGGTCTCTTTCGTAGCGGTGTCGTAGAGGGCCACGCCGCTATAACCTCGCGCTCCCATGCTGAAGGCCAGCTTCCTCCCGTCCGGCGACCATCGGCCACTATGACAATCCTTGATCACACAACAAGCCTTGGTTGAGAGTTGGCGATAGTTCTCCTCCGCCTCCACCATTGGCAAGAAAGCCGCTCCCGCAGGCTCACGGTCCGCTGGATGCCAAAACCGTCCCGCCTCCAAGGTATCGAATACGTATTTGTCGCACCAGTCCCGGAATTCGCTCCGAGACGTGGGCGTACGTTCAACAATTCTGCGAAACAGCGTATCGGCCTTGGCATATTCACCCAGCGCCGTCAGGGCAGAGAAGATGTAGTATTGAAAGACAGGCGTATCGGGGAAAGACCGCAGCCCCTCCTGAGCCACGGCAATGACACGCTCATAATCACCCATCCGCAGGAAGGTTTCACAGCGCTGGATGGACAGATCGACGTACCGGGGATCAGTCTTGTCCACCAGTTTCAATGCCCGGTCATACGCCGCCATCGCCTCGCGATACCGGCCCAACTCCCGCAGTGCGGTAGCTCGCAGAGAATGACTGACCGGGTCACGATCGCGCAGGACTTGCATGGCAAACGCCTCTTCGCTCATCGGCCCGTATTTCCGGGACGCATAGTACGTGAAGGCACGCAAGCGGCGGGATTCATAGTGCCTGGAATCAAGTTCCAACGCTCGGTCGAGCGCGGCAAGTTGCTCCTTGATGGTGGGAGCCGTCATGGCACGCAGGAAATAGGCCTCCGCGCTCGGAGTCCCGCGTTCACGCGGATCGGAGGGGTCTTTCCCGCCTGAAGGCGGAACTCCGAACAACAACGTTTCGGCCTGTTTGTGATGCTCCTCGATCTCCTTGAGCGTGTCGGCGTCGGGGGATTCGCTCTCCCAGAGGATTCGAGCCAGGAGCGAATGAGCTGCACCCGCGACCTCAGGACGCTCTTTGAGTAGGTTGTTCAGGATCGCTGCCGCCTCGTCAGGATGACGGCTGTCCACGAGAATCGTAGCCTGAAGGAGCCGGGCCTCCGGTCCCACATGCCTGCTGTCGAGGATGGGCTTGATTGTCTCCAAGGCGGCGTCACGCTCGGCCTTGGCATGTTGCTCGCGGGCCTGGGACAGGATGCCCCGATGCTTGAAGTCCTCCGCCTCCGCCAGTTGGGCGCGGTCTCGATTCCATAGGGACAGAACGACGCCGGCTGCAACTGCGATAACCACTACTGCCACGGCCAGGATAACCTGCGAACGGTGCCTGCGAAGGAATCTTTCCACGCGGTAGGTCACGCTCGGGCCTCGGGCCATGACCGGCTCATGCTCGATATGCCGCCGGACATCCTCGGCCAGACCACTGGCGGTCTCGTACCGGCGGGCGCGGTCCTTCTCCAGGGCCTTCATCACGATCCAGTCGAGATCGCCGCGGACCTGCTGGTAGGGTATGCCATGCACACCTGTGGCACCCCCGCCCTCGGGGCTGATCCCGGTTCCCCCAGCCGAGGGCGGCTGTTTGGTTCCCCCAGCCGGGGGCGGCTGTTTGGTTCCCCCAGCCGGGGGCGGCTGGGCTACGTGAGTGACCCCATCTAGCGGTTTTCCGCAACAGAGGCCCCGTCGTGTGGCACCCCCGCCCTCGGGGGTGATCCCAGTTCCCCCAGCCGGGGGCGGCTGGGCTACGTGAGTGACCCCATCTAGCGGTTTTCCGCAACAGAGGCCCCGTCGTGTGGCACCCCCGCCCTCGGGGGTGATCCCAGTTCCCCCAGCCGAGGGCGGCTGTTTGGTTCCCCCAGCCGGGGGCGGCTGGGCTACATGAGCGGTCCGAATCCGCGTGGACGGTTTCGCCGGCTGCTGTTCCCGGATTACTCTCTGCATCTCGACGTAGCCTGCCTTGCGGAGTTCCTCCTCGCTGAAGGGCGTCGTGCCGGTCAGTAGCTCATAGAGCAGCACCCCCAGCGAGTAGATGTCGGTGCGGGTGTCGATGTCCAGGTCGCTGAGTTCCGCCTGCTCCGGACTCATGTAGGCGGGAGTGCCGATCAGGTGCGCGTAGCGAGTGAAAAGCGTCTTTTCCGTCAGGCGCTGGTTGGTGGCCTTGGCGATCCCGAAATCGATCACCTTGGGGATAGGCTGCCCATCATGGTGGGTGACCATCACGTTGGAAGGCTTGATGTCGCGATGGATAATGCCCTTGGTGTGGGCGTGCTGGACCGCGCTGCAGACCTGGATGAACAGGCCCAGGCGGTCCTTGGTGCTCAGATTATTCCTATCGCAGTACTCGGTAATCGAGACCCCTTGGACCAATTCCATGACAAAGTACGGCCGACCGGTCTCGGTCGCTCCGGCGTCGAGGACCTTGGCGATGCTCGGGTGGTCCATGAGGGCCAGAGCCTGCCGCTCCGCCTCAAAACGGGCGATCACTTGGTGGGTGTCCATGCCCAGTTTAATGATTTTCAGGGCCACCTTCCGGCGGATGGGCTGCTCCTGCTCTGCCATGTACACCACGGCCATCCCGCCCTCGCCGATCCTCTCCAGGAGCTTGTACCGTCCGATGATCGTGCCGGGGCCTTCCGTCAACGGGGACTGGTCCGGCTCGGTCGAAGGATCGAAGGCAACCGGCTTGAGGAATCCGCCTGCTCGTTCGTGGGCCTTGAGCAGGGCCTCGATCCTTGCTCGCAACCGGGCATTCTCCGCGCACGCCTGATCCAAGTAGGCCGCCCTTTCCGGTCCGGCTGGCCTGTCCATCGCCTCCAGAAAGAGGGATCTCACGTTCGGAGCGTCTTGGCCTTCGGTTGAAGATTCCATGGCATTGTGTCTCCACCTTCCAATGCGCCGTTTGAACCACCGGTGTGACAGAGAAAAAGCGATGATTCTCGGGAATCCACGTTCTCAGGGAGAGGATGGCTCTTCTCCCCGGGTCATCTCCTCGTACAGCCAGGCGCGTGCGAATGCCCAATAGCGCTGCGCCGTACGCCGGGAAATCCCGAGGACTTCGGCAGCCTCCTCCAGGGTGAGTCCGCCGAAGTAACTGAGCTTGACCACTTGCGCGGCCTCCGGGTCCTCCCCCGTCAGGCGCGTGAAGGCTTCGTCCAGAGCGATCAGATCATCGGGCGGCGTTTCGATGGCCAGTGAGACCTCGCCCAAGTCAACCTGTCTGCACCCCCCTCCTCGCTTCAGACGCCCCTTGCGACGGGCGTTCTCGACGAGAATGCGACGCATCGCCTCTGCTGCCGCAGCGAAGAAGTGAGCCCGACCCTGCCAACCGCCTGATTCGTCGCCAACAAGCCGCAGATAAGCTTCGTGGACTAGCGCGGTCGCCTGGAGGGTCTGGCCCGGCGGCTCGTGGGACAGCTTCTGGGCCGCGAGGAGGCGGAGTTCCTCGTAGACCAGCGGCAAGAGCTCGTCGGTAGCCTTGGCGTCCCCCCGTTCGATGGCGTTCAAGATGCGTGTGACGTCCGTCATGCCGACTCCCCACCGTGTCAGGTCCCAGACACCACCATTTTGGACGCAAGGTGGGAAAAACGCAAGTGATTTGACCCGACCAGGCAGGGCAGCTATCCCGGTGGAGTTGGTCCGCTCTCTATGGCGTCCGCATGTTCAGGTGGATGTGATGCTTTCTGGGCTGCCCGGAACAGTCCGTCGGGTAGCTTAGGAGCCCTCGCGATACATCGCTGTGGAAGTCCCCCGAGCCCAGAAATTCGCTCAGATGCATGCGGACGACGAATGAGCTTTGAAGCGATCCGGCGTGTACGAGGGCGTGGAAAGGGATAGGTTCTCCCTCTGGGAAGACTTCGTGGGGCATGAAGGAGAACCGGAACTATGCATGAAGGGATGAGTCTGTCCCATGTCCTGGGGAATGCAGGTGCCATTTTGCAGTTATGCCGCGACAACAGCGAAACGTACTGTAACACAGGTTGGATCATAGAACTTGGCCCGACTCTCGACACCGCCGGCAACGGGGGCTTCACGACGCGCTCGGCCCGCTCGGGCGGGCTTTCCTAATCCCACGCCCTCTGGGCGTGGTCGATTACCGGCACCCCCAGTTGTGCGAACTCCCCGCCCCGGCCAGCAGAGGTGCCGACTGCCATCCTTCGATAGAAAGGGCTCGACTACGGTGGTCCGGCCTGTCGAAGATCTCATCATGACAGGATCTACAGGATTACATGGACCAGCGAGCTTCACAAGAATCTGCACCGACCGCGCACGTAAGGCGCTCGTTTGGGTCTCGGCTGCACCTCGGTCAGCATCATAGGTTCTTATATAGCCTTCGTTAATGCTTTATTGACAAGTACTTACGGAACCTCTTGTCGGACTGTCGATCCGAAGGTTGAGGGTTCGAGACCCTTCGGCCTCGTTCAGGACCGCGTTTTCGCCATCGGCAACGCGGTTTTTTTCTGCGCCTCGTTCCTGTTGGGCTGTGGCGGCTTGTGCTGCACGTCGCCCGGAAAGGCGTCCCTCTTGCCGATGTCTGGATTCGACGCGTGGGAAACAGCCGCGAGTCGCTGTCTCCGCCGGAACGAACCTATCCTGCAGAAGGCATCGCGGGCCTTCGCAGGCTGACAGCTCGGCATCAATGAAGAAAGGGCTGCGACCGTAACAACACGATCGCAGCCCTTGGTTATACACGCTACAGGTCCATCCGCGGCAACGCGGACTGCCTGCGCCCCTTCGGGGTCGGTTACTTCACCACCCGGATGTCGTCGACGTAGATCGAGCCCGTGCCGCCGGTGACAGGAGTGGTCCGGTTCCCAACGCCGATGTAGACCGTCTTGATCTTGGCCGGATTGACACCCGAGAAACTGCTCAACGGGATCGTCCATTCGATCCAAGCCCCGGAGACCGCCGCCGTATCGTCGGGATATGAAACCACGGCGGACTTGCCGGCGCTGTCCTCCAGAGCGACGTAGACCACGCCAAGATCGCCTGCGGTCTTGCCCCGGACGAAGAGCGACAGCGCGGTGACCCCGCCGGCGGTCCAATTCTGGACCGGCGCCAAGGTCCGCGAGACCTCAGAGTAGTACGGCGACTTCGTGTTGTCGAAAGCAATCGGCATGGACTGGCCGCCGCTGTGGACCCGAACGGTCTCGCCGAATGTTCCGTTGGTGGCGGTCTCATAACCCACGTACGAGCCCGTGTTGTTCGTCAAGCCATCGATCCACGTGTCATAGAGGTGATTCTCGTCGTCGTCGTAGCTCTCGAAGTCATCGACCGGGATGAAGTCGGCGGTGGTGAAGCTCCAGACCCCCCCCTTCCACGGGCTGTCCACATCGCCCTCGGCGACTTCGTCGACTCGCCAGTAGTACGTCTTGCCCCATTCCAGGTCGCCGGTGTCGAAGGTCGTGCCGCTCTGGGAGCCCTGATACAGGGCACTGGCGGTATCGGCCGCGGCCACCGCGGCGGCGTCGTCGCCGAAGTAGACATCGTGCTTAACGGCCTTCTCGCCGGCCAACCAGGCCAATTCCAGCGACTGGAGCGTATTGACTGCCCCATTCTCCGGCGAGGGAACCGCCGCGGTGAGAGGCAGAAGCCCATAGGTGTCGACGAACTGTGCACTGAGCAGCTCGCGGGCCCCATTCGGGGGTTGCCAGGCAACTGCGATGTTGTCGCCGCCGCCGCCTTCCTTTTGCAGGGCCTGAATGAAGTACTTCTGGCCGGCAGTCAGATTGATGGCCGCGGATTTCTGCAGGGTGCCGCCCTGTCCGCTGCCGTTGTCCCAATCCTGCGAGTTGGTCCACCCAGTGACACTGGCGATCTTCGCGGCCTTGGCCGGATCGTCGTTCGTGCTCAACCACAGCTCGCTCATATCGTCACTGGAGATCCAGAACGTGTAGGCGCCGGTCTTGTCGGGCTTCAGCCAGCCATAGAGCCGGGTGCCATAGTTTTCCGCCCAGCCGACCGGGCCCTCCATGTAGTCAACCAACTTCCGGCCCGTGGGGGAGTTCGGATACAGCGGATTATCGGTCAAGCCAGCCACGGCGGTGCTGCTGCCGATGTCCATCCACCACTCCCGGACAGCCTGGTTGTCCACCGGCAGGAATGTCGTGAAGCTCCACACATCGCCCGCTTGCACGCTGCCGTCTTTACCGACCTCATCCACACGCCAGTAGTAGGTGGCTCCCGAGCGCAGGTATCCGGTGTCGAAGGACGTCTCCGTCGTCGTTCCCTTGTCCACGGCGGCATCGCCCGCCTGAACGGCATCCATGTCATCTCCGAGATACAGGCGATGCGTCGCATCCTCGGAGGGGGCTTGCCAGCTCAGCGTCGTGAACGGAACGATTCCCTCGCTGCCGTCGGCCGGCGAGGGATAATAGGCAGTCAGCGGCATGGCCGTGAAGTTCCAGACATCGCCAGTGTGGACCGTCGTGCCGTCGATCTCGACCTCATCCACGCGCCAATAGTACGTTACGCCGGCATCGATTCCCATGAAGTAGTAGAACAGAGTGCTGGGCGTCTTGCTCGAGACCAGATTCGCCTCCGTCAACTCCGGACTGGTGCCGAAGTAGACATTGTGGAAGTAGCCCAAGTAACCTTTGCTCCATTGCAGCAGAGGCATCGTCACGCCCACGAAGCCGTCCGCGGGGTCCGGCGAGCCGGCTTTGTAGTTCTGCTCGTGGGTAACCGTGATGTCGTCGTAGTAGACTGGGTCGGCATTGTTGGCGTACAAATCGACGGCCTGAAGCGTCATGGAGCCGTCGGAGTCCCACGGGTGGGTCGCAATCAGTTCGCCAGCGTAATACCAATCACAGGTGTTCTTCTCGAGATCGATGTGGAATTTCAACTCGACCCAGCGGCCAAAGATGACTTCGGTCGTAGCGCTGCTCTCGGACTCGGCCGTGATGATCCCGGTGTCCAAATTGTAGTTCAACTGGATGGACCAGTTGTTGGTGGCCCCGGCGTCGTCGTACCGGTTCAGCAGGATGAAGAACGTGCTGCCTGTGGAACCCACCGGGATGTACTGCATCGTCGCAAATTCGCACACGCCGCCCGCTATGGTGAATTCATGGACCAGGTCGGTGGCGCCGGTGATCTTCACGGAGTTCTTGCCGCTGTAGGCGTAGTCGCTGGAGGTCGGCGCGCCGGCAGCCGCGTCGTTGTTCCAGCCTTTCCACCCCCCCTTGCCGTGCAGGGCAGTGCCCGCGGCGTACGAATCGAAGTTCTCGCTGAACACCACCTGGGCTGAGACGGGCATGCACAGGCCCATTAGGACAAAGGCCGCTGCCAGAATCGTCAGCTTTCTCATAGTAGAACCTCCTCAAATGTGAATATAGACAGACCAATGCAGTGGCCGCATGTGATCATGCCGCCTCCTGCAACTACCCATTCTTCCTTTGCCACCAGACCACGTGTGTATATGCATGTGTGAATATACTTATAATAACATTCAAGGCAGCGACGTCAAGACAAAAACGCTCCGACGCCTCCGTCCCGTCTCCTTTTCCCAGGCGCACTGAGGGCATTTAGTACGATCAAGACACGAAGAAAGGGCTGCAACCGTGATAACACAGCCGCAGCCCTTGATCATGCACTGCAGGTCAACCCGCGACGATGCGGGCTGCCCGCGTCCCTTCAGTTCCGGTTATTTCGCCACCCGGATGTCGTCCAGGTCCGCGAGATCTCCGAGTAGTACGGCGACTTCGTGTTGTCATAGGACATCGGCATGGACTGGCCGCCCCTGTGGACGATGGCGGTCTCGCCGAATGTGCCGTTGGCAGAATTCTGATAGCCGACATAAGACCCGGTGTTGTTCGTCAGACCATCGATCCGCGTGTCGTAGAGGCGAATGTCGTCATCGTTGCAGCTCTCGATATCATCCACGGAAAGGAAGTCGGCCGTGGTGAAACCCCAGATCGCACCCTTCCACGGGCTGTCCGCATCGCTCGTATCGATTTCATCGACACGCCAGTAGTAGGTCTTGCCCCAGTCGAGGTCGGCGGCCTCCAAGGTCGTGCCGCTCTGGCGACCCTGGTACAGGGCACTGGTGGTATCGGCTGCCGCCACTGCTGCAGCATCGTCGCCGAAGTAGACGTCGTGCTGGACGGCCTTCTCGCCCGCGAACCAGCTCAGCTCCAGGGACTGCGCCGCATCGACCGCCCCGTCTTCCGGGGAGGGCGTCGCCGCCGCCACCGGCAGAAGAGCGTAGGTGTCCACGAACGTCGCGTCAAACTCCCGCTGCCCTCGGTGCGAAGCGCCGCCGCGCGTCGGGCCGGCGGATTCCGAATCGGTCCGTCCGCTCCTCTATGCATATCCAGCACTTGGGTTGCGGCCGAACGCCGCTCCAAGTAGGCTGGAATCCACTGTCTGTGATGGACCGGGTCCTATGGTTCCTGGATTCCTGCTTGACGCAGGAATGACAGCCTCCGGCCCATGCATCGTCGCCACGTGAGTGGCCGCAACAACGGTCATGCACCCAGCCTGAGGTGTCCGGATAAGTCTCCGGGCGTCGAGGCTGTACTCACAGTTGCCGCTCGCGGACAGGCTGGCCTGGCGGGTCCCGCCGCAGACGCCCATGTTGATCCGCCCGCCGTTCGGGAGCGGCTCGTCTCCCGCCGGCGATTCCGGGGCCCCCGCGTCGATGCAGGGACTGGTCACCGGGTCCACAGTCCAGGTTTCGGAGATCGGGTCCCAGCGGCCCGTCTCCAACATCAAGTAGTAATCACCCGCGAACACTACCTCGATGTGACCGATGAGCACTTCCAGCAGGCGGCGCAAAATCCGGCGCACTTGGCGCAAGAAGCGACTCAGTATGCCGCCGCATGTCACTGCATAGGCCCGAGCGAGAACCAGCAGGAAGACCACGAAAACGCCGATTTCGCGATTAGCGGGCTGGAAAACGAACGCAGAAAAAAAGCGGGAATGGGCGGCAGAGGACTTGAACCTCTGACCCCCAGCGTGTCGAGCTGGTGCTCTAGCCATCTGAGCTAGCCGCCCAAGACCGAAGTCTGGGCACAGTATCGCCGACCGCGATGGAAAAAGCAAGCAATTATTTTGGGGATCGAGGAGGATTTAGGTTCCCAGGTTCCGGCGGACCACCGCGGCCCCGGAAATCGTGCGACGGACGTTGCCGCTCTGGACCGTCAACGAAATCTGCACGCTCTTGTAGTCCGTGCCGTCATCCGTGGCCGTCTTGGTGAACGTGGCAGCGGTCACGTTGTCGCAGAGTACATAGTCGGTGCCATCCTGCGTCAGATACAGCTTCTGGTTCAGGAACTTGTAGGTGGTGTCCACCCCCGCCGACGTAAAGAAGCTGCACTCGGTTTGGTTGGCCAACTCAGCGATGTCGAAGTTGATGCCCGTGCGAATTTGAGCGGTCATTCGAGTCAGCGCCTGCCTGGCGCCGTTGATCGCGCGGAACATGTCCTCGTTCTCGCCATAATTGATTGCGGAGGCGTTGATCGCGGCGGCGATGGCCGCCAGCAGGATCGCCGAGATGGCCAGACCGATCAGGCACTCGACCAGCGTGAAACCTCTGTTCTTCATGGCTCCCACTCCCCTGTCAGTAGTTCGCCCGGATCCAGCTCGCGGACACGAGTTGCCGCCCGTTCTGGCGGACCACGACGCTGACCCGCAGGAAGGCACTGCCGTTGTCGGCGACCACGGTATCGAAGTTCGATGCACTGACGTTCTGGACCGTCACCTCCTGAGCGAATGTGGAGAACTCGGTCAGAACGGTCCTCGTGGCGCTGATCGGGCCGCCGAGGGAGCTGCTGTTGAAGCCGTCGAAGTCGTCGAGGTCGTCGTAGGTGGCCCAGGTGGCCTCCTTCGTGTCGAAGCCGGTTTCCGTCTCCGGATCGATTACCGGCAGCATCGCAGTCAGCTCGCGGATCTGCTCGGCCAGGAACTCCGCGGTGGACATGTCGGTCCCGGCGGCGTTGGCCATGGTGAACGAGCTGTTGGCGCCGACGAGACCCGCAATGGCCAGCCCGACCAGAAGGGTTGCGATCAGTACTTCAATCAGGGTGAATCCCTGGATCGATCTTCGATGTTTGATTTTTGACGTGTGATCTTTCATTTTTGATTCGCGATTGGAAGAGCTGAATTCGAACATCTCACTTCAAACATCACACTTCCCACTTCGCACTTGCCTTTCACTTTCCCGAAACCAGGCTCGACATCTTGAAGATCGGCAGAATGATGCTCATCGCGATGAAGCCGACGAGGCATCCCATGCAGACGATCATGATGGGTTCGATCATCGAGGTCACCGCTTTGATCACGGCCTTGAGTTCGCGTCCATAGAAGTTGGAGATGTCGCGGAGCACGTCCGCCATGTTGCCGGAGTCCTCGCCGGAACGAATCATCTGCACGACGCTGCTGGGCATCAGCTTGGATTGCGCGAGGGCCGCGGCGACCTTCTTGCCTTGTCGCACCTCCTCGTAGACGAACAGCCACATTTCCTTGTAGAGGATGTTGCCCGAGATATGGGCGGTGATCGACAGGGTGTTGAGAATCGGCACGCCGGCGCGGGTCAGCACGCCCATGGTGTGCAGGCCGCGAGTGATGTACAGGCTCCGGCACAACGTGCGAATCAGCGGAAGGACCAGCTTGGTCCTGTCCCACCACAGACGACCTATCGTCGTGCCGATGAAGAAGTAGAAACCCCAAATGGCCGCGCCGATGCACGGGATGATCGCGTACCACCAATGGCGAAGGAACGCGCTGGTCGCCATCAGGATGATGGTCGGCATCGGCAGGAGGTTCTCCTTGCCACGGAAGATCGCGGTGAAGCGGGGCAGCACGAAGCACAGCAGGAAGACCGTCACGCTCACCGCCATGACGGCGATGATGACCGGGTAGACCATCGCGCTCTTGACCTGCGAACGGGTCTCGGCCTCCTCGTCGAGATACTCGGCGAGCTTCTGCAGCATGTCGCTGAGCGAGCCGGAAGCTTCGGCCGCCGCCACCATGTTGATGTAGAGATTCGTGAAGACCTGCGGATGCTCCGCGAGGGACTGGGAGAAGCTGTTGCCCTCCTCGATGCGGGTCTTCAGATCGCGAATCACCGCCTTGAACTTCTGGTTGTCCTGCTGGCTGGCGATGCCGTCGAGGGCGTCCTGGAGGCTGATGCCGGCGCGAATCATGACGGCCAACTGACTGGTGAAATGGAGAATGTCCTTGCGGCTGGGCCCAAATTCGACGCGGAACCCTCGCAGCTTGTCCACCATGGATCCGCCGCCGGCGTTCTCCGCGCCCCCGTGGCTGTAGCCGCGAGCGCCGTCGCCGGAACCACGATGACTGGTGCCCTGCCAGCTTTCGGATGCGGCAGCTTCTTCCTGACGGGAAATCGTCTGTGTTGCCATCTGGGTTCTCCGTTACCTCGTCGCACCCACCGCGGGCGCCTTGGACGAATCGTTGAGTTTGCCGGCGGCGACGAGGATCTTTTCCATCTTGCCGGGATTGCTCGACCGCACGATGGCCTCGTCCCGGTCGATGAATCCCTTGAAGTACATCTCCGCGATGCTGTTGTCCATGCTCTGCATACCCAGTCGGCGCGAGGTCTCGATGATGTTCGGGATCTCGTAAATCCGGTTCTCGCGGATGCAGTTTCGCGTGGCGGAGGTGCATAGCAGGATCTCGGTGCAGGGCACCATGCCCGGCTGGTCGATTCGCCTGAACAGGGTCTGGGAAATGACCGCCTGAAGCGTGTTCGCCAGCATGGTGCGGATCTGGTTCTGCTGCCCCGCCGGATAGATGTCGATGATACGCTCGATGCTCTGCGGCGCGTTGATCGTGTGCAGCGTGCTGAACACCAGGTGGCCGGTCTCGGCCGCCGTAATGGTGAAACTCGTCGTTTCAAGGTCGCGCATTTCGCCGACCATGATGATGTCCGGGTCCTGACGCAACGCGTGACGCAGACCCGACGCGAAGTTCGGGCAGTCGGAGCCGATTTCCCGCTGCTCGATCATGCACTTCTCGTTTTCGAGGTGGTACTCGACCGGGTCCTCCAGCGTGATGATGCGTTTGCTGTACCGCGAGTTGATCAGTCCGATCATGGCGGCCAGCGAGGTGCTCTTGCCGGAGCCGGTGTGGCCGGTGACGAGCACGAGTCCGCGAGGCAGGTCCGTCAGTTCCTTGACGATCGGCGGCAGGTGCAGATCGTCGATCGTGTGGACCTGATTGGGGATGACACGGAACGAAATCGCCACGGTGTCGCGCTGGTAGTGGGCGTTGACGCGGAACCGGTGCCCCCCGGTGATGGACGTCGAGAAGTCCAGGTCGCGATTCTCGTCGTATCGTTTCATCTTCTCCGGCCCGACCATGGCCAACACCATTGCCCGCGCGTCCTGATTCGTCAGCGGCGGACAGTCCATGTCGATCAGCTCGGTGTCTTTGCGCAACACCGGGGGCATGCCCACGTTGATGTGCACGTCGCTGGCGTGATTCTCGATGGCGGCTGCCAAGACCTCTTTGATGTCAATCATATGTTCATCCCGTCCTGAAGGCTGACTCGATGGGATCAGCGGATGTTTTCCACAAATTCCTCGTCCTCGCTCTGCCCGTACACCTCGGTGACGCGGAGGACCTCTTCAATCGTGGTGATTCCCTGCCGGACCTTCTTCATGCCGTCGTCGTAGAGCGCGTCGCGACCGCTCTCGCGGAACGCCCGGCGCATGTTGTTCACCGACGAGTCCTTGTTGACCATGTCGCGGAATTTCTCATCCATAATGAGCAGCTCGAAGATACCGGCTCGACCCACGTATCCGGACCCACGGCAGGCGTCACAGCCTTTTCCGTGGACGAGCTCATTGGCGTTGATGCCCGCTCGCTCGAAGTACTTGAGCATCTGATCGGGGGCCTTGTACGGCTCCTTGCACTTGCTGCAGATCCGTCGCACCAGTCGTTGGGCGAGGACCGCGTTCATGGAGGCCGCGAGCAGATAGGGCTCGATGCCGATGTTCACCAGTCGCGTGACGGCCGTAGCCGCGTCGTTGGTGTGCAAGGTCGAAAGAACCAGGTGGCCCGTCAAGGCCGCCTGGACTGCGATTCTCGCTGTTTCGTTATCGCGGATTTCGCCGACCATGATCACGTCGGGGTCCTGTCGCAACAAGCTGCGCAGCGCCGCGGCAAACGTCAGGCCGGTCTTCTCGTTGACCTGCACCTGGTTGCAGAAATCCAGCTCGTATTCGACCGGGTCCTCGACCGTGGAGACGTTGAGCTTGTCGCCGTCCATCTCGCCCAGGGCGGAATAGAGGGTCGTGCTCTTGCCCGACCCCGTCGGTCCGGTCACCAGGAGGATTCCGTGAGGCAGCTTCACCTGCTCGCGGAAGGCTTCGCAGACATCCGGCTCCATGCCCATGTACTCGAGGCCGTGCCGGATGGATTTGCTGTCCAGAATACGAATCACGGTCTTCTCGCCGTGATTGAGGGGCAACGTGGAGACACGCAGATCGATCGCCCGGCCTCCGATAATCGCGGCCACCTTGCCGTCCTGCGGCACGCGCCGCTCGGAGATGTCCAGGTTGGCCATGATCTTGATACGAGAGACGATGGCCGGGTGCATCTTCTGCGGCGCCTGCATGGCCTCGAAGAGGACGCCGTCGATGCGATAGCGGATCTTCGTCTGCTTTTCCTTGGGTTCGATGTGAATATCGCTGGCCCCTTCGCGGACCGCGTTGCTGATCAGGTAGTTGACGAATTTGATGACCGGAGACTGGCCGGCCATCTGCTCGAGGTCCTCCGAGATGTCTTCGACGTCCTGGACGACCTCGACCTCGGTCATGTCGCTGATGATGTCGTCGAGCACGCACTCGGTGGGCTGCTCGCGGAACGCTTCACAAACGGCGACGATGTCTTCCGGCGTGCAGACCAGCACGCGAAGCTCCATCCCGGTCTGACGCTTGACGTCCTCGACCGCGAAGATGTTGGCCGGCTCACTCGTGGCGACGATCAGCTTGCCGGCGTCCATCGAGATCGGAACGATGTTGCTTCTGGCGATGAAGTCCGCATCGAGCTTCTGGAACGCCTGCTTGTCCACATCCTGCGGCGTGATTCGACGGAACTCCAGGCCGTTGAGTCGGGCCTTCGCCTCGAGGACGTCGTTGGCGCCGATGACGCCCTCCTTGAGCAGCATCGACGTGGGATCGGTTCCGCCTTTGCTCAGGGTCTCGCGACGCAGGCGGCCGTACTGCTCGTCGGTGATCTTGTTCATCTCGAGCAGGACATCCACCACATCGCGCACGTGCGCACAGCTCGTCGGCTCGGGAGAATACAGATCGCACAGTCCGCGCACCTCGGCATCGTCCGGATAGATGGGGATGGAGGCGGGCGCACTCTGCCCCGAGCGGCTCGCCGCCGGGGCCTTCGTCTTGTCTCTGGCGGATAGGAATCGTAGCATTATTCGGACAGCTTCAATGTAATGGTCAGATCTGTGGTTCCCGACGCGCTGGGCCCCGAGGTTCCCTCGGGCGACCAAACCAGCTCGACGCTGGTGCTGCCGATCTGGGTGATCGTGAAGCCTTCGATGACGTCGCCCTGGCGGAGGATCTGGTCGTTGATCATGCAGGAGTGACCGTCATCCGACCGCATGATGCTCAGCAGTTTCAGCGTATTGGCCTGCTCCTGCATTTTCTGTCGTCGGATCGATTCGGCCTGCGCCTGGGGGTCGATCTCCGCGACGGCGCCGCCCTTGATCCCCTTCATGGTCCCTTCCACCTGAAAAGGGTTCTTCACGAGCTCGCCCACCCGCACCTGGCAGACGTCGGAGAACTCGTAGAACTTCTGGATGATCTCGTCCATTCGACCGGCCATTTCCGATCGGATGCCGGTCAGCCGGCCGATCGCGGCCTCGATCTTCGTTTCGTCGTTCACGGATTGCTTGGCCGACGCCGCCTGAGGCTGGCTCTTGCGAATCATGAACAGCAGGCAGACAAGACCGATGGCAACCAGGATGGCCACCAGGACGGTGCTTCGCCGGACATTCTTGCTGTTGGCGGCAACGGTAAGGAACTCCTGGGCATCCGGACTGCCGACGGGACCGGCGCCCTGCGGACTCGTCCCGGCCGACGAATGATCGGATGGATTTCCGGCTCCCTGTTCATGCATGAAAGACAGCATAAGTCAACTCCATCAATGCCTTGCCTGGGGGATGGCCATGGTTGTTCGCCATGCAACGCCTCCGGCGATCAGGCGGTCTTGTTCTGAAAGAAAATGCTCAGGATGAACTCCGCTCCGATTTCGCCCTCGCTCTCGTTCTGCTTGTCGAGCTTGAGCTCCCGCAGCTTCATGATGCGAGGCAGCTTCTCCAGCTCCAGCAGGAACGAGTAGAAGGAGGTGAAATCGCCCACGAGCTTCATCGTCATCGGCTGCTCGACATAGCCGTTGGCGTCCTTCTGCTGGAGGGTTTTGATCGTCTTGGGCTTGAGCCCCTGCTTCTGGGCGATGACCGTGACCTGTTCCAGGACCTTGTGCACCTCGCTGGTCGGAGGGAGCTTGCTCTCGAAGAACCGCACGGCCTCCTGGAGCTGCTCGACCTGCTTGTTGAAGTCCTCCGCCTGGGAGGTGGCCTCCTCGAAGTCCGCCAGTTTCGCCCGCTTCCCCTCGACCCGGCGCTTTGCTTCGGCCAAATCCTGGTTGGCCGGCTTGATCATGTACTGATATCCTGCGGCCGTCACGCCCACCAGCAGGATGAAGAAGATCGCTTGTCTCAAACCGCTCGTCATGATATCTGCTCCCACAATCCCAGGCTTTCCACGCGACGCATCGCACCGCGGAGCCTGCTAGAACTGGTACACGGTGTTCTCCGCCGTGGCCCGGATTTCGTCGATGTCCTCTTTGGTCAGATGAATCTCCGGACTCAGCATGGCCGTGAGCTTGAACTGGCGAAATGCGACGTCCTCGACCTTCTTCTCCTTCGACTCGACCAGCGCCACCTCCTCCAGCAGGATCGAGCCCCCGAGGTGTTCGATGTACGCGGCAACCTGAAGATCGCTGGGCGCGATCCCCTCGATGTCCATCCGGACCGACATCGCCTTCTCCGCCGAGGGGGCGGTCTGCACATCGCCGGCCGCCTTCGCCTGCGCCGCCTGGTACTTGGTCTTGGCCGCCCTGTTCTCCGTGGCCCTCGCCTTTTCTTCCTTCTGAATCAGGCCGAACTTGGTCAGGGACACGCCGGCCGGCAAACTGTTCGTCAGCGAGGCCAGCAGCACGCTTCGCGGGACGGGCTCCAGCAGCTCGGCGGTCGTCAGAGCGGTCCGCATCATCTCCTTGCGCTTCGTCTGGAGATCCTCGAACTGCCTGATAGACTGTTCCAGCCGCGTCATCTTGGCGTTCACGAGCGCCTCCTCGGCACGGCAGGCCCGCTGGCGAATCTTGATCGTCACAAAAGAGCCACCCAGAGCCGCCATCACGACCGAGAACAGGATCAGACACATCAGGTTGGCCCTGCGCGATTCGTTGCTCTGGATATAGTCATCCGGTACAAAGTTTATGTTCGGCATCGTTCTGTCTCCACCTAACTGAGACTCAGCCCAAAGGCCAGGGCCCAGCTCACTGTGCCATTCCTTCGTTCCAGCCCGCAGCGATCCGGATCCTGAACCTCCACGGCCGCCATGCAATCGCCCATCTGCGCCTGGACTTCCAACTGCTTTGCGACGGTACGGTAGATGTCCGCATCGACGGCCAGCCCGGAGAGAAAGATCAGGCGTTCAATCTGGACATTCTTGTACAACGAGAGGAACTCCCGCCGGCCCGCGGTCAGTTCCATGACGAGCCGTCCTACGGCCGCTTCGTCCTTGAATTGTCGGGAACCAATGGGCACATAACACGCGTAGAGCGGGTTCTTGTGCCGACTGATCACGACGTGCGTGCAGTCGGGCTGGATGTCGAGCAGCAGGACGATCGCGTCCAGGTCCGTCTTGCGCCGCCCGAAGAACTGGGCGTAGCAATTCGCCAGCGCCAGCGGCCACACGCCGATGGACTTGATCGCCAGTCCCGCCCTCTCGTAGATCGCCAGATGCCGGTCGATCACAGTCCGCTCGGCGGCCAGCACGATCACATTATCCTGCTCGGCCGGGATGTACTTGATCAGGGTGTTCTTCTGAATCGGCTCGAACGGCAGCTTCTGCTTGATCTTCGCGAAGATGGCGTCCTCGATCTTGCCGTCGAACTTCTTCGGCCACTTCAGATGATCGATGAAGACCTCGCTGGCAGGCAGAGCCGCGACGACGTCTTTGCTCTTGAATCGCCCGTTGGCCGTCGATTCGCGCATCGCGTCAATCGCCCAGCGCTGCCATCGCGCCGTGCCCGCCGTGACGTCCGCGGGACGACCGACGCACACGCCGGCGATCAGATGCGTCTGTTCCGTGCCGTTCGCCAACTGGGCCAGCTTTACACAGTCGCTGCCCAAATCGACCCCGATGAGATACGAGTTTTTCTTGCCAAATCCAAACATATCAGGCTGACCTTAGAAGAAATGTGAGCGTGCTTCTCCGGATTGAAGCGTCGATGGTTCTGTCCATCTCACATTATCCGTTCGGACCCCCTTTCGAGAACCCTGGCCCGAAGAGGCCGATTCTTCTTTTTCATAGCCATCCAGCAGACTGTGTTTCGACCATCTGCCTGGAGCCGATTAAAGTATATGAAATGGAATCCCGCCGGACCAAAAGGGAGCGAGAGAACGGACCGTCCGGCACCGGGCGAACCGGAGGCCGCCGAACCGCGACCGATAACCTGGACCTGTCCATGAGAAGGCGGTTTCAGCGGAGACTTCGCGGGATACGGCGGGACTCGCCGCGGGCAGAACGTTTGGAATTCGCCGGCGCAGACCGACGGCATCCGATCACACACACGAGAAGAACGCCGGGATCAACTCGATAGTCCGGCGAGCGTTATGGGGCTTTCGCGGGCGACTTGGATGCCCCGCCGGGCCACTCGGCTTTCAACTGACGGCTCATCAGATTCTCGATGGCAGTCCGCACCGGCTTGTCTTCGAAGAGTACCTCGTGGACCGCCTGCGTGATCGGCATCTCCACGCGGTGTCTCGCCGCCAGAGCCACGACCGACTGGCAGGTGGAGACCCCCTCGACCACGGATGCAGTCGCCCCCTGGGCCTGCTGTCGCGTCATTCCCTCGCCGATCCGCTCGCCGAAGGAGCGATTCCGCCCGGTCGGCGAGATGCACGTCGTGACGAGATCCCCCAGCCCGGTCAGGCCGGCGAAGGTGTACTCGCTCGCGCCCATGGCGAGTCCCAGACGGGTGATTTCCGCCAATCCCCGCGCCAGGAGGGCCGCCTTGGCGTTGTCGCCGGCGCGGACGCCGTCGATGATGCCCGCGGCGATCGCGATCACGTTCTTCATCGCCCCGGCCAGCTCGACGCCGATCAGGTCCGCATTCGTGTACACGCGCAGCCAGGGGCAGGTGAAAGTGGACTGGATCCGACGGGCCAGCGTTTCGTCTCCGGCGGCCGCACAGGCCGTCGCAGGCAGCTTGCGGGCCAGCTCGTCGGCAATCGTGGGCCCGCTCAAGGCCGCCCGCGGGAGGTCCTCGCCCAGCACTTCGCCGAGGATCTGGGTGGGACGCAGCAGCGTCCCGTTCTCGATCCCCTTGGCCACCGAGACGATGGGCACGCGCTCCGGGACGTGCGGACGCAGCCGATTCCAGACCGCACGCATGTACTGACAGGGGACCGCGGAGACGATCAGCTCGGCATTCGCCAGCGCCCGGTCGTCTCTCGCTTCGAACACCAGCGAGTCGGGGAGCTTGTAGCCGGGAAGGAACCTGGTGTTCTCGCGAGAGCGTTCGATTTCCCCCAATTGCCGGGCGTCGTACCCCCACATCCGCGTGGCAATCCCCTTCTCACAGAGGATGATCGACAGGACGGTTCCCATTCCGCCGTCGCCGACGATCGTGACATTCCGATATCCGCTGGCCTGCATGATTACCTCGATCCATCCGTGGGAACCCCGAACACAGCGTTCTGCATCGCGAGGCCCCTGTCTTTCGTGACGAACCCCGCGACAGGGGCGCGCTACCGGATTAAAACGACGAGAGGCCGGGAAGTCAACGGCCGCGTCTGAATCCGCGGACACAGGTGGGAGTCTGGGGATTGAACGAGGACCGGGCTGTACCTACCGCATGACCCAGCTTTGGCCCTTGTAGACCACCTCGACGGACGACCGCAGCGCGGGATCGCCACGCAGGGTGTAGTCCATTTCCAGGGTCTTGCGCAGATAGATCGGCACCGGGTTGCCGTCCGCGTCCACCGCGACGGGGTGCGAGACGACAGCCGTTTCGTTGCTCAGGCCGCCGATAAACAGACGCAGACTCGTAGCTTGCGGATCGAAGTCCTTCCAGATGACGGCGATATCCCGTGCGTTGTCTTCCCCTTCGAGGATACGATTGGGGACTCGCTGGAGGGATTCCAGCAGCGGATACTGGCTCGCGTGGCGCTGACGGATCATGTCGAACACGACCGGCGGCACCCCCTTGCCCGCCGGCAGGACCTGGAACGTGTCGGTCATCAGGTCGCACTTCGGATAGAAGTCGGCATCCATCCCGGTGCGGTTCGTCACCGTGATGATCGTATACCAGAATCGCTGCTCCCCGCCGGGACCCCACGGCAGCACAAGCTGCTGCAAACGCTCGCAGCGGACGTCCAGCGTCCACTGGCCCGCCCGCTGGACCATCGCTGGCTCCGGCGCCGCTGTGCACAGACCCACCAGAAACGCTGTAAGTAACGCCCCACAAAGGAGATAGCTCTTCATCGCGAATCCGCTCTCCAGAGAACACATTCCTATTCGGATGCACCAGATTCCACCAATTACCTATTTTACACGAAGTCGGGCTCGAAGCCAAGAAGATTTTGGCTGCACCCAGGCCGGGCGTAGGGTAATCTTGCCTTTGTGGCCATGGCGATCCCGATCGGTTCTCTTTACGGAGGCTTTACGATGACTGCGACGAATGGCGGGCGGACAGGGCAAATCACCCGGCGGGACTTCCTCTGCTCGACTGGGACCACGGTCGTGTCGTTTTCGATAGTCGGCGCCGGGGCGGTCGCCGGGACACGGGCGAACAGCCGGATCAAGGTCGGCGTTATCGGTCTGGGCGGTCGCGGGCAGATGATCGCCGGGATGGTCCAAAGGCATGGCGGGTACGAGATCGTCGCTATTGCGGACTACTTCAAGCAGGTCGCCGACGCCGCGGGCGACCCGTTGGGCATCGCGAAGGACAGTCGCTTCTCGGGCCTCTCGGGCTACAAGGCCGTGATCGCCGCCGGCATTGAGGCGGTCTTCCTGGAGACGCCGCCCTACTGCTTTCCCGAGCACGTCGAGGCCGCGGTCCAAGCGGGTCGGCACATCTACATCGCCAAGCCGCTGGGCTGCGACGTACCCGGTTGCCTGCGCATCCGCGACGCCGCAAGAAAGGCAACGTCGAACAAGCGGGTCTTCCTGTGCGACTTCCAGACCCGGACAGACCCGTTCTTCATCGAGGGCGTCCGTCGTGTGCGAGAAGGCGAGATCGGCCCGGTCGGCCTGCTCAGTTCCGAGTACAACGACGAGAGTTTCCGCGACCCGCCGAAGACCGCGACGGTCGAGAGCCGTCTGCAGCAGTTGATCTGGGTCAACGACGACGCCCTCGGCGGCAGCTACCTGGTCAACGCGGGCATCCACGCAGTCGATGTGGGCCTTTGGATCGCAGGCGAGATGCCGACCAGTGCGACCGGCGCATCGAGAATCGCACGGGCCGATCCGCATGGCGACTCGCACGATGTCTTCTCGCTGACCTATGAATTCCCGAACGGCGCCATCCTGAACCATCGCGGCGAGCACCTCAAGAACCGCTGCGAATTCCGCAGCGATTGCACCGCCCAGGGCGCGGAGGGCTGGCTCGAGACCGGCTACACGTCCCGCGTCCGGATCCTCGCCAACTCCGGCGGCTGGCGCGGCGGCGACGTCGTCGATCTCTACCCGCGCGGCGCCGAGCGGAACATCGACGCGTTCCACAAGGCCGTCACGTCGGGCGACTGCGCCAATCCAACCATCGAGCCCAGCGTCAACGCCACGCTGGCCACGATCCTGGGTCGGGAGGCCGCCCGCCGGCGGACGAAGTTGACCCTCGACGAAGTCCTCCGCGAGAACCGCCGCCTGGAACCCGACCTGACCGGACTGAAGACATAGCGAGGCATCCCCCTCGTGGGAGAAGAGCATGTCCCCCGACAGCACCCAACGCACGACACTCGCAGCATTGGAGAGGACCTCATCCACGCTCAGCAACCTGGGCGTATGCGAGTTGGGCAGGTTCTGGTGATCCTGAGGGCTGCAAAACACCACGTGAGGAAACAGGCAAGGCGGGCGTTCTGCCTTGGGGCCCATAATGTGAGGGACTCTCCAACGCATCGACGGGAGGGGTCGCGCCGGCACATGGGAAGCCTGCGTAATTTCGCGGATGACGGCAGGACACGGGGTTTTCCTGCTAACCCGCCGGGGGAGCTGGCCGATATTGCCGAGGTGATCGTCCTGCGAACGGCGGTCTTGGGAGATTCAGCGTGTTCAGCTAATGGACCGCAGGACGACTGACTATCAGGACCGAGATATGGAACAGGCACCGCAACGACAGAATCCGATGGGTCGCCGCCCGCTGCAAGCGGGCGACATCATGAGTCGCGAGGTGATCACAGCAGCCCCCCAGGATACAATCGCCTCGGCGGCCCGTACGATGTCGGAGCACAACGTCTCCTGCGTCGTGGTCGTGGAGGCAGGCCAGGCCGTCGGCATCCTCACGGAGAAGGACGTGCTCAAGGGCGTCGCCGGTCGGGACATCGATTTCCACCGTCTGCGGGTGCAGGAGCGGATGACCAGCCCGCCGGTGACCATCCCGCCCGACACGCCGATCCTCGACGCCGGACGCATCATGAGCGACAGGAACATCCGCCGTCTGCCGATCGTCCAGGACGGCCGGCTCCTTGGCGTCGTCACCGAAACAGACACCACGCGCGGATTGGTGTCGCTGAACCCCTTGCGGTACATCTCCGACATCATGACCGACCGCGTGGCGACCGTGGCCGCCGACGCCTGGGTGGACGAGGCCGCCAGGACCATGTCGGAGCAAAACGCCTCCTGCGTCATCGCACAGCATCACCAGGAGGCTGCGGGGATCGTCACGGAGAAGGATATCCTCCGGCGTGTCGTCGCGCTGCACAAGAACCCGACGCAGACGCACGTGGTCGAGATCATGTCGTTCCCGGTCGTGTCCATCCCTCCCACCTACTCGATCCTCAGCGCCAGCAGGAAGATGGAGAGCATGCACGTGCACCGCCTGATCGTCATGGAGGGCAAGGAGCTTCTGGGCCTGGTGACTCAGACGGACATTCTCCGCGCGATCCAGAACGCGTTCGAGGTCGTGGAGCGGGAACGCCGGGAGATGGTGGCGCAGTTCGTCGAGCTGATGCGGGGCGTGGTCCACGATGCCGCCAAGGCCCAGGACCTGATCGACCGAATTCAGGGATTCAGCAACAGCAGCGGTTCTCTGGGTTCGCCGCACGACTCCCGCGACCTGTCGGTGGATCCCGCGGCCATGCACATCCTGTGATCCGTGGTCAGGGCCATTCGGCAGACCCGCCGGACACGCAGGCTGCCTTCATACGAGGAAGAAGGGTCCATCCGTACTCGCAAGTATCGTCAAGACTACGTATTTTTCTGGTATCGTGGGCGCTTTCGCGCCATCGCGGCTCAACCTCGGGCGAGTCCCACCGAGAACAAAGATAGGACGACGGAGGAGGCTGCACGTACTGAAACGGATGTGAATGCGCGATCTCGGGAGGACTATGGAGCAGACCTTCAAGTCACGATATGAGATTCGTCCGGCGACCTTGGTCGATGTCCCGGACCTGATCCGCATGGAGATCGCCTTACAGGAGCAGATGGACACGATTCGGCGCAATCTGGTCCGGCCGGACCGGACCCAGATCGCGGGACTGCGGGACTACTATCACAGCCGAATCCAGGACGAGCATACCCGGTTGCTCGTCGCGTGGTGTGCGGACTCATCCAGAGCGGTGGGGATGGGCGCCGGCAAGATCTGGCTGCACCCCGATTGCCTGCCGGCACGGTCGGGCGAGCTGATCGACGTGTGGGTCGATCCCGAGCATCGCAGGAGACGACTGGCCCAGCGGATCGTGTCCCAACTGCTTCAGTTCTTCAGGGTGAACAGGATCGATCTCGTGGTCGTCAGTTACGTCGAGGGCAACCGGGTGGGTGAGGGCCTGTGGAAGCGGTTGGGATTCGAGCCGGTGCTGGCCACGGCCGCGGCCAATCGCAGAGATATCGAGCGGGCGCTCGGCATCCCGGCCGGACGGGTCGTCCCGCTGGCCTACCGGTCGGTGCTGGGCGCGAAGACACCGCCCAACCTGGCCTCGGTTCCCGCCGGATAGCCTCCCCCCGGAACCGTATCATGGGTGCGGGCGGACCAGGCGAGCGTTCTCCTCGACCTGCCACGCGTACTCCCCGCCCTGCGCGACCGATTCGATCCCCTGTGCCACCCCGCCTCCGCAGATCGCGGCCTTCGCGGCGGCCATCAACCCCTTCCGAGCGACCTTTTGGCGGCTCGCAGATTAGTTCGTACACTTTTTCATGGCAGGAGCATTATGACACTCAGATAGGGAACGATCCTTGCACGGAGAAAACCATGAGAACCTTCAAGGTATCCGATGAGGTGTACGACCAACTGAAGAGCTTCGTTGTCGATCCGTTCGACGACACGCCGGAAATCGTCATCACCCGGCTGATCGAGATCGTCAACAAGGCCAAGAACCGCTGGTGTCCGTTCAATCCGGACGACACTCCCGAGGAGGCCGCACCGCCCGCGGCGCCCCGCCCGCAGCGCCGGGCGGTCCCGCAGGAAGAGCCGGTCGTAGTCCTCTGATGAATTTGACGCGCCGTCCGCAGGCTCTCTGCGGTGGCGTCACTCAGTCCGCGGCGCGAATGCTGAAGGCGGTGGCCAAGGCACAGGAACCCTGATGCCTGCCACCGCCTCTCTTTTTGGGGTGTGGGAACGCGCAAACGAAGGGCCGGGCCTTCGCTGTTGACGATCAAACGGGGGGAACAACCACTTGGAGGGGGCTATGGACGAGGTCGGCTCGACGACGGTTACCACACGGCGGCGTAATCCGTCCGCGCGATAGTGAACCCGTCGTTCCAGCCCTTGTTGTACTGGCGATCCCGCTCGTAGCGATCGACGTTCTTGGTGAACCGACACAGCGGATGCCCGACCGCGCGGCAGCCGGCCGAGTACCCGTCGACGTATCCGTCCGCGTACTCATTGCTGTAGCCGGCGGCGATCAGTCCCTGGCGATCTATCGAACTGCACCCTGCAACGAACGATAACACCAACAACGCAACGACAGCCTTCTTCATGCCCGGTTCTCCAGAGGCATCCCACAACATCTGGGTAGAGGAACACCCTCGTGCACAAGACGGTGGACCCGACGTCGAAAAGACATTAGCTATGTATTATACGTGATGTCAAGATAAATAGCAAGAAAAAACTAAGTTTCAGTACTGCCAGGAGAGATCGGACACTTGGCTGGATGAAACGTGCCTCTGCCACGCAGGGTGGCCCCCCCCTGAGCACGGAGGGACTCGCAAATTCGCCTGAGCATCATCGCCCAGGACGATTCAGGGCAGGTTCCAGCGACCAGAACGGATGTAACTCCCCTCAGAAAAAGCCCTTACATCCACCTCGCCCAACCGCGTTGCCGGTAGGTTGCATCTCACAGCCCGGCTGTTACATCGAGTTCACCGCCGTCAGGATGGCCGCGACGAGCACGTCCGCACTGGTTACGCCTATGAACCGTTGGACCTCGACGCCGTTTCGGAACAGGATGAGCGTCGGGACCGCGGTGACGCCGCATCGCTGGAGGATGCTCCGGGCCTTGTCGATATCCAGCTTGGCGACCTGCGCCTTGCCTTCGAGCCGGTCTGCGACCTCCTCCAGAATGGGCGCCTGGGTCGTGCAATGGGAGCACCACGTCGCAAAGAAGTCCACCAGCACGACGCCCTCCGCGATCCCAGCGTCGAACGTCGTCGCATCCAGCTCGCTGACCGGCAGTCTCACAGCCGGCCTGGGCTCCCACCACAGCCTTGGATAATCCCGCCCTTCCTCGATCCACCAGATGTCATCAGTCCCGTTGGCGGTCTCATCCTCAAAGTCCCACCCGGCCTCCAGGAACGTGCCAGCCGTCTGCATCTCCGCGGTCGTCTTGCCCGTGCCGCCCGCACTCGTCGTCTGACCTGAGGTCTGAATGTCCCAGAAGCCACTGGTCACGGCGGGAGACCATCCAAAGCCTACCAGCCCCCCGACAACAGTACGGCCGCTGACGAGACCCCTGCTGTAGCACTGGTCTACAGTGCCGGCGTTCCACCCAACCAGGCCACCGACATCGGCCTCACCAACAACGGCGACCCCGCTGTAGCAGTTGGTCACATCCCCATTGTTGTATCCCACCAGCCCGCCGACATATTGGCCACTGCCACCGACCACTCCAGTGCTGTAGCAGCGGCTCAAGAACCCTACATCGAAAGACGAAGTGCCGTTCATTCCCACCAAACCGCCGACACAGACGCCCGAACCGACAATGTTCACGTCTGCGACACCGAGGTCTGTGACCTTGGCCCCTGCCTCCAATTGGGCAAACAGACCCACATAGCTCCCGCCATTGATCGTCAGACGTGAAATCGTGTGACCGTTGCCATTGAAAGAACCGACGAATGGATAAAACTCACTGGCTATCGTGTGGAAATCAAGGCCTGTCATATCAACGTCGTTGACCAATTCGAAATGGGCGTTCATAAACCTGGGATTGTACCCAATGCCATCCAGTTCAGCGGGTGTCGATAGCCGGTACGGGGCAGCCGATTCTCCGGTCCCGCCGGAGAAGGTCGGTAGTTGGGGCATCGGCGATTGCTGCCACCAGAGAATCGGGTACCCGCCGCCAGCGGGCTCGACCCAGATGTCATGTGGGCCATCAGGCTGACCGACAAAATCCCAGCCCACAGTCTGGAACGTGTTCGGGTCATGCATTTCAGAAGTGCTCCTGCCTGTCCCGCCATCACTTGTGACTTGGCCCGACGCTTCCATGTCCCAAAGGCAGGCGATGAAGTGCTTCGGCAGGTCCGACCATTTCTCCGCGTATCCTACGAGGCCGCCGACACTATCCGCTCCGCTGACTGTGCCCGTGCCATAGCAGCGTATCATATTGCCCAGGTCATTGTAGCCCGCGAGCCCGCCAACAATGCTATTACCTCTGACTACACCCGTAGCGTAGCAATCGACCATAGTGCCATAGTCATTCTGACCCACCAAGCCGCCGACACGATCATTACCGTCGACGCTACCGGTACTGTAACAGCCGATTATCTCACCGGGCGAAACCTCCTCTCCCGACGGGGCGCCGTTACACCCCACCAAGCCCCCCACTCCTTCGACTCCGTTAACGACGCTCGCACTGTGGCACTGGGTGACGACACCACCGTTCACGCCCAGCAGTCCGCCGACATATCCACCTCCCATAACCGCCCCCGTGCTATGGGACCTGGTGATGGACCCACCGTTGCTGCCAACCAAACCGCCGACGTTCCACCCACCTCTGACCACAACAGCGCTGTCACAGTTGGTAATATGTCCGCCGTTGCCGCCCACCAAGCCGCCAGCAGAACCATCCGCGTTCCTGACTACACCGGTGCTGCGGCATCCCGCGATGGTTCCGTCGCTATAGCCAGCCAGCCCACCGACTCCCCCGCCGGAACCGCTGACATTCACGTCCACGATCTCTAAGTTGCGTATCTCCCCCTCAGCCCCCAAGTAGCCAAACAGCCCCACGAAGTCACCGCCGACGGCCACAATATGCGAAATAGTCCTGCCATTCCCGTCAAGGCTGCCGACAAAGGGCTTGCCGTCAATCCGACAGTAGATGCGCGCGCACACGAGCACTGCGGGTGCGATGACAGCCTCGTCGAAGACCCTGCCACCGGGCAGGTTGGGGTCGAGGTCGATGTCGGCAGTCAGAATGAAGTGCCTGCCGTAATCGTTGGGTTCCTCGCCGAGGGCCATCAGATCGGCCGCCGTAGCAATCTGGTATGGGTCGTTCGGGTCTCCCGTCCCGCCGCTGTATTTGGCCGCGGCAACCGAAACGATGGTTAGAACCACGGCGACCACGACGATTCCCCCGAACGAGATTGCCGCGCTGCGCTCGCAATGACATGCTGCGACGTTCATACTCTGCCTCCCGTTTGTAGTGACGCCGTGAGGCGTTATTCTCCCGTGGGCGTATGCCCCTTCGGCGGAAAAGTATGCCCTCACGGGCACACTACGAACACTACGTACTCCGCTGCATTCCGATGCCGTCAGTCTACCATATTCGGGACCGCACAAGAACAAGATTCCTGCCCATGGGTGGTGCTCTGGTCGTCTGCCGTCGCAAGGACAGGTGGGTGGATGGCGTTTCAGTAGCATGGGCGTCCCGCCCATGAATCCGGGATCACGGGCAGAATGCCCGTGCTACTATCGGCGGGCTGGCGGCGCGTAGGCGGGGACTTCGGTCGGGTAGAACTCGGACCGACAGACCCAGATCATCGAGTCGGTGAGGTGCTGGAGGGAGAAGAAGGTCTCGCCGTGCGTGCCCTGGCGACGACAGAGCTGGCGCTGGCTGCGGATGACGTTGACATTTCGCGGCGTCGTCTTGCCGGCGGCCTCCTGGTAGAGGGCCAGGCCGGGGATGATCCGCCGCAACTGCGGATCGACCGTCTTCCACCCACTGATCTGGCGGCCCAGCTCCGCGGTATCCTCGGTATAGGCCATCGGGACGACGAAGTCGATCGTCTTGTCGCGGAGCCAGCGGGGCCAGTCCTGGCAAACCGAGTCCGCCGATTCCAGCGAGCTGAACACCGCGGCGGAGACCTGGACCTCCGGCTTGATCGCCTTGGCCCTTCGATAGACATCGCGGACCAGTTCGGTGACCCCTTGCGTACGGAACTCGACCCATCTGGCCGTCCGTCGCTTCCAGTGGGCCTGGTCCAGTCGATGCTTGCCCTTCGGCACGAGGGGACTGCGTCCCGTGGACCGGATGATCTCCAGGCGATTGATGAACCGCCCGGTGGTCGCAAAACCGGTGATCCGCTGCATCGCGGGCAGCGACATGGATTTGGTCGGGCCGTCGATAATCAGCAGCTTCCCGCCCTTGCGGACGAATGTCTCCAAATCGCGAGCGGTATTTTCGGGAATCAGGTAGACCGCAGGCAGGGCCAGGACGCTGCGGACGGGCAGGGTGGCGATCTGCTCGGCGGCGATGGACTTCGGACGGTAGCCCAGGCGGGCCAGGGTGGCACGAGCGGCTTCGAATGAGTCCGTCCCGTACTGGCTCCGCGTGGCGGCCGTCGTGGTGATGTGAACCTGCGCGCCGTCGGTCGTCCAGACGCCCAACGCCAGCTTGACGCTCTCGCTCACCGCGGGCGGCATCTCCTTCTCCGCATGCCAGTTCAGCAGGAGCGAAACGCCGTCGCCCAGCTTGTTCATCGCGATGGCGGGCGTGCCATCCGAGAACTCGGCCAGGACGGCCGTGGTGGTTGGCTTCGTCAACGGATTGCCCGTGATCCGGGCAGCCGCAGGCAGAGTCGTGAGGCGTTCGCCCGTCAGGGGCTCGTAACCGGACCAGCGGGCAAAGGCGTTTTGGCAATAGTCACAGTAGCACTGGTCGGGGCCGTAGCGGACGTAATCGAAGTGGAGACCGTCCACGTCGTATTTGCGGAGGCATTCGATCATCAAGTCGCTCTGGAATCGGCGGACCTGGGGTTTGGCGAAGTCGTACCAGAGGGGCCCCGCCCCGCCGGCCTGGATCGCCCAGTCGGGGTGTTTGTCGAGCACGTAGCGGACTTCCGGGGAACCATAGGAGCCGTTGACGAACCAGGCATGGACCTGGATGCCCCGCTGGTGGCACTGCTCGACCATGTATCCCAGGGGGTCGTAGCCGGCCTGAACCCCATCTCCCATCGGGCAAGCGGTGTTCTGGAAGAACGCCTGGCCTCCCCAGTACCAGACCAGGAGAAAGACCGTGTTGAAGCGGGCCCGCTCGATCTTGGCGATCATCTCATCGGCCTGGGCGGGCGTTTTGGCCTGGGTCGCGTGCATCCAGACGCCGCGAAACTCGGGCGCCGGCTCTGCAGCCCACGCGATGGAGACAAGCGACAGAACAGCCAACGGCAATGTGATCTGCGCCCGCATCAGGCACCCTACGGGCGATTGCCGGTGTACCACCAGGAGGGGACGTCATCGCCGGTGGTCTCGTTGAGCGGCGTGACGTGGGCGTCGAGCCACAGGATGTTCGCCCGTCCCCCGGTCTCATAGGCGTCGCTGGATCGCATGTGGTGGCGGAAGATGCCGCGATAGAACTTGGACCGACTACCGCCCTCCCGATACCCGGTGAGGTTCATGGTCCCGACGCCGTTGTTGTGGAACATGTCGATGGCGCCCTGCTCGAGCTTGGGCTCCGCGTGATCGTGGGCGATGATGAACTCACTCTGGTTGCGAATCGTGTTGACCGTCCCGCGTTGCTTGCTGGTCTTGGGATCATACCAGAAATACCGGCTGATCCCATAGGCGGCGTCGTAGATCAGTCTCGGGGGCACGTTGTAGATCAGCCCTTCCGCTTCGGCCACGCTGCGGAAGCTGGGGCAGCCGAACACGTGCGGGTCTTTGATGTAGGCAGCATAGCCAACGCCCCAATAGGCGTCGCCGTCGCTGGTGGTTCGGAGCGTCCCATTCGTGTTGTACCAGTAGAAGCCGTTCGTCGTGTCGTTGTTGATGGGCTTGAAATCGTTGTCCTGCAGGAACAGGGTGATCCCCACGCCGATGTTCCGCAGGTTGGACCGGCATTTCACGTCGCGGGCGCTCTCTTTGGCCTTGCCCAAGGCGGGAATCAAGACCGCCATCAGAATGGCGATCACCGCGATGACAACAAGCAGCTCGATCAACGTGAATGCTCTGGTACGGTGTGTCATGATACCTTCCCGTTCTTCATGAGTGCGCATCGATCCACGGGGTGAAGATGCCAGACCGGACAGTCCACCAACAGGTCTATTGTACACGATCAAACGACGCGAGACAAGCCCTCGGGGGAAATCCGCGGCGAATATGTCGCCTGCCCCCTAAGGGCGGGAGGTCACCGCCTTCGACAGGAAAGGGCGCAAGACCCGCGTCCAGACGGCATACCCCTCGGAATTGAGGTGCAACCGGTCGGAGAGGTAGTACTCGGGCTTGGGCGAGCCATCCGCAGCCAACAGGACCGTCGCCAGGTCGGCGAAGTGGAGACGTTCGTCCCCTTGGCAGAACTCGCGAACCAGATCGTTGGCCTTCTTCATCTCGGGCCAGAGTAACCATCGCTGCCCGCTGGGCTTGATCGTGATGTAGACGATCCGCGTGGCAGGCAGTTTCGCGTGAACGAGTTCGACGAACCTGCGGTAGTCGTCCGCGACGCGCTGGGCCGACTTGCCGCCGGCAATATCGTTGTCCCCGGCGTAGAAGACAAGCACTTGCGGATCGTACGGCAAGACCACCCGGTCCAAGTAGTGAATGACGTCGGAGACGTGGCAGCCCCCGAATCCCCGGTTGACGACGGGGAGATCGGGAAAGGACTCGCGCGTCCGCCACATCCGAATGCTGGAACTTCCGACGAACAGCACGGGGTCCGCGGGAGCCGCGTTCTTGCTGTCCCACTCCGAGAAAGCCCTGATTTCCCCGGCGAAGCGATTCGGGTCCGGGTCCACAGCCACTTGCCCCGAGGACACCACGACCGCCACCGACAGAATCGACATCACCAGGATCTGGCCTGCTGACATATGCTTGCCCTTTCATCCTTGGCACCGAAACGGGTCTGCGATCGAACCCACAGCCCGCACGAATCGTACCGTTCTGCGTTCCACGATGCAAATGTCTTGTGAACTTCCCGTTGCACTCTGTCAGACAACTTGAGCGACAGCGGGGCTTGACACGGAAGTGCATCCTGGTATAATCGGGGCATGTTTCAGGTGCATGGAAATGGCAACCTCATGGATACATCCTGTGTTCTCCGCGAGGGGGACGTTGCAAGGCGAGCGTTCCCGTTGGTGGCCTCCGTGCAATCTCGCTGGACCTGTCCTTCGGAACAAGCATCCGCACCTTCCTCGCAGCGATGATCCCCCTACTGGCACGACCTCGTAGGGAGATGTTGCGCCGTTCCGGCATTCCTTCGACCTGCCATGCTCAGGCCTCCACATTGGCATAGGAACGCGCAGATCGCGAACGGTCTGGCGTGCATTTCCCGCTGATTCATGACCCGGATGATGTATATCGAAAGGAAAGGAGATACCCCATGAACGAGGCAAAAGTACGAGAGATCGTGGGCGAGACCGTCGCCCGGACGCCAATCGAGCCCTGGAAGTACTACCACGTGTGCTGGTGGGAAGGGAGAATCCAGTGCCTCCATGTCCACCACACGAAGGAAGCCCACCCCGTCTTCTACGGCGCTCCCGGACAGGTGTTCGCCGACGGACTGACCCCGCGCCAGTGGCAACTGATGGTGGACCGGGTCATGGATTTCTGTCGGACGCGCAACATCAAACTGGCGACGCTGTCCGCAAGACCCTGGGGCAAGACGCGCCGGAAACCGGGCCAAGGCGGGCTCCAGATCACGGAGTTCGACTCCGTGCGTCTGCGGGCGATGATCGCGAGCATCCAGTCGCCCGAATCGCCGTCGAACACACTGCTGGACCGGCTCCGGTGTCTGCTGGAGTCCGCCCACACGGTCCCCCCCCAGGACGTGCCGTCGGACGTCGTGACGATGAACTCCCAGGTGCGTCTGAAGGACGATGAGAAGAACAGCGAGATGACCGTGTCCCTCGTCTTTCCGCTGGACTCAGTAAGAGACAAGAGAGACTTCGATGAGCTGAACGTCTCAGTCCTCTCCCCGATCGGCCTGTCGATCCTGGGTCGACGGGTGGGCGACACTCTGGACGGGCGCATCCGGGTCGACCGGCTGTTGTACCAGCCGGAAGCCGCTGGGGATTTTCACCTCTGAACTCGCGGCAAACCCGATGGATCGCGCGGACCGAGCGGTGAGACAGGCAGGAAAACCGATCTCGCAGACGGAAAGGAGACGATGCCATGGCGGAAGAACAGACGCGACAGTTGGTGACGGACCTCGACCGCAAACGGCTGCAGATCCTGCTTGCCGCCGCGAGGGCGTCACAGCCCGAGATCATGGCTTGGCTGGAGACACTCCAGCAGTTGCTGGAGACGGCCGATGTCATACCCGCGGAGGACGTCCCGCCGAATGTCATCACGATGAACTCCGAGGTGCGACTGTGGAACAACGACACCGCCAGAGAGATGACCTTGTCTCTGGTGTTCCCGGCTGATGCACGCGGCAGCGACATGGACAAGGTCAAACTCTCGGTCCTGACCCATCTGGGGATGTCCATACTCGGCCGAAGGGTCGGCGACGTTGTCGAGGACAGCATCCGAATCGACAGACTGCTGTACCAGCCGGAGGCAGCGGGTCACTTCGACCAGTAGAACGCACGCCCCCACTGTGGACTGGGAATTCGGAGCATCGTTAGCCGAGGACGTCACGGGCGTGAAGGCGGGGAACCGGCCTCGCCGGTGAAACCGGACGGGCTGCGATCCGGCTTTCCGCCAGCCGCCAGGAGCGAACTGATGATGTCCATGCCGCGTTTGCCGCTGTTCTTCGCGATGTCGCCAATGGACTGGCTCTCGCCGGACACCTGGAAGCCCTGGCCCTTCAGGAAGGCGACCGATTCTTCCGCGGAGACACCGAGCACCGGCGCCACCTGGGCCAGGGATGCGCCCTCGATGCGGGCGAAGATCTCCATCGGCGACCTGCCTCTGCGAGAGCCGTTCCCGCCGCTGCCCGTGAATAGGAGCACGACGAGGACCGTCACGACGACCGCCAGAACGATCGTCAGCGGCTTTCGCACATACGCAACGAAACAACCCCAGTTGACGACCAGGTGAGCCGCTGCAGCCACGACGAACACGATGCTGACCATCTCGTGGAATTCCTTGATCGTCGCACTCTTGACGTCGACGAGCATCAGAACGCCCGTGAGGGCCACGATAACGAACGACGCCGTGGTGATCGGCGTGATGGTCGACCGCTTCCAGAGTCCCGCGAACTTTGCCATTGACATATCCTTTCCAGTTCCGCTCCAATGAATTCACGTTGGGGAGAGCGATAAAAGGGTGCCGATGGCTCTGTGTAGATCGCCGTTCAGCGAAGAAAACACACCGACACCCCTTCGTATAGGAGCTTGTTCCGGGCCTGGGAGCCCGGCGAGAGTAGAGCCTATTCCAACCCCCTTTTCTTCAGCGTCACACTGACCCCGCCGGCCTGCGTGTAGAAGATGGTTTCGAGGTCCGGGTTCGTCGTGATGGCCTCCACGAATTTCGCATCCGCCATCTGGGGGGTTACGTTGTGACCGACGATCAGACCGCCCGGACGGACCTTGGGCAGCAGCTTGGTCAGATAGTCGACGTACCCTTCTTTGTCCGCATCGATAAACACGACATCGACAGGGCCGGCAACTTCCACCACCTTCTCATGTGCGTCTCCTTCGACGAGCGTGACGATGTCGTCTACGCCGGCCTTCCGGAAGTTCTGTCGGGCCAGTGCCGCACGCGCCGGGTCGATCTCGAAGGTGGTCAGCTTGCCGCCCGTGGCCTTCAAGGCCAGGCACAGCCAGAGCCCGGAGTAACCGTTCGATGTGCCGATTTCGACGACCTGCCTGGCTCCGGTGGACTCGGCCAAGAGCCGGAGGAATCGCCCGTCCTCGATGGGGACGTTCATATTGCCCCCCCGCTGGTTGCGGTCCATTTCGTCCAGCACGTCGAGAATCGCTTTCTCCTTGGCGTTCCTGGCCATGGGGGCCTTGTTTGTGAAGCCTTGTAGGCCGCCCCGTCCTCGCCTGCCGCCGGGTCCCGGCTGAGCCAGGAGCAGGCCGCCTGCGATCAGCACGGTGGTTCCCACAAGACCGATCCAGACTCTCTTGGACATCATGAGCGTATCCTTTCACGGTTCGCCATCACGTACTTCGAGCCAGATGCCCACAATGGGCTACCCGATACTCAGTGTCCCGTCGTCGGCGCCGGTTACAGGTTTCTCCTGATTCCACCGCCTCCAGACGGAGCGGCTGGAGAGACAGAGCCGCAGCAACGGAGGGAGTCCGTCATCGGACACCACAGAGACAGGTGCCAGTCCGATAGTCCAGCCCGCAGAGACGGGCTCTTCGCTTCGACGAGGATGATGGGGGAATCTTCCGGTGGTCTCCAACCCGCGGTCTCGCGCCATAGCGGTCCCTTCCGGGTCCCGCCTATTCGTGGCGGAGGGCCACGATCGGATCGACCTGAGCCGCGTGCATGGCCGGATACAGGCCGAAGAGAATGCCGATGGCCATGCTGATAACCAACGGCAGCAAGATCCCATTGAGGGTAACGACCGTCGCCATGCCGGAGAAGTGCGTGATCAGAAGCGGGATCAGCACGCCCAGGCCCAGCCCGATCAAGCCGCCAATCATCGAGAGCACCACGGTCTCGATGAGGAACTGTACGATGATCTGGCGGCGCTTGGCGCCGATGGCCCGACGGATGCCAATCTCCCGCGTTCGCTCGGTCACGGAGGCCAGCATGATGTTCATGATGCCGATGCCGCCAACGAGCAGGCTGATCCCGGCGATGGAGCCCAGGACGATGTTGAACGTCCGCTTGGTCGCCTCCGTCTGCTTGAGCAGGGCCAGCGGGACGCTCACCGCGAAATCTCTCTTCTTGTGGAACTGGGCGAGCATCCTCTCGATGCCCGCCGCAGCAGCCTCCACGTGCTTGGGATCGTCCACCTGAACGATGATCTGGTGCAGTTCGACCCGCTCCCGCTCGAACGAACCCGAGGTCATTCTCGCGAAGATATCGCCGTAGTACCTGCGCGCCACCTCGAGGGAGATGTAGACGTCCGCCTCCTGATCGGGAAGCTGGATACTGCCGGCCTGCCCGGTTTCGCTGCGAATGATCCCGACGATCTGGAACTCGTTGCCGCCAATCCGCAGGGTCTGTCCGACCGTACCCAACGTCGCCAGCAGCTTCCTGGCGCCGAACTCGGTGAGAACGGCGACAGGAGCCTTGCTCTCGGCATCCGCCCGCACGAGGACTCGGCCCGCCTCCACGCGCCGTGGAACCAAGTCAAACCATTCCGGCGTCGTCCCCACCACCCGAAGCTCCATCGACCGCTCGCGAAGGCGGGCGTCCTTGCGAATGATCTTGGCCGGCGCAACCTGGCGGACCTGTCTGATGCTCTGGGCCATCCGCCGATAGTCGTCATAGGTCAAGCCGTAGACGAGCATGGAATTGCGCGTCACGACGGTCTGGTCCTGTTCCACCGGCTTCATCGAAGAAACGATGATGTTGTTGCTCCCGAGCCGGCGGATCTGAGCGAGCGCCTCCTGGCTGGCGCCCTCTCCGACCGAGAGCATCGCGACGACACTGCCGACGCCGAACACGACACCCAGCATGGTCAGAAACGAGCGCAGCTTGTGCAACAGCAGGTTTTCGACGCCCAGCCAGATATTCCGCACGATTTTCGATTGTGTCATACGACTCCGCAACCTCTCGCTGTTGTCATTCGTGCCGCAAGGCGACGATCGGATCGACCCGGGCCGCATTCAACGCAGGATAGATGCCGAAGAGAATACCGATGGCCATGCTGATGAACAGCGGCAGCAGAATCCCGTTCAGAGTCACAACGGTCGCCATGCCGGAAAAATGCGTGATCAGCAGCGGGATCAGCACCCCCAGTCCCAGACCGATCATGCCGCCGAACATGGACAGCACGACCGTCTCGATCAGGAACTGAATGACGATCTGGCGGCGTTTGGCGCCGATGGCCCGACGGATGCCGATCTCCCGTGTCCGCTCGGTCACCGAGGCCAGCATGATGTTCATGATGCCGATGCCGCCAACGAGCAGGCTGATTCCGGCGATGGAGCCCAGCACGACGTTGAACGTCCGCTTGGTGGCCTCCGCCTGCTTGAGCAGGGCCAGGGGCACGCTGATCGCGTAGTCCTTCTTCTTGTGGAACCGCTTGAGCATGGCCTCGATGCCGCCTGCGACCGCCTCGGCGCTTCTCGGATCGTCGACCCGGACGATGATCTGGTGCAATTCCACCTTCTCCCGTTCGTCGGAGCCGGAGGTTCTCTTGAAGGAGATGTCGCCGAAGTACCGCTGGGCCACGTCCAGGGGGATGTACACGTCGATCTCCTGGTCGGGAATCTGGATGTTGCCTGCCTGTCCGCTCTCGCTGTGGATGATGCCAACGACCGTAAACTCATCGCCCCCGATGCGAAGGGTCTGTCCCACGGAACCCTCGGTGGCCAGCAGCTTCCTGGCGCCGAACTCGGTGAGCACCGCCACAGGAGACCGCGAGTCCTGGTCGCCCTGCGAGATGATGCGCCCGGCCACAATGCTGCGGGGCACGAGACGGAACCATTCGGGCGTCGCCCCCACGACCCGCAGTTCCATCGCCCGCTCGCCCAGGCGCGATTCCTTCCGCAGCAGCTTCGCGGGCGCCGTTTGGCGGATATTCGCGAAGCTGCTGGCGATCCTGCGATGATCCTGGTAGGTCAAGCCATAGATGCTCATGTGCGAGTGCGTGGTGCTCATCTGCTGCTCCTCGGCCGACTTGACCGAGGAGACGATGATATTGTCACTGCCGAGCTTGCGAATCTGGGAAAGGGCCTCCTGGCTGGCGCCCTCCCCGACGGAAAGCATCGCCACGACACTGCCGACGCCGAAGACAACGCCCAGCATGGTCAGGAACGAGCGCAGCTTATGAAGCAGCAGATTCTCGATGCCCAGCGCGATGTTTCTGGCTATTCTGGTTTGCCGCATGAATGCCTTCGATTCTGTCGATGTTGCCGTCGATCATGTGCAACCTGCTGCCGGCGTAAGCCGCGATGTCCGGCTCGTGCGTGACCATGATGACGGTCTTGCCCTCTTTGTTCAGGCGGGTCAGCAAGTCCATAATCTGTACGCCGGTGGCCGAGTCGAGGTTGCCCGTGGGCTCGTCCGCAAAGATGATCTGCGGATCGTTGGCCAAGGCGCGGGCGATGGCCACTCGCTGCATCTGCCCGCCGGAGAGTTCTGTGGGTCGGTGGTTCAGACGGTCGCCCAAGCCGACGCCCTCCGCCAGTTCTTTCGCTCGTTGGGCGCTGCGAATCGCATCCCAACCCAGGTAGTACAGCGGCAACTCGATGTTCCGCTGCACCGACAACTGGGGAATCAGATTGAAGCTCTGAAAAATGAACCCCAGATACCGCAGGCGCAGGTCGCTGAGCGAATCGTCGTCCAGCTTGCTGACGTCTTTGCCGTCGAGATAGTAGGAGCCCGTGGTCAAACGGTCGAGACAGCCCAGGACATTCATCATGGTGCTCTTGCCGGAACCGCTGGGACCCATGATCGCCCAGAAGTCCCCCTTCTCGAACGTCATGCTGACGCCCGCGAGGGCGTGAACCTCCTCGGTACCCATCTGGTAGACCTTGCGGGCATTGTCGAGTCGGACGATCTCCCGTTCGTTGTCGGGCAGAGTCACGCTGGCCATCTACTGTCCCCTTCCCGGCTGTCCGGATCCGGAATCGGCGTCACCCCGACTGCCCCCGCCCGGTCCGCCACCGCTGCCGTCTCTGCGACCTCCGGGGCCGAAGCCCCCGCCCTCGCCGCTGCCACGACGCTGACGCATCTGCTCTCGCTCCTCCGGCGACATATTCTGGAATCGCTGGCGTCTCTCTTCCATCTGCTGACGCTGCTCGGGCGTCATACTGCTCTCCATCTGCTGGCGCATCTTCTCCATCTCTTGCTGGCGTTGTTCGGGCGTCATGCTATCGAAGCGTTTCCTCATTTCCTCCATCTGCGCCGCGGAGGGCATCTGGAAGCCCTGGCCCCCCGGCTGGCCCGGTCCGGCCTCTGGGCCCGCCTGCCCCATCGGGCCGGCTGAGGACTGCATCGCCCGGCCGGAAGGCACGCTCGGCTTGTTGGCTTCGCTGACCGCCTTGAGCTTCTCCGTGATCTTCTGGGCGGTCGTATCATTGGCGTCGCCCGATCCAGAGATCCGCCCCCCGGGCGAGAGAGCCGCCGCCTGCAGCGGAGGCGTCAGCAGGACCACCTCTCCTTCGCTGAGGCCCTTGAGAATCGCAATGTCGATGGCGTCATCCAGGCCGATCTCGACGGCACGCTTCTCAGTTTGGCCGTCCTTGACAACATAGACGGTGGGCTGTCCCTCCACCCGCAGGACCGCCTGGACCGGGATGTACACCACGTCGTCATACTGCCTGACGATGATGTCCGCCCGGCAGTTCATGCCGCTCCGCAGAGCCGAATCGGGGCTCTCCAGGTCGATGTTCGTCGTGTAGACTTTCAGATCGGGGTTCATCCACATGCTCTGTGCGTTGGGCAGCGGCGCGATGCGAGAGACCGTCCCGAAGAACTTCTTGCCCGGCAGCGCATCGACCGTCACGACCGCAGGAAGTCCCGCTTGGACCTTGTCCAGACTGGCCTCGTGAACGTCGACCTCCGCCACGGAGGACGAGGATTTCGGGATGTAGATCAGTTCCTGGCGCTCCCAAACTTCGACGCCGTCGGCCAGCGGCTTGCGGTCATCTCGTCCGAACCCGCCGCGGGAACTCGTCGCATAGACGACCATCCCTTCCGCCGGCGAAAACACGGTGGCTTTCTCGATTTGGTCCAAGAGCTTGTTGAGTTTGTCGATCTGGCGTTTGTGCTCTTGCTCCTTGGCACTCAGGTCGGTCTCCGCCTGAATCACGTTGGCTTCCGCCTTGCTGATCGTGCGCTCGAGCGCCAGCTCCGCCTGGTTGACGTCGCTGGCGTACTGTTCCATCTTGCGGCGCCTCGTGTATTTCTCGAGCAGTTCCTGGTCGTTCTGCGCGACGGTCAGGCTGTTCTCCGCTCTGGTCACCGCCAACTGGTCCGCCTGCAGCTCCGTCTTGGACAGATACTTCTCCTTGTAGAGGGTCTCGGACCAGTCCCGGGTCGTGGTCGCCCGAGTCAACACCTCCTGCGCCTCTTTCACCTTGTTGCCTGCGGCGGTCAGGTCGTTGGGATACTGCTTGTCGTTGTAGATCTCCAGATCCTGCTTGGCGAACTTGAGGGTTAAATCGGCTTTGTCAATGTCGCTCTTCGCCTGGTTCTTGGCGATCTCCAGGGCCTTCTCGGCGTTCACCTTGGCCGCTTCGGCATTCTTGACCTTGATCTCCTGGTCGATCTTCTCGTCGTCCATCGTGCTGGCGTCCAGCTCAACCAGCTTGTCCCCCACGTTGACGTGCGTGCCCTCGGCAACGATCGAAACGATCGTCGTGCGTCCCTCGACCTCGTTGCGGACGATCACCTGATCCTTGGCCTTGATGGCGCCGGACTCCAGAACACTGATCGTCAACGGACCCCGTTTGGCCACGCTGGTGGCCATCGTCGCGGTGGGGTCCTCCTGGGCGCGAACGACCTTGAGCCAGACGACCGCGAGAACGACCGCCGCCACAAGGACGGCGGCGCCGATCAACTTGACGGGCTTGCGAGAACTGCCATTAGCTTTGTTGCTGACTGTCATGTTTCATATCCTCAGGAGAAAACTCTTCCCACAATCCCTCTTGGGTGATCGTCAACAGGTCCAGATCCCGCTGGAACTGCAACTCCGTCGTGCGGTAATTCACAATCGCGGAGGTCAACGAGTTCTGCGCCGACAGCAAAGCATCCTGGGCTTCGAGCAGATCGCGGATCTCGGACCGCCCGGCCTCCAGGAACAGCGTGGTGCTGCGGACCTGCTTCTCGGCCACCAGGACGGACTTCGCCTGGATCTTGACGGTCTCGCGGGATTCCAGGAGCGCCCGCAACTCGCTGCGAACCGACTGCTTGATCTCGTCCTCCAAACTCTGGACACTCCGCGTGGCCTGCTCCAGAGCGATCAGACTGTTGCGGTACGCATTGCGTTCCTGGGTCCTGCTGCGTTCGTCGATCGGCAGATCGATCGACGCGGTGCCGGAATAGCGAGTCCCCTGAAGGCTGCTCGTGCCGTCGGAGTCGTCGCCGGAATATGCGGCACGAGCGCCCAACGTCAGCTCCGGGCGCAGCGCGTCGGCCGCCACTACGACTTGCCTTTGAGCGTCAAAGACAGCGCCGTTGGCCGCCTTGAGGTCCAGCCGGTTCTCCAGGGCCAACTGGATCGCCAACGCCTCGTCGATCTCATACGGCCCGGCGCCCACGTCGTCGGCCGGGACCAGCGTCACAGGGGCATCCGCCGCCGGAACTGTCTCGGCAGGGCCGCTGGACGCCTGTCTCATGGTCGCAATATACTCCTCCGATCTCGCCCGCAATTGCACGAGGTCGTTCGGATCCAGCTCAATCCATGCGTCCGGGGGCAACCCGATCGTGGTCTTGAACGAATCCAGGCTGTCCTTCAATCCCTGCTGCGTCGAGATCCAGTTGTTGCGTGCGCTCAGCTCCCTTTGCGCCGCCTGGTCCACCTGGATTTCCGAGATCCGTCCGGCATCCGCCTGCCGACGCGACCAGCGAGCCGACTGGATGGCGCTGCGGTAGTTGTTCTCGCTGTTCGTGAGCGAATCCATCTGGCGCAAAACGGAGTAGTACCGCTGAGCGATGTTGACCGCGAACGTGCGTTTGTACCGCTCAAAATCCCACATTTCATACGCCACGTTCCGTTCGGCCTGAGTCAGGGACTCGGTCACGATATGTCGGCCGGCGCCCCGCAACAGCGGAATCGACACCGACGGATCGATGTTCCATCCCAGCGTGTCTGCCCCCGGCAACAGGCTCAGCAGGCTGATTGCCAGAGCCGCGCTGATATCCACGCCGTTCTTCAATGTCCGACCCACGTCGGCGGTGGCGCCAGCGTCGAGAGTCGTCTCGTCCGCGACGGTGTTCCTCGCAAGCGTCGCGTCCGCCCCCGTCCTGAAGACGGTCCGAAACGCATCCCGCCGGAGATCGAGGGTCAGGGCAACACGGAAGATGCTCTCCTTTCGCGATTGATAATCCGGACTGTTGCGGGCTGCGATTTGCAGCGCGTCGATCAGCGAGATCTTCACAGGCCGATTCGGCTCAATCGGAATACTCGCGTCCGCAGAGGACACTTGCAGCGGGTAGTTCTCATCAGGCCAGTGCGGAATCTGCTTGAGTCGGTCCGTCCCGAGCGAGGCCTCGCTCGAAACAGGCAGCGCCTGGATCTCGATGAGCCGACGACGCAAGATGTCGCTGGGGCGCTCGACGACAATGGGCTCGGTCTTACCGAGGGCCTCCTGCTGCTTCTGCTCAATAATGTCGTAGGCCGCTGTGTCCGCCTTCTCCCGGTACTTGGCGGGACTACGACACCCGATCAGAGCCATGCCACAACAGGATAGCGAGACTGCACAAACCAGCCAACCGACAGCGCTTCGTTTCATGAATGCGTCCACAAACCAAAAGACACCTGCCAACACGCCACGCCAAGGGCGCCGGCCGAACCGTTTGGCCGCTGCGAGGCCCACCGGTCCACCCGGTCGCAGACTGCGGTTTGCCCCATGGACTGTTCTCCGGGGTTCACCGCGCAGCCACTGCCGCGAGTCGGCGCAGGGCCACCTTTGCACCCTTAGACGCTTCTCAAACTCAATTCATTGCACATAAATGCTCATCGGCGCCCGTCTCCTGAGACAAATGCCGCTGCGCGGATAAGTGGCCTGAGAGTATACCGTTACGACGGGGAATTGGAAGAGAAAAGCCGACGTTCTCGGGCAGCTCTCAATCCGGCGGTCAAAAGGCTTGCCTTCGACGGCATCCCCCTGTAAGGTGACGCCTATCGCGGCGGTTGAGCCACAGGAGGTCGCTGCTGTCGGACCATGCGAAGGATAGCCCCTATGAGACTCCTGGTCGTGTCAAACAGGCTGCCGATTGTAGCCGTCGAGGAAGGCGGGGAGGTGACGTTCCGAGAAAGCGCGGGAGGCCTCGTCTCGGGCATCAGCGCCTACCTGGATTCCCTGAAGGGTTCCTCATTCGCCGAGACCGAACATGTATGGGTCGGTTGGCCGGGCATTACGATCGAGGATCCCGCGAGGCAGTCGGCTACGGCGGCCGCCCTCTCGGATTTCGACGCCCACCCCGTGTTCCTGAGCGAAAGGTCGATGGAGAAGTTCTATCATGGGTTCTGTAACAAGATCCTCTGGCCTCTGTTTCACTACTTCCCCACGTACGCCGACTACGACGAGAGCTTTTACGCCCACTACAAGTGCGTCAACCAGATCTTCTGCGAAGCCGTGACCGAGATCATGCGCCCCGACGACGTGATCTGGATCCACGACTACCATCTGATGTTGCTGCCCAAGCTGCTGCGAGACAGGAACCCGTCCGCCCAGATCGGGTTCTTCCTGCACATTCCGTTCCCCTCCTTCGAGCTGTTTCGCCTGCTTCCCATGACCTGGCGATCCGAGATCATCGACGGGCTCCTCGGCGCCGACCTGGTCGGTTTTCACACGCACGACTACGCCCAGTACTTCCTCCGCTGCGTCCTGCGGCTCCTGGGCCACGAGCACAGCCTGGGCAAGATCCTTCTGCCCAACCGGCTCGTGAAGGTCGATGCCTTCCCGATGGGCATCGATTTTCAGAAGTTCCGCGCCGCAGCCGCCAAACCACCCGTCCGCACGGAGATCCCCGATCCCCTGGAGTCGCTGAAGCGATTCAAGATCGTCCTGTCCATCGACCGGCTCGACTACGCCAAGGGCATCCTCAACCGCCTGGAGGGTTACCGCCTGTTTCTGGAGAACTACCCCGAGTGGCGGGAGAAGGTCGTCCTGGTCCTGGTCGTCGTGCCCTCCCGCGTGGGCGTGGAGTACTACCAACAGACCAAAAGGCAGATCGACGAGCTCGTCGGCAAGATCAACGGGGGGTTCAGCACGGTCGGCTGGACGCCGGTGCTCTATCAGTACAAGTTCCTGCCCTTCGAGAAGCTCAGCCCGTTGTACGCCGCCAGTCACGTCGCGCTGATCACCCCGCTGCGGGACGGCATGAACCTCATCGCCAAGGAGTACATCGCAAGCCGAACCGACAAAAGCGGGGTCCTCATCCTCAGCGAAATGGCGGGCGCCTCCAAGGACCTGGCAGAGGCCCTCATCATCAATCCCAACAGCGTGGGCGAAATCGCCGCCGCCCTGCGGACAGCCCTCGAGATGCCCCAGGTCGAGCAGATTCGTCGCAATGAGATCATGCAACATCGCCTCCGGCGGTACGACGTGGTTCGGTGGGCCCAGGACTTTCTGACCCGTCTGTCCAGCGTCAAGGAGGAGGGGAACCGGTTGCGGTCCCGCCTGCTGGGCTCTCGCGCCAAGGAGCAACTCGTCCACGACTTCCGCCTGGCCCGCCGCAGAACCCTCTTTCTCGACTACGACGGCACCCTCGTCCCCTTCGCCCTCGACCCCCAGGCGGCCCGTCCGACGCCGGAACTCCTGGCCCTGCTCCGGGACATCACGGAAGAGCCCTGCAACGAGATCATTCTCATCAGTGGGCGAGGCAAGAACACGCTCTGGGACTGGTTCGCGGAACTTCAGCTCACGCTGGTCGCGGAACACGGGGTATGGACGAGGAGGCCGGGCCAGGACTGGCAGCTTGCCAAGCCACTGGACAACGCCTGGAAATCCACGATGCTGCCCGTCCTCCGGAACTATGCAGACAGACTGCCCGGGGCATCCGTGGAGGAGAAGGAATACTCGATTGTCTGGCACTATCGCGCTGCGGACCCTGAACTGGGCTCCAGTCTCGCCAAGGAGCTTGTGGACGACCTCGTGAGTTTCACGGCCAACATCAATGTCCAGGTGCTTCAGGGAAGCAAAGTCGTCGAGGTCAAGTGCGCGGGAGTCACCAAAGGCGACGCCGCCGGGTCTTTGCTGTCCGACGCCACCGAGTTCATCCTGGCCATCGGCGACGACTGGACGGACGAAGATCTGTTCAAGGCCCTTCCGGACACCGCCTACACGATCCGGGTCGGCATCCGCCACTCTCACGCGAGGTTCAACGCGCGCGACCATACCGAAGTAATGGATCTGCTGAAGGAACTCGCTCGGCAGCAGAGTCCGCAACGCAAGGGCAAAGAGCAGGGCTGAGAGGACGAGGGTCGCTGAGGCCAGAAACGACGCCGGCGGCGAAATCCTCAGGTGGAGATCTCACGCCGGGGAGTGTCGTAGTGCAGACGCAAAGGCATGTCGTTGCGAGTCGGGAAGCCGCTTCGCGGCGGGTAGGTGGAAGAGAATGGGTGCATCGGCCAGTGCATGGCCATGTGGCACCCCCGCCCTCGGGGGTGATCCCAGCGATCCCAGTGATCCCAGCCGGGGGCGGCTGGGCTACATTCCTGCCGGCTGAGGGAACTCCGAACCAAGCGGACGAGGTCCCCCAAAGCGGTGGTACACGCTACCGAGCCCATCTGTCGAAACTCATTGGGCGAGCCGGCGGATGACGCCGACGACCTTTGCTGAATCGACGAAGGCAAGGACCATCCGCGATTGTGGTGGGAGACCCCAGAAGAACAACGCCGCGGCTATGAACATCTGAATGGCGAATCTTGAACCTCCTGGACGAGACGAGGCATCAGGCGCCCGCCCAGGGAGAGGTTGTCGTGCCTCATGGGCTTCGATTCTCCCTCTGTACGGACGGTTGCCACTGCCCCCTGATCCTTGACAACCAACTCGTGATCCCGAGTCTCCCCGTCGGGGGGAGCGTACTTGATACCCTGGATTGAGTTTGCTTTCAGCGGATGCCCGGAGGCCTGGCGCTCCCGGGCGACGGTGCCAGGGCACGCCAGTTGAGCGGGTCGTCCCCATACAGTTCAGGGACCATCCGCGTCAGCGAGAGGCCTTGGCCGTCCGCCTGGACTGGCCAGAGATCCACGCCCGCAAGGAAATCCTCAGGGTGTGAGCCGTCGCTGTAGCGAATGCGATCCACCGGGATCCAGGTCCGAACCCCATCGCTGTCGGGTTCGCCCGGCCGGCTCAGTTGGATCGTTTCGCCGGCATTGCTCAGTTTGCCCATCCCCCAGGAGAGAATCTGCACGTCGGCCAAGGACGAGAACTGGCTCTTGAATATCTGCAGGTCCTTCACCAGCAACAGGTACTCCCCCGGCGCCAGCGTGACCGGCACATCGGCGGGGAACAGCAGGTCGATGGCCGGGTTTTCGGGGTCATCGGTGAACCGCCACGGCGCGCCCCGGCTCGGATCGTACAGCGCGACGTTGGCGTCGCTGACGTTGAGCAGCTCGACGAATTCGACATCGCTGGAACCGCTCGAATGGTACAGGATTTCGCTGATGACGACCGGGCCCACCGACGGATCGGCGTTCGCCTGGCCGGGGGTGGGCTCCGTCAGCGGGACGAGACTGGCGACGGTCGCATCGGTCGCATACCGTCCGAAGGTAACTCCCGGCTCAGACGCACCGAACCGGGCGCGATCCTCATAGCCGGTGATCCCCGAGGAATCGCCGGAGTGCAAGTGGACCGTTTCGCCGCCGGCGCTGAGCCCGAAGGACTTGCGACAGCCGGGATCGTTGGGATTGCCGAAGTGATCGTCCTCGTCGAGCAGGAGGAAGCCCTGCGCCGGCAAGACCGTCCCGTCGGCGATGCGATACCGGGTCGGTTCGTCCCCGTCGTCGCTGAGGAACCAGCCGCCGATATCCACAGGCTCATCTGTCGTATTGTGCAGCTCGATCCAGTCCGGACCGACGCCGGAGGAGTTCGCCAGCAGTTCATTGATGACGATCGTGCCTGGAGCGGGCACGTCGGCGCTGTCGTCCCGGCCGGGCGAACCGCCCGGCGCCGCACTGAGCCGCCAAGCGCCCGCGTTGCCCCACAGGTCGGGGGCCATTCCCGCCGGGTCGATCATCGTCAGCGAGAATCCCCGACCGTCGGCCAGGTCGAACCAGTCGTCGCCGTACTTGAAGCTGTGGATGACCACGCCGAGGGCGTCGCACAGCTCGATCCGTTCGCCCGCGTCGGCAAGAGATCCCATGTATTGGCCTGCGATGGGCAGGCCAGAGCCATAGCGGGCCTCGAACGCCTCGCGGTCCTTCACGACCAAGCAGAAGGCCCCAGGCGGCAACTCCACATCGGAGAAGGTGAAGTGGATGCCCTTGGTGAACTGCGCCAAGTTCAGGTTGACCGTCTGGCCGCCGACGTTCGTCAGCTCGACGTATTCGCAGTTGGGGTCGTCCGAATCACAGGGGTGGAACAGGATCTCGCTGATTCGGAGGCTCTCTCGCACCGGCCCGACCGCGAACACCGCGTCGGCCAGGGCGCTCCACGTCGCGCCGTTCTTGGCGCGGGCCTTGATCCGAGTGCTCTGGGTCAACGCCAGCGGCGTCGAATACTCATGCTCCCCGACGGTGTCTTCCACGATCGCGGCCTGACCGACAGCGAGGGTGGCTCCAATCAGGAAATCGGAGCTCCCGATTCCCGCGTTCAGGCCGTGGATGGCCAGGACGTTGTCGCCCTGGCGGAGCTTGCCGAGGTGTGCAGACACGTCGATGGCCTCGAAAACCTCCGAGGCCGTGTCGTCGTGGCCCGCGCTCGCGATGGAGTTCCACGCAGGTTCCCCCTCGAAGTTGCGCCGCGCTACTTCCGCGCCGTTCAGATAGGCGACGAATCCGTCGTCGTACTGCATCCTCAGGGTCAGGGTCTGGAAATCGCTCGAACTGCCGCTGAACTGGAAAGGAATGCGGATGTAGCAGGAGCCGTTGATGTTGTACATCAGGTTGCCGACGTCCAGGCTGATAGAGTCCTCGTAGCCGGAGCCCTGCTCGTAGCCGACGCCGCCGGGAGCGCCCGAACACAGCAGCCAATGGGAGTCCTTCGCACGCAAGGATTGCCAATTCCCCTCGCTCGCGTCGATCGGGATCAGGACCCGCTTGGGCGCATCGGCAGCCACCAGGGTGGTCGAGAGGGACGTCTGCGAATACGTCGAGATCGAGGGGACCGGGTCGTTTCCATCGAGCGTGTAGTAGACAGGCAACCCAGCGACCGGTGACACGATCTCGACCGACTCGCCGGCGTCGAGGTACGCGCCATACTTCGACACGCCGCCGACCGCGAAGCTCGGACCCGCGAACGTGTACACGCCCTCGCTGGCGCACATACTCAGGAAGACGCCATGACGGCTGGGCGCCCAGGTGTCGACGATGGCTGTGCTCAGGCTGGGGATGACCCCGTCGAGCTCTTCCCGCATCTGGGAGAACCGCCAGGCGACATTGTCCTGGGTCAACGCGCCGCCGTTGAAGAAGTGCTTGTAGAGGCGATCGGCGAACAAGAGTCGAAAACTCGCGTTTGCCCTGAGCGCCCGGTAGAGGGATGCGTTGGCGTTGCTCTGACCGTTCAATTCGCCAAATCGGCTGTCGTACACCTGGCCGGACTCGAAGGTGCCTTCCGCGTCCCACACGAAGAACTTCCACTTGCCCGTCGCGGACCGCTCGCAGGCGGCCGACCAGTTGTTTTGCGGCCAGTCCCAGTCGTTGGGCCACAAACGCGCGATCAGGTAGTCGATGAAGCAGACGACGTCGAGCTTCTCGCACATCCCGGCGTAGGCCGCCGGATCGGCCAGGTTGTTGTTCTGGGCATAGCGGAGCATGGCGTTCCAGGATTCCGTATCGCCGTCCCGGATGCCGTTCATGGTCATCACGTCCCAGGATTCGTCGCTGTCGAACCACTCCTGACACGATTCCTCCGTCACCTGCTCGGTGGGGTTGTAGTAGCCCTTGTGCTCGCCGTTGATGAACAGGCTGGCGAAGGCGCCCATACAGGCGACCTGGCCCATGTCCCGGTGGAGCCGACGGACCAGCTCGTCCCTGATGAAGGGGTTGAAGGGATCGTTGTGGCCCGCACGGAGGATAACCGTTGCGAACTGCTCGGCCTCGGAGAGCGGAAACAGCGGGTGTTCCAGACGTCGCTGGCCGTACTCGCTCCGGAAGTACAGTCGCAGACCGATCTTGCCTCGGTAGTCGCCCCAGTAGCCGCTCTGGCGGATGTACCGAGGGCGCGTGTAGTCGCTGCCGTGGACCCGCAGGCCGCAATCGACCTGGAAGGCGTCGTCCTCGCCTGCCACGAACCACTCGACCGAGACGGGACGTTCCAACTCCCGGTTCAGCATGTTGTTGTAAGTGCCCGCGCCGCTGGAGGTCCACACGCCGTCGGAGGTGCGTGTGCCGCCAACGATGGCCATCACGCCGTCAGGCTCGTAGAAGGTCTTCTTCGAATCGCCGACGAGGGAGACAATCGGCAGCGACTTCACCGAATCGCGGATGTCAAAGAGATACGTCTGGGTGTAGATCTTCGTGGACTTCCAGCCGGCCTTGCGGGCCATTGCCCGCACGCAGGTCGTACTGACGACACGGATCGGCCCGGTGTAAACGATTCCCGGCGGGACCCGGTAGGACGTGGATTCATCGTCCGGTGCGGCGCCACCCAGCGTGTAGACGATTTCGGCGTCCGGAGTGGTTGTGGTGATCGTCAGATAGAAGCCTGGCTCGCGGCCGTCTCGCGTCACAGCGGCGGAGTAGAACCCCCGCTCCTGGCTAAACCTCAGCGGCGCGACCTGGCCGAGGTAGCCTTCGTTGTTGGCGGCGCCGGGCGTCGGCTCGCCGAAGAACCGCAGGGTGTCCCCGCCGTCGGGATAGCGGCCATAGGAGACGTCCGGCGTCTGCTCGTCGAAGACCAGGCTGTCGATCCGCGTCACGCCGTCGGCGTCGAACAGATGGATCTTGTCGCCGCTGGCGTCCAGGCGAAACCCGGCGTGGAACCCCGAGGCCGGCAGGTCGCTCGTCCGCGTGCCCGACTGCTCGACCGGCACGAAGTCACCCGTGTCCCCGTCCATCCAGATGACCAGGTATCGGCCGGCGCCCAGGGGGGTGGACTTTCCATAGGCCGCCGGGATTTGCCACTTGGTCGGCTCGTCCTTGTCGTCGGTCAGGTACATCCCCGACAGGTTGACGGAGACGTCGCCGGCATTGTACAGCTCGATCCAGTCGTCGTACTCGCCCTGCGGATCCGCATACGATTCCACATTGGAGGCCATCACCTCGTTGATCACCACCTGGGCCCGCGCCAGACCCGACCCCAGGAGCACGATACCAGCGATGAGGGACAGAATGGAGTGTTTCTCGCGATGTTCTCGGACTAGGCTGCGACTTGCCACTCGATGCTCCACATACGCACATTCACCACGTTCTCCTCCCCTCTTCTCCATCTTCCGTAGTATAGCAAATCCCGGCCGGCGAATCGAACGAATTCCCCTCGCGGATCGTCGCAACGGCCTTTGGGGATTTACTATTTGCGACTTGCGATTTACGATTGGGTCGCGTGCCGCGGTTGTCATCCTGAACGCAGCACAACAGAGTGAAGAACATGGCCGACGACCGAGAGAAACCTCGGGGCTGGTGCCCAGGTCCTTCGCCCACGGCCCAAGATGACCGAATCATAAATCGTAAATCATAAATCGAAAGTGCCGAGGGGGTTCCCGTGCAAGAGCTGATCCGACGAATCCGGGACTTCAACCACGAACGGGACTGGGAACAGTACCACTCGCCCAAGAACCTCGCGATGTGCCTGGCCGCAGAGGTGGGCGAGTTGCTCGAGCAGTTCCAGTGGCTCTCGGAGCAGCAGAGCCGGGACCTGCCCCCGGCCAAGCGGGCCGCGGTGGACGAGGAGATCGGCGACGTGACCATCTGCCTGCTGAACCTGGCGGACAAGCTGGGCATCGACATCGTCGAGGCCGCCGGCCGCAAGCTCGAAAAGAACAAGGTCAAGTACCCCGTCCACAAGGCCAAAGGCCGCGCGGACAAATACACCGAATTGGGCTGACCGCGCAGTCGGAACCCACACGTTGGAAGAGAACAACCGTTTGAAGCGGCTCTTGTCACTTGGTCGGCTTACACTTGAGTCGGTCAAACCGTTCGGTGGGGCCGAGTTGTCAAGGCGACGCAGGACGGGTCGCGAGGTAGGCGCGGATCGCCTGGATGCGGACTTCCGCGGTCGGGTGGGTGGAGAGATACTCGCCCAGGGTCAGCGGGTCGGGGGATTGATGCAGTTGGCCCAGGCGAGTCAGCAGGCGGATCGCGCCCTGCGGATCGTAGCCTGCGGCTGTGGCCACACGGACACCCAGTTTGTCGGCGTCCAGCTCGTTGTCCCGCGAGTAGGCGGTTTCGAGGAAGCGGACGCCCACGTTCCGCAGCCAGACGCCGAGGGGACTGCGAATCGGGGCGCGGGCGGCAGCGGCCACCGCCGAATTCGTCATGATCCGGTCGATGGCGTGCCCTTTGAGGACGTGGCCCATCTCGTGGCCCAGAATGAAGGCGACCTCGTGCTCGTTCCAGCCGCACAGGTCGAGGAGGGGACGACCGATAAACACGAATCCGCCAGGCAGAGCGAAGGCGTTCGGCTCGCCGCACAGGAAGGCGTCGAACTGGAACGTGCGGAGCTTGTTGGCCACGTGGGCGACCAGACGCGGACCGATCTCGTCCAGAAGCGTTTTCGTCTTCGGGTCCGCATCGATCTGGAGCTGCCCTCGCGCCTCGTGGGCCAGGTCCAGCCCAACGCCGTGCTCCAATTGGATCGTCTCGGCCTCGGTCCCCGTCGCGGAGGTCCACAGCCACCGCGCCTTGCGGAGCTTCGGACCCATCTTGCGCCCCAGATGATAGAATAGACTCTCGGACATACGCGTTAAAAGAACCCGGCCCCCTGGGCGCGCGAGGCATCTGCCGTTGACAATTCCTTTCCATTCGGCTCACGGATTGAATCCGGGCGACGGTCACACCCCAAGCCGGACCCCCATAGTATGCCGCAAACACGAGAGAGTCAATCACCGCGAGTCGGTCTCGATCCAGGACTCAGGGTCGCTGGCTCGCTCGCGAGGAATTGCCGGGGTTGCAGAAGGATAAGCCCGGCGTAGGCTGCCGCACTGACAGCCAATATCACGATTGCCCGAATCAGGGTCAGGTAGCTGATCTTGCCTGCCGCCGAACTGCTGAAGCAGCCGCAACTGATGTCCAGATGCCGCCACAACGCCCAGGCCAGCACGAACGTGAACATCGCACCCATGCCCATACTGGCCAGCAATGCCCCACCCACGAACACCCCGCCGACCAAGCAGACGCCCGCAAACAACTCCACCCACGGCAGCACCATCGCCACCAACACGCCCATCTGCGGCCCGACAAGCTCATACCCGTAGACGCTGCCGAGGAACGCATACGGCTGGCGAATCTTCGGTACGCTGCTCGCGATGAACATGAACCCAAGCCCCAGCCGGACCACGAGCACAAACGCAGACAGCGTCGCGTCCCTGTTCGGCAAGAGTCGCCTCATCGTAGCATGGGCATCTTGCCCATGAATCACGGGCGGGACGCCCGTGCTACTTTTCAGCAATCGCCTCAGCCTCATCGCGAGCCTCCTGCAGCCTCTTTCTTGTCTGTCCAGTCACTCCAGCCACCCCGGTAGATCGAGATATCCGAGTAGCCTTCCTCGATCAATCGCAACGAGACCTTCTCAGCGTATTTGCAGCCCGCGCTCTGGCAATACGTAATGATCGGCCGGCCCTGAGGAATCCTCGCCAACGTCTCTTTCCACAGAGTATCATCTGCGTTGACCGGCAGGCTGATCGCACCGTCGAGATGGCCATTCTTGTAGTCCGCTGCCAGCCTGGCGTCGATGAAGACAGTACCAGTCCCAAGCAGTCTGTTGACCGTTTCTTCTCGCACCTTCGGAATGAAGGTGCCTGCGTAGCCTTTCTGGAGTGCTTGGGTTGCCACCGCGTTGGCCAGCAATCCTCCCTCGCTGAAGAGGTGATAAGCACCGGCACACAGCACTGCAGCCAGTGCCAGCGCCGACACCTGTCCCACTGTCAGGCCCAGAGCCCAGCGACGCGTGATCGGCGGCGACAGCGACAGCCAGACCCGCCTGCCGATGTGCCCTGCCAGAATCACCAGCAAGCCAATCATGCTGTACCACAGGAGATGCTGCCGGTCGGCAGCAAGAATAAGATCGGTCTCAATCGGAGCTCTGGAGATGAACAACGCGCTGGCGTCCCAGCGTGTCGCGAGGTCCGCGAACGATACCAATCGCGGTGCCTGGGGTGGATTGAACAGCTTCGCCTTTCCCTGCTCCACGCCCAGGAACAACTCGTAATGGTCGTACTTCGGGGATTCCGGATATAACCTGACATGGAGAATCGCCGGATAGGGACAGTGGCTCAATCCAGATGCGCTCAATCTGCCCACAGGCTCTGCCCTGAAACCCAAATCGAGGGCCGCCTGACGCAGTTCCAAGAGGGAACTGCCCTCGTGACTCCCCAAATACTGTGGCTTCACCAAATCCTGGAAGTCCACTTGTTGACCCAGCATCACCATCATCGAATAGACGCAATAGAGACCGCAGTGGGGATATGGTGCCCTGCGGTTCTTCGTTTTCACATCCCCCTGCACTTGCGGCGTAAGAGAATCCGCCTCCCCCTCCGCAAGGCTTGTCCCATCTCGTGGTTGGGTGGACAACGTCAGATCGACTCTCGGACCGGCAGCGGATGGGCTGGGGCGAGAGGCATCCGTCAAATCCGCAGGAGACACTCCCTTCTGTTCTGCCAGGATGGTCGCTACCGTGTCGTCAATCCGTCTGACGGCATCATGGTCAAACATGGGGCGAAACACGCCCTGCTGCCAGATACACTTGATCTGGTCGTGGGGTGCAACCCAACCCCATGTCCCGTCAACAACATCCCCGTGGGCGAATGACCCGAGGGATTCGTGATCGGGGTCCAGAGATAACTCTGTCACCTCGACACGGGACTTCGACGTATAACTGCCCCCTTGGGGGAGGTCAAAGAACTGGTCCACCGTGCCCTCGATTGCCACCCACATCCCCTTGAACTCACGGAATTGCGATATCTCGATCATGGAGTTCCAGTTCCCACGCACGGGGTTGTCAAGATACCAGTGTTTCTGTTCCTGGCTCGCGTGAATCTGAGCCTTGGCGACGTTGAATCCATGTTCTGGGTCGATCCAGAGCGTATAGTCGCCGTACTTTGTCTTTGCGTCGATCACGAAGCAATCCACGCCATTGACCGGTTCGGCATGCTCACGCAATGAGACGTGCCGTGCGTCACGTAGGATGGAATCGATCCGTGCATACGCATTCGGATAGCAGCCCAACAAGGGGGCCGCCACATGCAAACAGCGCAGAGATTTCACGTCCCGCGGATTGGGGTGCGGATCGACAAAAATGACCCCTTTTGCATTCTTGCTCTTTGTCCGGTAGTTGCTGAAGGCTTGCCCATCCCAGACGATGCTGTGATAGCTCGCTTTCTCCTCGGGAAGGCACATCCTTGTCCCTACGGCACCTCCCCATTGTCGCCGGGACCAAGCCACGCGTTCTCCATCGGAATACACATCCGATGCCCGATAGCGCAAGTCAACCCTGTTCGGATCGTCAAACAGGTGATAGTTCTGCGTACTCTTGCAGGAGAGTCGCCACGAGGTGGCTTGGTCCGCGTTGGCTGTGTAGCGATCCAACAGTCCGCCGGCGTCCCGCGGGCTCGCGACACCAGAAATCTGGATTAGAGCAGCCGCAAAGAAGAGGCTCGACGTGGGCACAAACATCTTATTCTCCTTTCAGGCGCCCATGCTCCCGCCCCACGAGGGTCCTTCTGCGGAGTCGCTGCTCCCCAGGAACCCGTATTCGAGTGCGGAGCGCCGCGCGTGGCGCTCCGCACTTGGTTGTGCCATCGGCACGGCGGTTGGTCAACAGCACCGGACACCACTCTCAGTAAGTCTCACAACTCGCATCGTACAAGGTTGTGCAGCGCGGATGATCTCCGCTGCATGCAGACAGACCATCGGCAAAAATCGTCAACCCCGTGATTTCGGTGTCAGACACCGCCACGGTCACATTCCCACCCCAGCAGTTGTAACGCTCATACTCGCTGCATGGCAGTGACGTTGTGCCTAGACAATAGTCGTAGTTGGGGAGCGTTGTGGCAACACGATAAGTGTGGTCTACCCAGGCGTAGTAGAACGTGCCGCCCAGAACCGGGCCATTGACTCCCACAAACGGCGTAGACCCCACCCAGACAGCGGTCATGCCCACCACGATTCCAACCAGCAGTATAAGCTGTGACAATCTCTTCTTCATAGCAGAACCTCCAACATATCGATGTATCTTGTGCGACAATCCCATCCGCAGACATGTTCAGACTCACGGTCCCCGAATCATGGTTCTCACCTCCTTCTCGTCCTCGAGCCCTCGATCCATGCCCACTGACATCGGCTTTCCAAATGCACGCATAGTCCACGTGCTTGGTACTTCAGGGATTGTCATGAACGACCTCGCAAAGTGGTCATCCCTAACCTATATTCCCCAACCTTGGCGGAGTCCGCTTCAATCCTCTTGTCTCAGCAAGAAAGCCTCGCGACAAGTCACGCGGTACGAGTCACGAGCCACATCCTAATAGTCCTTGAATCCTCTCATCCACTCAGGCCAGTCCTCCGGCTGGACGCCGCCGGCCTTCGTCCAGGGACCCGCCCGGTCAAAGTCTTCGCACCAGTTTAGCGTCCAGAGCTCTTTGATCCCCACCTTGCGAACGGACCAGTCCATGAACAGGATGTTGATCCCGCCCGCGTGGCGGTTCATCGCGTAGCAAGGAAGCCCCACGCTGGAAGGCCAAGAACTCCAAGGCACGTCCTCGCAGGATGGGGGTTCATCGATGTGGCACGGCAGAGCCACTGCAGCTCTGGACTCGGAGTACACCGGCACCTCCGACGCTCCCTTCATCAGACAAGAACGCCAGTAGGTCGCGCCTTCCTTGACAAAACCGGGCGAGGGGTAGAACCAGATGTTCTGCGCATAGCTGGAGCCTGAGACACCGCTGATCCCCGCATCCACTCGGAAACTCCAGGCCAACCGAGTCATCCCATTCCGGCAGGCCAAGCCAGTGGACGCCGGATCAAGCGGTTGGGGTTTTGTGGCCGGACAGAGCAAGAGCCTCCGCCCCTCGCGCATTGTCGCGTCAGAGGCGCCCAAGTCATAGCCCCCGCCATCGCTGGCGAAGAACTCCCTGGGCAGGACCGGCGGCACAAAGGCATACCATCGCGTTCTGTCCACCACCGACGGCATCTTCCCCTCGTTCTCCGTCGTGTACATGGAGTAGTACAGACCCCACTGGCGGAGATTCGCCTGGCAGCCGGCAGCGTGCGCCTGGGCGCGGACCCGCGATATGACCGGCATCAACACCGCCAGGAGCAGGGCAATGATCGAAATGACCACCAGCAACTCGATCAGGGTGAAACCACGAGGATTTGCGATTGACGATTTCCGATGGATGATTCGTGTATGCGACCGCTCCGCCCCGGCCGAAGTCGGCTTCCTGCTTCTCGCTCGTTTCTCCCTGCCAGCCATCTGTCCACTCCCATCCCAGAGACCCCGTATCTCACCGCCAAGATCCCCCGCCGGGCGATCTTTCGCCCAATCCATCCGCCCACGTCCTGCTCTGCCACTTTCTAAGGCGCTTGTCAGCAGGCGGATGTTGATGACATTTCCAGAAAAATATCAAAAATTCCTCTCGGCCGCACCCTCGCCTTTCGCACTCCTGCCCCTCTGACTCCGGGTCGCCAGGCCAAAGCCCCCGCGGCGCTTGAGCGGGATTGCTCAGTACTCCCTGAGTCCCCTCATCCACTGGGGCCAATCCTCCGGCTGGACCCCGCCGGCTCTGGTCCAGGGAAAGGGCTTCACTTCGCCAGGGATGCGCGTTAAGAGAGGCGAACCGTTCGTCATGGGGCCAGAGTATCGAGCTTGACAATCCACGAGATTGCCTTATAATGATGTTATCATAAGGGTTTGTTTCTGCAAGCCTTATGCTGCTTCGTGTGGTGGTGTTCCGCTGCGAATCGTCGGTGGCGGATGGGAATTCTGAAGGCTCGACCACGAATCGTGATCGAGTGACAAGGGCAGTTTTTTGCATACAGGGAGTCCGCAGGGGTATGGGCACGGAACATCCACTCGACGCGCAGGATGCAAAGGGCAAGAAAGAACCACAACTGAACAAGTACTTCAAGGCGGCGATCAAAACCCTGGCCAACGACATTCACCTGAAGGTGGGCCAGCCGCCGAAGCTGCGACTGCACGGCGAGCTCAAGAGCACGACGGGAGACATCCTCACCGCCGAGCGCATGGAGGAGCTGGTCTTCGAGATCATGAGCCCGGCCCAGAAAGAGCAGTTCCTCAAGAATGGGACGCTGGACTTCGCCCATGAGGTCGGTCGCGAGCACCGATTCCGCCTGAACGTGTTTCGCCAGCGGGGCATGATCAGCCTCGTGGGTCGTCGGGTCAGCGCGCACGTGCCGTCGTTCGAGAGCCTGCACCTTCCGCCAATCCTGGAGAAGATCGCGGAATCCCGCCAGGGACTGGTGCTGGTCGTCGGCGCCACGGGCTGCGGCAAGACGACGACGATCGCGGCCATGCTCGACTACATCACGCGGACGCGGTCGTGCCACCTCGTGACGGTGGAGGACCCGATCGAGTATCTGTTCAACGACAATAAGGCCATCGTGTCCCAGCGAGAGATCGGGATCGACGTGCCGAGCTTCGAGGAGGCCCTGACCTACCTGATGCGCGAGGACCCGGACGTGGTCTTCGTCGGCGAGATGCGAGATTCCCGGACGGTGACGGCGGGCATGCGCGCCGCCGAGACGGGACACATGGTAATGGGAACGATGCACTCGTCCAACGCCTCGCAGGCGGTGCACCGGCTCCTGGACCTGTTTCCCACGAACGAACGCGAGCTGGTCCGCCAGGCGCTGGCGACCTGCATCCGGGCGATTGTCAGCCAGGTCCTGTTGCCGTCGATCCGCGAAGAGGTGGACCGCATCCCGGCGGTGGAGGTCCTGCTCGGGACGCCGCCCGTCCGCAAGCTGATCAGCGAAGGACGCGAGGGCGACCTGCCCTCCGTGATCCGGGCCTCCCAGCGAGAGGGCATGCAGGACCTGACCGACAACCTGTGCCGATTGGTGCAGGAAGGCTGGGTCGATCCGAAAGACGCCTACGGATTCGCCCCCAACGCGGAGGAACTCAAGATGGCCCTCAAGGGCATCCGAACCACCGCTGAGGGCATCCTGTGAAAGATGAAGCATGTTCTGCAAAACGGAGGATCATGCCTAATCCTCCATTTTGCGGAACTCAGGTCGGTGAACACCTGTTGACTATGGAGCACTGAATGACAGATTCGCTGCTGATGGCCGTCGAGTACGGCGGCTACATCTCAATCGTGAAATTGGCCGTGTTCCTGGCCTGCTACTTGGCCTGGCTCGTGCTCCTCGGCTGGACGCACAAGGACGCCAAGGCGGTGAACACGAACGTTCCCCTCTGGGTCGGCATCCTCCTCGGCGCCGGCGCCCTGGGCATCCTGCTCTGGTGGCTGATCCCCCTGTTCCCCGTCGGACTGCTGGCCTGCGCCATCGCCGTCGGGGGCGCAGCGCTGGCCTACGTCAAGCACCGCAACGGCCGCGTGCTCGACTTCGACAGGGTCCTGACCATCGACCACATCAAGAGCCTGTTCGCCAAGTCGGAGAAGCTCGATGCGATGGCGAACTTCATGTTCATCACGACCAACAACAATGAAGTCCCGCCGCCGGAGCCCCGCACACCCACGTTCTTCGGCTACCGCACCGCCTACGACGTGCTCACGGACGCGATGTGGCGACGGGCCAGCACGATCAGCTTCACGCCCAAGGGCGAGAGCTACGAGGTGGTCTACAACATCGACGGCGCAGCAACGAGACAGCCGCCGATCCAGCGGGAACAGATGGAGTACTTGATCCACTTCGTCAAAGAGGTGTCCGGCTTGGACGCCAAGGAGAAGCGGAAACCGCAGAAAGGCAAGTTCCGCACCCGCCAGGTGAAAGTCAACACCGACTGGGAAGTGCAGACCGCGGGCTCGACGGCCGGCGAGCAGATCCGGCTCAAGCATGTCACTAAGGAAAGCGCCATGCGGCTCACCGACCTCGGACTGGCGCCGGACCAGCTCGAACAGTTGGGTCGCTTCAAGGAAAGAAAGCAAGGCCTGTTCCTCATCACCGGGCCCGCCAAGAGCGGCGTCACCACGACGATGTATGCCCTCGTGCGCGATCACGACGCGTTCCTGAACAACATCAACACGCTCGAGAAGCAGCCGACCGGCCAGCTTCTCAACGTTACGCAGACGGTCTTTTCCCTCACGGACACGGGAACCTCGACGTATGCGAAGAAGCTCCAGTCGATCGCCCGCATGGGCGCGGACATCATCGGCGTCGGCGAGTGCGAGGATGCCGACACCGCCAAGACCGCCTGTGCGGCCGCCCGGGAGAGAATCGTCTACGTCGTCATGGAGTCCGGCAGCGTGCTCCAGGCCCTCGCCAAATGGCTCAAGATGGTCGAAGACCGCAAGCTCGTGACCGAGACGCTCATCGGGATCAGCAACCAGCGCATGTTCCGCAAGCTGTGCGACACCTGCAAACAGGGGTACGCCCCGAACAAGGAGCTGCTCAAGAAGTTCAACCTGCCGGCGGAGAAGGCCAAGGTCCTGTACCGCCCGGGCAAGGAAGTCTTCGACAAACGAGGCAAGCCGTCCACGTGTGACATGTGCCAGGGAACCGGGTTCATCGGGCGGACCGGTGTGTTCGAGATGATCATCCTCGACGACGAGTTGAGGAAGGCCGTCAGGACCGTCAAGCAACTGCCCGAACTCGGGGTCCAGTTCCGCAAGGCCAAGATGCTCTATATGCAGGAACAGGCCCTCCGCAAGGTCATCGCCGGCACGACGGCGATCAACGAGATGCTTCGCGTGCTGGCGCCCCCGAAGAAAGAGGGCGCCCCGGCCGCCCAGTGAGGCAGCGACGACAAGAAGACACGGATCGCCGTCCGCGGCGCAATGGAATAGATCGGAGAATGTGTCATGGTCAGTTTGGCAATGCTCGTCATCATGGCGGGATGTGCGGTGTTCCTGTTCCTGAAGGGGACCCTGGCGCAGGGGATCGCGATGATCTTCAACGCCTTGATCGCCGGATTCGCGGCGTTCGGATTCTATGAGTGGTTGGCCGACTACCTGGTCAAGTACTCGCCCGGCATCGCGGTCTGGGCGCCCATGATCTGCTTTCTGCTGTTGTTCGTTCTGGTCTTCGCGATCCTCCAGGCCGTCGCGATGCAGATCAGCAAGGAGAAGATCAGCCTCGGCAAGCTACCCGAGCAGATCGGCAGACCTGCGACCGGCGTCGTTCTCGGCTACGTCGTCACCGGGCACCTGCTCGTCGCGGCGGCCATGGCCCCCATTCCGAGCCAGTACCCCTATCCGCGATTCGAGGAGCGGAACCCCAACCCGTCCACGCCGAAGAAGGCCTTGCTGAGTCCGGACGGATTCGTGGCCGGCCTGTTCGGGACCGTCAGCGGCGGGAGTTTGAGCCCCCTGGGCGAGCCGAAAAGCTTTGCCCTGTTGCACGCAGGATTCGTCGATCAGCTCTATCTCAACCGCCTCAAGAGCAAGGATGCGCCGCTCATGACGTCGACGCCGGCCATCAACGTGCCCGCCAAGAACGGCGTGTGGGAAGCCCCGGAGGGCCTGCGGGATTCGAACGGCAAACCCGTATCGGCTCAGGCGGGCAAGAACCTCATGCTCGCCCGCGTCGAGATCCGCAAGAGCGCGTTGAAGGACGCGGCCAAGTTCACGCTGTCGCAGTTCCGCCTGGTCTGCGGACCCAAGACCGGCGCCGCGGAGCCGCTCGCGGCCAAGGGCGAGGCCGTGTACCCCGCCGGGTACATTGGGTCGTCCGGACGACTCGACGCCAAATCGCTGGCCGAGCTGATCACAATCGATCCGGCCAAGGTCTCCGCCGATTCCGTGACGATCGACCTGGCGTTCCATGTCCCGACCAACCTGGTTCCGGTGCTGATCGAGTTCAAGCGAAACAACGTCGCACGAGTCTCTGCGGTCGCTGCGGCGGAGGATGCCCCCGAACCGGTGCCGTTCATCGAGTCGCAGGCCAAACCGAAATCGGAGTCCTCCGGCGAATCCTCAGAGCAGCCCGGGGAGACAAAGGACCGATCAAAGCGACCGCGAGGGCTCAGCGACGTCAGTCGCAGCGTGACCGGGGATCTCGATCAGGAGAATTGAGAGATAGCAGGTTCGGTGGAACCCCCCAGGTGCGGGGCGCCTGCGGCTGCGCTGGGATCTGCCGCGAGGCGGGCCCCCAAGAGGGGGGAGTCACCGGCTGCAAGACCCGCCGGTGACAGGGGCAAGCACGGCGATCAGGAGGCCACAGCCGCCTCCTCCAGGTTCAACTCCATGAGGTGCTCCAGATAGGCCCTCAACTCCCTCTCGCAGAATCGAGCGAGAAACTCCGGCTTGGCGGTCTTGTTGATCTCCCGGATGCATTCGATCAATTCGGTCTTATCCATAGTTGTCCTCTAAAGGCACGCCACGTTCGTTCGGAAACGACGTGGGGCATATCGGCAGCAACACGAGGTTTCCTTTAGCCCCCCCCTCGTGTGCGGTCCCAAGGCCCCATAACCGGACACCCCATATACAATAATGCGAGGATCGAGAACCACCATGCCTTGTGCCGCCCGGGTGGGTCTTGTGCCCACTCCTCCGACTGTCCAATAAAATCCGATGCGGAAATTCCGTCGCAGCGTCCCGAAAAATGTGCGTGCCGCCCGGCGATTCCCCGCAAATGCAAAAAAATCGCTTGAGATTCGCGTGGTGCGGTCTGTATCATAGTGGGTTTCATATTGGGCAAAAGAGCTAAACGATCACATCGCTGTTGGAGGTTCGAAAGTGGCAGCAACGGGCGACATTCGGAACGTGATTCTCTTGGGGCATGGCGGCAGTGGAAAGACCTCGCTCACCGAGGCAATGCTGCACACGGCCGGCGCCGTCAGCCGGCTGGGGAGCGTTGACGAGAAGACCTCCGTCAGCGACTACTACGACGAAGAGAAGGAGCATCAGCACTCCATCCTGGCGGCCGTCGTTCACGCACAGTACAACGGCAAGCTGATCAACATCATCGACACCCCCGGTTCTCCCGATTTCGTGGGTCCGGCCATCGCGGCCCTGCCCGCGGCGGAGACCGCGATCATCGTAATCAACGCCGGTTCGGGCATCGAAACGAACACTCGCAAGCTTTTCCATCTGGCCGGCGAGTTGGGCAAGCCTCGCGTGATCGTCATCAACAAGATGGCCGCCGAGAACGTCGATATGCCCGAGCTGATCAAGGGGATTCAGGAGACCTTCGGCACACAGTGCCGATGTGCGAACCTTCCCGCCGCGGACAAGAAGTCCGTCGTCGACTGCATCGAGAACGCCACCGGCAGCTCGGGCTTGATCGATGTCGCGAGCGCCCATACCCAGCTCATTGAGAGCGTCGTCGAGGCGGACGACGCCCTGATGGAACGGTATCTGGGCGGCGAAGAGATCCCGGCGGCCCAGATCGCCGCCGTGTTCGTCAAGGCCCTGCGGTCCGGAACACTGATCCCGATCGTCTTCACGGAAGCCCGCCAAGAGATCGGCGTCAAGGAACTGCTGAGCCTGATCACCCAGTACACCCCCTCGCCCGCGGAAGTCGAGCCGGCCAAGCTCGTCGACGGCGAGAAAATGACCGAGGTCAAGGCCGATCCCGCCGGACCGCTGATGGGCGTCGTCTTCCGCGTCGCGTTCGACCCGCGGTCGAACATGAAGTACTCCAGCATCCGCCTCTTCGGCGGCACGCTGAAGTCCGATACGAACATGATGCACAACGATGACAAGAAAGGCCTTCGACCCGGCCACGTCCTCAAACCCCAAGGCGGGGAGACAAGGGAAATCGACACCGGCATCGCGGGTGACATCGTCGTCCTGGCCAAGCTCGAAGAACTCCGGATCGGCGACCTCATCCACGACGGGCGGGTTTCCGGCCAGTACAAGATGCCCCCCTTCCCGGAACCGATGTTCTCCCTGGCCATGGAGCCGGCCTCCCGCGGCGACGAGCAGAAGATCGGCGGCGCCCTCGATCGGCTCCGCGAGGAAGACCCCTGCTTCAAGACCACGCGCGACGTGCAGACCAAGGAACTCGTGGCCCAGGGCCTGGGCGACCTGCACCTGCGAATCATGATCGAGAAGATGCAGAATCGCTTCAAGCTCGCAGTCAACACGAAAGAGCCCAAGATCCCTTACAAGGAAACGATCACAGCCAAGGCCGAGGGCCACTACCGCCACAAGAAACAGACCGGCGGCGCCGGCCAGTTCGGCGAAGTCTACCTGCGCGTCGAGCCCGCCGAACGGAACAGCGATCCGCCGCTGCAGTACAGTTGGGATGTCTATGGCGGCACCATCCCCGGACAGTTCGAGCCGGCCATCCTCAAGGGCATCAACGACGTCATGGTCAGCGGCCCCGTGGCGGGCTTCCCCATGCAGGACGTCAAGTGCTCCGTCTACGACGGCAAACACCACCCGGTGGACTCGAAGGAAGTCGCCTTCCGCGCCGCCGGAAAAGGCGCCTTCATCGATGCGATCAAGAAGGCCAAGCCCGCGCTGCTCGAGCCCATCGTGAATATGGAAGTGACCATCCCGGCCGAGAACGTCGGCGACATCGCCGGCGACCTGTCTTCCAAGCGCGGACGCGTCGTCGGACAGGACATGCTGCCGGGCAACTACATCGTCATCAAGGCCCAGGCGCCGCTGGCGGAAGTCGCCCAGTACACCAGCCAGCTCAAGAGCGTCACCGGAGGTCGGGGCAGCTTCTCCATGACCCTGAGCCACTACGAGCCGGTCCCGCCGAACGTGCAGCAGCAGATCGTCGCCCTCTACGGCAAGAAGAAGGACGACATGGAAGAGTAGGCTTCCCCGCTCGCATCCTGACATATCGCGGGCCCGACAGCCATCCGGTTGCCGGGCCCGTTTTCATTTCCGTGTATCGATTCTGACGAAGGACATCCACGAAAGCGCCCTCGGCCGGGACACGTAGCCACGCCCTCACACGGGCGCGATTCGATGCTGCGGCTGTCAGGGATTCTTCGCAAGCGGATCGTACCAGCGTTTGAGGACGCCTTCGCCGGTGGTCTCGCGAAGACGGCTGACGTGGGTGTCGAGCCACAGGATATTGAGAGTGCCCCCCGTCTTGAAGTCGCCTTCCGATCTGATGTTGTGGCGGAAGATCCCGCGATACCAGTTGACCCGCCCGGCACTTCGATAGTGCGTCAGATTCACGCCGGTCGGGCTGGGGAAGAGCATATCCGAATTGCTGGCCTTGTTCCCATGCTCGACTCGCGGCTCCATGTGATCGTGTGACACGATCACCTCCGCCGGGCGCGGCATCCGGTTCATGTTCTCCTTGGTCAACCAGCCGTTCAAGGTATAGGCAGACGTGTAGATCAGCTTGCTGTCGCCGCCGTAGAGCAATTCCTTCGCGATCATCTCGCAGAAATTACGAAAGGCCGGGCAGCCAAACAGCTTTCGCTCCCGGACGTAGTCGATGAAGGCGATACCCCAATAGGCATGATCGTCTCCCGCCCGCAACGGATATCCCCTGCTGTCCCACCAGAGATGCCCATTGGTGTAGTCGGTATATGTGTGCAGATCCGGCATCGTGTGGTCGTGGTCCTCCAGATACATGGCGATTCCGATCCCCACGCCTTTGAGATTGGACTTGCAGACGACGTCTCGCGCTTCGTCCCTGGCCCTCTGCAGCGCCGGCAGCACGATCGCCATGAGCATCGCGATGATCGCAATGACCACGAGCAACTCGATCAGCGTGAACCCTGCGCGGTCCTTCATGGTGGACCCCCGGACACACCCCATGCCACTACCGATAGACCATCATGAGTCTACGGTTCCGCGTACGGCAGGTCAACTCCTTCTCGCTGCCATCAGGTCGATGAAATCGTCGAAGAGGTAGTTCGAGTCGTGGGGACCCGGGGAGGCTTCGGGGTGGTACTGGACGGAGAAGGCCGCGAGCTTTTCGCAGCGGAGGCCTTCGAGCGTGTTGTCGTTGAGGTTCATGTGCGTCAACTCGACGTCCTTGCCCTTGAGGGAGTCGAGGTCCACGCAGAAGCCGTGATTCTGACTGGTGATCTCGATCGTGCCGGTCCGGAGGTTCTTGACCGGGTGGTTGGCGCCGCGATGCCCGAACTTGAGCTTGTACGTCGTGCCGCCCAAGGCCAGGCCGAGAATCTGGTGGCCCAGGCAGATACCGAAGATGGGGACCTTGCCCAGCAGCGATTTGACCGTGTCGATAGTGTAAGTGACAGCCGCCGGGTCGCCGGGACCGTTGCTGAGGAATACGCCGTCGGGCTTTTTCGCGAGGATCTCCTGCACGGTCGTCTGCGCGGGGACGGCCGTGACGTCGCAGCCGTGCGAGACCAGCAGGCGGAGAATATTCTGCTTCATGCCGCAATCGATGGCAACCACCTTGTACTTGGCCTCCGGCGGCTTGACACCCGGGTTCAGGACGTTCACGACGCCCTCTTTCCACGCATAGGGCTTGTCCACGGTCACGTCCTTGACGATGTCGCGACCGACGAGACCGGGATATTCTTCGAGCTTGGCAGCGAGCTTCTTCGGGTCCGTTTCGACAGCCGAGAGGATGCCTCGCATCGCACCCTTCGTGCGGATGTGCCGCACGAGCTTTCGCGTGTCGATGCCCTCGATGCCGACGATTCCATTCTTGCTGAGATACTCGTCAAGCGTCGCGTCGCTCCGCCAGTTGCTCGGATACGGACAGTTTTCCTTGACCACGAAACCGCTGATGAAGCTCTTGCGCGACTCCCAGTCCTCGTGGTTCGTGCCGTAGTTGCCGATGAGCGGATAGGTCATCGTGACGATCTGCTCGTGGTACGACGGATCCGTGAGGATCTCCTGGTATCCGCACATGCTCGTGTTGAACACGACCTCGCCGCACTTCTCAGCGCGGGCGCCGAACGCCCGACCCTCGAACAACGTGCCATCCTCTAACAAAAGTACCGCTTTCACGATGCTGTCCTTAACGGAACAAATCCGAAATTCGAATTTTGAAATCCGAAACAAGCACGAATGCCCCAAACCCAAAATCCCAAACGGCTCCTTCGATGGGCGTCAGCGTTTCTGTCATTTGGGTTTTCACTATTTTGAATTTGTTTCGGATTTCGTGCTTTGAATTTCGGATTTCTCATTTGTAGTACAGTTGTATCGGCTTTACGCCGACCTTCTTGCCCCTGACGGCCTCGATGGCCTTGACGACCGCTTCGGCCCCTCGCATCGTCGTGACGTAGGGGACCTGGCGGTCCACCGCACTGCGTCGGATCGCGAACGAGTCGCTGATCGCCTGCGTGCCCACCGCGGTGTTGACGATCAGATCGATCTGCTTGTTGATGATCGCGTCCACGATGTGGGGCCGGCCCTCGGTCATCTTCAGCGCGAACTCCGATGGGATGTTGTTCTTGATGAATTCGATGCACGTGCCCTTCGTGGCGACGATCCGGAAGCCCAGATCGCGGAGCCGCCGGGCCAGGGCCACCGCCTTGGGCTTGTCCCGGTCGTTGACGCTGAACAGCACGTTGCCGCCCGTCGGAAGGCTGTTGCCCGCCGCGATCTGGCTCTTGGCGAACGCGGTCCCGAAGTCGTCGGAGATCCCCATCACTTCGCCCGTCGAGAGCATCTCCGGACCCAGCAGCACGTCGGTGCCGGGGAACTTCAGGAAGGGGAACACAGCCTCCTTCACCGCGAAGTAGCCCGGCACGACCTCCTGCGTGAAACCCAGCTCTTCGAGCGTCATGCCGGCCATCACCTTGGCCGCGAGCTTGGCCAGGGGCACGCCGATAGCCTTGCTCACAAACGGGATCGTTCGCGAGGCCCGCGGATTCACCTCTAGAATGTAGATTCGGTCCTCTTTGATTGCATATTGCACGTTCATCAGCCCCTGGACGTGCAGATTCATCGCCAGGAGCTTGGTCTGACGCATGACTTCGTCGATGACCTGTTTCTTGAGATTGACAGGCGGAATGGAGCAGGCACTGTCGCCGGAGTGGACGCCGGCTTCTTCGATATGCTCCATGATGCCGCCGATCACAACGGTCCGGCCGTCGCTGATCGCATCGACATCCAGTTCGGTCGCGTCGCCGAGGAACTTGTCGATCAGGATCGGGTGCTCCTCGGAGGCCTCGATGGCCTCCTGAACACAGGTCCTCAGCCCGTTCTCGTCGTGGACGACTCGCATCGCGCGGCCGCCCAGGACAAACGAGGGTCGGATCAGCAAGGGGTATCCGAGTTGGTTAGCAATCGCCAGCGTCTGTTCGTAGCTGGTCGCGGTCCCGCTCTCCGGCTGGAACAGTCCGAGCTTCGCGACGAGCTTGTTGAACCGCTCGCGATCCTCCGCCAAGTCGATGCTATCGGGCGAGGTGCCGACGATCCGGACGCCTGCCTTCTCCAGCGGGACCGCCAGCTTCAGGGGGGTCTGGCCGCCGAACTGGACGATGACGCCGTCGGGCTTCTCGGTCTCGACGATGGACATCACGTCCTCGAACGTCAGCGGCTCGAAGTACAAGCGGTCGGACGTATCATAGTCCGTGCTGACCGTCTCGGGATTGCAGTTGACCATGATCGATTCGACGCCGATCTCGCGGAGCGCGAAGGCGGCGTGGCAGCAGCAGTAGTCGAACTCGATGCCCTGCCCGATGCGATTGGGCCCGCCGCCGAGAATCATGATCTTGCGACGGGTGGTGGGATTGGCCTCGCACTCGCTCTCGTAGGTCGAGTACAGGTACGGCGTAGCGGCATCGAACTCCGCGCCGCACGTATCGACGGTCTTGTAGACCGGGTTGATGCCCAGCGACTGGCGGTGCTTGCGGAATTCAGGTTCCGAGATGCCGGCAATCGAGGCCATGTACTTGTCGCTGAAGCCATACTGCTTGGCCTGCTCCAGCGTGGCCGCCTCGGGAAGCTTGCCCTTCTCGGCCAGGAGTCTCCCTTCGAGCGAGACGATGTCCTTGATGTTATTCAGGAACCACGGGTCGATCTTGGTCAGCGAGAAGATCTCTTCGACGGACATGCCCCGCCGGAAGGCCTCCGCGACGTACCAGAGCTTGTCCCAGTAGTTCCGTCGCAGTCGCTCCTTCAACTGGTCGGATGAAAGCGACGTGTCGATGTGCCTGTCCGCCAGCGCGTACCGATTGATCTCCAGCGAGCGGATGGCCTTCTGCATCGCCTCTTTGAAGGTCCGACCGATGGCCATCGCCTCGCCGACCGATTTCATCTGGATCGTCAGTTCCGGCGGCGTCTGCGGGAACTTCTCGAACGTGAACCGCGGCCACTTGACAACACAGTAATCGATGGTCGGCTCGAAGCACGCCGGCGTCTTCTTCGTGATGTCGTTGGGGATCTCGTCGAGCGTGTACCCGACCGCCAGCAGCGAAGCGATCTTGGCGATGGGAAAACCGGTCGCCTTCGAGGCCAGCGCTGAGCTGCGCGACACGCGAGGGTTCATCTCGATCACGTAGAGCTTGCCGTTGGCGGGGTTGACCGCGAACTGGATGTTCGAGCCGCCCGTCTCGACCCCGATGGCCCGGATGATCTTCAGGGACGCATCCCGCATGATCTGGTATTCTTTGTCGGTGAGGGTCTGGGCGGGGGCGACGGTAATGCTGTCGCCCGTGTGGACACCCATGGGGTCGAGGTTCTCGATGGAGCAAACGATGACCACGTTGTCCTTGCGGTCCCGCATCACCTCCAGCTCGTATTCCTTCCACCCGATGACCGACTCCTCGATGAGCACCTGGTGCTTGGGACTGAGGGCCAGGCCCCAGTGGATGTACTTCTCATACTCCTCCGCGTTGTAGGCGATGTTGCCGCCGGTGCCGCCGAGAGTGTAGGAGGGCCGGATGATGGCGGGAAAGCCTGTCTCCTTGACGATCTCCCTAGCCTGCTCCCAGGATTCGGCGTACCCACTTTTGGGGACCTCCAGCCCGATGTCGAGGATCGTCTTCTTGAACAGGTCGCGCTCCTCGGCCTTCTTGATGGAACGGAGATTGGCGCCGAGCATCTTGACGCCGTACTTCTTGAGCACGCCGCTCTCCGCCAGGGCCACTGCGGTGTTCAGGCCGGTCTGGCCGCCCAGCGTCGGAAGCAGGCTGTCCGGTCTCTCCCGGCGAATGACCTTCTCGACCATCTCCGGCGTGATTGGCTCGATGTACGTCCGGTCCGCCACCTCGGGGTCCGTCATGATCGTCGCAGGGTTGCTGTTGACTAGGACGACCTGGAAGCCTTCCTTGCGGAGCACCTTGCACGCCTGGGCGCCCGAGTAGTCGAACTCGCAGGCCTGTCCGATGACAATCGGTCCCGATCCGATGATCAGGATCTTGTGGATGTCCTTCCGTTTCGGCATAGTTGTCTATAGTCCTCCATCCCTTGGAGTCCGGGTCCCGGCCTGCACCTGCACGCCGACCCCTCCATCAGACTGTCACCTGTCACACCGCAGAACTGCGCTTGGGGGATGGTGTAGGATACCCCACCCACGTCGGTGGCCTTCCAGTCCTTCTACGGAGCGCACGGGCAGGGGTTTGCTGCGTCGCTGGGGGATGGACTCCTGCACGCTCTATCGCGTGGGGAGGCCTTGACGCAGCCAACGGTCCATTGCCGCCGCCGCCTCACGTCCGCTGTTGATCGCTCGGACCACCAGCGAGGCGCCACTGATCGTATCGCCAGCCGCGAACACCCACGGCTCGCTGGTCTGGCAATCGGCCGCTATTACATTCCCTTTTGCGTCAAGTTGCAAGCCCAAATCCTTCACCAGGCCCTCGTGAACGACATGAACGAAGCCCAGAGCCAGCAGGACCAGGTCCGCGTGGAGCGTGAACTCCGTCCCCGGCAGTTCCGCGAGTTTCCACGAGCCGTTGACATTCGTCCACTCCACTTCGCAGGCGTGCAGTTCGTTCACAGAGCCGTTGCTGTGGCCGCCGAAGGCCTTCGTCTGCACGCTCCAGCGCCGCTCGCAGCCCTCTTCATGCGAAGAGGAGGTCCGCATCATTCGCGGCCACATCGGCCAGGGAGTGTCTTCCGGCCGCGATTCAGGCGGTTTGGGCAGGATCTCCAGTTGATGAATCTCCCTGGCCCGCTGCCGACGGGCGGTGCCGACGCAGTCGCTGCCGGTGTCGCCGCCGCCGAGGACGATGACCGTCTTGTCCCGGGCGGTGATCCTCGGGATGTCGCCCAGCGCCTCGGCGGCGCAGAGCTTGTTCTGGGCGGTCAGGTAGTCCATCGCGAACAGGATGTTGCCGAGTTCCCGACCGGGCACGGCGATGTCGCGAGGCTGACGGGCCCCCATCGCCAGACAGATGCCGTCGAACATCGTCCGCAGGTAGTGGGCGGAGATGTCCTTGCCGACATCGACGCCGGTCTGAAACTCGACGCCTTCGGCCAGGAGCTGCTCGATGCGCCGGTCGAGGATGTGCTTGCCGAGCTTGAAGTCGGGAATCCCGTAGCGGAGCATGCCGCCGACCCGTTCGTCCCGTTCGAAGACAACGACGCAGTGCCCCGCCCGCGCCAACTGCTGGGCGGCGGCCAGACCCGCAGGTCCCGAGCCGACGATTGCGACCCGCCGGCCCGTCTTCTTCGGCGCCGGCAGCGGCTTGATCCATCCCTCCTGGAACCCCCGCTCGACGATCTGATACTCGATGTGCCGGATCAGCACGGGACGGTCGCTGACCGCCAGGGTACAGGCCGTCTCGCAGGGCGCCGGGCAGATCCGTCCCGTCACTTCCGGGAAGTTGTTCGTCTCGTGCAGGATGCGACAGGCCTGTTCCCACTGGCCCTTGTACACGAACTCGTTCATGTCGGGGATCGAGTTGCCCACCGGGCAGCCCGCGCCGTGACAGAAGGGAATACCGCAATCCATACAGCGCGCCGCCTGTTTGCGAATCGCATCCGGCGTCAGCGGCAGGTCGATCTCGTTGAAGTCGTGGATGCGCTCCTCGACGGGCCGATGCCCGATTTCCCGACGTTCGTATTTCAAGAATCCTTTGAGCTCACCCATGGAACACCTCTTCCGTCGCAGGAGTCGTCTCGGTGTCGCGATGTTCGACGGCCCGCATCCGCTCGAGCGCCTTGCGATAATCGATAGGGATGACCTTGACGAACCGTCCCACCATGTCCGGCCAAGCCTTCAGGACGTACTTCGCCCGTTCGCTACCGGTCCATTCGAGGTGCCGTTCGATCAGTTCGTAGAGCAGAGCCTTGTCGGCCTCCTGCCAGACCGGCTCCAGCTCAACCATGTCCAGGTTGCACAGTGTGTCGAAAAGCTGCATCTCGTCGAGGACGTAGGCCAGTCCGCCGCTCATGCCGGCGGCGAAGTTGCAGCCGGTCTGGCCGAGGACAACGATGGTGCCGCCGGTCATGTACTCGCAGCAATGGTCGCCGACGCCTTCGACGACCGCGGTCACGCCGCTGTTGCGAACCGCGAACCGCTCGCCGGCCATGCCGTTGATGAAGACCTCGCCGCGGGTGCCGCCGTAGAGCAGCGTGTTGCCCGCGATGATGTTCTCGTGGGCCATGAAGGGCACACTCGGCGGCGTCTGGACGACGATCCGTCCGCCGGAGAGGCCCTTGCCCAGGTAGTCGTTGCAGTCGCCGATCAAACGAAGCGTCACGCCGGGGGCCAGGAAGGCGCCGAAACTCTGGCCCGCCGAGCCTTCCAGGACAACTTCCAGCGTCCCGTCGGGCAGGCCTTTCGGGCCGTGCTTGCGGACGATGCGATTGCTGAGGATCGCGCCGACCGTGCGGTTGACGTTGCGAATCCGCATCTGGATTCGCGTCGGCTCCGTCCGCTCGATGGCCCCCTCCGCCTGCTTGAGGATCTCCCAGTCCATGTGGTCTGTGAGCCGGTCGGCCTGGGGAACGACGCAGCGGATTGCCCGTCCGTCCGTGACATCCGGCCGGTGGAAGATGGCCGAGAAATCCAGGCCCTTGGCTTTCCAGTGCGAGAGGGCCTTGTGCATCCGCAGGCGATCCGAGCGGCCGACCATCTCCTCGATCTTGCGAAAGCCCAGCTCCGCCATGATCCGGCGGGCCTCTTCGGCCACGAAGTACAGGAACCGCTGAAGATGCTCCGGCTTGCCCGCGAACCGCTTGCGCAGCTCCGGGTCCTGCGTCGCAATGCCGAACGCACAGGCGCCCTCGTGACACTTGCGGAGCAGCGTGCACCCGAACGTCACCAGGGCCGCGGTCCCGAAACCGAATCGCTCGGCGCCGAGCAGGGCCGCGATCACGATGTCCCGCCCGGTCCGCATCTGGCCGTCCGCCTGGACGCGGATGCGGTCGCGCAGCCCGTTCATCACGAGCACCTGCTGCGTCTCCGCCAGGCCGAGCTCCCAGGGACAGCCCGCGTGCTTGATCGACGAGAGAGGACTGGCGCCGGTGCCGCCGTCGTGGCCGCTGATGAGGACCTCGTCGGCATTGCCCTTGGCGACTCCCGCTGCGACGGTGCCCACGCCCACCTCAGCGACGAGCTTGACCGAGACGCGGGCGCCGGGATTGCTGGCCTTGAGGTCGTAGATCAACTGGGCCAGATCCTCGATCGAGTAGATGTCGTGATGCGGCGGCGGCGAAATCAGTGTCACGCCGGGCGTCGAATGGCGCAGTTCCGCGATTTCCGCGGACACCTTATGGCCGGGCAGTTGCCCCCCTTCGCCCGGCTTGGCGCCCTGGGCGATCTTGATCTGCAGCTCCTTGGCGTTCGCGAGGTAGTGGATCGTCACGCCGAACCTCGCGCTGGCGATCTGCTTGATCGCGCAGTTCTTCGAATCCCCGTTGGGCTCGGGCTGATACCGTTTGGGGTCCTCGCCGCCTTCGCCGGTGTTGCTCATGCCGCCCAGGCGGTTCATGGCGACGGCAAGGCACTCGTGTGCCTCCTTGCTGATCGACCCATGACTCATCGCGCCGGTGCAGAATCGTTTGACGATCTCGCTGGCGGGCTCGACCTCGTCCAGGGGCACGGACTCGCCGTGCGTGAATTCGAACAGACCTCGCAGCGTGCAGAGCGACTTCGCCTGGTCGTTGATGGCGTTGGCGTAGGCCGCGTAACAGGCAGGGTCGTTATTGCGAACCGCGTGCTGGAGCTTCGCAACGGTTGTCGGGTTCCACAGGTGCCGCTCGCCGCTGTGCCGGAAATGGTATTCGCCGCCAAAGTCGAGATCCATGGCGGCTGCCGGTCGCGTCTGGAAAGCTGACCGATGACGTTCCAGGGTCTCCCGTGCGATCTGCTCCAGGCCGATGCCGCGAATCCGCGAGCTGGTCCCGGTGAAGTAGGTCTCGACGACCTCCCGATCCAGGCCGATGGCTTCGAAGAGCTGGGCGCCGCAGTAGCTGCGAAGCGTCGAGATGCCCATCTTGCTCATCGTCTTGAGAATGCCCTTCTTGACCGCCGCGATGTAGTTGTCGGCGATCTGGACGGGTTCCATCTCAGCCGCCAGCTCGCCCTGCTGTTTGAGCTGATCAAGCGACTCGAACGCCATGTACGGATTGACGCCGTTGGCGCCGTAGCCGCACAGGAGGCAGAAATGCATCACTTCCCGAGGTTCGCCGCTCTCGACGATCAGGCCCGCCTCGTGGCGGAGGCCCTTGTTGAGCATCGCGTGATGGACCGCCGCAACCGCCAACAGCGACGGGATCGGCGCGTGAGTCGCGGAGACGTCGCGGTCGCTGAGGATGACCAGCGAGGCGCCCTCCCGAATGGCCTGCTCCGTCGCGGCGATCAGCGTGTCCAGGCCGCGACGCAGGCCATCGCCCCCGGAGAGGGCATCCACCTCGAACAGCGCCGGCACGGTCGCCACGCGGAAGTCCCCCCGGCGGACCGACCGAAGTCGCTCCATGTCCTCGTTCGTCAGGATCGGATGGGGCAGCTTGAGCTGCCGGCAGTGTTGCGGCGTCTCATCCAGCAGGTTCCCCTTCTTGCCGGTGAAGGACATCAGGCTCATCACGAGCCCCTCGCGCAAGGGGTCGATGGCCGGGTTCGTCACCTGGGCGAAGAGCTGCTTGAAGTAGTTGAACAGCAGCTTGGGTCTCTCGGAGAGCACCGCCAGCGGCGCATCGTTGCCCATGGACCCGACGGGCTCCTGACCGTTGATCCCCATCGGAGTCAGGATCATCCGGAGCTCTTCGCGCGTATAGCCGAAAGCCCGCATCCGACGCGCGATCGTCAGCGGATCACTCTGGACCAGCTTGGGCGCGTCGAAGAGCCCGCGCAGCTCGATGCGGTTCTCGTCGAGCCACCGCCGATAGGGTTTCTGGCGGACGATCTTGCTCTTGATCTCGTTGTCGGAGATGATCCGTCCCTCGGCGGTATCGACCAGGAACATGCGTCCCGGTCGGAGCCGGCCTTTGACTCGGATCTTCTCCGGCGGGAACTCGACGACGCCCGCCTCACTGCCGATGATCGCCAGACCGTCGGTCGTCACCAGGTATCGACAGGGGCGCAGGCCGTTGCGGTCCAGGACGCCGCCGATGAGCCGGCCATCGGTGAAGACCATGGCCGCCGGGCCGTCCCAGGGCTCCATGATCGAGGAGTGGTACTCGTAGAACGCCCGCTTGTCGGTGCTGATGTGGTACTTGGCGCCGAAGGCCTCGGGGATCATCATCATCATCGCGTGGGGCAGGCTGCGCCCGGATCGCACGAGCAGTTCCATCGCGTTGTCGAAGCAGGCCGAGTCGCTGCCGCCGGGCACGAGGACCGGGAACAGGTCCTGGATATCCTCGCCGTAGAGAGGATTGGCCATCTTGGGCTCGCGGGCCCGCATATGGTTGCGATTGCCGCTGAGGGTGTTGATCTCGCCGTTGTGGGCAATGCAGCGGAAGGGCTGGGCGAGCCGCCAGTTGGGAAAGGTGTTCGTGCTGTATCGCTGGTGCACGATGGCAAGGGCGGATTGGACCCGCTCGTCCGCAAGGTCGGGATAGTAGGCGAAGAGCTGCCAGGCCATGAACATGCCCTTGTAGCAAACGGTCCGGCAGGACAGGCTCGCGATGTAGAAATCCTCGGCTTTGTCGCCGAGCTTGTCACTGACGAGGCGCTCGGCCCGCTTGCGGGCCAGGAAGAGCCGCCGTTCGAATTCCTCCGCGGTGGGCCCATCCGCCCCCTGCTCCTGTGTGCGGTTCGCAGTCGCCTGCGAAGCACCAGGCGCGACCTCCATGCCGGGAGCACACCGGACGAAGACCTGGCGAATGACGGGCTCGGCGGCCCGTGCCAGCTTGCCCAGGCAGTCGCTCGACACTGGAACGTCACGCCAGCCCAGGACGGCCATGCCGTAGTAGGCGAACGATTCCTCCAGAAACCCTTCGCACCGCCCGCGGAGCTCCACGTCCTGTGGTCCGAAAACCATGCCGACGCCGTAAGCTGGTGCCTCAGGCAGCCCGAAGCCCAGCTTCTCGCACTCGGCCACGAGGAACTCGTGCGGGATCTGGAACAGGATGCCCGCCCCGTCTCCGGTGGTCTCGTCGGAGCCGGCCGCCCCGCGATGCGTCAAGTTGATGAGGATCTGCTTGCCATATTCGAGAATGGAGTGGTCGCGCATGCCCGCGATGTTCACCACGGCGCCGATCCCACACGCATCGTGTTCGTACTTCGTTTCGTACAGACCTTGGTCATGTAGTCGTGTCATTGGGTTCCCCGAAACAGTCCATCGGCGAGGCCACAGGACGCCGCCTGCAGGAAGCCTCTATATCATACGCTATCCGAGCCGGGAAAGGTGGAAGATCCGTTAATATACACGATAAGCCATACTAATACTAACATGCGAATTGCTTATTCAAAACTTGCCAAGACAGCAGGCGTCGGGGCCCCTTGCCTGGGGGGGCGACCCGACGCTCCCGTCCTCCCCCGGGCGGGATTCCTCCATCCGCCTGCCCGTGAGGACGCGAGAGAGCACAGGACGCTGTGCTGGAGCCGCCAGGCGGACGTGCGGTTCGGCAGCGCGTCGGCGCATCGAGGGAACGCCAGCCGTACCCAGGCCCTTACCAGGACAGTAGTTGCCTTGAATTGCCAGGGATCTCCGCCCGGCGACGATTGAACGAGCGAAGCGCGAGACAGGGACAAATTGCCCATCTTGCCACTCCAACCTTTCACGCATTACGCATTTTGACATCCTGCCCTGCGGGAGAATCATCAAAAAAGTCACGGATGGCGCTCTTTTTTCCTTGCCTATCCCGACGCATTCCCGATAATGCGTCCTAAGATGATATTGAGGACAGGGTTGCGATGAAGATGGGTCACGGCACAAAGAAGCCATGCACATGCGACAGGTTCGAGAGCCTGGGTGCGAATGGCTTGCGTGAGGTTCCGGGCATCCGGAATACGAGAGGGTTTGGGGCTGGATCCAGCAAGGGTTCATGGCAGCATTCGTGGTTGTTCTGTGGGATTCTGTGGAATTATTGACCGGCGTTGTCTTGGTCGGTCCGCGATTTGATAAACAGACAATGTAGCAGCGAATGAATCAGGTACCGTCTGGCGGGTTGCGCGGGGATGGGGCGCCATCCAGACACAAGAGTACCCGCAATGTCGGCAGCCAGGATCGAAGATCGAAAAGGCATGCGGCATTGAAAGGAGGTGACGCAAGGGAAGTCGGGATTTCTGAGGAACAAACGTTAGCCAGATGGGTATGAGCGCAGCTCGCCTGCGGTGTTCGGTTTGGCCGGAATGAGCAGGCATCTTCACGGATTCGGGTTAGGAGAGAAAACATGCAAAGGTTTAAGGGAGTGAATCAAGTCATTCGGTTGCGGGCGACACTCGTCGCTCTGCTGGCAATCCTCATGGTGGGGATCTGGCCCGGCGCCGTGGGAGCGGCCGTCAGCAACACCGAGCCCGATCTGCACGACGGCAACGACGTGTATGGGCTCGAATTGACCGGCGATCCTTCTTATACGAACAACGAGACCGTTTTCCTTGGGGCCTACGGCGAGACCGACCCCGACCTCTACAGCGACGTCACATTCTACGCGTATGGCGTGTACGCCGACGCGAACATCGTGAACACCGGGGCCATTGACGTCAACGCGACGGGCGGCAACACGGCCGGAAGCGGTTACAGGGACGCGAGTTTCTGGGTGTACGGCCTCTATGGCGATGGGGACGCCCTCCAAAACAGCGACGCCATCACGATCCTCGCCCTGGGCGGCACCGCGGACTCGAATACCGCCGACGCTTATGCGAACGTCCATAGCAACGGGATCATCGGCAATGGCGACGTCAGCAATACCGGGGACATCATCGTCACAAGTACGGCTGATAGCGCTACGGCGTATGACGCCTCCGGCTCCGCCTATGCCGAAGCCTACGCGGAAGCCGACGGCATTGAGGCCGGCAACAATCTCAACAACACGGGCGATATCACGAGCACGGCCACAGCCGGCGCCGCCCAAGTTGATACCGCCTACTCCGCCTACGCTTATGCCTGGGCCGACGCCGATGGAATCGATGCCTACGGGGACGTCAACAACACCGGCAATATCACCCTCGCTGCCACAGGCGGAACGGCCGACGCCAACGCCACCGACAACTACGCCTACGCTGAAGCCGAGGCCTATGCCGAGGCAATTGAGACGGAAGGCAACGTCACCAACACAGGCGACATAGCCGTCACGAGCACAGGCGGAACAGCCGGCACCACCTCCGGCTACGGCCAAGCTACAGCCTACGCCGAGGCATACGGGATCTACACAGACGTTGACGTCAACGATGTCGATGTCAACAACACGGGAACTGTCGCGGTCACAGCCGAGGGCGGTGAGGCCGACGCCGAAACCGACTACGACTACGCCTATGCGTACGCCAATACCGAGGCCTACGGGATCTTCGCGGATGGCGACTCCGGCGTCAACGACGTGACCGTCGCCAATGCGGGGACTGTCACCGTCGTGGCCACGAGTGGAGCGGCCACCGCGACCAGTGAAGAGTACTACGCCTATGCCTACGCCGATGCTGAGGCCTACGGAGTTGTCGCTGAGAGTTACTACGGCGACGATCTTACCATCGACAACACCGCCGATGTCAACGTCGCGGCCGCCGGCGGCACGGCCACCGCGGACGCCAATGAGTACTATGCCTACAGCTATGCCGACGCCGAAGCCTATGGCATCGGGGCCTACGCTGAGGGCGACGTGAATGCCGTCGCCGTCAGCAACACAGGCGCTGTTGTCGTCACGGCCGCGGGCGGAACGGCCACCGCGGACAGCAACGACTACCAGGCCTATGCCGACGCCAACGCCGAGGCCTACGGAATCGGCGCCTATAGCGAAGACGCCAACGTCGTCACCATCAACAACACGGGCGCCATCGCCGTCACAGCCATAGGCGGAACGGCCGACGCCAGTGCCATAGACACCGACGATGACGACAGCATCTACGCCTATGCGTATGCCGCAGCCGAGGCCTACGGAATCGGCGGTTACGAGGACTACGACGAGGGTGTCGTCGACGTCAACAACACCGCGGACATCGTCGTCACGGCCACGGGCGGAACGGCCAACGCCAGTGCCACGAGCACCAGCGACGAAGAGGACAACTACGCCTACGCCTACGCGTACACCAATCAGGCTGAAGCCGACGCCGAGGCATATGGAATCAGCGCAAGCGGCAGCGTCAACAATACAGGCGACGTCAACGTCGCGGCCACCGGGGGAACGGCCAGTTCCTCTGCCGATGCCATCGCCGACGCCAATGATGCCGACACCAGTGCTTATGCAGACGCCTACGCTTATGCGTACGCCTACGGCGCCAACGCCAACGCGTACGCCGTCGGAATCGAGGTCGACGAAGGCGATGTGAACAATGCCGGGGCCATCACGGTCGCGGCCACCGGCGGCACGGCTCGTGCCGAGGGCAATGCCAGCGCCAGCGCGTATGCCGACGCCGACGACCCTGACGCCGAGACCAGCTACGCCAACGCCTACACCGAGGACTATGCCTACACCCATGCCTACGCCTACGCCTCGGCTGAAGCCTATGGAATCTCTACTGAATACTACGACGAGGAAGACCTCGACAGCGACGTGAACAACACCGGGGCCATCACCGTCACGGCTACAGGCGGCACGGCAGAGGCGCAAGCCGCGACCTCCACAGATACCCGCGCCGAAGCCTCCGCTGAAACCGAGGCCTACGCCTACGAGTACGACTACTACAACTACACCTACGCCTACGCCTACGCCACCGCCAACGCCTATGCCACGGGAATTGACACGGAGTATGGCGACGTCAACAACACCGGAGCGATCACCGTTACCGCTCTGGGCGGCACAGCGGACGCCAACGGGGCCGATGTAGATACTCTCAATTCCAACGAGGCCACCGTCGACGCGGAGGACACGAGCGCCTACGCCTACGCCTACGACTACGACGATGACTACTACTATTACAATGCCTACGCCCAACTGTACGCCGAGGCCAGCGCCTATGGCTACGGGATTGACGCCGACGGCGACGTGAACAACACGGGGACTATTACCGTCACCTCAACCGGCGGAACAGCTCTCGCCGACGCGGCGGATGCCTATGCCGCCAGTGAGGCCCAGGCCACAGCCGACGCCAATACAGCCGGCGACGACAGCGCCTATGCCAATGCCAGCGCCGACACGGGTGCCCGCAGCTACGCCTACGCGTATGCCTACGGCGACGCCACCGGCATTAGTGCCGACGGGGACGTCACGAACACAGGTGCGATCACCGCTACCGGCACAGGTGGAACAGCGGACGCCAATGCCTACAGCGGCGTCTCCGTTTCCGCCAACGCGACAGCCGACGCCAATACCGCGTCCACGGACGGCTACGCCCAGGCCTATGGCGTGGTCGATTACACTTACGCCGAAGCCGATGCCTACGCGGGCGGCTACGCCACCGGCATCGAGGCCAACGGCGACATTGACAATGCAGGGTTGATCACCGTGGTGGCCACAGGCGGCGAGGCCAGCACTTACGCCGAAACCAACGTCGAGGCAGAAGCCGCGGCGGACGATGACGCCGACGCCGATGTGGAGGATTACGGCTACTCCGACGCCTATGCCTATGCCTACGCTTACGGAATCGACGGCGACAGCAACGTCGACAACACAGGCGACGTCAACGTCGTGGCCACAGGCGGCACCGCCGACGCCACGAGCGATGTCTACGCGGGAGCCTATGCCGACGCCACGGCCGGGGAAGGCGACGCAGAGGTCGACGACACGGGCGCCAACGCCCACGTCTACGCCAACGCCGGCGCCTATGCCCAAGCCTGGGGCATCTACGCTGACGACGAGATCATCAACTCCGGGGCGATCACCGTCAGCGCCACAGGCGGCACCGCCACTGCGAATGCCTCCGTTGTAACCACGGCTGAAGCCTCCGCTCACGCTGAGGCCGACGAGGTTGAGTTCGAGCCTGCAGACGACGGCCCCGAAACCTATGCGAGTGCGGAGGTGGACGCCTATGGTTATGCCAATGCGGACGCCGATGCCTATGCCAGCGCCTACGGCCTCTACTCATCCGACAGCGGTGTCACCAACACGGCGACTATCACAGTCACGGCCACAGGCGGCACCGCCTATGCCGGCACCTTCGCGGAGGTCTACGGAGAAGCCACTGCCGACGCCAATGACCCGGATGGCGAGAGCTACGCCGACGCCTATGCCCGTGCGGAGGCTTATTCCTATGCCGATGCCAGCGCCTACGCCTATGGAATCTACTCGGGCGGCGAGGTGGACTACCTGCCGTGTGAAACCAGCGATCCCTGGGACGTGAACAACACCGGGGACCTCGTCGTCACAGCGATCGGCGGCGCGGTCGACGGCAACTCCGCAGCGTATGCACAAGCCTACGCGGACGCGGATCAAGCCACCGACGACGACTGCGATATGGACGGCACGTATCTGGATGCTTCCGCCTACGCCTACGGCATCTACGCCCATGGCGACGTCATCAACTCCGGGAGCATCACGGCCACTGCGGAAGGTGGGGAAGGCTTCGGCTCCTATGCCTACGGCATCTACATGGGCGCCAGCGGTCGTCTGACCAACACCGGAGTCATCCGGCCCGTCGCCGACACGAGAGTCTATGAGGTCTTCGTGGGCTCCGGAACGACCACCCTCGTCGATACGTACAACATGACCCTCGATGGCGACCCGACACAGCCGACCTTCGGAATTGCCAACGGCGCGACGCTGCAGTTGAACGACGCGACGCTGACCGTCACCGCAGTCAGCGGGGAGACCCTCTGGGATCGGCAGTACTACCTCTTCGACAGGCAGGGACCCAATGCCTGGGTGGACGGGAGCTTCGGCGACGTCGAGGCCCTGAACCCCAACACCACGGTCACCTACCACGACCAGAACACGTTCAACAGCGAAGATGACGCGGTGTCGCTGGCCTATACCCCGGAAGCCTCCGCAACGACGGCTTCCTCCGCGGTCGAAAGACAGGCGCTCACCCAAGCCATCGATACCGTTCATGGCCACATAAGCAACCTGTTCATGCAGAACCTCCTGACGTCCCCAGGATCCGATCTGGTAGTCGATGCGGGCCCGACGCCCGAGACGTTCGCCCTGGCGCGATCGTCCGCCACCAAGTCGGCCGGCGTGTTCTTCGAGCCCTACTACTCCTGGATCGACAAGGACGCTGACCCGCTGGGCTATGACGCCGGACTGTGGGGATTCACGGCCGGGTATGCCGCGAACGTCGGGGACAACCTGCTGGGCCTGTACCTGGGCTACGGCAACTCCAACATCGACTACACTGGCGACGGCTACGATCACAACAGCGAGGACCAGGATGTCATCATCGGTGGCTTCACCGGCCTGACTCGTTGGGACCTGTGGACCCTGCGTTACGGTCTGACCGCCTTCTACGGCGACCATGACTACTCGGGTCTGACCGGTCTGGACCTCGAGGACCGCGAATCCGCCTCCTACAACAGCTATGGCACCGCGGTCACCCTCATGGGTGGATACACCATCACCCGAGGCGCTCACGTCTTCCTGCCGGAAGCGGGTCTGAACTGGTACTGGACCCACCGCGAGGAGTTCACGAGCGAGGCCTCCGATCCGCTTTGGGACACCGCCTACTCGGGCATGCACCAGCATGACCTCCAGGCGGAAGCGTCTATCCGATGGCTCAGCACCTTCACCCGCGGCGAGACACAGATCACGCCGTCCGCGGCCATCGGGATTCGCCAGCTCCTGACGGACGACGAGATCACCGTCGAACAGTCGGTGAACGGCGCCAACCCGGTGGACGTCAAGTGGGAACGGGACCGGACGGCGATGACGCTGTCGGGATCCGTGACGCTGGCCAAGAGCCCGTACGCCTTGTCGCTCGCTTACGACGGGGAGTACTCCTCAGACGCCGACCGTCACAATCTCTGGCTGCGGTGCAGTTGGTCTTTCTAAGGAGATGATTTGTGCCGGCACGCACGACGAGCCGGCTCGCAAGATGAAATAACGCAGGGCTCGTCGTGTGCTCCCCTCCGATGCCGCTGCGTGTCACACACTGGGGCTGCAGGACCAACCACCTGCAGCCCCCTTTCTTTGCGCTCGCCTGCGACCTGGGCCAGGGAAACCAGGACCCCGCCGCGACCCAGGCAACGATCACGACCCAGACTGTTCTGGATACCGTTCCCGTCACACGCAAGAGGCTGGAAGGCGGCTATCTCGGGCCGCAGGGCGATTTCTATTCCGTGATGCCCACCGCGGACCGACTCACGGAGACCCACGGCGGCGAATGAAGACGTGGTGCATCAGCAGCACATAGGATGGAGAGTCGCCGGAGACCTGGCCGATCCGACGCTGTCTCAGATTGTGGTCTGTCCCAACGCGTCCTGCCTGTTGGGATCGCGAAATCTGGCCCCCTGCAAACATGGCGAGCCCCCGGATGGCCGATGTGGCGTATTATGTTTCCAGTCGTCGCTTCGCATCTGGGATTCTCCTTGCTTTCCCATGCACACGTCGGCATAATCCTGGGCACAGAGATGACCCACCCTGTAAGGAATGCAGTGATGTTGCAGTTTGACGTATTGGAGTATGCGGAGGTCGAGGTGCCGCCTGTGCTGGCGGCGCAGATACCCGGGGTGTGCGGTCCGGATCCAGCCGTCATCAGTCGGGCAATACGAACCGCCTTCGACGAGTTGATGTCCTTCGTGCGGCAGTACAAGCTGTCCCCGTCCGGCCCGCCACGCACTCTTTACACCGCCCACGGCCCGCAGGGCGTGCGGTTCACGGTCGCAGTGCCGGTCGCGGCCCCGCCCACGACGACGCGGATGATTGGTCCCGGTTCGGTGAAGCGCCTGGCGCAGACGAAGGCAATGCGGTTCACACATCGCGGCCCCTACGCGGAACTGGCGAAAACCTACGGCCAGATCACCGAATTCCTCAAGACCAAGGGCCTGATGACGACCGACGCGGACTGGTCCCACTATATGCCCATGTGGGAGGAGTACCTCAACGACCCGCACACCACCCCGCCGGAGGAACTGCGGACGTACATCTACCTGCCAACGACGTAGGTACACAGGGCAGAACTGGAGGCGAGAGTGCGACGATTCGCCCGTGTCAGAAGATGCGCCGTTGTCATCGTGGTTGTCAGCTTGGCGATCTATGCCTGTATCGCAACAGTCACAGTCGTCTGCTTGAACCTGGAGCGACGATCACGACAGGAGTCTCTCGACCAGCTCGCCCTCGCGAAGCCTGGGGTTCGCCTCGCGGAAATCAGCGACCGGCTCGGCCCGTTGATGCTTGAGTGTTCCGAGACCGAAGACGTGCTTCACTGGGGGACGATCAAGGACAGGGCCTTCTGCAACGGCAAGAAGCTGCTGCGGTACTACGCAACCACCCCTCCGTGCCGGGCCATTGATGTGTACACCGATCCAAACGGAACCATCGTTCATGCGACGTGGGTGGGATTGTAACGGGTCATCAGCCGACATGTCGCGGGATCGAGGGTGCGTGCCCTGTTCGACTCGCGCGGTCCACCCCCAAGGCGGTACATCGCGATCCAGGAGTGGGGCGAAATCAACGGGAGCGTGCCCTGCTTCTCGTCGATCTTCGCCCACCAGGCCGAAAGACAGAGGCCGGAGGCCGCAGGATGGGAGGCTTTCGGCCTCCGACGAGTGTCCCGCGATCTCCGGCCTGTCGATTTCAGATTCTCAACTGCCGGCAATCCTACATCACCGAACGAACAGCATCTCCGCGTAGGACGGGAGCGGCCAGAGTTTCGCGTCAACGATTGTCTCCAGCTCGTCCACGGTCTGACGCAGGGCGCCCATCGCCGGCAGCACATCCTCGCGGTAACTCTGCGCGTGTTTGCCGGCGCCGTGCACGCCGGCGGCCTTGGCTGTGACCTTCTCCAGGGCCTCGATCTGGCTCTCCATCGTCGTGATCAAGCCGCAGACCCGTTCGAGCAGTTTCCTCTGCGTCTCCGCGGACACACCGGCGCCGGACACCGCGGTCACCGCCTTGCCCAGCTTGGCCGAGTACTCGCAGCAGACCGGCAGAATCTGACGCTTTGCCATGTTCAGCATCGTTTGAGCCTCGATGTGGATCTGCTTGCTGTACCCTTCGAGCAGCAGTTCGGCGCGTGCTTCCACCTCGTGCTTGGAGAGAACGCCATGCCGCGTGAACAGGGCAATGTGCTCCGCCGTGGGGAAGCTCAGGAGCGACTCATACGTCGAGCGGATATTCGGCAGACCTCGCTTCGCAGCCTCGGCCACCCAGTCCTCGGTGTAGTTGTCCCCGTTGTACACGATTCGCGCGTGCTTGATCGCGATATCCTGCAGGATCTTCTGTGCGGCGCCCTTTGCGTCCTCGGCCTTCTCCAGGACATCGGCAATTTCGCTCAGCGTGTCGGCCACAATCGTGTTCAGCACGAAGCTCGGGCCGGAGATGGACTGCGAGGAGCCCACCATGCGGAACTCGAACTTGTTGCCGGTGAACGCGAACGGCGACGTCCGGTTGCGGTCGGTAGAGTCCTTCGGCAGCGGGGGCAGGATCGAGGAACCCAGCTTGATCGTTCCGCCCTTCCTGCTGTTTTTGGCAGCGCCCTTGGCCAACTGATCGAAGATGTCGGTCAATTGCTCGCCGAGAAAGACCGACACGATGGCGGGCGGCGCCTCGTTGGCGCCGAGACGATGCTCGTTGCCCGCATTGGCGACGCTGGCCCGCAGCAGCTTCGAGTACTTGTCGACCGCGCGGACGACGGCACACAGCACGACGAGGAACACCATGTTGTCGTGCGGCGTGTCGCCCGGATCCAGCAGGTTCAAACCGGTGTCCGTGCACATACTCCAGTTGTTGTGCTTGCCGGAGCCGTTGACGCCCGCGAAGGGCTTTTCGTGCAGCAGACAGACGAACCCGTGTCGGCGGGCCACCTTCTGGAGCGTGTCCATCGTCAACTGGTTATGGTCCGCGGCCACGTTGATCGTCGAGAACACCGGCGCCAGCTCGTACTGGGCGGGCGCCACCTCGTTGTGCTGCGTCTTGGCGGTGACCCCGAGTTTCCACAACTCGTTGTTCAGCTCGTTCATGAACGTCGCGACCCGCTCGTGCAGCGAGCCGAAGTAGTGGTCTTCCAGCTCCTGCCCGCGAGGCGGCTTGGCCCCGAACAACGTCCGCCCGGTCAGCAGCAGGTCCAGACGCTTGGCATAGAACGCCTGATCGACCAAGAAATACTCCTGCTCGGGTCCCATCGTGGCGGTCACGTGGTTCGTCGTCATATCGCCCAGGGCCTTCAGGACCCGGACTGCCTGCTTGTTCAGCGCATCCATGGAACGCAACAAAGGCGTTTTCTTATCCAGCGCCTCGCCCGTGTAGGAGCAGAATGCACACGGAATGTATAGGGTAATGTTCTTGCCGTCTTCCTTCACGAAGACGGGCGACGTACAGTCCCAGGCGGTGTAGCCGCGGGCCTCGAACGTCGCGCGGAGGCCGCCGGACGGGAAGGAGGAAGCGTCGGGCTCGCCTCGAATCAGCTCCTTGCCGCTGAACTCCATGATCGTCCGCCCGTCCGCCCTCGGCGAGATGAACGCGTCGTGCTTCTCCGCGGTCAAGCCCGTCATTGGCTGGAACCAGTGGCAGAAATGCGTAGCCCCCTTGGCGATCGCCCAGTCCTTCATCGCGTTGGCGATCACGTCGGCGGTAATCGGGTCGAGCGGCTGCTCGCCGTCCAGGGTCTTCTTGAGGGATTTGAATACATTCTTGGGTAGACACTCCCGCATGGTCACTTCATTGAAGACGTTGCGACCGAATTCACCTGTCACACTGCAAGACATTGGAAACTCCTCATATCGTAGTCAACTGCGCCACGGTCTTTCCGAATACCACATTGGCGAAATAGGGGCAAGGCTTGCGCGAACCGGCTATCCCCAGCAGAATCCGCCGGCCGCAACAAGCCCTACCCACAACCCAATGCCCGCTGCACCCTGCGGCGCAGCGTACTACAGAATTCCCCATGACGGCCTCCGCCCTTGTCGGGCGAGCCCCGGTGTTTTCCGAGCTTCATTTCTGTTCCCTTTCACGTGCATTGGGTTTGAACTACTGACTTATCCGATTGCTTCGCCGCCCCGCTCACCTGTGCGGATGCGGATGCATTCCTGCAAGTCTAGGACGAAGATCTTGCCGTCGCCGATCTGGCCCGAGCGGGCACCGCCTGTGATCGCCTTGACCGCCTTCTCCACGAACGCCTCGTGGACTGCGATTTCGAGCTTGATCTGAATCCAGAGCAGGGCGGGATTGCCGCAGAGCAGGCCATCGCCTCCGGCCGCATTGACCGCTTTGGTCGCGAAGATCCCCCCTCGCGATCACGCCCCACTGCCGCATGGAACCGCCGATGTCCAGGAGGATTCCGCAACTCGCGGCAACAAGCCCTGGACCACACACCCTGCCCGACCGCACGACATACCGATTCCCAGATGCCATCATTCCTGTGCCTCCCCGGATCGGGGTCATCTGCCATCTGAACCATCTCCTTGCCCCCACCAGGCGAGCAAGGACGCCAACGAATATAGCAAATGAGATTACAAACCGCGTGCCAGACACACCCAAGACGACACAATACACACAAGTGCATTATTTACAACGACTTAAAAATCAAACAGAACTGCCGGCCGCGATCCCGCAAGCCGACATTCCTGTAGATATTGATGCCAGCAACTACACTTTTGTATGTTTCGCATCAAAAGACGGTATCAGAAACAGCGATCTGGCTTGCCGCACTTGGGTGAGCGAAACGAACCATCGAGCCACAAACAGAGATGGGCCCTGTCGTTGGCAACAGGGCCCTGCTTCTGGCCCGATGAAGGGCACAAGAAGTGATGGTCACGAGGTAGCGACCCATGATGTCAACCGATGGCAGCGCCTCCTCGTTCTCCGGTCCGGATGCGGATGCACTCGGGCAGGTCCAGAACGAAGATCTTGCCGTCGCCGATCTGGCCGGTCCGAGCGCCCTCGATGATTGCATCAACCGTCCGCTCGACGAAGTTCTCGTTCACCGCGATCTCCAGGCGGACCTTCTTGAGGAGGTTCACCTCGATCGGGACGCCGCGATACGATTCGTGGTAGCCCTTCTGCTGTCCGCAGCCCAACGAGTTCGTCACCGACATCTTGTAGACCTCGGCTTTGTACAGTGCTTGTTTCACGTCGTTGAGCTTGTGCGGCTGAATGTATGCGATGATCAATTTCATTTTCGTATCTCCTGAATCGGGCTTGCGACCCGTGGATTCTCCTGAGTTCTCGTCTTGGCGTCACGCGGTCGTGAAGACCTGGAAGCCTGCGTATGCTTCGTTCCCGTGCTCGCCGATATCGAGCCCGCGGAGTTCCTCTTCCCGCGAGACGCGGATGCCCATGACCGCCTTGAGAACCAACCAGCTCACCGCGGCCGAACCGAAGACGAAGACCGCAACAGAAGCCACGGCCGCCAGTTGCGCGCCGAGCAGCTTGAAGCCGCCGCCGAAGAACAGGCCGTTGCCCGTGGCGGTGCCGGTGATCTTGTCCTGCGCGAACAGGCCGACCGCGAGGGTCCCGAACACACCGTTGGCCAAGTGAACAGATAGCGCACCGACCGGGTCGTCGATCCGCAATCGGTCGAACATCATAACCGCCACCACGACGAGGACGCCCGCAATCAGGCCAATGAGGATCGAGCTGCCCACGCCTACGAAGGCGCACGGCGCCGTGATCGCCACCAGGCCGGCGAGGCAGCCGTTGAGGGTCATGCCCAAGTCGGGTTTGCCCATCAGAATCCACGACGCAGCCGTCGCGCTCATGATCGCCGCCGCGGCGGCCATATTCGTCGTCACCGCGACGTGGCTGATCGCGCCGGGATCAGCCGCCATGGTCGAGCCCGGATTGAAGCCGAACCATCCGAACCACAGCACGAATGTGCCGAGCGTCGCCAGCGACAGGTTGTGCCCGGGAATGGCTTTGATGTCGCCGTTGTCGAACTTGCCGATTCGCGGGCCCAGGATGATCGCGCCCGCGAGGGCCGCCCAGCCGCCCACGCTGTGGACCACCGTCGAACCTGCGAAGTCGAACATGCCCAGCTTGGCGAGCCAGCCGCCGCCCCAGACCCAGTGCCCCACGACCGGGTAGATAAACATCGCCATGACGAACGAGAACAAGATGAAGGCGATGTACTTGATTCGCTCTGCGACCGCGCCCGAGACAATGGTCGCTGCGGTACCGCAGAAGACCAGTTGGAAGAAGAATTTCGCCCAGAGCGGCACGCCCGTCCAGGAAAGCGCCGAATAGGCGCCTTGGTAGGCGTCGCCCGTGGCGGGAGAGTTGTCGGCGCCGCTGGCGCAGAACAGACCGTCCATGCCGAACAGGCCGTTTCCATTGCCGAACATCAGGCCCCAGCCCAAAACCAGGAATCCCAACGACGACACCGCAAAGACCACGAAGTTCTTCGACATGATGTTCACCGTGTTCTTCGCCCGGGCAAACCCCGACTCCACCGCGGCGAATCCCAGGTTCATGAAGAACACCAGCATCGCGGTGACCAGCACCCACATCGTGTCTACAATGACTTTGACATTTGGATCCATCATTTCCACCTTTAATCAGCCAGACCTCGCGCCTACGCGGCGCGGGATATCATCCCCGTTTTCGTCGCTCTCACGCGAGAGCCCGCACTGCAGAGGGCCGCCCCCCGACGGCCCCGCTCTGCTTACCTTGGGGTCCTGTCGGCCCGAGCCCGGCGGGTCTGCCCCCGCGCAGAAGGCGCCTTTCGGTGAGCCCCCCTGCCGACCCGCCCGGTCTCACAGCCAACGAACCCCGACACCCTTTCAACTCTGCTGTTCTGCCTCTGTTCATGACCCCGAACCTGACCTTTCGTATCGTCCCTTTGGTCCCCAGTCACGGTTTCCCGAGCAACTGCCGGCGCAGACTCCCCACGAGCTGCGTAGCCGGCCCGCAGGACCCGCGCCAGGCAGTTGCGTCACCGTGTGAGTGGTCTTGGTTTTCCCCTGTCCTGACTCGTCTCGGCCGGCGAGCGCCCCAGACTCGCCGGCCAGCACACCCCGGCGTCAGAAGCTGTACGCAGCGCCGACGCCGCACCAGAGATTGTCGCTCTTATCGGTGGCATCACGGATGTCGTCGTCGATCATCACGGAATAGCCGATGCTCGGCTTGATCGTCAGCGAGCCGAAGCAGAACGGCACGCCCGCCGAGAGCGTCAAGTCGTTGATCGCGCCGTCATCCACCCCGAAGTAGAAGTCGTTGTAATTGTCCGTCGCATAGCCCACGCTCGCGCCGAGCGACAGGCCGCAGAAGTCGTGTTCCGTCCACGACGCGATCTTCTCGATCGTGTGCCCGATGGAGAACTGGATGTAGCTGCCGTCGGCCTCATCGAAATCGTAGAACCACTTCACCGCCGGCGAGAACGGCACGTCCACCGACAACCCGCCGTAGACCTCGCTCGTCGCGTCCCATGTCGTGTTGGGGAAATCGTAGTAGATCGCGCCGACGGAGTAGGCAAAGGTCTCCTGACCCGGGAACGTGTTGCTGTAATCGACCGCGTAATCGACTTCGCTGATCTCCCAATCGTCCACGAGTTCGCCCGTGAGATCGACATTGCCCCAGATGGACCCGGTGAAGCCCTTGTAGCCGGCGCTGACTCCGGGCTGGAGCACCCAGTCATCGATCACGTTCTGTCCGCGCCAGATGTACTTGCTGAACAGATCGGCGGTCACGCCGAGCGTCGGCCCATCATCGGCCACAGCCACAGAAACCGTCCCCACCATCATCGCCGCCACACACCACAAACATCTGCTTCTCAACATCGTTGCCACGCTCCTATCCACAAGTCGATCCTGCTCCCGCGTGGACGATACCGTCCACCCGATCAGTCCGGCCCGATCCACCGACCGGGACTACGATACATCCGCAAACGGTGTGCCAGAACACAACCAACATCATCAGCAACGCTCAAGTTCAGGTTCTAAAAGAACTTACAGCATTACCACACGAAGGAGCGACGCACCGTCGTCACATACAAAAACGTGGCAACGGTCCAGCGCAGCGACAAATATGTAGTCCCGAAGGCTCTGCGTAGACCTGAATTGCTTCCCCCAAGAAAGCCCCGGCCGACTCCAGCATCGCGGCTACAGGATTCTCAGATGTACTTGGGGTGAATGGCGTACTTCTTGATCTTGTAGCCGAGGATGCGCTCGGTGATGCCCAGCTCCACAGCGGCCTTCCGCTGCTGGCCGCCGCACTTCTTCAGAGCGTCCACGATGAGCTCGCGCTCCTTGTTCGCGATGATCTCGGTGAACGCGGGTTGGGCGGTGCTGTCGTTCTTGTTGATCATCTGCAAGGAGGGCGGCAGGTGCTCGCTGCGAATCACGTCGTCCTCGCAGACGAGCACCGCCCGCTCGATGCAGTTCTCGAGCTCACGAATGTTGCCGGGCCAGTGGTATCGGGTGAGCATGTCGATGGCAGGCGTCGAGATCCGCGTGATCGGCTTGCCGTTCTCTCTCGCGAAGTGCTGCAGGAAATGGTCCGCCAGCAGCATGATGTCGTCCTTTCGCTCCCGCAGTGGAGGCAGGTAGATCGGAAAGACGTTGATCCGGTAGTACAGATCACTGCGGAAGGCGCCGTCCGTGATCTGCTGTTCGAGGTTCTTGTGCGTCGCGACGATCACACGGACGTTGGCCTTGATCGTCTCGCTGCCGCCGAGACGCTCGAATTCACGGAACTGGACCACCCGCAGCAGTTTGACCTGGAGACTCAGGGGGAAGTCGCCGATTTCGTCGAGGAAGATCGTGCCGCCGTGAGCCCGCTCGAACCGTCCGAGCTTTCGCTCGATGGCGCCGGTGAAGGCCCCCTTCTCGTGCCCGAACAGCTCGCTCTCGAGCAGCGTCTCAGGCAGAGCGGTGCAGTTGACCTTGATGAACGGCTTGTCCGCCCGCAGGCTGTTGTAGTGCACCGCGTGGGCGACGAGGTCTTTGCCGGTCCCGCTCTCGCCGCGGATCAGGACGGTCGCGTTGCTGTCGGCCACCTGCTCGATCAGGCGATAGACCTCCTGCATCGCGTTGCTCGTGCCGACCATGTTGTTCACTGCGAATCGCGTCTTGAGCTCCCGCCGCAGACGAACGTTCTCGTCGCGGAGCATCGCCCGCTCCGACTCCACCATCTTGTTGAGCTTGATCGCCTGAGCGACCATCGTCGAGATGATGTTCAGCAACCGCAGGTTCGCATCGAAATCGTCCGCCCGCCCGGCGTGGCGGTCCACGCTCAGGGCGCCGACCGTCCGCCCCTCCAGCTTGATGGGAACACAGAAAAACGCGACCTTGTGGCCGACGGTCGTGTCCCGCGATTTCGTCCGGTGCAGGAACCGTGGGTCCTTCGAGATATCCGGGACCACGATGGCTTCGCCCGTCTGGACGACCCGTCCGGTAATCCCCTCGCCCACCTTGTAGCTGCCCTGGCTCTTCGACCGCTCGCTCAGTCCGTGGGCGACCTTGATGTTGATCGTCTCCGTGTCGAGGTCCAGCAAGGTGATCGTTCCCCGCTGGAGTTTCATGTGCGTGTCCAGCAGCGTCAGGATGCTCTTGAGGGTCTCTTCCAGGTTCAGCGACTCCGCGAACGCCTTGGCGATATCGCTGAGAAGCTGCACTTCCGTCGCAAATGTTGCCTTCATCGTGCCTTATCCACCCGTACCAGAAGCCTTGAGCCTACAATTTTGTAAGCCACCGGAGTAGTCTACGATAGCGCCAACCTGAAGGCAACGCCAATCTCCACGGAAGGCGATGGCCTGCTAGTGCCGATTTGGCGGCATGAGGGGTGGTTCTTATGCTTTGGAAGGAACTCACGACCCGCTCGACTCATGGTCTACCTCACCTGTAGGAGAATCACACAATGAGACTGACAAGAACCATGCGGATAGCCGTCGTGTGCTTGGCTTCACTCTGCCTGTTGGCTTCCTGTGACACAATGGTCGTGTACCGGCATCCGAGCCCGGGGCCCGGAATAGGGCATGGCCCGCCGGCCCATGCCAACGCCTATGGCTGCCGAAACAAATGGGTCTGTGGCTACGAGTTGGTCTTCGACGACGCCTGCGGCTTGTACATCGTGGTCGGCATGACCGACTGGTACTACTGCAACGGGTACTTCTACCGCTGGTACGGCGACGTCTGGCAGATCAGCCCCCGCGCGGATGTGTGGGAGCCTGCCGGCCACGACAGGCTGCCGCCCGGCCTGAGAATGAAGGCCAGACCTGTGGTTGCCGGCCCCGGAAGCGACCCCTTCCGACTCAACGGCAATGGCAACAGCGCCGTGAAGCTCAATGGAAACGGCAACAGCCTGGTGAAACTCAACGGCAACTCAGACGGTCACGGCAACGGCAAGTCCTTCGGCAGAGGCAGAAGATAGCCGGCAGCCCGTCCCCAGGTTTGTGGTATGATCGCCGGCATATGAGTCGGCGATTTGCAGAACAGTTGGCACGATGCGAATGCTGCCCGCGGAAGTGCGGCGTCAACCGTATCGAAGGCAGAACCGGGTGGTGCCGGATCGGAGCGGACGCGCAGGTGTCCTATGCCGGCCTGCACTTCGGCGAAGAGCCCCCGATCTCCGGGACGCGGGGCTCCGGGACCATCTTCTTCGCGGGCTGCAACCTTCGCTGCGTGTTCTGCCAGAACCACCAGATCAGCCAGGACTTCCAGCCGGGCCAGATGCAGACCCTGACGACGGACGAACTGGCAAGCGAGATGCTGCGCCTCGCGGAGGCAGGCGCCCACAACGTCAACCTGGTCTCCCCTTCCCACGTGGTCTTCCAGGCGGCTGACGCCATCGTCGCGGCCAGGGGGCGAGGACTGGCCATCCCCATCGTGTACAACTCGAATGGATACGATTCCGTGGACTCGCTGCGTCAGATTCGCGGGCTCGTGGACGTCTATCTGCCCGACATCAAGTACCTCTCCAACGACCTGGGCCAACGATACTCCGGCGCCGCCGACTACGCCGACATCATCCCTGGGGTGCTGCGCGAGATGCTCGACCAGGTCGGCCACCTGGAACTCGATGGAGACGGGATCGCGCGTCGCGGCCTGTTGGTCCGTCACCTGGTCCTGCCCGGCTGCGTGGACGACAGTCGCAACTGCCTGGCCTTCCTGGCCGGCCTGTCACGGGATACGCACGTCAGCATCATGTCCCAGTACTCCCCCCAGCACCGGGCCGCTGGCTATCCCGAGATCAATCGCACCCTGACTGCCAGCGAGTACGACGAGGTCACCGACTACGCCATCGAGCTGGCCCTGGAGAACGCCTTCATCCAGGAACTCGACAGCCGTCACCGATACCTCCCCGACTTCGACCTCGACCACCCATTCGAGTAATCCCTGCCACAGATGGGGCTATACTCCCCACATAGCACCGTGGACAGAAGTACCTCGCATGTTATACTGGTATTGGCGTGTTCTACGTGCAGCCAGACGAGGCTTGATTTAAGGGAAAGACAGCGATGCTCAGAGCCAATAGTCCATTGCGCGAGATGCTCGGTAAACCCGGCTGCGATTTCATCGAGCACGCTGGGGAGGCAATACAACGGATACTTCCTCATGTGGAAGTGGGCAAATGGAGAGAAAGCGATTGGGCAAGTGGCAATGCAAAATGGGCCAACAAGAGGACCGAAATCAGAGTCACTTTCGCCATCGGAGAGAAGGAGAATTCCGCAAGTCGGTCATTGAAAACGTCGGTAAGGCGCCGGTGCATCGGTGGGGCAAAGACCAAAGCCAAGCGGACGCTCGACCTCCGAGAGTATGACATTTGTCGACTGATTGCGCTTCGCGCATCTGAGGTAATACACTTGGCGGACTCGTGCGGAAGCACGGCATCGATTCAAGCTATCCGAGATGCCTTCGATGAATACGTAGTCGCTCAACACATACAGGCATATCACGAGCTGAACATGTCGGTAAGCGAAGTCCTCGAAGCTCTTCATATCCTGTCCGAGCAGAGTTACGAGAACAAAGCTCTGACATTCGGTAGCATCCTCGATCCAAACCCGACTGCCGGTGGAACCTCGTCTCAGTTCCCACGTGACTTTCTCGGATCAAAGAAATACAAGGCTTTGTCAGATGGTTTTCGGACTGCGTACCATATCTCTAACAAGGGGGGAATCCTCAGTTTCGTCGACCTGGATCGATTCGAAAGAAAAAGCCTGAGCGAAAAGCACTACTACCCGGATTGGGCCGAACCGATGGCCAGAGCGAGTCGCTCAGGCAAGTGTGGGGTTTCACTGAGTCGCCAGGGTGACATCCTGGTCTTTGATAAGGGAACTCTCCGATTCACCTACCGATACGGGCGGTGGCAGTATTGGAATCATGCACATTTGGTGAACATTCTGCGTGACCGGGCTCGGGCACAGAGAGTTCGGCCTGCGATTCTTGGGCGAGTCGTCGGAAGCATTTACCGCGCGGCATTGGATGTGTCATTTCGTCGGTGTGGAGGGCTCTTTGTGATCCTGCACAACCGAGAGGACCTCCGCAATATCGTGAAGGTTGGCGACGCAATTGGCGATCAGAAGCGTAACAAGGCGGACGCGGATTTTGACGCTGTTATTCAACAGCACACCATTCAGTCACTGCCGCGGGCGACTGCTGTTGAACTGGCTTCATTGGATGGTGCGGTGGTACTAGAGAACTCAGGACGCATCTTGGCCTACGGCGCAGTTCTCCAGCCCAAGAAGGCTGGACGCCTCCAAGGCACGGAAGGAAGTCGGACGAAAGCTGCGATTGGCGCGTCCAATTACGGGTTGGCCGTGAAGATCAGCGCAGATGGCGAGATCAGCGTCTACCATAAAGGTAGAGCGTTCATACGGATGTGAAGCATCGGACTGCATGCAGGCGCGTCACACGATTGCCCCTTGGAGGAGTTCATCGAGAGCGGCAGTCACCTCGTCACGGGAGTCCGCTTCGCTGAGCTGTTGAATGAAGATCCGTTGACGCTCGGTGAACGCTACCGCCGCGTTCAGGGGGAAATCCGCCAGGTCGCACGCTCGGTGGATAGCTCGAACCAAGTCGTCGAGGCCGGTCCCCCGTTTCGCACTCATCCGAACGACCTGCCGCAGATACGCCGGCAGAACCGACGGATCGAGACGCTGTGGCAGATCGGCCTTGTTGAACACACAGACCACCCTCCGACCAACGAGCAAGTCGGCGATAGACACAGGAAGCTGGTCGGCGGACTTGCTCGCGTCCAAGACCAGCAGAATGAGGTCGGCGTGACGGAGGGCTTCAACGCTCTTCTGCTGGGCAGTCTGATCGATCTTGCCACAGGCAGCAAGCGAGAGATCCAGGCCGGCGGTGTCGATGACCGTAGCAGCCAGCGGCGGGATGTGAATCTCCGCGGATACCCAGTCGCGGGTCGTGCCCGGGACCTCCGTGACAATCGCCTTCTCGCGACCGGCCAGCACGTTCAGCAGGGCGCTCTTGCCCGTGTTGGGCGGGCCGATCAGGACGATGGTGCAGCCGGAGAGGATCAGCTTCGCAGTGTCACTGTTCACCAGGATCTGCCTAGTCTCGTCTGCGATTCGTTCCAGGGGCGTCGAATCGAGATCGGCCTGCCATTGCCTGACCTTGGCAGCCAAGCCGGCCTCCACCTGGTTGGCGATCAGGCGTGCCCCGTCGACGGTCTTGACCGTCGTGAGGGCCAGTTTCGCCTCAAGGCTAATGGAATCCTTGGGCTCGCGTTCCCTCAGAACCTGGGCGAGGACTTGCTCCGCTTGCATTGGCTGCACGCCGTGGCGCTGGAGCATATCCATGATCCCCTCCATGATCAGGGGGTTGCCGTGACAGTGGATGGCGAACGTGTTCGGGCCCTCGCAGCCGACCGTCACCTGGTCGACGATTTGCTCGCCCTCGAAGATATCGCCCAGGAGGATCTGGCCGGTCGCCACATCGAAGGGCCTGCCGTCCGCCCGCCGGAAGATGGCTCGAAGAACTGACCCGGCGGAATCGCCCAGCAGTTGGATCGTGGCGATGGCCCCCACCCCTGGACCGGTCATCACTGCTGCAAAAGCGGACACGTTAATCTCCGAATTGAGGAGACGAATCGTTTGACACGAGACGCAACTTGCGTGCAATCCACTGCACAAAATCGACGAAGTGAATGCCCAATACGATGGGCGGGACATTGATTAGACCGCCGGACATACAGCCGATGACACCGAGCCCGATCATCCACCCACGAAAATCACTCGGCACCACGGCGAGCGAGAGAGCCGCAAGAGCACCGGGCAGAAGAGAAACGAGAAGAAGAAAGACCCTCTTCGCTTTCGTCAAATTGGAGTAGAAAGGGGAAAGCAAACCGATGAAGAAAGCAGCATGAGCCGACCAGAAGATCATAGCCACAAAGCCGCCGGACCAGGCCGTTTGAACCGCCGTCGCGCGTATCGCCTGGGGCGTCCCCAGAGCGTCGATCATCATCCCGCCGAACAACACGAGACAGAATCCTCCCGCCAACAGGATGGTGGCCCCTATGAGACAGTCCGTCATCCTCTCAAGACGTTTCTGATGCCGCGAGAGAAACGCTCCGACTCTCGAAAACAGAGGAACCGCTGCTCCCGGCATAGGGCACCTCACACCATTTCGCTCTTTTCCTCGATGTACTTCATGTAGGCCAGGACGATGCCTTTGACCACCAGGTGCGGGACGTAATTGTCCACAAAGGGGCAGTCGTCCTTGATCGTCTCGGCGGCCGAGCCCGTGATGATCGTCTGCGGCCAGCGTCCGATCTGCTCGGCGTATCGTCGGATGATCTCCTCCATCCCACCAATGATCGAGTAATACAGGCCGCAGTTGATCGCATCCGCGGTGTTCTTGCCGAACGGCCCGTCCGGGCGGTGGACAGTGACCTTTGGGAGCTGGGCGGTGTTGTCCTTCAGCGCCTGCGCGCTGATCTCGAAACCCGGGCAGATCACCCCGCCCAGGAAGACGCCGTGCTCATCGACCAGGTCGATGGTCACCGCAGTGCCAAAGTCGGCGACGACGACCGCGTCTTCGACCACATCATAAGCCGCCGCGGCGGCGACGATGCGGTCTGTGCCCACCTTCTTCGGCTCGTCAACCCACGTCGAGATCGGCAGCGGAACGTCTTCCCCGATCACGCGGATCTTCTCGCCCAAGTCCTCGTCCGCAATCTGGCGAACCAGATCGGTCCAAGCCGGCTTGACGCTGCAGACGACGATCACGCCGTCGCGTTTTCGCTCCTTGGAGCTTTCGAGTACTGGAATCTTCCCCCATGCGCCGACCAAACACTCGCGAAGCTCCTCCTCCGACCGGCCGGCGATGGAGCGGACGAAGTCCTCCTTCCCGTCCAGGAAGAGTCCGACGCCAATGTTCGTGTTCCCGATATCCACAGCAATTACATTCACAACGATTGTCCTATCTGATTTCCAGCGAGTTGTCAACTTGTCGTCCACGCTTCGATCGTCGGTCCTCATGCCCACCGGGTGAGTATTTGTCGTGGACAAATCCGCCCCGGCGGCCACTATATCTGTGAGTATGGAGAAACCCGCGGACCCCATATTGCACAGGCCGAGCGACGAAGAACTCGTACGAGTCGCACTGGCCGGCGACAGGACGGCATACGGCGTGCTGTATGATCGGTTTGCACCGTTGGTGCGGGCGGTCTGCCACGACCACACGCACGACCTGGCCGACGCGCAGGACCTGGCCCAGGACGTGTTCCTGCGGGCCTATCAGAAGCTGGGCGAGCTTCGCAAGCCCGAGAGCTTCGGCTCCTGGATCATCGGCATCGCCCGGCGGCGGTGCTCGGAATGGCGCCGGCAACAGATGCGAGAACAGCGAAGGAATGCCGCCTGTCAGGCGAATCCACAGACTGTCGGCAACTCCGATCGGCTGGAAGAAGACAGGCAACTGCTCCGATTGGTCTCCATGCTCGGCGAAGACGAACGTCTGGCGCTACACGCGTTCTACCTGCAGGACAAGTCGGCCGAAGAAGCCCGGCGGATCATAGGTCTGTCGCGCAGCGGTTTCTACAAGCTGCTCGACCGCGCTCGCGCGAAACTGCGACGGCAGTTGGCATACAACCAGGAGAGAGTCCAATGAGTGCGCAACTGGATGACAACCTCGGCAAGGCATATGAGTCTTTCAAACGGAACCACGACGCATTGCGCAACGCACTGATGGCCTCGCTGCCGGAGAGTGCGACGCATTGGAAACGACCCGGCGCGGTCGAGCGACTGTGTCGGGTCGCGGGAGATTTCACGGTGGACAGCAGAATGACAAAAGCAGCCATAGCGGCGGCGATTCTCATCACCGTCTTGCTTGGCCTGTATTACCTCGGCGGCTCTGTCGACGGCACGAGCGTCGCCTGGGCGGACGTGCTCAAGAACTTCGAGGCCGCCAGAACCTACATGTACACACGGGAGTTCGAGAAGGGGGATGTGAAGGAGGTGATGGTCGTCAGAGTCAGGGAGCCGTATCTGTGCCGGCACGACTACATCGAGGGGAATATCGGATGCGACTCAGGCATAATGAACACGCAGACCGGCAAGCAGATCAATCTCTACCCTCGCACGAAGTCCGCCACAATCAGCAGTGAAGAGGGCTACAGCGGCCACGAATTTCGCGAGTACAAAGACCTCAAGAGAGATCTTCGCGATGGCACCGAGAAGAACCTGGGACGAGCCAGACTGAACGGCCGCGAGACCATCTGTTTCGAGATCGACAAGGCAGATCGGACCATCACAGTCTGGGCGGATCCGAATACGGCGATGCCTGTTCAGATCGAGACCCTCACGGACGAGAACGGTCAAACGCGAACGCTGATGAGCGACATTCGGTTCGATGTGGAGCTGGATGAGCAGCTCTTCGAGATTCCCACAGACTACTGCGTCCTGGACCTCGATACGCAACAGTGGACGACGCCATTCGAATTGACGGAAAGACATCTGATCGAGGGGCTGGCCGTATACCCCAAGTACCTGGATGGGAGGTTCCAGACCCGCTACATGGGCGGCAGACCGCTGACGGACGAAATCGAGAAGAAGTGCGACGCGGAAATCGAGAAGATCAGGACCTGGTCGGAGGAGGAAAGCCACAAGAGTGCTCTCGGTTGTGCCTTCATCGAGCAATTGCCCGAGGGCAGTGATTGGCAGTACATGGGCGAAGACGTCAAGCTCGGCGATACTGCGAGGGCTGTGTGCTGGTGGAAACCGGCGGGGTCGAGCACGTATCGCGTGGTATACGGCGATCTGAGCATCCGCGATGTGGCTCCGGAGGATCTGCCGCCAATTCGATGGCTCGGGGAGAGGAAGTGAGTCGCCACAGTACGGCCGGGCCGCCTCCGGCCCCGCCTTCGGTTCCCAGGCAACCGCCCCGCGGCGCTACTGCTCTTCTTCGTGCCCGCGGACCTTCCGCCAGAGCACTTCAGTCAGTTCCCGGATGCCCTGGCCGGTGGCGGCGGAGATCGGGACGACCTCGCGGCCCAATCGGTCCTGAAGGTCCTTGAGCCGACTGCCGTCGGGGTCGAGGTCGATCTTGTTGGCGACGACCACTTCGTCCTTCTGAGCCAGGACCTCGCTGTGCCGGGCCAGCTCGTTGCGGATCGCGCCGTAGTTGGCGACCGGGTCGGTGCCGTCCAGCGGCATGACGTCGAGGATGTGCACGAGGATTCGCGTTCGCTCGATGTGCTTGAGGAAGTCGTGCCCGAGCCCGGCGCCGTCGCTGGCGCCCTCGATCAGGCCGGGAATGTCGGCCATCAGGAACCGCCGATACCCAGGCAGTTCGACAATCCCGAGCACGGGTTCCAGCGTGGTGAACGGATACGGTGCGATCTTCGGCCGGGCCGCCGAGCAGCGGGAAAGCAGCGTGCTCTTGCCTGCGTTCGGCATCCCAACCAGGCCGACATCCGCGATGAGCTTGAGTTCCAGGCGGAGGTTCCGTTCCTGGCCCGTCTTACCGGTCTCACACTCCCGCGGGGTTTGGTTCGTGGAGGTTGCGAAGGCCCGGTTGCCCTTGCCGCCCTTGCCCCCGCGGCAGACCAGGACCTTCAATCCCGGCTGATCGAGATCCTTGATGAGCAGGTCGAGGTCGGTATCGTAGACGAGCGTCCCAGGCGGGACCGGGATGATCAGATCCTCGCCGCTGGCGCCGGATTTGCCGCTGCCCTCGCCGGGCCGGCCATCCTGGGCCCGCCAGTGGTGCTTGCCAGCGAAGTCCAGGAGCGTGTCCTTGTCCGCAACAGCCTGGAAATAGACGTGGCCGCCGTCGCCACCGTCGCCGCCGTCCGGACCGCCCTTGGGCACGAACTTCTCGCGACGGAAGCTCACACAGCCGTGGCCGCCGTCGCCGGCTCTGACATGGATTCGGGCTTCATCAACGAACATGAGGGGGAGATCCGCCCACGCATCGGGCACACAAGAGAAAGGCTACAAAAAAGGGATGGCCAACCGAGACCATCCCTCGAACATCACACCGACACCCCGGCGTCGATCAGACAATGCTGACCTTACGGCCGTGGAACTGCACCTTTCCCTCGGTCATTGCGAAGAGCGTGTAATCCCTGCCCATGCCCACGTTCTCGCCGGGGAAGAACTTCGTGCCGCATTGTCTCACGAGGATCGCTCCGGGTTTGGCCGATTGGCCTCCGCACAGTTTCACCCCGCGATACTGCGGATTGCTGTCGCGACCGTTTCTCGAAGCACCCTGTCCTTTTTTATGTGCCATGGTTCCGTACCTCTTGCTGTCTGTTACCGAATTCAGAGCCGCACAAACCGGCAAACCAAGCAGTATAGCTGCCTCGTGCCGCCCTGTCCAGTGTTTCCTCAAAAAATCCTGTCGTTACTCCTACTGGGCCTGCAGGATCGCCTTGGCGTCGGCGGTGGGAACGATCCCCCGGATCGCCAGTTTGATATTGCCCTCGGCGTCGATGAACAGACAACTGGGCACGTAGTCGTCGATCTCGCTATACGGCGCCACGAGAGAGCCCGTGCTCAGCAGAACGGTATACGTGATCCCCTGCTCGGCAACGAAGCTCTTCACAATGGCGGCGTCCTCTGCACAGACCGCGAGAATCGCCAGCTTGTCCTTCGCATAGGCCTCCCTAAGTTCTTTCAGATGCGGGATTTGCAGCTTGCAGGAACCGCCCCAGGTGGCCCAGAAGGCCAAAACGACGTCTTTGCCACGATAGTCGCTGAGCCTGTGAGTTTGACCGTCGATATCCGCTAGTGCAAAATCCGGCGCCGGTTTGCCCCACGAGTCTGGAAGCACAGCGTCCCACTTTTGCTTGGAGGCCTCAATGATCGCCTGCAAGCTCGCCTTGGGCCCTCGGAAGAGGTTTGTCGCGGCCTGGATCGGGTCCGCCGTGGGCGTCTTGACATCCCGGCTGGCAGCCACACTGTTCGGCGATGCAGGCGGGTTTGCCTCGGGCTTCTCCCGCTTGCACCCGTGCAGCACGCTCAGAACGAGCACGAACGCCAGAAACAGAGCCGTGACCCAGTACAAGCTGTGTTTGTCTCTCATTGACATACGCAAAACCTCCCTGGTTTGGGAGCCACAGGGCGCCCATAAGATATCCGAGGCAGCTACTATACTCCTGTGTCCTCGGGTAGTAAAGGCCCTAGTGGAAATTTCCAGGCCCGCCGACCAGCCGCAAGATGGAAGGAAAGACGGTCCGGACCCTCCTGCCGCGACTGGAGGATAGCTCTTCCTGCACCGAGTGGCTTCCTTGTCAGTTCTGCGGGCTGACTCCGACTCGACCTCGGATCCCGGCAGTCAGTTGCTCGACCTTCTCCCTGGGCAGGCTCGGGTGAGGGGGCAAATCGAGCGCCTTCTCCGCGAGTCCCAACGCTTCCTGCATGGCCTCAGGTCGGTGCTTGGAGAGAAACTGCGCAAGCCAGCAGTACACGACGGGATTGGTCGATTCCACGTCCAGCAGCGTGCGGAAATGCCTCTCCGCCTCGTCCAGGTTCCCGGTCATTTCCAGAATGCGGGCGAGCATGCCGCGAGGCCGCCCTTCCTCGGGACGCAGCTCGACGGCCCGATTCAGCGGGTCAATCGCAGCGGCGGGTCCCTGCGCCTGTGCCCGGCACGCCGCCAGCATCTGCCAGAGGTTGGCATTTCTCGGTTCCGATTGCGTTGCCTCCTCCAGGATTTCGGTGCAGCGCAGGAACTCCCTCTGTGCATCCAGCAGGTTCGCCAAGCCGATTGCCACAAGGCCGCGGGACCTTCCGGCCTGCCAGAGAGGCTCTAGAATCTGCTTCGCCTCGTCCGGCTCACCATTGCCCGAGAGGAATTGCGCGTACACGAGTTGTGTGGAAAGGCTGTTCGGATCCAGTTCCATTGCCCGCCTGTACGACTCACGGGCAACGTCCGGCTGGCCCACTCTCTCCGCGGCGTACGCGAGCATCCTGTGCCCATAGCCCAACTCCGAACGGAGACGGATGAACGCTCGCGCCGACTCCATCGCCAGCTCGTACTTCTGCGGCCGCTGCAGACTCGACGTACGCAGGGCCAGCGAGCACACTTCGCGTGCGTCGGCAGGGCTTTGCAGACGGGTCTGCGCCCGACGCAGGCGGCCCTTGTCGAATCCATCCCCCAACAGCCCGAGCGCCTGGCTCACCGTGGGCCCTGTGGCTCCTTGTCCGAGAAACCGCTCGAGGTTCCGCTGAACCGTAGTAATACAGCCGACAACCTCGCCTGTATCCGGCAGTACGATGGCCGATCCGCTCCATCCAGGGCCCACCGCTTCGGCCTTGTTCAGCACGATGAGCCGAGGGATGCGCCCGCGGACGCCGACATACGCAACCAGCAGGACTTCCCCCTGGGCCTCGAACCCCTCCGGTGAGCTCACCGAATCCCAATCCTCCAGCCGGTCGATGACCCTGGACAGTCCGATGACTCGGACTGAATTCGCATCCAGGATGGCATCGGCGCTCGCGAGCGACAGAGAGGGATGTCCCTTCCAGGGCACTTCCAGCACCGCCAGGTCGAGTTGCTCGTCGCTTGCCAGAATCCGGGCGTCACAGGCCTGCCCAAGACAGGGACTGAAGACCGAGACGAACCCTTCGCATCGATGAGCGCCGGTGTTGGAAGACTCGTTGACCAGGTGGTCGCAGGTGATGACGAGCGTGCCATCGCCCACGATGAACCCGTTCCCCGCGCGTGTCCCACTGAAGTAGCGCGTCGTCACCACAACCAGAGCCGACTGGGGCAGGCCGTCCGCAGGAACAGCCTGCGAACCACAGAACGCACACGCCCCGAACACCAGAGCCACAGAGATGACGCTTTTCCAGATACCCTTCATAGCATTGCCTCTCGCAAAAGAACCTGCCTTGTCATCGCCAGTCTACACAGGTCCCCTGCGACCGGCAAGTCCTTCCGACCCGAGTTGCGATGACGAGAGCAGCCGACGGGAAAAAAATCGGTTCTTCACGGAATTGTGGGGAAGTCGGCACGGCTCTGAGAGACACGCGATGCGCTCGTTTGTTCTCCACGTGCCTTCATTTGGGGGCGCTGCCCCCAAACCCGCGGCATTTGGCGCATTGAGCCAGCAGCATGAGAATGGAGGAAAAGACAGCAAGACAGGCTCTGGTCGAGCGACCGATTCTTCTGCCTCCATGCTGCTGGTCCAGAGCGGGAAATGCCCGCCGCATTGCGGCGGATTCCGGAGATATCCGTTTCTTCCTCCCGACAGGCGTCCCCGCAATTCCGTGATGAACCAAAAAATCTCGCGGCCATCGCATTTTCCTTGTTGACATGTCTTACACATGTAGGATATTATATCCTACACATGTAAGAGGAGACAGGCATGAGCAAGAAACAACTACGGGCGATGAGTCCGGCGGAAACGGAAATCCTTCGGCTGGTTTGGCAATTGGGCGAAGCGACTGTGCAACAGGTGCGCGATGCCCTGCCGGAGAACCGCAAGGTGGCCTACAAAACGGTCCAGACTCTTCTGCGGCGACTGGAGGAAAAGGGCTATCTGACGCACAAGATCGAAGGCAAGGCCCACGTCTTCTGCCCCGCCGTCAAACGCGAGGCGGTCGTCAAGCGAACGGTCCTGGACTTCCTCGACCGCCTCTTCGGCGGCGACCCCCGGCCCCTGATGCACTTTCTGGCCCGGGAAGGCCGAATCGATCAAAAGGATATCGAGGAACTGAAGAAGCTCATCGACGAATCGTAGCAAAGCAGACACTGGCTACGGAGGTGCCGACGATGGATGCCTATCTGAACGAGGTCGTGCGATACCTATTTGCGCAGAGTTGGTAGATCGCTCTGCTGACCGTGGCTGTAGCGGTGCTCACCTTCGCCCTGCGGCGCCGCAGCGCCCATGTTCGCTACCTGCTCTGGTTGATCGTTCTGGCCAAGTGCCTCGTACCACCGCTGTACGTGGTGCCTCTGTACGTCCTGCCTACCGTGGTCCCCGGAGGCACTCCCGATTCGCTGCCCTTGTTGGAGTGGCTCGCGGCGCATTCCGGGTCTCCACCCCCAGCATCACCCGAGGGGTCCTCTGTCGCAGTCCGCGAATCCGTTCCAACAGATCGAACCATGCAAGCCCGGGGACGACGTCTGTCCACATGCGGATGGCTGGGGGCCCTCTGGATTGCTGGTGTCGTCACATATCTGACGGTAAACCTGCTCCGTGCTCTGCGAGGCCACCGTCGGCTTCGAAAGAACCGAAGACTCCTTCCGGATGATATGCGGGCCGATATTACCGAGACGCTGCTGGCCTATGGTCTGAAAAGACATCCGAAGGTCTGGATCGTCGAGAACGTAGGGCAACCCTTCGTGTGGGGTTTGCTTCGGGGGAGCATCTACGTCCCGACGAGTCTTCTCTCTATCGGGAGGCATGAGCACCGCCGAGACGTCCTGGCGCACGAACTGAGTCACATGGTTCGGTTCGACGCGGGCGTCAACGTCCTCCAAGTGGTGGCCCAAGCGGTCTTCTGGTTTCACCCATTGGTCTGGTGGGCAAACCGCAAGATCCGCGTCGAACGGGAGAAGTGCTGCGATGAGACAGCCATTGCCCGTCTCCACACCCAGGCGAAGGACTACTGCAGCGCGGTGGTCGAAACACTCGCCAACATGAAGAAATCGCCTCGGCCCGTGCCGTCGTTGGCCATAGCTGGTCCACTCAAAGATATCGAGGAAAGGATTAGAACCATGCTGCAACCAGGAAGAGAATTCCGCCGACATGCCGGTCTCAGAATGGCGTTGGCCGTTCTGCTGCTAGCCACGTTCACCGTCCCAACAACCTTGGTTCTGTGCGCCAAAGGTGGAACAGAACAGGCAACTTCGGTCAGCGACGAAGGGTTGTCACTGGGGTCAGGTGAGAGAACACCTGCCGGAGCATCTGCAGCGCGTTTGGGCGATCTAATTCGCACCTTCCAGGACCCTAATGTCAACGGACGGAGTATGTTCGGACACTCCGTCACAGTGATCGGGAATGACGTTCTGGTAGGAGCCCCCATGAACAAGGTCGCATATCTGTTCGACGGCTCGACCGGAAGACTCATGCGAACATTCGTTCCTCCAGATCCGACAAAGGCTGGCCTCTTCGGATTCTGCGTGGGCGGGGTCGGACAAGATGTCCTTATTGCGGACTTGGCATACAGGGCGGATCCAAATGGCCAGCCGCCAGGAGAAGCCTACTTGTTCAACGGTCATACAGGAGAGCTGCTCCGCACGTTCGCAAATCCGCAGCCCGACAACTACATGCTCTTCGGACGAGCCGTGGCTGGAATGGGTGACGGTCGGGTCATTCTCCAAGCGGTATCCAAGGACATGACGACGGATGTCACCTTCCTTCTTGACGCTCCCACCGGCAAAGTGCTGCACGTTTTCCAGCAACCCAAGTCGAAAAACGTTGGAGGGGACGAGACTTGGGTAACTGCCATTGACGACCAGATATGGATCGGAGCGATGTGTGACGACACCGGCGCCGAGAAGGCGGGCGCCGTGTATGTGTTCGATGGTGCCACAGGCAAGCCCGTACGTACCTTCCTGAATCCCAATCCGAGCCCCTATGCCCTCTTCGGCAACTGTATTGCCTTCTCCGCCAATCGTGTCCTGATCGGTGCCGCTCTAGCAACCATTGATGGAAGACGATCCGGGGCCGTCTATTTGTTCGAACGTGGAACCGGCGAATTGCTTCGGAGTTTCATGAATCCCTCGCCCAGCGAGGCCGGCAAATATGATAGCACAGGACCGCATGGCGACTACTTCGGACGCTCTGTGGCTTGGGTAGGCAACAGCGTTTTGATCGGAACGACATGGGATGACACGGGCGCCAAGGCGGCCGGAGTAGCGTATCTGTTCGACGGTGCAACCGGCAGGTTGCTTCACAAGTTCGCCAATCCCAATCCGGTGGAGAACGCTCACTTCGGTGTTCAGGTGGCCGCTCTGGGGAACAACATCCTTGTTGCAGCCCGCGATCTGGGGGGGCGCATGAGCGGCACCGTCTACTTGTTCAAAGGCACTGACTAACACTTGTGGCGCCCATCCTTTCTTGGGTACCAGCGACAGAGTGTCCACCAACCGAGGTAAGGAGTCGGCGGGGTCAACGGACGCCCCGCCGGTGTTTTGTCATTCTCAACATGCGTTTGTATCGCGGGCCACCACCTTTGCCGGGCATCCTGCACATGCCGACCCCAAAGAAAATCTTCACCATCTACGGTTTTTACCGTTGACATACTACTGGTTAAGCCGTAGTCTATAGTGTGGATTGGCAAGTGAATTCGTCGTTCCTGTGGATCAGGAGGTTTTCTATGGCACGACCACGTCAGGAGAATCCGACGCCCGCGGAATTGGAGGTGCTGCGGGTTATCTGGGAGCGAGGGCCAAGCACCGTTCGCGAGGTCATGATCTCGCTGCATCAGGATCGCCCGAGGGCCTATACCTCCGTGATGAGCCTGATGAACGTCATGGTGGAGAAAGGTCTGCTCGCCACAGAACCCAAAGGCCGGGCCTTCCTCTACTCCGCGAAGATCTCCCAGGCCCGGACGCAGTCCGAGATCGTGAAGGACCTGCTCGGGCGAGTATTCGACGGCTCGGCCAGCGCCCTGGTCACCCACCTGCTCGAGCAGGCCAAGCCGGATGGCGAGGAACTGGACGAAATCCAGAAGACGATTGCTGAGTTCGCACGCAAGAAGGGAGGTGCGTAATGTCCGTGGTCGAGTTCTTCTCCCAGCCCGTTTGGCACCGCTTGAGTCTCACCCTGGTCCACTTTCTCTGGCAGGGTCTGGCAGCAGCGATGCTCGCCTGTGTGTCCGTTCGACTCCTGAGACTCCAGCGAGGCAACCCTCGCTATGCGGCCTACCTCGTGGTGTTTGTCGCGACGGCAGCCTGTCCGCTGATCACGTTCGCAGTCCTGGATGCGCCCTCGCAGTCTGTCGCCACGCCGGCGAATCCGTCGCCTGTGATCGAATCGGCAACGCCCGACCCCCTTGTCGCTTCCATCACCCCGGTGCAGTCACAGGGCGGGAACCCAGTGATTGGCACACCGCTGGCCCACCGCCCTCTCCACGAGAGACTCGACAGCATACTGCAGGCATCGCTGCCATGGGCAATGTTGTGTTGGATGGGCGGGGTCCTGGTGTTGAGCGTGCGTTTGCTGCTGGGGTTTATCGGCGTATGCCGATGGCGCCGCAGCGCCGAGCCTCCGGCAAGCGAGCTTACGACGCGGATCAGAGTGCTGAGCGAAAGACTGGGTATGGCGGGCTTCTCTCGGGTATTCATCTCACAGCGAGCGATGGAGGCGGCCGCAATGGGCTGCCTGCATCCCATCGTGTTGTTGCCCGCTGCCCTGGCGACCCGGATGCCGCCGGAGATGTTGGAGGCCGTGATCGCTCACGAGTTGGCCCACATCCGCCGACTCGACTTGTGGGTCAACCTGGCCCAGCGGGTGGTCGAGACACTCTTGTTCTACCACCCGGCGGTCTGGTGGTTGTCTTCCCGCCTGCGCAGCGAGCGGGAGTTGTGCTGCGACGAACTGGCCGTGAAAGCCACAGGAGAACGACTGACGTATGCGTCAGCCCTGGAGAGTGCAGGGAGAATCCATTTGGCCTTGACACGGCCCACCCTTGCCCTGCGGTTTGGACAAGACGGAAAGCCCACGCTCAGCCGCGTCCGTCACATCCTGGGCTTTCCCGCCACTCCGCCGGACTCGCGTGCCTGGCTCGCCGGCGCCATCGTGGTCGCCCTGCTGGCAGTCCTTGCTATACCACCGTTTTCGGCCTGGACCGGGGGAGCCGAGAAGGAACCTGCAATCCGCAAAACAGACCAAACACTCGCATTGCCCGCGCCGCTCTCTCAGTTCCCCCGCACACTGAATGGCTGGACCGGCGAGGATCTCCACCTTCCGGCGGCCGTGCGAGAGTACATGCGAGACAAGGCAACCGACGATTTCATTAACCGGCGCTACGTCAACAGGGCTACGCAGCAATCGGCGGATCTGTACGTGGCATATTCCTCGTCCCATCCGAGCGGCGTTCTCAGCCAATCCCCACTGCGATGCTTCCCTGCGAACGGGTGGATTTGGGATCAGACGGCCCCCCTGAACATTGTCACCTCATCCAATCGCCTGATTCGGGTCGCCGTGCACCGATTTCACCCGCTTTCTTCGCCACCGACCGAGTTGGCCGTGCTGTGCGTCTACATCGTGGACAACAGAATCGTGACAGAGCAGGACTTGTTGGAACGGTTTGCGGAAGAGACTCCGCAACACCAACTCCGCTATGTGGCCCAGATCGAAATCAGTTCCTTCCGCGGAGATTCCGTTCGGTCGGCGGCTGGCGCGATGCTCGATGCTCTCCTGGAGACCTTTGCTGTACGCAGTCCTGCCACCGAACCTGGAGCAGATGACAGTGGAGGGGAGTCCCAGGAATCAGGCTCTCCACCTCAGACTTTCAACTCCAGCATGGTGTTTGACGTCTTCGCCCAGAAGTCCTTTTCTCATGTTCCCGACATGGACTCCGGCGAGATGGGGTCCGGCCCAAGGTGGATCGGGCGTACCCCGAGTGCCTCACCGACGGAGATTCCCGCTGGCTGGATATGGTGGGTGTTGCCGTCAGTTCCGGTGGACAATTGGGACGCGTTGATCGAAGAGATGGATCACAGTGGCGTCCCCGGTTTGAAACTGCCCCTGGCCACCGATTCCGATATGGAACATCTCGCAAATCTGGCAAGGCTCAAATATCTGGATCTGATCTCGCCGCGAATTACCGATGTAGGTCTCGCCCACCTCAAGAACCTGTCCGAATTGCAGTGGCTGACTCTTCAGGCGGGTGCCGGTGTAACCGACGCTGGCTTGGCGAATCTCGCCGGCATGACCAAGCTGAGGATTCTGGTTTTGGGCAACATACAGGTCACAGACGCAGGTCTGGCGCATCTCAAAGGCCTGACCGCCTTGCAGGCTCTGTCCGTGCAGGGTGCTCCGATCTCCGATGCGGGTCTAAGGAACCTCCAGGGTCTGAGCAAGCTGCAATTCCTGGACTTGCTCGGGACCCAGATTACGGACAACGGCGTGGCCCTGCTGACGCATCTGCCCGAATTGCAGGTCCTGCTGTTGGGCAGCGCCAAGATCACGGGGCCCGGTTTGGCCCATCTCAAGGGCATGCCTCGATTGCGTGGATTGGTCCTGGCAGGCACCCAGGTCACGGACGCCAGTCTGGCCTCTCTCGCGGACCTGCCGGGATTGCAGGGATTGACCCTGTCCGGCACGCAAATCACCGATGCAGGCATCGCCCACCTCCAGGGCCTCACCGGACTACGAGTTCTGGAACTGGAGAACACCAGGATCACCGACGCGGGTCTCGCATACCTCCAGGGCCTAACCGAATTGACGTGGCTGAACCTGACCAGCGACAAGATCACGGATGCGGGCCTGGGACAACTCGAGAGCCTCACCGGGTTGAAGCATCTGTCGACACGGGGCAAGCAGATTACGCTCGCCGGTGAACAACGGCTCAAGCAGGGTCTTCCAAATCTCACGAGAGACTGAGACTCCATCGACAAGCACAGGACGATGGGAAGATGGAACCCAGCAGTATAGACACACCCACAAGATCAGTGCTCAGGCGAATTCACATCGTCGCGACAGCCTGGTTCGTCGCATGTGCCGGATACCTTCTCGCAGATGGGTTGCGCCGAGCGGGGTTCAACTGGTGGCTGGTTCTCTCCCTGTCCGGGTACTCCACGAGTATGCTTCTGCTTCTCGTCTGTCTCTACCTGTTCGCTTTCGTTCACGGCATCCGAGGGTTACGACGCACCAGAGCCGAGCACCCCGTGACCGGCGCCGGCTACTACATGTTCCTCTACGTGTCGACTCCATTGCTCACCGGCCTGTGCGCCGCTACCGAAATCGACAACGCTTCCGGAACAAACGGGCATTTGATTTACATCGCAACGGTAACGTTGAAAGCAACGTTCCTTGCGTGGGTTGTCATCGATCCACTCGTGGGGTTCATAGAGATACATCTGTCCGCAAGTCGCAGTCACCGGACCATCAGGAAGAAGTGAAACGGGCGAGGCTTTCGAGGGCCTCGCCCGTGGGTCTGCGTTACTACATGCGCTTGTAGCGAGGGCCGCCGCCGCCTTCGGGGGCGGTCCAGCGGATGTTGTCGAACGGACACTTCCGCTGGCAGGTCTTGCAGTGGAGGCAGTTCGAGGGGTTGGCCGCCTTGGGCTGGTCGTGGATCTCCTCGTAGACGCCCGCCGGGCAGAACGCGACGCACGGCGCGTTCAAGGTCGGCTTGCACTTCGTCGTGCAGATCGTCGGATCGACGATCTTGAGGTGCGAGGGCTGCTCCTCGCGGTGTTCAGTGGCCGCGACCGCGGTGAACGTGTCCTTGTCGAAGTTCATGTGCGGCTTGAGCCTATATGGGGCACCGGTCATCGCTGCGTAGTCCTTTTCGACGTGGAACTGAGGCAGCCAGCCGCCCAGGACCGAGAACGGCATGCCCTGCAACGGCCCAAACTTCGCAACCGTCTGTCGGAAGTTCTTGGCCGACTTCATTTCCTTGGCGATGTTCGACTGCTCGACGTTGGCGGTGTACTTGGCCGCCGCGACGCCGGGGTCATCGAGCGAAGCGACGATGGCCTTGGCCGCCAGCATGCCGGACTCGATGGCGTTGTGCAGACCCTTGATCTTGCACATATTCACGAAGCCGGCGCTGTCGCCGAGGATCATGACGTTGCCCTTGCCGATGCTCTGGGTCTCGGGATCTCGCGGGACAGCGTACCAGCCGCCCTCGGGGATCATCTTGGCGCCGGCCTCGACGACCGTGCCGCCTTCGATGAACTGCTTGACGAACTTGTGCTCCTTGAACCGCACGAGGGCGTCCTGGGCGTTGAAATTGTGATACTTCCAGTCGAGCCCGACGATCATGCCGACCGCGAGGTGGTCCTGCTCGCCGGCGTAGACGATGCCGCCGCCGAACATGCCGGGACCGAGGACCGGCGTCCAGATCGGGTAACCCATCGCGTGGACGACACGGCCTCGCGTGAACTTGTTGTACTGTTCCGGCGTGACCTTGATGAGTTCCTTGACGCCGATGGAATAGAGCTGGTGCGATTGACGCTTGAGACCTGCGGATTCGACGAACCGCTCGGTGACAAGCCCGTCGCAGCCTTCCGCCAGGACGATGAACTTCGCCTGGATCGTCTCGCCCTCGACGTAGTTGGGCTGCTTGTGCCCATCCTTGTCGATGCCCTGGTCGACGAGCTTGACGCCCTCGGCGACCGCGTCGCCGTTGCAGACGACGTGATCGGCCGCAAAACCCGTCAGGACCTCGATGCCCATGCTCTTCGCGATCCCGCCGAGCCATTTCGTCAGCCGGCTGATCGAGACGGAGTAGTCGCCATGATGAATCATCTGGCCGAAGGCCAGGCCCATCCTGCGAGCCAGCTTGAGCATGGGGAAGATCCCGAACGCCATGTTCTTGCCCAGCAGGAACATGATGTCGTCCTTGTCGATGACGTTGGCGAGGACCTGCTTGGCCTCGTCTGTGTCGCGCCAGCCGGGCTTGGCCGCGTCGAGCAGCGTGCTCAGCGGCTCCTTCTCGAGCACGGCCCCGGAGAGGTTGTGATTGCCCAGATCGAGGGACTTGTCGATCACGACGACATCGATCTCGGGCCTGAGCACCTTCAGTTGGATCGCGGTCGAAAGCCCCGCCGGGCCCGCGCCCACGACCAGGACCGACGCTTTGCTGTATTCACTATGATTCGGCACGTTCTATTTCCTTAAGTTTGATTTATGACTGTAAGAATCAAACGTCCTCTCACGCCTCGTGAAGGGCTTCCACCAGCTTCGGGATCACATCCTCGACGGTCCCGACCATATAGTAGTCGCACTGCTTGAAGATCGGGGCGTTCGGGTCGCTGTTGATCGCCACGATCGTCTCGCTGTTCGCGACGCCGATCATGTGCTGGATCGCGCCCGAGATGCCCAGCGCGACGTAGAGCTTGGGACCGACGGACGTGCCGGTCTGGCCCACCTGGTGGATTCGCTCGACAAAGCCCTGCTCGACCGCAGCGCGGGAGGCGCCCCGCTCGACCTCGGTTTCGAGCTTGTGGCTCAGGGCACTCGTCAGATGGCCTACGAGCTTCTCGAACCCATCGCGGCTCTGCATGCCCTTGCCGCCGGAGACGATGGCATCCGCGTGGAGGTTCACCGCGCCGTGTCCCAGTTCCGTCTTGATGATTTCGAGACTGACGTCCGCGTCGGTGATCTCAACCTTGTGATGGACGATCTTGCCCTTGCGGGAGGGGTCGGCCGGGATGCGTTTCATCACGCCCGGACGGGCAGTTGCCATCTGGCACTTGGAGCTCTTCGTGCGAATCGTCGCCATGACGTTTCCGCCGAGGGCGGGACGGGTCTGCAGGAGCAGGCCGACCTCGCCCTTTCGCGAGCTGTCGCGGATGTCGAGACCGGTGCAGTCGGCGGTCAGGCCGCAACCGGTGCGGTAGGAGATCATCGGCGCCAGGCTTCGGCCCTGCGGCGTCGCGGCGTAGAGAACGATCTGCGGCACGTACTTGTCAATCGCATCGGCGATCACCTTGCGATAGGCGGTCGGGTCGAACTCGGCGAGCAGCTTGTGCTCGATGGCGTAGACCGTGTCCGCGCCCGCCGCGATCACCTCCTCGGCCATGTGCGCGACGTTCTCGCCTGCGATGCAGACGCCGACCTTCGTTTCGAGCGAGTCGGCCAGCTCTCGGGCCTTGCCGGTCAGCTCGAACGTCGCAGGATGCACCACGCCGTCGGCATGCTCCGCGACGACCCACACCTCGCCCTGGAAGGCGGGTTCGGTGGCCTTCATGCCGTTGAGCATGTCCTCGACGGCCTTCAGCGGAATCCTATCGCCGATCGCAGCCATGATCCGACCCTGGGTCGCTTCATCGATCTGATCGACCTTCTTGATATTGAGGTCTTCAAGGACCTGCGCGAGGAGGTTAAAGTCATCTTGTTCCTTGGCAGTGGCCTCGAAAGGCCGCTGGAAGAGGCTCTTGCGACGTTTGGGCAGGATGTACTTGCCGTCGTCTTTCTTGCCGCCAGCGGCGCCGCCGTTGCCGTTGCCCTTCTTGAAGTTCTCAACAACGATCCTGGCCAATTCCTTGGCGTCGGTCAGGTGCTTGCACTTGCGTGTGCTCTTTCCCGGCGGGAACACGCGGATCACCGCGGTCTTGGAGCCCTTGGCGCCGATGAGGGGAGCGTTGATGTCCCCGGCCCCCCACTGGATCACGGGAGCCTTGGCCGCGGCGCGCATCCCGCTGAACGTCGCGAACAGCGGATACTCGTACTTGGCGACGGTGATGACGGCGGGCAGTTTCTTCGTCGCGACCGTCTGGCTGCCCCCGCTGATGATGCGAGTGAATTCGAAACGCTTCTTCGTGTACTGGGCGCCGGTCACATAGGCGATGCAGGGCAATCCCAGCTCCTCCGCGAGCTGCGCCGGGACCTGGGCGGTGTCGCCGTCGACCGACTGCATGCCCGCTACGACAAAGTAGTCGTCGCCGCAGGCGAGCAGTTCCTTGACGACTCTCCGAATGGCGCAGGCCAGCGGGTTGGCGGTTGCGACCGTGTCGGCGCCGCCCAGCGCCCGGTCCGTCAGCAGGACGACCTGGTCGGCGATCCGGGCCAGGCTGTAGCGAAGCACGTCCACCGCCATGGGCGGGCCCATCGTCACCGCGACGATCCGGGCCTTCGCGTCGCCGCTGATCTTCTTCATGTGGCTCGCGAACGCCAGTGCCTGGGCGTCCAGATCGTTGATCACGTTGGCCAGACGCGACCGGACCAGCGTGCCCGTCTCCGGGTCGAACGCATTGTCCGTGATCTGCGAGACGTCGGGAACCTGTTTGACCAGAACAATGTAGTCACTCATACGCAGCTCTTCCTATACAGAAACACCCTTCACGGTCGGGGTATATGAGCGAGGAAAGGACGTGCAGCCTCCGCCGCCCCACCTGCCTACGCAACCTGTCTGTGACTTCCGTACGACCAACGTTCCTAGACCACCACTTGAATCCCAGGCGGTAAATTGCGCATCATAGGGTGGTGTTACGGGCGTGTCAACCGATTTCGGCTAAAAGCTCGATGCATTGCGATCCGCCGCGACGAAGTGGAAAAACGTCCGCAAATCACTGCCCGGACTGGTATAATGACGTGGGTACAGGCTGGATTCGTGGATTCTCAGGCGGTGGGCCAATGACAGGACAGGCAGTCGCAAGAGCGTGGCGTTCCCTCCCGGCGGGCGTTGCCTTGGCGGTCTGCCTTTCTGCGAGCCTCGGGTGGGGCCAGATCTCCCCCCGGTGTGGAACGCTCACCCTTCCCGACCGGGCGACGTTCGACTACTTCTCAGATCGGAACAACTTCCCCGGGGCCATGCAGGTACCCGAGGTGAAGTTCACGATCACGGGCGTCGATACGCCGGACCCGCAGTTGTACTTCATGAACACGAAAAACTACCCCTACCACTATGATTTCGTCGTCGAGTGCCTCGGCTGGACCATCGATTTGGGCACGTTCGACCGCGAGACCTACTTCGCGGACAACCGCAAGAACCTCGCCGGCAGCATCATCGCCCACGACTACTACGAACCCAACGACGCAATCCAGGGCATCTACGTGATGGAGTTCTGGCCGACGGACCCAGTTGCCTTCGAACTCGTCGAGTTGGCCCACGATCTGATCCTGGCCAACATGCCGTTCGCAAGAGACAGATTCTACTACCATGCGGCGGGCGAGACACAGCGAGCCCTGTACGGTGCCGAGCGGGAGTCATACGAGGCGTCTTCTATGGCGGTAATCCAGACCGAGGACCTGTACGCCAACGTCAGCTACACGCCGCTGACGCTGGGCGAATCCTATGGCAGGCTGCGGATCATCGAGGGCACCGAGACGGTGTCCGTCCGGGACATTGTGGTTTATCGGACGCTGCCGAACACGCTGAGCCACGTGGCGGGCATTATTACCGAGGTCCCGCAGACGCCGCTGTCACACATCAATCTCAAGGCCAAGCAGAACAGCACACCCAATGCCTACATTCGCGGCGCGACCACGCTCGCGGAAGTGGTCGCCCTCGCGGGCAGATACGTCCGGTACAGCGTCCAGGCGGAGGGCTACACCCTGGAGGAGGCCACCGTGGAGGACGTGAACGCCTTCTTCGACTCCATCCGGCCCGTGGAATCGCAGTCGCCTCCGCGGAACCTGGCGGTCACCGCCATTGCCCCCCTGTCCCAGATCGGCTTCGCGAACTCCGATAGTTTCGGTGCCAAGGCCGCCAACGTCGCGGAACTCGCCAAGTTCCTCCCCGAAGGCATGGTCCCCGACGGTTTCGCGGTCCCGTTCCACTTCTACGACGAGTTCATGAAGCACAACGGCTTCTACGATCAGGCGACCGAGATGATGGCCGACCCCGCGTTCCAGAGCGATTTCCAGGCCCGCGAAGACGCGCTCGACGCATTCCGCAAGCGGATCCGCACGGGCGCAATGCCGGACTGGATGCTCGACGCGCTGCAGGCGATGCGCGAGTCGTTCGAGACGGACACGTCCCTGCGGTGCCGATCCAGCACCAACAACGAAGACCTGCCCAGCTTCAACGGCGCCGGCCTGTACGACTCGCACACCCACCACCCCGACGAAGGGCACATCGCCAAGAGCATCAGGCAGGTCTGGGCCAGCCTGTGGACGTACCGTGCGTTCGAGGAGCGGGACTTTTACCGCGTCGATCACTTCCAGACCGCGATGGGCGTGCTCGTACACCCCAACTACGACGATGAGCAGGCCAACGGCGTCGCCGTTACAAAGAACATCTACGACCCCGAGTGGGAAGGCTACTACGTCAACGTCCAGGTGGGCGAGGACCTCGTGACCAACCCCGAAGCCTACTCGATCCCGGACGAGTTCCTCGTCGCCGACCTGGCGGGCGTGGAACGCTACGAAATCCAGTACATCCGCCACTCCAACCTCGTCCCCGACGGCGGCAACATCCTGACGAAGGCCCAAATCTTCGAGCTGGCCGACAAGATGGCCCTGATCCAGAGCCACTTCCGGACCCTCTACAAGGTGAGCCGGTGGGACCTGGACTTCGCGATGGACATCGAGTTCAAGATCACCGCCGACGGGCGTCTGAACATCAAGCAGGCCCGCCCGTGGGTCGAGTGACGCAACGACCTTGTCAGATCTTCACCACTGTCCGGTAGCGATGCGTGGGCTGTGGACGGCCTGGGCGAAGACAGCGGAGGTTCGAGATCTCGATTCGCACACACCGACCGGCGACCCTGGCCAAGCTCTCGCGCACAACGCACTCCAAGTCCTCCGGCGGCATCTCCACTCGGGCGTTGACGATGAGGTCCGCCTGGTCGGGCGAGCCATCAATCCGGCCTTGCACAACGGGCTCGCACGCCAGATCCGTCAGGTTGCCCGAGCACTGCCCGCCTGCCGCCGTGAGCAGCAGCTTGACGTGTCCGATGCGGGCATGCCTCTCGCGGAACCTCGCGTGCAGTTCGTTCAGCAGGTCCCGACACACGGCATCCCATTCGACCTTCTCGGTCCCGGCGGACAACTGAATGTCCGCGTTCAGCCAACCCAGGACCGCTTCACCCTCGGCGTAGACGTCGTAGTCCACGTCCGGGATGCGGGAGCCCGCTCGATCTGACGAGAGCACCTCGTCGAGCCACGATTCCACGCCTTCGCCGGTCCGAGCGGAAAGAAACCGCACGACCGCCTGGGGGAATCGCTTGGCAATAAGCCGTTCCAGACGGCGCCGCTCGGCGGGCGACACCGCGTCGATCTTGTTGACGACGAGCAGATCGGCCTCTTCAAGCTGCTTGCAGAAGACGTACGCGGCGCTGGCGTGCAGCGAGTCCCCGTCGCCGTCCAGAACGCCGAGAAGACGCTGTGGGTCGGCCAGCACCGACAACGGCGACAGCTTGAATTCGCCCTTGAATCGGTCCTTCAACGGCTGGAGGATCGTCGCCGACAGGTCGGTGCAACTGCCCACCGGCTCGCCGATCAAGACGTCGGCATCGAGGGATTGCAGACCTTGCGCCGCGTCGATCAGGCCATTGAAGTTGCAGCAGAAACAACTGCCCGCGACCTCGCGGACCGTCAGGCCCTTCTCCACCAGCAGCTTCGTGTCGACCAGGTCGGGGGCCTGGTCGTTGGTAATCAGGCCGACGCGCCGACCTCGTTTGGCGAGCAGCTCGGCCGCCCGCCACAGGAGCGTGGTCTTGCCCGCACCAAGAAATCCGCCGACGAATATGATCCGCGTTTGACCCATGGTGATCCTCCTTGGTTCAATCCTGGTGATCTCTCAATGCCACGCTCTTCCCGGGCCCGGTCACGACCCTGTCATACCCTGCTTCGACCAGCATGTTCCGGCAGTCTGCGGTCGTGATCTCCTGGCTGCGGCGCCAGAGAGCGGAACTGAAACCCTCCTTATCGCCATCCGATTCACCAGCGGAATCACTCACGGTCTGCGTGGGCTCACCCGCCTCAGGATACAGGGCATTCGCGCCGCTCATCAGGCCCAGTACGTTCGATTCATGCACCGCGATGCTCCGCACCGTGGGCGTCCCCAGGGTGGCCAGGGCAACAACCGCAACGACTTGGGCCAGACGGGCCAGCGGCAGCCGCCCATGATGAAACAACGGAGAGCCCGGCACCGGGAATCGCCGCATCATGGCGTGCTGACAGGGGCCCAATTCCATTCCCATGAAGATCTGTTCCACAACCTCCTCGACCGTGTGCTCCGGCCCGATCGGCTCGCAGGAGTTGTACCAGTCCAGACCCGCCTCCCGAGTCCGCTCAATCGTCCGCAGCCGCTGGGCCGGGGTCAGATGAGTATCCCGACCCTCCCCCAGGCGACAGACATGGTACGCACCCGTCATGCCGGCGGCCTTGAGCGACTTCAACTGCTGGGCCGAAATGTCGCCGATGTTGGCGAGCAACTCCGTCTCGACGGGGACGTGCCTTCGCATTTGCGAAACATAGTCGAGGAACCAATCGAAACCGAACCGATGCATCGTCATGATGAAGATGCCGGTCACACCGCCGCGAGAGAAGGCACTGGCTCTCTGGATCGACTCTTCCATCGACAGGGTCGATTCGCGGATCGTCGTGTGCGGCTTGGCGAACGCACAGAACGCACAGCCCCCATCACAGGGCGCCATGTGGACCCCGATCTGTCCGAGCATGAGACCCGCGTTGCCGAAGCGCCGCCGGGTGATCGCGTTGGCGGTCGCTCGCAGAACACCCGCCTCCAGGGAGTCGGATGAGAAACCCAGTAGATACCGGCAGTCCTCCTTGCTCGCGACTTTCCCCGCCATCGCCGCATCCAAAATGCCGCGAAACCGATGCTCCAACACATTATCTCCGCACGGAACTACCATCGAATTCCTCCACTTGCGATCCAGTCAAGACCTTGTGTGATGGTGCATCGACCTCTCGGGCCCTTCCCGAGCAGATCACACACCGGTACACAGCCGCGCCTGCGACTGCCCCAAGAATTGGCGAGAGGATGTACACCGTGAAGAAGCCGCCGCGAGGGCCGGGGATGGCGATAGTGCCCCAACCTGCCAGACACGCAAACAAGCGAGGCCCGAAGTCTCGGGCCGGATTGAAACCCGCCTGCGTCAGCGGTGCGATCACCGAGATGAGGATGGAGACGGTCAGGCCGATGAAGACAGGCAGCAGTCGCGTCCCGGGGCCGGAGCCGTTTTTGGCATCCGTGACCGCGAACACAAAGAACGCCAGGAAGGCGGTCCCGATCCCTTCGGCCAGCATCGCCTGCACGAGACGGACCGCATCGTCGGCCCAGTGCAAGCTCGCTACGCTGGCGGGATTCGGGAAGTACTCGCCGTAGACCATCGCGGACAGCTCGCTGCCGGGGGCGCCGCGCACAATCCCGTGGGCAGACTCGAACTGAACCAGAATTCCCGAGAACAGCACATGCAGGACCGCAGCGGCGACGAAGGCTCCGACAAGCTGCGACAGGACGTACGGCAGTGCATGTCGCCAGGGGAACCCGCGGAAAACCGCGAACGACACTGTCATCGCGGGATTCATGTGGGCGCCGGAAAGGGCCCCGGTCGCGTAGATCGCCAGCGAGATGGCGGCGCCCCAGACGACGGCAACCTGCCAGATGCCCTGCTGGGCGCCGGTTAGCACCGCGGCGTGGACCGACCCAACCCCGAAGAACACCAGGATGAACGTGCCGATCGCCTCAGCCAGGCACTTTCGCAACAGTGTCGTAGACTCCCTCACGCTGTCCTCCGCGGATTTCGCTACAGTGACTTAAGGAGCATGTCGATGGTCCGACGGTACTCGTCGAGCGTCTGTTTCCACCGCTCCAGGCACGTTTTGCCCTTGGTCGTCAGGCGGTAGTTGTGCCGGGCCGGCCCGCTCGCAGGGCATTCCCAGTCGGACGCGACGAGTCCCTCCTTCTCCATGACTTGGAGCACCCGGTAGATCCCGGCATGGTCGGGTGGATGGTCCCCCACGACCGCAAGTCGCTTGAGCTCCTCGATCATCGCATATCCGTGCGATCCGCCTTTGGCCAGCACGGACAGGATGGCCGGGCGCAACAACCTGGGCAATGTCTTGCCCGTACACGCACAACCTTTCAGTTCCTGCATGGGCGTCACTCCTATATGTGTTCTACTCACATACCACTCCGACGCAGCCTATGCAAGCAGAAACTCATTCGGTCAGAGGCATGCGTCCCACGTCGGCAAATTCGAAGCACGAAACTCGAGATCCGAAACAAGCACGAATGACCGAGACCCAGAACCCCAAACGGGTCATCCGAAGGATGGCAGCGTTTCGGTCATTTGGATTTCGAATGTGGGATTTGTTTCGAGTTTCGGGTTTCGTGCTTCGGATTTGTCTTCGCTCCGTGGTCCTGCTGCCCCTGCGAGAGGTAATCCGCCAGCTCGAGCTGGAGGGTGACGTGCTCGATGTCGAAACGGTCGTGCAGCATGGCCTGGAGATCGCGCAAGGCCGCCCGCCAACAGGCCGGACCGGTGCATTCGGCCTTGAGCCAGATGGTCGCCGTCAGGACGGGGAAACCCGTGGTCACCGACCAGATGTGCAGATCGTGTACGGCCGCGACGTGCTCGTTCGACTCCAACGCCGCAAGGACGTCGCGGAAATCGAGGTGGGCCGGCGTCGCGTGGATCAGGATGGCCAGCGTCCGGCGGAGCAGGCCGATGCTGCTCCAGAGGATCAGGCCGCCGATGACCAGACTCACCAGCGGGTCCGCGGGCATCCAGCCGGTCAGCAGGATCACCAGACCCGCGACGATGGCGCCGACCGAGCCCAGGGCATCGGCGATCATGTGTGTGAACGCGCCTTCCACATTGATGTTCGCCTTGCGGCTGTCGGCCAGGACCCAGGCGCTGGCGACGTTCGCCAGCAGGCCCGCGAAGGCGACCAGCAACATGCCCGAGCCCTGAACCTCGGCTGGGTGCAGGAACCGCTCGACGGCCTCGCGCACGATCAGGCCCACCACGAGGATCAGCGTGGCGCCGTTGACGAAGGCGCCGATGACCTCCGCGCGGAGGTATCCGAAGGTCCGTTCCGGCGTCGCGGGACGCCGGGCCAGATGCGCGACGAAGATCGCCAAAGCCAGGGCCAGGGCGTCGGTCAGCATGTGGCCCGCGTCCGCCAGCAGGGCCAAACTGCCTGTGATCAGGCCGCCGACGATCTCGATGATCAGAAACGCCACAATGATCGCCAGGGCAACCCACAGCCGCCTTCGCGACACCTCGCGGAGGTGCGAACCGTGGTCGTGGTGCTCGTGCGTGTCCTTCTCGTCGTGCGTACTGCCGTCCTGCATCAATCGACCCCTCGATTGGCTGCCAGTATAGGACCCGCCGGCACCTGGGTCAACCGCAACGGTCGTTCTTCAATTGCCCGTTTTTTTCCTTGTCGCTGGGGACAGTCAGCGGTCTAATGGGGACCTTGATGGTATCGGGAGAACCAAACGGATACTGATTTGAGGTGAGTTGCAATGGCAGACCTGAAGGCATTGGCTGATGCGGTGATCCGGGGCGACCAGGCGACGGCGGTGAACGTCACGAAGGCGGCCCTCCAGGAAAAAATGGCCCCCAAGCAGATCCTCGACCAGGGCCTGATCGCAGGCATGGACGTGGTGGGCGCCCGCTTCAAGAACAACGAGATCTACATTCCGGAGGTCCTGATCGCCGCCCGGGCGATGAAGATGGCGATGGAGGTGCTGGAGCCCGAGCTGGCCAAGGCCGGCGTCAAGCCCATCGGCAAGCTCATCATCGGCACCGTCCAGGGCGACCTGCACGACATCGGCAAGAACCTCGTCGCCATGATGCTCAAGGGCGCCGGGTTCGAGGTGATCGACCTGGGCGTGGACGTCTCGCCGGACAAGTTCGCCGCCGAGGCCAAGGCCCGGAACGTCAATCTCATCGGCATGAGCGCCCTGCTGACGACGACCATGCCCGGCATGGAGAAGACCATCAAGGCCCTCCAGGCGGCCGGCATCAAGGCCAAGATCATGGTGGGCGGCGCCCCGGTGACCCAGAGCTTCGCCGACCGGATCGGCGCGCACGGCTACTCCCCCGACGCCGCCTCCGCGGTCGATGTCGCCAAGAAACTGGTCGCCTGATCCTCACAGGCGACCAGCATAGTCAACATCAGTCAGCTCCAATGGGCCGGGGGCTCCGTTCTCCCCCGGCCCGTACCGAAGTGTGTGTCTTGTGTTTGTAGTGGGCCCGTGAGGGCCTATCCTTGCCGTGTGCAGGAGCATCGCAGCCGTGACAGCAGTCACAGGGCACGCTGCCCTACGCTCGGACGACCCGATTGCAGATTCGTACATCGTCGATCAGGCGTAGGCGTAGGGTGGGCTGAGCCCACCATTCCCCCAGAACCGGTCCAGAGAGCGGTGTGCACAGCACACCCTACGTAGCCCGACAGGGTCGCGTTTGAAGTCCGGTGCTATGGCTCCGTCGTTGCGGTCTCTTTCTCCCACTCGGCGATGAAGACCTTCAAATCCTCGATGTCCACCTTCCCGTCGCCCCAGGCATATGGCCCGATGTCGTAGAGCGTGTTGTCCGTGCCCCAGTTGTCGACCAACAGCGCCAAGTCGTTGACATCGACAACGCTGTCGGCGTTGAAGTCCACGATGGGGAGGATCGCAGCTTTGTAGGTCCATTGTGTCATATCGCATTTGGGGTCGCACCCGATGTACAGGGCGGAGCCATCGGGACTCATGAAGGGCCCATTCCAGCACGTTCGGTTGACAGTGGGTCCCAGATTTACCGCCGGCTGCCAGGGAGCAGAGCAGTTGGCCCGTCTGGTTGCATAGCCGTCTCCGTACGCGCCGAATGCCCCCGGGCGGTCGCTCCCGACGACCATCAATAGCCCATCGGGTGAGAGCGAGCTGGCGCTGTCATTGCCGGTACTGTTCACCGCCGGACCGAGGTTGACCGAGGCACCCCAGGGATCGTCCGTGTTCGCGCGCTTGCTGACGTAGATGTCCCAACCGCCGTATCCGCCCGGACGGGTCGAAGCGAAGTAGAGCTCCAGGCCATCCGGCGACACCACAGGGGCGCTCTCCTGGTCCGAAGTGTTGACCCCCACGCCCAGATTGGTTGGCGCCTCCCAAGGGCTGGTGCGCGTTGCACGCCGGGTCACATAGATATCTTGGCCGCCGTACCCTCCGTCGCGGGCGGACCAGAAATAGAGCTCAAGACCATCGGCGGTAAGAAAGGGCGAACCATCCTGGCTTGCACTGTTGATCGTCGTCCCCAGATTCTCCGGAGGACCCCAGTCGCCCTCTGATGACGCCCGTTTGCACACCCAGAGATCCCCGATCATGAGTGAAACACCGTACACTTCCAGCCCATCTGCGGAGAAACAGATGACACAATCGGTCGTTATGTCGAGGAGCGGGAAATCGGATTGGACGTTCACCGGCTCGCCGAAGGTGAAATCCGCCCACGCCGGCGGGACGCCCAGACCGGAGAGCAGACCGAGCCCAACCAATGACATCGCTACCATTGGAGCATGAAACACTTTCATCCTACACCCACCTTTCTGCCCGAAGGCAAGAGACATTACTGGCATCTTGTTTGCAGAGCGTTCCAGCCCATGTAGGGACAAGAACAAACCCTGAACACAGCCGCTTCAGAACTCCTCACAGCTTCGCGGCTTCGCTATGCAGATACGGATGCAGTCAATTCCGCCGGACCCGAGCGTATCGACACGGCATCCTATGACGAGTCCATTCGAGCCCAATGCATTGTCATTTCTGGTCCCTCTCTCCTTTCAACGGCTCACCGCCAGGGGCCCTGATGGGGAGGATCGGCGCCTTCCATTGCGTCCAAGTGCCGCCGGATTCCCGCATGAAGTACAGGGCAGAGCCATCGGCGGGCAGGAAGGGCACCCCATCCGAGCCCGGTCCATTGACAACGGGTCCCAGATTCACCGCCGGCTCCCAAGGAGCAGAGCGGCTGGCCCGCCGCGCCACCCAGATATCCCAGTCGCCATTCCCTCCCGGGCGGGCGCTCGCGGAGAACAGTAACAGCCCATCCTGCGAGGGGCAGGCAAAGGTGTCCCCAGCGGGACTATTCACGGCCGGGCCGAGATTGACGGGGTCACCCCAGGGATCGTCCGGAGTCGCACGCGCGCTGACATAGAGATCAGTACCGCCGTATCCGGCGGGACGGTTCGAACTGAAGTAGAGCTCCAAGCCATCAAACGACACACGGGGGGTGAAGTCCACATAGGGGCTGTTTACCTTCGGGCCCAGATTTCTGGCTGGGCCCCAAGGGCTGTTTCGCGTCGCACGTTTGCTCACATAGAGATCGCCATTGCCGGGATCTCCGGGCCGCAGGGAAAAGACATAGAACTCCAGACCGTCGCCGGAGAGGGAAACGACCTGCTCCATGCTGGCGCTGTTGACAGCGGGCCCGAGATTCTCGGGAGGACCCCAGTCGTCCTCGACGGAGGCCCGCTTGCAAACCCAGAGATCGTCTTTACCCTGTCCCCCGCCCCGGATCGAATCGAAGTACATCTCCAGCCCATCCGCGGAGATACAGCCGAGAAAGTCGTTCGCCAGATCGAGGAGAGGAAAAGTAGATTGGAGGTTCACCGGCTCGCCGAAGGTGAAATCCGCCCGCGTCGGCAAATCTACCTGCGGCGGGCGTCCGCTCACGACGGCATACCACCGTCTTATGTCAGCGTCAGCCCTTTCCCGGTCGTGCAAGTAGTCGTAGCACCGTGCACGCTCGGAGTAGGCATAGGCATCCCACGGATCGGCCTCGATGCGACGCGTCTGGGAGGCTACCAGTTTCCGCAAGTGTCGCTCCGCCGTTCGGGCCGGACCCAGTGCTTCGATGACTGAGACCCCGGGGGCGAGGTCAACCGTCCAGATTTCCGAGTGCTGCGCGCCGAGTTCAAAAACGAGCTTTGTTCCGTCTGGCACCCAGGAGCCCACCGTGATCGGGCCATCCACTGTCTGGGCCGGTTCCTTGTGATCGAGGCGATAGATCCACAGTCCCGTCCTGTCTCCCAGACCGCCGCTGCCACCGAGGCACAATTCGTTGCCGTCCGGAGACCAGGCCGCGGCGCCCCAGCCATCGGAGGGCAAAGGCAGGGGCCACTCGGCAACCACGGTCTGCGACGGCAGATTTGCGACCTTGAGCGATGTGCCTTGCATGTACGCCACGTGTTGATTGTCCGGCGACACTGATGGATTGTACCCTGGACACGCCATGATCCGCTTGGGCTCGGCGTTCTCACCCATGAATGAGATCGAATAGAGCGCGCTGTCCACGCGCGAGCGATAATAGACGGAGGTCGAATCCCGGCCCCAGGAGGGCCACACGCCGCGGGCGAGACAGTGCGGCTCGGCTCCATCGGACTTCATCAGCCAGACCTCTTCATCTGTCCCCAGTGGAGGTTGACCTTGGGGGTCAGCAGCCACGAATTCTGGGAAGCGCAGGAACTGGCGGTCCCGGACAAAGGCGATATATCGTCCATCCGGCGACCACTTCGGGTACTTACCGGGGACAATGAGCAGCTCGGTCTCTCTCGTGGCGGGATCGTAGAGTGCTACCCCGCTACTGCCAATGACCCCCACGCTGAAGGCCAGTCTCTTGCCGTCCGGCGACCATTGGGCACTGAATCCATCCGTGGTCACGCGGCGGCCTCTGGCGGAGAGCTCGCGATAGATTTCCTCGGCTTCCACCATCGGTAGAAAGGCCGCTCCCTTTGGCTCGTGCCCGAGCGGATGCCACGACCGTCCTGCCTCCAGAGTGTCGAACACGTATTTCGTTGCCCAGAACCAGAAGTCGTTCCGCGCGGTGGGCGTACGCCTGACAATCTCGCGAAACACGGCGTCGGCTTTCTCGTCCTTCCCGACAGCCGTCAGGGCGCAGAAGAGATGGTACTGAAAGACAGGCTGATTGGGCCATCGTTTGATCGCGTCCGCAGCAGCGGCGATCACCTCCTCATACCGGCCCATCTGCAGGACGGTCTCCAAGCGTTGGGTGGTCAGGTCGAGGTACTGTGCCTCCTCCTGCCCCGATAGCGATAGCGCGCGGTCATATTCCGCCATCGCCTCGCGATATCGGCCCAACTCCCGCAGTGCGGTAGCTCGCAGAGAATGACTGACCGGGTCACGATCGCGCAGGACTTGCATGGCAAACGCCTCTTCGCTCATCGGCCCATATTTCCGGGACGCATAGTACGTGAAGGCACGCAAGCGGCGGGATTCGTAGTGCCTGGAATCAAGTTCCAGAGCTCGGTCGAGCGCGGCAAGCTGTTCCTTGACGGTGGGAGCAGTCATGGCACGCAGGAAATAGGCCTCGGCGGTCTCCGGCAGCAACTCCTCCGCCTTCCGTCGGTGCTCCTCGATCTCCTGAAGCTTCTCGGCATCCAGCGTTTCATTCTCCCACCGGATGCGGGCCAGCAGTGAGTGGGCGGCCCCGGCAATCGCCGGCAGGCGGTTGTTCCGCAGACCCTCCAGGATTGCGGCGGCCTTTTGGGACTCACGCTTGTCCGCCAGAATGGTAGCCTGAAGAAGCTGGGCTTCCGGTCCCACATGCCTGCTGTCCAGAATCGGCCTGATTGTCTCCAGGGCAGCGTCACGCTCGGCCTTGGCATGTTGCTCTCGGGCCTGCGATAAGATGCCTCGATGTTTGAAGCCGTCTGCTTCAGCCAGTTGGGCGCGGTCGCGATTCCACATCGACAGAACGACGCCGGCCGCAACTGCGACGACCGCGATTGCCAAGGCCAGAACAACCTGGGAACGATGCCTGCGGAGGAACCTCTCCACACGGTATGTCGCGCTCGGGCCTCGGGCCAGGACCGGCTCATGCTCGAGATGCCGCAGGATGTCTGAGGCCAAGCTGTTCGGCGTCTCGTACCGGCGGGAACGGTCCTTCTCCAGGGCCTTCATCACGATCCAATCCAAGTCGCCGCGGACCTGCTGGTAGGGTGTGCTACGCACGCCTGTAGCACCCCCGCCCTCGGGGGTGACCCCAGTTCCCCCAGCCGAGGGCGGCTGGGCTACATGAGCGGTCCGAATCCGCGTGGACGGTTTCACCGGCTGCTGTTCCCGGATTACTCTCTGCATCTCGGCATAGCCGGCCTTGCGGAGTTCCTCCTCACTAAAGGGCGTTGTGCCGGTCAGAAGTTCGTAGAGCAGCACGCCCAGCGAGTAGATGTCCGTGCGGGTGTCGATGTCCAGATCGCTCAGTTCCGCCTGTTCCGGACTCATATAGGCAGGAGTGCCGATGATGTGGGCGTAGCGGGTAAAGAGCGTCTTTTCGGTCAGGCGCTGGTTGGTAGCCTTGGCGATCCCGAAATCGATCACCTTGGGGATGGGCTTGCCGTCGTGGTGCGTAACCATGACGTTCGAGGGCTTGATATCGCGATGGATAATGCCCTTGGTGTGGGCGTGCTGGACCGCATTGCAGACCTGGATGAACAGGCCGAGGCGGTCCTTGGTGCTCAGATTATTCCTATCGCAGTACTCGGTAATTGAGACCCCCTGGACCAGTTCCATGACGAAGTACGGCCGACCGGTCTCGGTCGCTCCGGCGTCGAGGACCTTGGCGATGTTGGGGTGGTCCATAAGAGCGAGCGCCTGCCTCTCGGCCTCAAATCGGGCGATTACCTGCCTGGTGTCCATGCCCAGTTTGATGATTTTCAGGGCCACCTTCCGGCGGATGGTTCCTTCGCTATCGCTCAGGACGCCTGTGCTCGCAGGCCCGAACGGCGCGGACCGCGTGCTCGGCGCCTGCTCGGCCATATAGACGACCGCCATCCCGCCCTCGCCGATCTTCTCCAGCAGCTTGTACCGCCCGATGACCGTGCCGGGAGCCTCGGTCACGGCGGCAATCTCGACGTCGCCCACCGGCCCAAGAGGAGATGCATCCAGGAAGCTGACTCCGTCGTGGTGGTAGAGCAGCCTTTGGACCTTCTCAAGCAGCTCTCGATCCCCGCCGCAAGCCTGAGTCACAAAGGCCTCGCGCCTGGCACGATCCTCAAACTCAATGGCTGCCGTGAAGACTTCTTCTTTTCTTTGTTCGAGATCCACGACATGGCTCCCAGAATCAGGTCTTTCTATCCTATAGTGCGAGATCCAGGGGCAGAGTGGCCCAGGAGAATGACCGAAATTGTACGGAAATTGGAATCGGCAACGGCGCTAGCCGATCTCCTGCAGAAGCCAAGCACGGGCATAGGCCCAACAGCGCTTGGCGGTATTGCGAGAGAAGCCCAACACCTCCGCCGTCTGCTCAATGGTCAGGCCGGCGAAGTAACGCAGCTTCACCACATCAGCTTTGATCTTGTCTTGCCGCGACAGCTTCTCCAGGGCTTCATCCAGAGCCAGCAGCCTCGCGGAGAACTCCGGGTCATCGGAGGGCAGAACTACATCGTCGAGATCGACTCTTCCCTGGTCCCCTCCATACTTGAGCTCCTTCCTGCGGCGGGCCCGTTCGATGAGAATCCGGCGCATCGCCTCCGCCGCGGCCATGAAGAAGTGATTGCGGCTGTTCCAGGAATGTGGTTCATCTCCCACCAGCCGGAGATAGGCCTCGTGCACGAGCGCGGTCGCCTGCAGTGTCTGCCCCGGCTTCTCATGCGATAGCTTCTGCGCCGCCAACAGCCGGAGTTCCTCATAGACCAGTGGCAGCAGTTCATCTGTAGCCTTCGTGTCCCCCCGTTCGATGGCGTTCAGGATGCGAGTGACATCGCTCATATCTGCTCCCCACGATGCCGGATCAATGGCGTCTCCATTCTCCCAGAAACCTGGGCAAACGGCAAGCGAATGCGTCGAATCTGCTTGGCGGTCCGGCGTGTACTGGATAGAATGGACACTTGGCCAAATGAGAAAGATCAAGAGTCATAACCTGGCGCAATTGCTGATGCAGCTTCGATTCACGCCGGAGGCGAAACGCCGTGCGCAGTTGGAGGCGGCCGAGAAGCTCTATGGTCTGGTCGACAAGGACAAGCAGTACCCGTATGACTTCGTGTGCTTCCACATCACCGGGTTCCAACCCAAGGGGGAGCAGGAACAGGAGATCATCGCCGGGGGCGACCTGCGGAACGACCTGCAGGTCTTCATCACGAAGCTCAGCGGCAAGCTGGCGACACCGATCGCGGAGGCGGGCGAGCGGGTGTACACCGTCGAGGAACTGGCCGTCAGGTTCAGCGTCGCGACGAAGACGATAGACCGCTGGCGGGCTCGCGGCCTGTTGCCTCGCAAGTTCGTGTTCGACGACGGCGTGCACCGCCTGGGCTTTCTCGAATCGGTCGTCGAGCGGTTCGCCCGCGAGAATCCGGAGCTGGTCGCCTGCGCGAGCCGGTTCCGGCGTCTGACCGAGACCCAGCATCAGCAGATCATCCGTCAGGCCCGCAGCCTGGCGGCCAAGACCTCCCTGTCGCGCCACCGGATCATCGGCCAGATCGCCGAGAAGCTGGGCATCGCTCGTGAGACGGTCCGCACCTTGCTGGGACAGTACGAGAAAGAACACCCGAACAAGCCGGTCTTCCGCCGGCCCCTGGGACGCATCCAGCCGGCAGAGGCAGCGGAGCTGTTTCGCCTCCACCAACAAGGGGTCGGCATCCGCCAGCTCATGGAGCAGTTCGACCGCAGTCGGGCCGCAGTCCATCGGATCATCAACCAGCGGAGGGCCGCCGCTCTGCTGGCTCGCAAGATCGAATATGTTCCCAGCGACGAGTTCCAGCAGGCAAACGCACGCGAACAGATCCTCGGCACGCCGCTGGCCGTGGACCGGTCCGAACCCCAGGGCAAAATCGGGCCCTTCGAGCTGCCCGATGAGAACGGGATCGCGGAGGGAACGGATCACGTCTGGGAGCCCACCCTGCTGCCCGAGTACATGCAGGTGCTGAAGGTCACGCCGGTGCTGAGCCGGGACCGGGAGATCGAGCTGTTTCGTCGGTACAACTACCTCAAGTATCTGGTCTCGCAGGAGCGTCACCAGCTCCGGCTGTCCAAGGTCCCGGCCGGGTTGCTGTCGCGACTGGAGGGCTGCCTCGACGAGGCTGAGGAGATCCGCACGCTGCTCGTCGAGGCGAATCTCCGTCTCGTGGTCAGCATCGCAGGCAAGCACACCAGCGACGGCCCAAGCTTCTTGGAACTGGTCAGCAAGGGCAATTTCGCGCTGATCCAGGCGGTCGAGGAGTTCGACTATGCCAAAGGGTTCCGCTTCAGCCGTCGGGCGTCGCTGGACATCGCCAAGGAGTATGCGAAGGTCTCCGGGCGGAGCACGGAGCTGACTCCCAAGCGAGCGGCCTCTCTCGCCAGCATTCAGCGCGACATGCGGGACACCACCGCCGACGTCCTGGCCATCGAACGGACCCGACAGGACCTGGCCGAGGTCATTCGACAGGAACTCGACGAGCGGGAACAATACGTCATCCTCCATCATTTCGGTCTGACCGGCAGTGCGATCCGCAAGAACACCAAAACCCTCAAGCAGATCGGCGAGGAGCTCGACCTGACGAAGGAGCGAATCCGCCAGATCGAGCTGTCGGCCCTGCAGAAACTCCGCCAGTGCCTCAGTCGGGAGCAGTTCGAGATGCTCACCGGCTAGGCTTTTGCCTTGATTTCCTCGCGGGCAGACGATACCTTACGGCGCGACATTCAGCGTCTGGACCTGACTGTTCCCGAAAGTACAGCAAGGAGACACCTGTGGAGACAATCGGCTTCATCGGCAGCGGCAACATGGCGGAAGCGTTCATCAACGGCGTCCTGAAGGCCGGCGTATACAGGCCGGGCAAGGTCTACGTCAGCGACGTCCGAGCGGAACGGATCGAGTATCTGCGAGAGCATTACGGCGTGCGGACCGCGACGGACAACGCGGAGCTGGCCTCCAAGGTGGACGTCCTGGTGCTCAGCGTCAAGCCGCAGAACATGAGAGCCGCGCTGGAGAGCATCAAGAACCACATCAACGACGACGTGCTGATCATCTCGATTGCCGCCGGGATCAAGACCTCGCTCATCTCCTCCATCCTCGGCGACGTCGCCATCGTGCGGGTCATGCCGAACATGCCCGCTTGGGTGCGCGAGGCCGCCAGCGTGCTGTACGCCAATGAGAAGGCCCGCAGGAACGTCGAGAAAGCCAGGTTGATCCTGCTGTCCGTCGGTCAGACGGTCACCGTGGAGGATGAGGATCTGCTGGATGTCGTGACCGCGGTCAGCGGCTCCGGCCCGGCCTACTTCTTCCTGCTCATGCACGAGATGATCGCCACGGGCATCAAGCTGGGCCTGCCCGAGAAGGAGGCCCAGGATCTCGTCCTCCAGACGGCCAAGGGCGCCGCTCTGCTGGCGGAGAAAGCGGCCACGGAAGGCAGCACCCCCGCACAGCTCAGCGCCCGCGTGGCCACGCCGAACGGCACCACTGAAGCAGCGTTCAAGGTATTTCAGGCTCGAGGATTCAGCGATATGATCGAAGCAGGACTCGCCCGAGCCGCCGACCGAAGCCGGGAACTGTCCGCCGGTTGATCGAGAGACACCCATGAAGCAAGAACAGATACACGACGTCGGCTCCCCGGGACACAAGCCCGGGCCGACCCCACTGAGGAGCACCTCGCAGATGACAAAGAGCAGCAAGCAATCGAAGGCCGGCCTGAGTCTGCCGCCCTTTGAGAATGAACGCGTCTTCCCAGGGATCGACGATCCGAAAGTCCGCGAGGGCTTTCCCCTCGCGATCGCACAAGTCCGCAAACAGCTTGGGAGAACCTATCCTCTGTACATCGACGGCCGGGAGATCGCGACGCCCAATACCCTGGACTCCGTCAACCCCACCAATCCGAACGAGATCATCGGCACGGTATGCCAGGCAGGTCAGGCCGAAGCGGAAATGGCTCTCTGTGCGGCCGAGCGGGCCCTGCTGAGCTGGCGGGACGTGGACCCGGTCGAGCGAGCCCGCTACCTCGTCCAGGCGGCGGACGTGGCCCGTCGCAAGATCTTCGAGTACTCCGCCTGGCAGGTCCTGGAAGAGGGCAAACAGTGGGCACAGGCCTACAACGACCTCGCGGAAGGGATCGACTTCCTGGAATACTGCGCCAGAGAGATGATCCGCCTGGGCACGCCGCAGGACATGGGCAGCTACAGCACCGAGTCAAATCACTACTTCTATCAGCCCAAAGGCGTCGCAGTCGTGATCGCGCCCTGGAATTTCCCGTTCGCCATCAGTTGTGGGATGTCCGCCGCTGCGATCGTCGCAGGCAATCCCGTCGTGTACAAGCCCTCCAGCCAGTCCATCGTCGTCGGGCATCATCTCGTCGAGATCTTCCGCGAGGTCGGCCTGCCCGCGGGCGTCTTCAACTATGTCCCCGGCCCAGGTTCCGCCATCGGCGATTACCTCGTGGACAGTCCCAAGGTCAGCGTGATCGCCTTCACCGGCTCGATGAACGTCGGCCTGCGCATCATCGAGCGGGCGGGTCGGACGCCCCAAGGCCAGGACTCCGTCAAGCACGTGGTCTGCGAGATGGGCGGCAAGAACGCCATCCTCCTCGACGACGAATTCGACGAGGACGCCGCGATTCGGGACGTCCTGTATTCCGCCTTCGGCTATCAAGGCCAGAAGTGCTCCGCCTGTTCGCGTCTGATCGTACACGACAGAGCTTACGACCGATTCGTTCCCCGGCTCGTGGAGGCCGCGAAGAAGCTGAAGATCGGGCCGGCCGAGGACCCCGCCAACTACATGGGTCCCGTGATCGACGACAAGGCCCAGCGAACGATCCAGCGGTACGCCGATCTGGCGGCCCAGGAGGGCAGAGTCCTGTACCGAAGCGAGGTCCCCCGGAACGGGTACTACGTCCCGATGACGATCGTCGAAGGGATCACGCCGGACCATCGGATCGCCCAGGAGGAGGTGTTCGGCCCGGTGTTGGCCATTATGCGGGCGAAGGACTTCGATCAGGCGCTCCAATGGGCCAACTCGACGCGATTCGCGCTGACCGGTGCGATCTTCAGCAAGAGTCGCGAGCACCTGGATCGTGCGGTCCGCGAGTTCCGCGTGGGCAACCTGTACCTCAATCGCGGCTGCGTCGGCGCCCTGGTGAAGGTGCAGCCGTTCGGCGGGTTCAAGATGTCCGGCGGCGGCACGAAGGCCGGCGGGCCGGACTACCTGCTCCACTTCATGGACCCGCGATGCGTGACGGCGCAGCCCTAGACTATCACCCGACTGTGCCGCACAACGGGACTAGAGCCACCGCTAGAACGACGGGCGAAGCAACCGCCAGCGGAGAATGAAGGTCAACTGCGATCGACAACGATCGCCTTGACCGGACACTCGGCGGCCGCCTGCTCGGCGCTGTCCTCGAGCTTCACGGGAACCTCGTCCACGATCACGGTGGCCATCTCGTCGCCCATCTCGAATACCTCCGGGCAGATATCGCAGCAGAACCCGCAGGCCGTGCAGATGTCTCGGATATGCACCTTCATGCCAAGCTCCTTTCCACGTCGAGGACAAGGTCTTGGCGCCGGACGGTTCGGCGCGCACCGATGGATTCAATAAGCCATTGCGGCGTCGTTGTCAACGATCTTCGCGGGTTCTCCGACGCGTCGAAGAAATCAGGAATCGCCCGGTGCGAGACTCGCTTCGGCGGTCCCGCCGTAAACGCCCATGTCAATGCGCATGTTGTCGGCGGCATCGCCCCAGGGGGTGAGCACGGGCTCGTCGAGCAGATCCGAGGCCGGATCGCCGGCGTCGATGCACGGGCTGGTCACCTCGTCCGACACCCAGGAGATCCTGCCGCCGTCCCACCGCCATCCTTGACTCTGGAGGTGGTAGTCGCCGGGCGTCCAGATGTCCCCTGCCCACGCGCCCAGGGAGACGAACAGCGGGTCGGCGTCTAGATTGCCGTCGCCCGTCCAGCCGCCTTGGACATCCGAGTATGCAACAGTCGCCCGATTGCTCTTGATCTGATCGCCGCCCGGGAGATTGTTGAAGTAGACGATCGAGTTGGCCACGTTCGGCGACGTGGCATCGATGCCGTGCGCCAAGTTCTCCACAATCGTACAGTTGACGACGGTGGGCTTGCCGCCGTGGACGCCCTGACCACCGTTGGCGGCGATGAGGCAGTTACATATCGTCGCCTCGGGCTGCTTGGCCGCACGGCCCTCGCCGACCGACGACATCTCGATGCCCGCAGCGCCGTTGGCGATGACCCGACAGCCGGCGACGGTCGGATTGCACTGGCCGACGAGCCTCAACCCGGCGCCGGTGCTGCCGACCATCGTGCAAAAGGCAATCGTCGGCGAGGCGTCGTAACAGTACACTCCCTCGTTCCCGCCTGTAACGGTGAACCCGGCCAGGATGCTGTTGGCGTCCTCGTGCCCGGCAAACACTACTGTGCCCCCGGGGCTCCGCAGAATGGTCGACGCGACGACCGCGGGATCGTCCGGGTCCGTCGAGCGAATCGTGATGGGCCTGCCCAGGAAGTCCACTCTCTCGTCGTATCTGCCGGCGGGTGCAATGATCTCGTCGCCGTCCTCCGCGAAGGCGACCGCGTGCTGAAGGTAATCGTATCGGTCACCCGTCCGCGCGTTGCGCACGCGACCATCGAAAACGGAATAGCCCAGATCGAGAGTCATCGCCTGGATGGGCCCGTACGCGCGGTACAACCAGACCAGAGTCGTTCCATCCAGAGCCGGCATGACCCCCGTCAACGATGTGGGAAGGTCGATGCTCAGAACGCCGTAGCTGCGCGTGACACACGCCAGCCGGATGCCGCTGCCCGGGACTGAACTGTCCGCATAGGCGACCAGCGGTCCGTCGATCGTCGCCTGCTGCTGCATCCCGGACCCTTTGGCGACGACAAACTCCCGGATATTCGCGAGGTTGGACAGATCGGCGCCGTAGATATCGCCTTTGTCGTTCCGCTGGTCGGTCCAGACCACGAGCCGGCCCCAGATCGCCGGGTCGTATTGGCGAGCGGGATCGTCGCAAACCGTGACCACCTGGATGTGGTTCAAGTCCGAGAGATCGGCGGCGTAGATGTCCCCCTGGGCCTCCCAGACGACCAGATCGCCGCAGATATCGATCACGCTGTCCAGGGTCCCGTAGGGACTGTTGACGGGGAAGGGATCGCGCTGTCCGACGTGCGTCGCGATCGTGAAGAAGACGGGTGAACCCAGATTGGACAGATCGGCGCCGCAGATGTCATACGGCGTGTTGTACCAGTTCGCGGACGCGTTCTTGTCGATATCCAGATGCTGCACCCAAACCGCCTTGTTGCCCGACACGGCGGGGTAGCTGAACGAACGCGTGTCGCTTCGAGTCCCCAGCGTCCGCTGCACGCCGGTGGTCGTGTTGCGGACAAAGACGCTGGAACACACGGGACCGCTCATCTCCGCGTAGGCGATCCCACCGAACCAGACCACGAGATCGCCGTCGATCTTGGGCCCGACGGCGTAGGTTCCCGTCACGACGGTATCGAGCCTGCCAGTGGTCAGATCCTTGTAGACAATCTGCAGATTGGTGTCGGTCTGGGCAGCGTAGACGATCTTCTGGCCGGAGACGTCCGGCTGGTACGGGCCGGACAGGCTGCCCGGTGTGGCATCGAAGCTCTCGCCTGCGGATGTCACGGGGACCGCGACGCACCGGACCCGACTCGGCTCGCTCTGCTCGAAACCATCGCTGACGACCAGCTCGAAGACGTACTGTCCCTCGGTTTCGACGGAGAAGGATGCCGCGACGGTGTCGGCGTCTTTCAGATCGACCGTCGGCCCTTCAACCTGGGTCCACCGATAGGTGAGCCGATCCACCACGTCCGGGTCGTACGACGCGGAACCATCCAGCTTTGCCTGGGCGTAGAGCCCCCACACGCGGTCCGAGCCGGCATCCGCTACAGGTCCGGCGTTCGCCGCGACCAGCACGAGAACCTGGTCGGGTTCACCGTCATATTCGCCGTCGCCGACGACCAGTTCGAAGACGTACTCGCCGAACGCTTCGGGCGTGAACGAAGGGCTCTCGGCGTTCGGATCGTCCAGCATTGCCGACGGCCCGCTCACCTGGGTCCAGCGAAAGACCCTGATTCCGCAGGGATCGTAGAAGAAGCTCCGACTCGCGTCGAGCATCACGGGCACCAGCGGCTCCAGAACGTGCCGATCGTCTCCAGCGGAGGAGACCGGCTTGACGTACCCGACGTACTCGTCGGCGCCGATGTCGATCCCCACAGCGTATACTCTCGCGTTGTTGTCGATATCCGTCGCACCCGCCCGCGCCGCGTAGTCGGGGTCCCCGGCGTCGATGCACGGCGACCCAAAAACGATATGGTAATCCTTGCTGAAAGCCGCGCTCAGGAACTTGGGATCGGCGCTGATGTTGCCGTTCCTGCCGGTCGGATCGTCCGCTCCGCCATCGAGAACATCGCCCCCTTCGAGCAGGTAGTTGCCCGACACGTTGTCCCAGACGTTGTTGCAGGCGAAGACCCCGTTCGCGGGATCGCCCTCCAGGACCAGCCCGCCGCCCGACGTCGCGCTGCAGAGGATGTTGTTGGCGACCACGGCGCCGCCCAGCGAGGGCTCGAAGATCACGTAGGCGTTGCCGGCGTAGCCGCCCCCCGGCTGCTGGCTGGCGTCGTTGCCCACGATCGTGTTGTTCACCAGGACGCCGCTGGTCAGGACGGCGCCGCCGCCGAGATAGGCCGAGTTGCTGTAGATCAGATTGTTGGTCACGGTCGCCTGGCCGATGTAGATGATCAGACCGCCCGCGACGAAGCTGACGTTGTTCCGGATCACGTTGTGTGTGATCACGGCGTTGCTCTCGATACAGGCGATGCCGCCGCCGTAGCCCAGAAGAGAATCGGCTTCCGTATTCGCGAGGACCACCGGGGCGCGATTGCCTGCGATGATGTTCTTGCTGATCGTCGGAGAAGCCTGGTAGCAGTAGATCCCGCCGCCCCAGAAGATGGTGTTCCCGGCTTCGAATGCGTTGTTGAGGGTGCCGAAGCCGCCGGTGATGGTGAAGCCGGTCAGCACCGCGGCCGGCGTCTCACCGTTCTCGAACGTGACGGCGCTGCCCTCCTGGTCCGCGTTGATCACCGTGTAGCCGACGACGGCGCGGTCATTCGGGTCCTTGCTCGTGACGGTGATGGCCTTGCCGCTGAAGTTGATCGTCTCGTAGTAAACGCCCGGCGCTACGAGGACGACGTCTCCGTCTTGAGCCGCTTCAATCCCCGCCTGAATGCTGGAGTACTCGGCGGGCACGTTGCGCGTTGTGCCTTCAACCATGGCCGCGACGGAACACAGGACGACCGCGCCCGCAAACACTACCCTCTTCATTGTCGCCACACCTTTCAGCCCCCCAAGCCCCGGCGAGCACCAGCGGCCAACGCAACCAGCCCACAATTCGTCTGCTCGCCCACCCGATATTCAGTATCCCACCTCCTGCTGCGGCATTCGGACTGCTTGCAGACCGATCCCCGCCCCTGCCGACGCTCACAGTATGTCTGTGTTACCAGACGCATCAGATGCGACATCATTACGCAGAAAATCGCGAATTGCGGATTCTAGGACGCTTTTCCGTGCTCGGGGACCGGCATTCCCAGTTCCGCGAGGACCTTCTTCATGTCCTCCCAGACCCGTCGGCGATTGTCCGGCGTGTAGTTCCGCAGGAGATAGGCGGGATGGTACGTGGCCATCAGCTTGGTGGGCGGACGACCGATGCCGGAGCAGTACTCGTGAAACTCGCCGCGGAGCTGGCCAATCGCCTGATTGGTGTTCAGGAGCGTCCGAGCGGCGTGCGCCCCGAGGGCCACGATAATCTCCGGATTGAGGACCTCGATCTGCCTCTGGAGAAAGGGCAGGCAGTGAATGATCTCCTCGGGTCGAGGCTCGCGGTTCTCCGGCGGTCGGCACTTGAGGATGTTGCCGATGAAGACATCCTGGCGTTTCAGGCCGCAGGCCTCGATGATCTTTTCGAGGAGCTGCCCCGCTCTGCCGACGAAGGGCCGGCCCTGGGCGTCTTCGTCTGCCCCCGGCGCCTCGCCCACGAACATAATGCGAGTCCTCGGATTGCCTTCGCCGGGCACCGCGTTCGTCCGCTGCGAGAGCAGCTCGCACCTGCGACACTGGCGAACCTCCGCCGCAATCGCCTCCAGCTCCTTCACGGGATCGACGGTTGAATCGCGTTTCGGCTTCACCACGTCGCGGTCCTCCTGCTCTCTCGCGGTAGAAACACCCTGCCCTCGTTCCTCTGTCGTCGGCAAGACGCGGGCCGGACGCATGGCCCCCACGGGCTGCCCACGCGACTTCCCTTTGACCGCAAACCCCGCGAACAAGCTCTCCATCTCGAGGTGCTGACGAACCACTTTGTTCAGATCCACGTCCTGGGTCATGACGAAATTGTAGCAGGGTCGCCAGAGAGCGACAACGGAAAAGACCAGTCGGGCAGGGCCTCGACAGATGACAACAGGGCCCCTCCCTTGCACAGGAGGAGCCCCGTTTCGTTCAGTCGTTGCCGTCTGCTTGGATCATCAGTCGGTGATGTCAGCGACCTTCGAGATCCAGGAGGCGGACGTTGTCCAGACCGAGCCAGCTCTCGCCGCCCGTTGTGACATTGTCGAATTCGACACCGATCGCCTTGCCGATGGCATCGGGTGAATCGGCAACGTTGAACACCAGCGAGAACGTCTGCATCGCGTCTGTGAGCGTCGCATTGGCGAGGGTCACCGGAATGCGAGAGCCTGCGTCATCATAGAACAGCATCATTCGCAGCGTCTTGGCTGACCCCGTGCTGCGGGCGTCCACCTGCAGCTCGAAGACATCTTCGGCATCCATGACGTAGTCCGTCAGTTGCCAGATAGAGGGGTCGGAGCCCATCATGAAGGCAGTCCACAGGCCGTCGGTGGGCGTGTAGCCCGTCTCGACGCCGGAATCGGCAACCGTCGTGTCGCTCGCCCAGCCGGGGATATCGACGGCCGGGGTGCCCGCGACGCCTTCGCCGTTCCAGCCCTTGATCTTCACGGTGCCAGGCAGCTCGAAGCTGGCATTCTCAACCGGGACTGCAATCGGGTTCCGGGCCGCCATGTAGGCGACCGCATTGAGGAAAATCTGCTGGCCTTCCGCGTTGAGGTTCATCACGCCCCAATTGGTCTTGAGACCCGAGATTTCCTGGGTGCCGGCGTTGAAGAACATGCGTCGGCCGCCGGGAGTCTGGGCAGAACCCTCATAAAACGCCTTGCCCTTGGCCCATTCCGCGACCAGGACGTTGCCGTTGTCGGGTCGGACGGCCAGTGCGGCGCCGTTGCCGGCGTCTGCCATCAGGATGAAGCTGGCGAACCCGCTGGCGACATTCGGATCGTACCACTGAGCGGCGTCGTTGGCATCGAGCGTCACGCCCGTGAAGAGCACGCCGTTCGGGTCCACTGCCTTCACATCGTAGTACGTCTCGCGAGCGCTCTGGCTGGTGGTGTTGAACCAGTTCCATCGATTGCTGCCGGCGATGTAGGAACTCATGAGCATGACCGGGGTCTTCAGGCCGTTCCAGAACGCGATCTCGTTGGCGTCGCTGGACACGCCGCTGCTGTTGCAGTCCCGCCCGATGATGACCAAGTCCGCGCCCGCGAGAACCGCCATCTTGTTCGGGTCCAGGGCTTCCCAGTAGCTAGTCCCGGCGGCCGATCCCGCCGTATAGTCCACTTCATAGCCCGCATCGAGGAGCAGATTCACGAAACCGACGTCGCTGGGGACGTTCGCATCGGCGGTGGAGGGGTGCTGTGCGGACACCCAGACCACCTTCGGGCCCGGCGTGACCACGCTGAAGTCATCGAATGCGACGTAGCCGGTGGTTACGTCGTAGGTGGCATTGATCAGGCCGACCTGCAGGGTCTCGGGCAGGTCCGGGCGATTGACCACCAGAGGGGTCTGGGTGCCGTCATAGATCCCCTGGTATCCCGGATTGGTCAGCGGGATGAAGTTCACGCCGTCGGAGCTGATCCGAAAACAGAAATCGGCGCCCTTGCGTTCCAGTTGGATGTAGGGGTACTGCGCCACGATGGCGAACGTGTCGGCGCCGGTCCAGGTGCCATCGGTCTGGCCCAACTCATCGCGGACGCTGTTGGTCGTGTTGCGGGCCACGAAGGCCGTCCAGGTGGGGAAGTAGTTCATCGCCACCCAGTTCTCTGCGCCCTCGACTCCGGCCGGATCGCGGGCCACAATGCCGCAATCGTTGCTGAAAACGCGTTCGGCCAGGGTGCCGGCGAAATCGACGACCTTCACGGTCGCGACGAAGTCCCCGGTCACCTCGACGTACAGCATCGGACCGGGACCCGGATCCCAACTGGCGCCGGTCGTCTGCATATACAGCGCGCCGGGACGCGAGATGGACGCGTCGAGCGCATCGAACGTGCCCATCGTCCCGGCATACGCACCGGAGCCATCCGTCAGGTAATTGTGGGGTGTGTCAAAGTTGTCGCTGAATCCCGCTGCCTGCGCGAACGTACCGACCGTCAGCGCCAGGACGAGCGAAACCAGCCCGATACTCATTCTGCTCATAATCGTCCTCCTTCAGACAAAGGGTGGGAATTCTGGAAACAGAGACGCCTCACGTGGCAAAACCGTCCCTGTGCTGCGCGCCAGGCCTCTCGCACGACGCGACCACAACCTCCATACCGTTTCGAGTCATTGCCGACTCTGATCTGTGAAAATGGCAATCGCAGGCACCACTTGCACTGCCTATATGTATACCAGATCTTCGGACGATGTTTCAAGAGGAATCCGAGAGGCGGCATCGTCGCACGAAGGTATTACCGCAATATGGCCCTGCTTCAGCCATCCTGCGAACCATCCCTGCGACGTCCGGAGTCTCGCCGGTGCGGACTCCGTCGGCATCGCATTCCCGGACAAACAGAAAGAGGGCCTCCGGTTCCGTCGCCGGGAGGCCCTCTTGCAGACTGTGCAGAGTGTTCGCTCTAGCTGTTGATAATCCTCTCCGCCTCTTCTTTGTAGGCGTCCATGACGTAGGCGATGCCGGAGACCTGGGCCGCTTCGGGAGTCAGGGCCATCAGGTCGTCCCGGCTGATCGTGGAGACCTTGAAGTTTCGACTGCCGGCCATGAGCTGCTGGAGACCGACCTTCAGCTTGTCGCAGAAGGTGTACAGACCGATCGCGCCGACCGGGAGTCTCTTGGCGGTTTCCCTGCCGTATTTGGCCACGAGGTCTTCGTAGCAGATGAAGATCTCTTCCATCGTGGTGCCGAACTGGCTGACGGTCTTGGGCAGCGCGTCGGCGCCCTGCTGGAGCCACAGGCCGATGTTCTTGCCGACCATGCCGGGAATCATGAGCGTCCGACCCATGCAGACCGCCTTGGTGTACGGCGCACCCATCGCCAGGACCTTGAAGACGTGGTCTTCGGAACTGAACCCGCCGGCAATGGCGATATCCGGAACGAACTTGCCACGGGCCGCCAGCTTGCGGCACAGGTCATGGGTCATGGATTGCAGATAGAAGGTCGGGACGCCCCACTCTTCCATCATCCGCCATGGGCTCATGCCGGTCCCGCCGGGGGCGCCGTCGATGGTCAGCAGGTCGAGCTTCGCATCGGATGCCCACTTGATCGCCATGGCCAGCTCGCGCATCGGATAGGCGCCGGTCTTGAGCGTGACCCGCTTGGCGCCGAGCCCGCGAATTCGCTCGACTTCCTTCATGAACCCTTCCTGATCAACGAAACCCAGGCGGGAGTGCCGCTCGAAGTGCTTCAACGCGCCGTCCTTGAACGCCGCCTGGTTGGCGGGGTTCGACGGGTCGGGGGTGACCAGGTAGCCTCGCTTTTGCAGTTCGATGGCTCGCTCGAGGGCATCGACCTGGATCTCGCCGCCGATGCACTTGGCGCCCTGGCCCCATTTGAGCTCGACCGATTCGACGCCGAGCTGGCCGATGACGTACTCGGCCACGCCCAGACGGGTGTCCTCGACGTTGATCTGGACGATCATGTCGCCGTAGCCCTCATGGTACCGACGGTACTGCGCGACCCGCTCGGCCATGTTCGGCGCCTTTTTCACCTTGCCCTGGGAATCCAGTTCCAGGCCGGGATCGATGCCGCAGACGTTCTCGCCGCAGACGATGGTAATGCCGCCGATCGCGGCGCCGGTGGCAAAGTGCTCCCAGTTCTTGCGGGCGATCTCGGTGGAGCCTAACGCCCCGGTGAAGACCGGCAGCTTCATCTTGACCTTGGTCTTCGCGCCGTACTGGGTCTCGGTGCTGACCATGGGAAACAGGGTGTTGTCCGAGTGGCCGACCTGCCCTTCCGGCAGACCCTTGGCCCCCAGAGCATACCCGGCGATGTTCAGGTGCGAGTAGTCGATGGGGTAGTTCTTGTCGCCGCCGGCGGTCAGGGTCCCGAAGGGCCCGGGATAGATGACCTCCCGACCTCGGAACGTGGCCTTGAACGTCTCGCAATTCCCCCGACACCCATCGACGCATCGCGTACAGATGCCCGAGACGGGCGATACGCTGCGCGAACGATTCTGGGTCTGCGTCGCCTCGTTGGCATTGGGCTGTTGCAGATTCATCGTGCGACTCCTTCAAATACTGTTTGGACTTGTGTTACATTAGCGGAACTAATAGTATGATCGCCGACGCCTGATGGGGAAAGCCCCTTGCGGTGATACATATCATTAGGAAAAGTGATAATGCATCTGGAAACGCTGAAGTTGTTCTGCGATCTGGCGGATTCGCACAGTTTCTCCAAGGCGGCGGAGAGGCATCTGCTGAGCCAGTCGGCAGTCTCGCAACAACTGGCGCAACTGGAACTGGCTCACAAGTGCCAGCTCATCACGCGCAGGAAGCGTCCCATCGAGCTGACCCCGGCCGGCCAGATCTTCTACCGGGCCGCACGGGATATCCTCGAACGCTACGACCTGCTCAAGAACGAGCTGCACAACCTCGCGACGGGCATCGATTCCCGGATCAACGTCGCGGCCATCTTCAGCATCGGGATGCACAGCCTGCACGAGTACGTCAAGAAATTCCTGATCCGCTACCCGAACGTCAACGTGCACATCGATTACCCCAGCGCTGAGCGAATCTACGAGCTCGTCCTCAACGGCGAGGTGGACATCGGCATCGTCGCCATCCCCCGGAAGGACAAACGCCTGGATGTCTTTGAATTCGAGAACGAGCTGCTGGTCCTGGCGTGCAGCCCGAAACACCCGCTGGCTGGAGAGAAGAAGGTGGATATCCACAAGCTCCAGTATGAGCCCTTCATTGCGTTCGACAAGGAAGTGCCCACCCGAACCTGGATCGACGCGATGCTGACGCGGTACAACACAGTGGTTCGCCCGGTCATGGAGTTCGACAACGTCGAGACTATCAAGCGGGCGGTCGAGATCAACGCCGGCGTGAGCATCCTGCCCCAGGCGACCATCGTTCAGGAGGTTGCCGGCGGGACCCTGAAGGCGGTCCCCTTCTCCAACGAGCGGTTCACCCGCCCGACCGGCATCCTCGTCCGCAAGGGCCGAGCGTTCAGCCCGACCACCCGCTTCCTCCTGAACCTCTTGAAGGAGCACCGAAGGTAGACTCGATGCCCACCTTGCAGGACCGATAATACAAAGAGCTGGGCAAGGAGCTTGACAAAACCCCGTCCCCCGGCCAACGTATGCAGTAGGAAAGGCAGCGTTTTGCCGTTCGTGGGAGCCGTTGGGTCGATGAGATGGAGAAGGCCGATTTCGGTATGCCGATAAGAGCAGTGATATTCGACTTGGATGGAACGATTACCGAGCCGTATTTTGATTTCGATGCGATTCGCGAGGAGATCGGGATGAGTCGCAATGGGGGGCCGATCCTGGAGGCCATGGAGAGCATGACGCCCGAGCGGCGACGGCGCGCCGAGGGAATCCTCCATTTCCACGAGCAGAAGGCGGTCGCGGAGTCCTCGCTGAACCCCGGGGCCAAGGACGCTCTGGACGGACTGCACCGGCGAGGCATCCGGATCGGCATTCTGACGCGAAACCGCAAGTGCAACGCGGTGGCGGTCGCACAGAAGCATCGTCTGTGTTTCGACGGCGTCGTCGGTCGGGAGGACGGGCCGGTAAAACCCCATGCCTTCGGCGTGTTGCACCTGTGCGAGCAGTTCGCGGTCCAGCCGGCCGAGACGATGCTCGTCGGCGACTACCTCTTCGACCTGCTCTGCGCGCGGGCCGCCGGCGCCATCCCGGTCCTGATCGCCAACCACGACCGGGCCGGCGAATTCGCCCAACACGCAGATTTCACCGTCCAAACCCTCCATGAGTTGCTGCCGATTGTCGATAATCACAACAGGGTCGATCGACCCGTCGCTTGAAACGTGAGGTGTCTTTTTGCACGCTGCACAGCCAGGAGCCAGAATGCGTGGAGTAGTTGTCGCGGGGTTCATCACAGGCCTGATGGCCGTCGGAGCGGCCGGTGCCCAGATCGAGGACCCGAACGCCCCGACCTGCTGCCGGGTCGCGGCCAATGACTCGAATGAGGTCGATCAGGCCCTCCAACGCCTCCAGGACAAGGCGGCAGGCCTGAAATCCTACCAGGCCAACGTCGATTACGTCACGAAGCAGCCGCTGCTCGAATCGCAGGCCCGACGGACCGGCACTCTGCACTACGCCAAGTCGCAGGACCAATCCAGTCTGCGAATCAACTTCCTCACGCTCCAGCAGGACGAGGAGCCCGCGCAGAGGTACATCGAGCAGTTCCTCTTCGACGGCGTCTGGCTCATCATCGTGAATCACCAGACCGAGCGCGTGGAACGACGACAGTTGACCGAGCCCAACCAGCCCGTCGACGCCTTCTCGCTGGCGAGCAGGCACATGCCCGTGGTCGGCTTCTCGAAGACGGAAGACCTCAAGAAGCAGTTTGACGTGGCCATCGTCTCGGAACCCAACGATCCCGCGGACCTCCAGCACCTGCGTCTGCACGTCCGCCCGGACTGTGCCTACAAGGAAGACTATACACGAATCGACTTCTGGGTGGACCCCAAGGTGGGCCTGCCCGCGAGAATCACGGCCGTCACAACCGAGGAGGATGTCCACGAGATCCGCCTGCTCCAGCCCAGGATCAACGAGGGCATCGATCCCAAGGTATTTCGGCCTGAGGTCCCCAAAGGGTTCGCGGTGGAGGTGATCCCGCTCGAAGAGAAGCCGCGGAATCCATAGCACGAATACGAGGTCATTCCCATGACAGTGACGCAACAACAGGGATGCCTGACGATGAACACCAGCCTTGTCAACGAACAGGAATTCCACCGATTGGTCGAGAAACGCGCGGACATGCTCCTGGCCCTCGCCAATCATCTCTCGACCTGCCAGAACCCTCGCGCGGTCCTGAGCCGCCCCCTGCTGGGCGAGTTCCTGTCCCAGTCGATGCAGTTCGAGGAGTTCCTGGACACCTACGACGCCGGGAAGAACTGCCTGTGGTGCAGCATCCGCTCCATGACGGCCACGATCAAGCTGTTCTCCGACGTCAGCTACGAGCTGATGCACATCCTGCATCGGGCGTCCAGCTACCGGCTCATGCCGGTGGAACGGGACTTCCTCGCGGCGACCGAGGAGGCCCTGGCTTTCTCCGGCGGCATCCTGGCCCAGACCTCCCGGGAGATCCTGAACCGCTCGCGCGAGCGAGACCTGAAGATCCCGCAGAAGCCGGAGATCGGCGACGCGTACGAGGAGTACTCCCTGCCCGGTCGCCTGGCCCACAACTGCGGCGCCCGCCAGGCGGCCACGGTCCCTGCGACCGTGACGCTGCTGGCCACCGCCTTCCTGAACCTGGCATCCGAGAGCGAGGATGTGCGCGCCGCCAGCCGGGCGCGTCCGGAGGAATACGCCACGCGGGCACGCGCCGCGCTGAGCGAGGAACGACTCAGGAGCCTCGAGTTCCAGTTCCACAACCTCCAGTCCCAGTACGACACCTACGTCTCCGGAACCCAGATCGAACGACAGGACCCGGACCTGCCTGTCCTGCGAGGGCACGTCAGCGTCGTCTTCCACCTGCTCCGCACCGCCACGCAGTTCGCACACTACTACGAGCGACACATGAACAAGCAGTTCTGTGCGAATCCTTCGCCGGCCCCCTGCCTGGTGGAGCCCGACACGCTGCTGTCGGTCCTGATGAACTACTCCGTCACGTTCATCGACCTGTACATCGGTCGGGCCGTGAGCCTGTGCCAGGACATGCTCAAGCGATACGCCGAGGTGGGCCGGATCGAGGTCTCGATCCCGAAGTACCGCGGCTTCCATGTCCGACCCTCGACCCTGATCTCCAAGCTCGTCCTCCACTACGGCAGCAAGGTCCAGATGCTCCTCGCTGAAGAGGTCTATGACGCCAGTTCCTCGCTCGACCTGTTCCGCGCCAACGAGAAGATCAACGCCCAGAAGCGGCGCTGGCTCGCCGGAGAAATCGTCCGACTGGACATGGTCCCGGAGCACGGGCAACCGGAGGACGCCATCGCGATCGTTCGCGTCGTGGTCCTGGCCCTGGCGGAAAAGAGCAAGCTGGTCATGTACGAACAGCCGCTGGAGCTGCCCGAGCGGATCTGCGGCAGCGAAGGGACGCTCCTCGATCGAGTCACCAGCGAGGTCGCCCGCCTGCTCGCCATGGGCAAAATCGACATCAGCATCGACATGACCGCGGAATTCGTCGGCGACAAGCGCGTGCTGGCCGACATCCAGATCCTGGCCGAGCATGGGTACGGCGAAGACAACTTCGGCAACAACGTGCCCTTGCCCAAGGAACTCGCCTACCTGCGACGATGAACCGACACTGACAGCCGGAAGGGGAAGGAATGGCAAAAGGGATTGTCCTGTATTATTCGCGGAGCGGCAACACGAAGGAAATGGCCGAGACCATCGCCATGGCGATGAACGCCGCGGGCCTGAGCACCGAGTGCAAGCCCGTCGACAAGGCGAATCCGGACGATCTGCCCGGCTACGACGCCATCGTGATCGGTTCCCCCTGCTACTACGGGCAGATGGCCGGGCCCGTCAAGCACTTCATCGACGAACTGGTGGGTCGGCACGGCCAGCTCAACGGCAAGGTCGGCGCCGCCTTCGCCAGTTCCGCCAACATCGGCGGCGGCAGCGAGACCACCGTCGTCGGCATCCTCCAGGCCATGCTCATCGCAGGCATGGTCCTCCAAGGCGATCCGCAGGGTTCCCACTACGGCCCGCTCTCCATCGGCAAGCCCGACGACCGGGTCAAGCAGCAGTGCGAGCGGCGAGGCCAGCGGATCGCCGAACTGACAAGAAAGCTCTTCCCCTAGCGTCACGTCGGCGTCAGCTCAATCCAGCAGGTCACGCACAACGAGCACTGCCTCCTGACGCACGGTCATCAGTTGTCGGAGGTCCTGGCGGGCCTTGGCGAGGTCCTGACGGGCCTTCTCCTTCGCGGTCCGCAATGCGGTCAAGGCCCCCTTGATCTGTTCGGGCAGGGCATCCTGATTGACCAGAAGCTGCCGGAGTTCGCTCTTCTTCTGTTCGACAGGCGCCATCGGCCGGGCATCCCGTCGCCCAAACTGCTGCGCAGGGTGCACCAGGTCGTAGACCGCCTCCAATCGCGGCTTGATGACCGCCCACTCCGGGTCAGAAACGCCCAGTTGCCCTTTGATCTCCTCCACCGCCTTCGCTCGCTCCCAACTGCGACGTTCCTCCATGATCTTCGTCCGCTCCTCGGGGCTGCCTGCGTTTCGCAGCCGATCGAAGAACGCCCGCGATTGCTCCATCCGCTCCTGCATATCCTGGGGCATCCCCGCACGTCCGGCGTCCCTCCCTTCCTCCCGTCCGAAGGCCGAGTGGCACAGCACCCCCAGAACCGCCACGCCGGAAGCCCCCATCGCAACCCTGCGAGAGAACATAATCTCGCCCTCCTTCCGCGAGTCACTTGATCTGCTTTGACCCTGTTGTCTCATTGGCTGGGCTCCTGTGCCCCAGAGGGCTGGATCAACTCCCGTTCGTGTTCCACGACACGCTCCAATCTGTGTCCCAGATGGAAGTACTTCATCGCGTTGAACTTCTCCCTCGGTTGGTCGCCTTCCCGGTAGAGGGGTCGCTTGATTATGGCAGTGAATCCGTATCCACCACGGTACTGGCACGAGACGCCAGGATACAGGGGTTTGCGGAGAAACGCTGCTTCTGGTAGGAGTTGCTGGACAGTACGGGAGATATCCTCGACTATTCTCGCTTTCAACTCCGCACTGGTGCCTCCATACTTGACCTTGATGGACATGTCATCGAGCAGCGGTTCCAGTCCCACGACATGCAGTTTCAACCTGCTGGCAAGCCTTGCCTCTTCATCGGTTGTCCAGGGGAACTTGAACGTTGGCCAGAGGGGGTCGTCAACGTATCTGTGGAAAATCCGCTCATATAGGCCGATTACGCGGTCTACGTCGTCTGGAGTGACCAGCGAGCCCAGTCGGCGATCGCGGAGCATTGCATCCATCTGAGATTTCAGGTCGGCAGAGCATCTGCAAAACTGTGACAACAGCTTGTCGTGATCTTCCGCTGTGGAGAGATCGCAGAAGGAGAGGGCCAGGAAAGTCGCCAGGACAGTGCTGATTCCCTCCACACCTCCGTTGACCACAGAGTGACATCTCGAGAATCGCTCCACCGACTGGGCGAGCTTGTTTGGATCACCACGGAAAGGTCCCTCTCCGACGATTAGGCGAATCGATTGGACTATGTCTTCCACGAGCTTGGAGTCTGCCTCAGAGCCGCCATCCGCACAGCACTTTGCGAGTCCGCCTTCCAGGATGTGCCGGACCTCGTTCATGTTGATGGTCCCTGGGGGAGGGTCCGTATCGAGTCGTGCCAGATAGTCTCTCACGCTCGGGGACGATTCGCATGGGTCCCGCTGTCGTTTCTCTTCGCTCAGGCGGACTCCCTCCAAGCGTAGAGACGCGCGATGAAGAGCCTGCTCCTCGGTAATACCTTGCCTGCGGACCTCGTCAAGCAGCAAGTCCGCGTAGATGAGCCATTTGTTAGCTTCAATTGTCGGCATGAGCTTGTCGAGGTAGTTCACGACGCCCTCGGGGCCGGCGTGGTCCACCACATGACTAATGAACGGCCGAAGCCATTCCTGGGGCTCCTCGGGGTATCGCGTCTGGATCAACCCGCTGATTCTCGCCAATTCCAGGAGACATCGATGCCTACCTATGGAGGGATCAGCACACAATTCCCCAACCGCCTCCTGGACAGACCGGCGGACACGGTCCATGTCGTCGGTCATGATGGCCGTCTTGATTGCCAGGCGCTCCATGCCCCAATGCACTTGGCGGGGTACGTTGCTGCCGTCGAGATAGAATTCGATCCGGTCGTGGAGTTCCCGGCTTGCAGCACATTCATCCGTCGCATCATCCAATTCACAATATGCCTGGTCGAACGCCCAATAGGTCCTGTGGGGCTCTGGAATGAGTGTCCACTGCCCGAGTGTGTTGGGATCGAAGACGCCGGGACAGGCATTCGCCTGAATACGCATCGCAGGCTTGATAATCACGACGACGACAGGTTGTCCGGACAAGGCGTTTGTCTCGCGCCAGACGAAGACACCGTCGCTCTGCTTCTCTTTGGAGTATCTTCGTCCGCCGGGAAGGGCATTCAAAATCTGTACATCTGAATCCGCAGTGGACGAGGAGTTGTTGCCGTCCGATTCGCCTGGAGGACTTTCGTACGTATATTCCGCCATGCCGCGACTGCCCTGGAAGAACATGCCGACCGCCAGTTGGATGTCTGTGCCCTGATCCTTCATGCGATTGACCATCGCCAAGGCCGACCGCACCGTCGATTCCCCCGAGTTTTCTCGGGGTAACAGAGCGCCACCAGGATTATCCCGGAGGATGACCGTGTCTCGCTGTTGACTCGGGTACGCCCAATAGAACTGCACATCTGGGCCAAAGATGAAATCGGTATAGCGAACAAACGGCGTACCGTCGCGAAAGATGTCGGGTTCGACCCAGTAGATGGCGATACGATGCCGCTCGCCATCGGATACCATCAGGCCGTCGAACTGCCCCCATCCCATGGTTGAGCGAAACTCGCAAGTGAATTGAAACATTGACAGGTCGATCTCACCAGTCTCTCCGGCACGTATGATCCCATGGCATGCGGTCAGAAGAAGGAGGACACTGACCTCGTCCGTGGCCATCAGCATGCGCAGCAGCGAGATCATCACTGTCTGAACACAATACCATCCGTATCCAAACACAGGTCACTGTCCTTCTGACAAATCAATGGACTAGCAGACAATGGGAAGGACCATCGACTGCCCCAGTACGTTAGTGGGTGCCAACAATCCAACCGCAATCTGGGCAGATGAGGTGCTTGTGTCTCTTTAATACATGCTGCAGTAGGCAGTGGTTTCTACCGTAGCGTAGGCGGTCGACGCACTCTGTGAGACAGCACTTGCACTGGCGGAAGCGTAGTGTGCCGTAGAAATGCCCTCTGAAGCCTCGACATAGGCGTCAGTACAGGCAACAGCGAGCCCCGCCGGTTCATTTGGCTCAGGATCATCATCCAAGTACTGCTGTCCATTGTAGCCAGATTCTGACAGGGAAGTCGAAGCGTTCCTATAGGTGGAATCACCTGCGATTGATGCGACGCAGAGTCCCCAAGCGTCAGCTTCACATAAGTCACCATTGAAGAGAATGAGCTGGGAGAATGTCCTCGCGTAGATTACGTAGGACCAATCGAAGTAACCTGCCACAGTCGTGTAGTAGGATTGATACCCGCAACCAACCATGGCATCTTCTGGATTGGAGCCGTTGGCGAACGCGCTCCCCGTCGTCCCCCATGAGTTGCCTTCGTAGGCACTGGATTCGTCGTAAACAATCTCCCCGAGAGTGACCGGTGAGACAGAGAGAATCGCAACCAGCAACACAGATGAAATTGCGGCTTTCATGAGAATGCTCCTTTCCCCTCAGACTGTCCTTGGAACAGATATTCGCTCGACTGTATGCACAACATATGCGCTATCTCATAGGCATTACCTCCTTTGCTATGGGCTTTCTTCGACTGTGTACCTCAATCGGCCCCACGTGGTCCTTTGCAGTCTCTGAAGATCCCACAGGCCATCCTCCGTCTTGGGTTCGTAGCTACCCCCGTCCAACATCTCCCTGAGCGCGCTGTGAACGGTCACCAACTTGCGCGGTAAGTCTGCTGCCGTCTCCTCGGCCTTCCATTTCCAATACTCCGCATGGCCGTCCGCCATTGAGAGTGTCGTGCCATCGGCATGGTGAATCGGCGGGGGGTTCCCCCCATACCATTGGGGGACCAGATAGTGTACATAGAAGTCGTTGCTGCCTGGGGTGACCCCTTGGTCCAGGAAGACCGCCCTGTCTGCGGGTCTACTGATGTCGGTGAGTCGTGTCAGACGGAGGACTGTGCCGGCGATGCGCGCTCCGAACCCCAGCATTTCCGAACTGGTCTTCGTTTCGCCTTGGTAGGTGCCTTCCACGTAGACTCCATTTGCCGCTGCAACAGTTGTGTAGGTTGCGTAGTGGTCCTTCCAGCCCCGAGGGCAACGGTAGATGTCGATGTCTCGCAGGTAGGGCCACAGGGGGCCTTTATCCGTGTTCTCGAAAAGGGCGGAACGGTTCTCTGGATACATGAAGGCCCCGCCCAGCCAGCCTTCGAGTCTCTTCGGAGCAACGACATGGCTACCAAGCAAGGCAAGATTCTTGCTGCCAGCAACGCCGTAAACGAGTCTGCCATCATGGTCGTCGGCGTAGGCGGTCCAGGCGGTTGTCAGCTGCCTGAGATTGCTCAGGCAGATTGCTCGCTGGGCCTGTTCCTTCGCGACGCTCATCACGGGGATCAGAATTGCCAGCAAGACCGCAATGACGCCGATCACTACCAATAGCTCAACCAGAGTAAGGCCCTTCCACAGGATGATCGATGATGGCGGAGCGATGATCTGGCTCTGCATCCTCGGATCATTCGATGGTTCAACGCGTCTCATATCCGCAAGATTCATGGATATCACCTTCCCTGAGCAGGGGCATCCTGATGATTCAGTGGCTTCGAAGGTTCCTCTCTCGCGGTCTCCAGGAGTGCCCCGAGGAGGAAACTGAGGTATTCCGTCTGCAAGACCGCATTGCCCAGGCGCGCCTCCTGGCTACGGGCTTCAGACATTGCCTGGAACCTGTGTTTCTGCGAGGCCAACGCGTTCGCCACCGCCGTGCGATAGTATTCGGGAGCGGATGCACCTACAGCCCAGATCTGCGACCGCAATTGGTCCAGGCTTCGCTGTGTTAGCAGGTAGTCCGGATGATTCCGGATCGACGACGCATCTCGGTTTGCAGGGGATGTCGTCTTTCCGCCTCCAAGCTGCCGCCACAGATCGACGCGGGCGTATTGCAGGTCGTGCCATCGTTCCTTGACCCGGTCCATCTGTGCCTGGGAGAAAGGCGTCAGGAAGATCGGCAGCAACGGCGTATCGATGCTGCGACAACAATTAGCGAGGTGATCGGCCTTCGCCTGTTGAACTGCATTCGGGTCAAGAAAAGGGAATTGGGTTAAGAGGGAGTGTGCGGCGCCCTCGGCGAGGTCCTCGTATTGATGGCGTAGCGCGTGCCGGTCCTCCTCGCCGGGGAGGGGGGCATTCATCAGGTTCGCAATGTACCATCGGATTTGGGCCTGGCGGACCTCGAAGGCAGGCCGCTCCTTGTTGTTTGCCAGACCCTGCCAGTAGGGGCCGAATCCCTCTCGCACGATCCGTAGCCGCTCGGCGCATTGTGGATCAGTCGCGCCGGAATCAATCGCCTCGCGGATGGTGTCCACGTACTCCTGTTGCCATGCCTGGGGCCACGGCGCAGGGGAATGCGCCATGCAACCTTGCACGACATCGAGAACTTCTTGCACAGGGTCGCCCTGGGGGAAGTCTGTCGCGAGACCCATCATTTCCAGCGACAGGACTTCGACGACTGCCGTGACCACACAACTGATAAAGGATAATGGATGCTGGATGATTGCAGACCTACCCCGCCTTGGCGGATGCCCGCTCGCCCTCCGAATCCCTCTTTGCCTCTCGTCCCGGCCCACCGCATTCGCTCCTTTCTCCCAAAAGAGCGCTACTGCACTCGCCCAAACGACCCCTTGCTCGCCGCTGTAACGTCGAAATCGCTTCAGTTGACTAAAGGCGCCAGTCTCGGCTCGCCTACACGCTTGTTATTCTGGATACCTCCCCCCCAGCTTATGTCAACATAATTCTTTGGATAAAATCACATTTTTCCAGCACCAGAGACTGGCGGCTCCTCCGGGTGGGGCACTTTCCGCGGGATGGCGATCTTCCATCATTCATCGTTCCGCCGTCCCGCAGCCGCTCGAAGTGCGTCCACGACCGGTCCATCGCGAGATCAATACTCCTTGAAGTTCCGCATCCACTTGGGCCAGTCCTCCGGCTGGACGCCGCCGGCCTTGGTCCATCGCCCGTGGGTATCGAACTCGTCGTACCATTTGAGCGTCCAGAGCTCCTTCAGGCCGACCGCGCGCACGGACCAGTCCAGGAAAAGGCAGTTGACCCCGCCCTCGTGGCGGTTGATGAGCACCGTGGAAAGCCCATTGCAGTTGCCGCTAGTGCAACCTTCGGCTGCCGGCGGCCCCTCATCTGAAGCTGTGGGCGCGCTAGCCGCATGAATGCTGTCGAGATACACGGGCGTTTGCCACGCTTCCCTGATGTCCATCGGCAAGTACCGCATTCCCCCATCACTCGCCTCGCTAGGTGTGGAGTAAACGACCCGGTTGAATCCGAAGCTGCCGATGTAGACGACAAGGTCCTCTTGCGAGGGCCGATAGGCCGCCATCCACGCAGCGTGCCTGGCTCCCAGTGATCCCACGCGCCAGTGGGTCCCACCACTTGGATCTTCGCGGGGTCGGGCATGTTCCTGGGTTTCGAGGCCATGGGACAGAACAGCAGGTCTTTGTGTTCCAAAGATGGCCCTGCAAGCACCGGGATGTATCTCATGAGTATGAGATGGAGTGTGCTTTCGCTGGTCTTGGAGCCCATCGTGAGCCGCCCATCGTTCTCAGCCGCATACGCCGCGAAGTAGACGCCTGATTGGCGCAGGTGTGCCTGACAGCGCAGGGCCCCTGCCTGCTTGCGAACCCGCTGCAAACACGGCAGCAATAAAGCCATGAGCAACGCTACAACAGAAATGACGACAAGAAGCTCGATCAGAGTGAAACTATCAGGATCTACGATTGATGATTTACGATTGATGATTTGTGTATGCAACCGCTCCGTCCCGGCCGAAGCCGCCTTCCCGGCTCTCATCCGTTTCGCCCGGCCCGCCATCGCATCCGCCTCTCTGACGCGAAAGACCACGTCTGCAGTCGCCCCAATGACCCATTGCTCGCCGCTACAAGGTCAAAATCGCATCGGTTGCCCGAAGGCGCCAGTCTCAGCCCACACACCCGCTATTTTGGACTTCCCGCCCGCTTATGTCAACATGAAATCCGCAAAGTCCACTTCATCACCAATGGCGTCTATCGACCGTCGGGCTCTCTGCGACGGACGATTTGGACGCCGACCGTGCGGGCGAATCGCAGGGCGCCTGGCTTTTCCACGGCCACCTCAACGCACTGCACTCGCTGCTCCTTGAGGCACTCGTCGGCGATCCGCTGGGCCAGGGCCTCGATCAGGCGGAACTGCGTGCCCTCCGTCGCCTGGAGGATCTGCTTCTTGAGCATGCTGTAGTCGACGCTGTCCGCGAGGGCATCGGTCCGGCCGGCCTTGCGAAGATCGACGTGCAGGGTAATCTGAGCCAGAACCTCCTGTTTCTCTCGCCGTTCGTACTCGTCCACGCCGACGATGCAGCGGATCGCCAGGTCGCGAATGAAGATGCGGTCCGCCGGCAGCGACATCCGGTCCTCAGTCATACATGTGTCCCTTCATGTGATATCCGCCGTCGATGTAGAGGATCTGGCCTGTGATGAAGCGGCTGCGAAGCAAGAACAGCGCCGCATCGACGACGTCGGCCGGCCCGCCGTGACGGTGCAGCGGATTACAGTGGGACAGCCTTTCCAGATAGGTCTCGTCCTCGCCTGCGGGCGGCAGGATCAGGCCCGGCGCAATGGCGTTAACCGCGATCTTCGGCGCCAGCTCCAGCGCCAGCATCCGGGTCAGTGTCGCGAGAACTCGCTTGCTGATGTGGTAGGAGGCATGCTCCTTGTCATAGACCGTCACGCGCGTGTCCAGGAGATTGATGATGTGCCCCTGCCCCCCCTGTCGGGCCATCGCCCGCGCCAGCGTCAGCGGCGCCATCGCGTGGACGCGGAGATTCAGTAGTATGGACTCCTCGTCGGCCTCCCAAATCGTGTCCCGCTCGAAGATCGAGGCGCTGTTAATCAGGATGTCGATCGGGCCAGCCCGCGCCACGGCGTCGCGGAAGACCCCCTCGACCTGCTGGGCGTCGGCGAGATCGCCCTGCACCCGCCACGCGGAGCCGCCCGCCTGCCGGATTTCGTCGCAGAGCGTGACCGCGTCCTGCTCCGAGCGATGGTAATGCGCCACGACTCGGACCCCCTGCTCGGCCAGCGCCATCGCCATGGCCCGGCCCAGTCGCCTGGCCGCTCCGGTGACGAGCGCCGTCCTCCCTGCGAGTGCAGTCTCCGGGTCCTTCATGGCTCCATCCTAATCCAGGCCGGCCAGCCAGTTGGCCGCGAACAGCGCCAGATCGCGAGGGTCCACCTCGCCCGAACCGTCGAGGTCCGCGCCCTCGCAGGAGTAGTTCAGCACGCTGCAATCGTCGTGTCGCCAGTTGGCGGCAAACCAGACGAAATCGGTGAAGTTCACGCCGTCCGGGCACCGCAAGTCCCCCACGGGAAGTTGCCAGAGAAAGACCGGGTAGCCGACCCCGTCGCAGATCGCCCAGATCGTCGCGAAGTCCCAATTCGCCGACGCGAGCATATCGAAGCTCTTCATCTCGGCGGTCGTCTTACCCGTGCCCGCGGCGCTGGTCGCCTGCCCGCTGGTCTGCGTGTCCCAGAACGAGAGGAAGACCTCTCCCAAAGCCCACTGCTGTCCGATGAGGCCCCCGGCCGACTGTGTCCCGCTGACCGCGCCCGTGGAGTAGGAGTGCCAGACGCTTCCCGACGACAGCGCGCCCACCAGCCCGCCGACGTAGAGGGCTCCGCTCACCGAGCCGGTCGCGTAACAGGACTCGACCACACTGGTTTGTTTGAGCACGCCTCCGATGAGACCCCCGACGCTTTCGCTGCCGACGACCTTGGCCTTCGAGTACGAGCGGGTGATCCGTCCGCCGCCGAGCTGGCCGACCAGTCCGCCGATATACCGGACGCCGGTGACGGCGCCGTTCGATCGACACATGTGGGCGCTGCCGTCGAGCGCCCCCACCAGGGCTCCGACCCCAAGATTGCCCGAGACCTTCGCCCCGGTCACCGAGCAACTGGTCACCGCTCCTCTGCCCTGATACCCCACGAGAGCGCCGGCGCCGAAGCCGTTGCCGGTGACGGTTGCCCCTGTCAGTTTCAGGTTCGTGATGTTGCCCGTGACGTATTGAAACAGACCGACGTACTGCGACTGCATGTCCTTGTAGCGAAAGCCGGAGATGGTCTTCCCGTCGCCCTCGAAGTTCCCGCTGAAGGGAAGATTGGCGGCAGATCCCACGACGACCCATTTGCCGATCATGTGGAGATTCGTCTCATTGCAGTCGGACAGGTCGATATCCGCGGTCAGCTTGAAGTACTTGCTCCAGTCGGCGGAGTTCTCTCCAATGGCTGCGAACTCCTGTGCGGTGGAGATGAGAAAGGGATTCTGCTGCGTCCCGTCTCCGCCGCCGTACTGTGCGGCCCACGCCGCCAGCGGCGCCCCGCCCAGGAGGACGAGCAGGCCGACACCCAGACGGACACGCGACGAACGATGCGAACTGTCGAAAAGCATCATCTCATTCCTCCTTCAGGACGAACCGACGGAAACGTCTTCGCAAGCAGAATTCCAGGGCTGCTTACCCTCCTATGATAGCAAATTCTCCTATCTCGTGTCCAGGACGTTATAATGGCTGCATGAGCCATGAGCCATCCATTCCGGGGGAGGGCATCTTCGCCGTGTACAAAGACGAAGGCATGACCTCACACGACGTGGTGGACGCGGTCCGACGGGCGACAGGCGAGAAACGCGTGGGCCACGCCGGCACGCTGGACCCCTGCGCCAAGGGCATCCTCGTGGTCGGCGTGGGTCGGGCGGCCACCAAACTCCTGGGGACCGTCGTCGGGACGGAGAAGGAATATGTGACCCGCGTCCGGCTCGGGTGGCGGAGCACGACCGACGACCGCGAGGGCCAGAAGGAGGAGACGAACGTCTCAGAAATCCCCGGCGAAGAACGGATTCGGGCGGCCCTGGCGAGTTTCGAAGGGGTCCACGGGCAACGCCCGCCGGCGTTCTCGGCAGTCAAAGTGGGCGGGCGGGCCGCATACAAGCTGGCCCGAGCCAGAAAGCAGATCGAGCTGTCCGAAAGGCCGGTTGAAGCGAAGATTGTCGAGCTGCTCCGATATGAGTGGCCTTGCGTGGACGTTCGCCTGATCACCGGTTCAGGCTTCTACGTCCGGTCTTTCGCGCGAGACTTGGGCGAGTTCCTGGGCACGGGCGGATACGTCGAACAGCTCGAACGAACCCGCGTGGGTGCCTACACACAGGAGCAGGCGCTGCGAATCTCCGATCTGCGCCGGAGGGCAGGCGGTGTTTGACGCCGTCGCTGCGGCACCCTGGATCATCACACGGGAGTCTCAAGGACCGGCGTCGTCGTGCGGTAACGCGACGATTCCGGATGCCGGCGCAGCACCCAAAAAGCGAGCCCGGCCGAGATCAGATAGCCCGCCGGCGTGAGCTTCAGGATCGGACCCGTCCCAACCAGATCGGCCACCGCGGCCAGGACCAGGAAGACGAGCATGGCAATCCCCCACGTGCCACCCACGATGAGCGCCATGCGGCGCCCGAGGTTCGCCCCGCGAGCGTTGCGGGCCAGGGTGATCGTCAGGATGTACGCAGACATCGAGGAGAAGCCCACTCCGACAAGCAGCCAGGCGGCCGCACGGTGCGCAGCGAACACCAGGTACAGTGCCATGAAGGGAAACGACAGCAGAAACGCCCAGGCGGAGCACCTCAGATCCCCTTTCTTGCGGGCGATGGCCGCCCAAACGAACGGACCGACCGTACTGCCCCAGCCGAACATCGCAGTTGCGAAGCCGCCGAACTCCAGATCGAATCCCAACTCGTTCAGGTATGTCGGGGCAAGCTGCAGGATGACCGTCGTCGATACGGCCGCCGGCAGCCCGATCAGCAGCACTTTCCAGAACGGCAACGCTTCCGGGCCAAGCTGCGGGCGTGAATTGCCCGGGTGAGACTCCGACTCTTCCGTCGACAGATGGACTTTCGCGACCCACAATGCGAAGACGCCAACGACGGAACCTAATGCCAGGGGCCAGAGCCCTTTGAGTCCGTAGGATGAAACGAGGTGGGCCGAGATCATCCCGCCGCTGGCGAACCCGAGGAACCCTGAAGTCATGAAGACAGGCATGCTCAGCGAGGGCGAGATCCGGTCCAACGTGTGCACCGCCCGGAGCCCTTCCGGATGAGTGATCGCGATACCCGAGCCGCTCACGACTCCCAGGACCAGGAGCAGGACGATTCCAGCAGGCGATTTGGGCGCCAGGAAGATCAGACAGATACTCGCGGCCAGGACCATCCCGATGTGAAGGAACAGCGGCGAGGTCTTATTGGGTCTCATTCCGCCCGTGAGAACCTGGACCCCATTCGCAGCCAGGGACAGCGCGGCCAAGACCGACCCACCCGTCCAGAGCGCCATGGCGAACTGCTTGCGCATCTCCGGCAGGATGGCCGGGAGCATGTTCCCGAACATGTCCACCAGGAAGTGGATGCCCGAGAGAACCATCAGTTGTATCCATTGCACGCGTAGGGATCGTGGATTCATAGGGATTCAGTCACACTCCGAGCCGCCCATCGACGGGCGCAAGCCCAAGAGCATATCGGATTCACAGGGAAGTGCAATGGACAAGATGCAAACGCACGCGGCAGCGGATGCACTTCACGTTTGTAGGTGCTTCCTGGTTTGCTGCGAAATGGGCCTTTTGACGTTGACTTTGCCATTCCCGCGCAGAGCCTGCCCCCGACCCGATCGGGGGCGGGGATCCACTGTCCATGACGGGCCGGGTCCTACGGTTCCTGGATTCCCGCTTGGCGAAGGAATGACAGGGTCGATTCCCAGGGGTTGGAAGAACCTGCCTGCAAACATGAATCGCACCCCCGGGCGATCCTGTCGCGCCGGGCGGCGCATGGAACCCCCGTATTCCGACTGGGAATCGGGACCGAACCCATCGCAAGAATTGCAGACGACCTCCGCATATCCGGAAAATCTTCGATGGCTGGTGAACTATCTCTTCGGGGCCGCCGTAACTCTTATAGGACAATGAAAGATGCGACAATGCTGAACTCAAGTGCCCAGGCACAGTTGCCGATATCCAGGTCAACGGAAGAATAGATTTTTCTCCCCTCCGGAAAACATCGGGTAGCGCCATGTTACTCGATGTTTTCTTTTGCGCACGGAACGGCGGGATTCGCCTCGGGTGCGGTCGGGACACCGCGAATCACCCCTTCTGGCCGCAGCATTTCTTGTACTTCTTGCCGCTCCCGCACGGGCACAGGTCGTTCCGACCCACCTTCGGCTGGTCCAGGCGGATCTGCTTGACTTGCACTTCGCCTTGCTGGGGGGCCTGAGCCGCCTCTCGATCCCGCTCGCCCGCTGCGAACTGACCGACCTGGTCGTGCGACGTCTGGCTCACCCGCCAGACGTTTCGAGCCCGAGCCCCCGCTTCGATATGAACGCGGAAGATGATGTCGGTCACGCGATCCTCGATGGATTCGAGCATCTCGTTGAACATCCGGAAGCCTTCCCGCTTGTACTCGGTCTTCGGATCTTTCTCCGCAAGAGACCGGGTCCAGATGCTGTCTTTGAGGTGGTCCATCGCGTAGAGATGGTCCTTCCAGGTGCTGTCGTAGACCTGCAGGAGGACATAGCGTTCCAGGTGAGCCAGCTCGGCGCGGAGGAATTCCCGCCCGACCTCGGCCAGCCGGGCTCTGACCCCATCGTCCGGGATATCCTCCTCACGCAGGGAGGCATTGAACCGCTCGTTGGCCCACCGCGCCAGCTCCGCCTTGCTCCGACCTGCGATCTGGCGGTCCAGCTCCTCGTCGAGCTTCCCGTCGTTGTAGCCCTCGCTCAAGGTCAGCAATTGCCCTTGGATGTCGCGGGGTTTGGCGTTCTGCAGGTGTTCCGCGGTGAAGCCCGCGTTGTACTTGCGGTTCGCCCAGGCGGCGAGGTCCTCGAAGCCATAGACATTGGCCCCCTGCTGGCCGGACACCAGGCTCATCCCGAACTCGACGGGGTATTCGATCTCCCGGCGGCGGTATTTCATTGCCGTCTGCTCGAGCACCATCTGCCGGACCGCTTCGGCATTGCGCCCCTTCAGTTGCTCCACGTCGAACTTCAGGTCGAACTTCGCCCTCGCCCACTCCGCGAACCGACGGACCGCGAAATCGTCGCGCAGGAACTCCGCGAGCATCGTGCAGTCCTTCTTGTCCACCTGCTCGGCAGCCGCCGCGATGAGCTGCTGCTCGATCTCCTCGGGCGACAGGCTCTTGATCTTGTGCAGGCTCAGGTTCACCTTGAAGGCGCTCATCGCCCACTTGGACAGGCCCGCGGCGTCCCACGTGCTCGGGTCCTCGTAGTCCTCCAAGTACTCGCCGAGCGACAGGGAAACGTCGTTCTGGACGCTGTCCCGCGCCCTCTGCTTGATGTGTTCCTCGATCTCCTTCGGCTCGGCGCCGACCACGTCGCCGGCCTTGAGCTCCACGTCGAAGTTCGCCCGGGCCCACTCGATGATGCAGGACAGCGGATACTCCTTGTCGAGCATCGTCTTGGCCTGCTTCGTGACCACCGCGTCGATCATCTCCTCGATCAGCTTCTTGACGCCCTTGCCGCCCAGCAGGTCCCGCCGGCGGGAGTAGAAGATCTTCCGCTGGTAGTCCATCACCTCGTCGTATTCGAGCAGGCTCTTGCGGATCTCGAAGTTGCGCTCTTCGACCTTCTTCTGCGCCCGCGCGATGCCCTTGCTGATCCGCTTGTGGTAGATGGGCTGGCCTTCCTCCCAGCCGATCCAGGAGAGGGCCTTGACGGTCCACTCACCCGCGAAGATCCGCATCAGGTCGTCGTCGAAGCACAGGAAGAACTGGCTGGAGCCTGCGTCGCCCTGCCGGCCGGCGCGGCCGCGCAACTGGTTGTCGATGCGCCGGGCCTCGTGCCGCTCGGTGCCCAGGATGTGCAGGCCGCCGATCTCCGCGACGCCCGGCCCGAGCTTGATGTCCGTGCCGCGACCGGCCATGTTCGTCGCGATCGTCACATTGCCTCGCACCTTCCCGTCCCGGCCCGTGTGCTGCTGGCCGGCCTTGGCAACGATCAGAGCCTCGCGGGCATGCTGCTTGGCGTTGAGCACCTCGTGGTCGAGGCCATGACGCTTGGTGAGCTTGGCTGAGAGTTCCTCGCTCTTCTCGATGCTGATCGTACCGACGAGCACGGGACGCCCCTCGGAGCTGATCCGGTTGATCTCCTCGACAATCGCGTCGAACTTCTCCCGGCCCGTCTTGTAGATCACGTCCTCCTGGTCGTCGCGGACGCACGGCTTGTTCGTCGGGATAACCACGACCTCCAGCTTGTAGATCTTCATGAACTCTTCGGACTCCGTCGCGGCGGTGCCCGTCATGCCGGAGATCTGGTCGTAGAGCTTGAAGAAATTCTGGAGCGTGATCGTCGCGAGCGTCTGCGTCTCTTCCTTGATGGTGACGCCTTCCTTGGCCTCGACCGCCTGGTGCAGACCGTCGGACCATTGGCGACCGTGCATGAGCCGCCCGGTGAATTCGTCGACGATGATGATCTTGTTGTCCATCGCGACGTAGTCCTTCTCCCGCTCGTAGACCACGTGGGCCCGCAGGCTCTGCTCCAGCAGGTGCGGCCACTCCATGTTCGACCCGGTGAAGAACGAGCCGATCCCCGCGATCTCCTGGGCGGCCCCGATCCCCTCGTGGGTCAGGTGGGCCGACTTGCGGTCGTACTCGACCTCGTAGTACTGCGTCGCCTGCGACAGCTTCGCCTGGGCTTCCTCGATCTCCCGCTGCGCCTTCTCGATCACCTTCTGGGCCTTCTCGACCCGGTCGTGGTCCTTGTCCTTCTTGGCCTCCGCGACCTCGCCCTGGGCGTTGGCGATCTGGCGTTCCGCCGCGTCGATCTGCTTCTTGACGCGGTCGTAACCGCCTTGGAGACCGATCAACTGGCGAGCGACCTGGTCCGCCTTGCGGTAGCGGGTCACGTCGTCGTGCGCCGGACCCGAAATGATCAACGGCGTCCTCGCTTCATCGACCAGGATGGAGTCCACCTCGTCGATGATCGCGTATTCCAGATTGCTCTGCACCATCTGGTCGAGCGAGACCTTCATGTTGTCTCGCAGGTAGTCGAAGCCGAACTCGTTGTTCGTGCCGTAGGTGACGTCGCAGCGATACTGGGCTTTGCGCTCCTCGCCCGCGGTGTCCATGTCCGACTGGATCGCGCCGACGGTCAGTCCGAGGGCCTTGTAGATCGGACCCATCCACTCCGCGTCTCGCTTGGCCAGGTAGTCGTTCACGGTCACGAGGTGGACGTGCCGGCCCGTCAGGTGTACGAGGTAGACCGCCAGCGTCGCGACGAGAGTCTTGCCCTCGCCCGTCGCCATTTCCGCGATCTTGCCGTCGTAGAGGACGTTGCCGCCGATGAGCTGGACGTCAAAATGACGCATCTCGACGGTGCGCCGGGCGGCCTCGCGAACGGTCGCGAACGCCTCGGGGAGGAGGTCTTCCGCCCGCTTGCCGCCTGCGATGGCGGCCTTGAATTCCGCGGTCTTGGCCTTGAGCGCTTCATCGCCGAGCTGCTTCATCGGCTCTTCGAAGGCCGCAGCCCGCTTGGCTACCGCCATGTACCCCTTCACCAAACGCTCATTCCGCGACCCGAAGACCTTGATGAGGGCCTTGCTTATCTTCTCAAACGCCATGCGATCTGCTTTCTGCAATTACCTGTTCGAACGCGCATTCCATGCGAGAACGCTTCGCGGCCAGTATGGCAGAACCACAATTCAATGTCAAGAAAGCACAAAAGACCCGTCCGCATGGCAGAGCTGTCGCAGAGTCTGGAGTTCCGCCTGCAGGCGGGTCAGACCGCGTAAACGCGGAACTCCGAACGGCTCCGCTCCGTAGGGTGCGTACCACGCACCATCTTCACACCTGGCGGCGGGACAACTCGGGACCGGGCGTGCACTCGCCAATTCCCCTTGTCATGCTGAACGAAGTGAAGCATCCGGGCCAAGAGTTGTATTGCCCCGTCGATTCAGTCCTCCGCGTAGGATTTGCTCGCTTCGGCGGTCCCGCCGTAAGCGCCCATATTGATCCGCCCGCCGTTGGGGAATGGCTCATCGCCGATGGGACTATTCGGATCGCCTGCATCGATGCAAGGACTTGTCACGTCATCCAGGACCCAGCTCGCACTACTCGGATCCCAACGGCCTGCCTGCGATTTTAGATGGTAGTCGCCACCCACCCAGCAATTGTCTCCCTCTTCATTCGGACTTGCGTTTGGGTTCCAGCACCCCGGGCAGGCGTAGAATGGATCAGTATCAATGTTCCCTTCGCCAGACCATCCACCTTCGATATTGCAGTACGTTGCTTCGATTGTTGTATCATCGGAGGCTGCCGGAGATCCTGACGACTTAGTCCAGCACCAGTTGTTTCGGAGAATGCTGTTTCTCAGCGTCAGCTTAGCGTCGCCTTCGGTCCGCACGGCGATACCAGATGAGGGGTTCACAACCGAGTTCCCCTCGAAAACGCAGTTCGTGATTTCAGTGACAAGCACACTATCGCCACAACAAACCAGGAAGCCCCCCGCGTGACTAGATGCCACATTGCCTGAGAAGACGCACCCGGACACATAGGCACAGCAAACAGGATGAGCTATGTCGCTGCTGTCTCCGTACACTGTCACGGCTCCCCCGTCCCACGCCCAGTTGTCGGTGAACACACAACGGATCAGCTCGACGCGCGTGGCGTCCATCCAGGACATTCCACCGCCCCACCCGGCAACATTCGAGGTGATCGTGCAGTTTTCCACGCGGATGGAATTGGCATCGAAGACATCGATACCGCCGCCCAGTTCTTCGGCAAAATTGCCCGTGATACGGCAGTCCCTGAGGATAGCCTCGCCCTCATGGTCGTAGATAAGCACTCCGGCGCCACACTCACCGTAGGGAAGACCGTAGACCGCACCCCCGCTGCTTGTGAATCCCCCAGTCACTGTGAAACCCTCCAGCAAGACGACTCCGAGCCCGGATATCTCTACCACAGTGCCACTGTTGTCCGCGTGTGTGGGTTCATCCCACCGTTCTCTACTCGACATTCTGGCGATAATGCCCATGTTACAGTCGTTGTCGTCCCGGTCTCCGGTCAGGATACTCTCGAACACACTGATATCCTGGAGGTTTGGGTCAGGCGCGATGATCCCACCAAATCCACCCCGAAGGCTGACGTCGCCGGTCAACTCAAAAGTCGACGGTGATCCCGGGCCACCCTGCGGGTGGGCCATATCTCGATCCGGCTTGTAGATCCCCTGAGCCACCCGGATCTCTACTGACTCCTCCGCAACCTTCACACCCGCCAGAGCATCTTGCACAAACGTATAGGCCGCAGTCCAGGATGTGCCGTCGCCTCCCGCCGGCGCATCGTCATCGACGTAGATCACCTTGCCCCAGGCGCTGCCCGCCGTGAGCAGGCAGAGGACCGCCGCCAGTGTAATTACTGCTGCTTTCGCCTTCATACTCCGATCCTTTGGATGAGTGGATAATGAGCGTATGCGATGGACCCGTCGCACGAGACACGTGCGTGTCGGTCGAAGGGGGCAAGTATAAAAGGTGCTGCCAGAATTACGTTATGATGACGACCAGACTATAAAAGGACATCCGGCCCGCCTTCGGCTCTCGTTCTCTATTTCCCGTATTGTAGCACCTGCATCAAGGAAGATGCAAGTGTTTTCTCGACGTCGCGGCGTTTGTCATGCTGAGCAACGCGAAGCATCTGGCTCAGGCGCGCGAGGTCACTTTCGACTGCGGACGAAACGTCTCCTCCGAAGCCCAGATCCTTCGCTGCCGCTCCTAAGAAACTAACTCCCCGGAGTCTGTGTTGACTATCGCATAACCCATTTGTTTGGCACGTTTTGCGAGGGATTTGAGCGTTTCTTGCTGATGGCGGCGTTCATAGGCTTGTTGGCCTTGA
>JAGOLX010000031.1 GCA_017993835.1 Phycisphaerae bacterium
GGTGGGATCGGCCACATAGCTTCCGGGGCCATCCATGACCATATCTCCAAGAAACCGCTTTCTGGGAAATATCGTCCAACTGCGGCCTCGAAGCTGAGAAAATCCTCTGTAACAATGCTACAGTCTCCCAATTATGTTCCGATTCCGCCGTCGATTGCCCGTCTGCAGTGGCGTGACAGCAGTCTTCGGCGAGATGATCTGGGCCGTCCGGTGATTCGTATTTTCCTGGGCGGCGGAGGTTTCATCGGGCATTGGGGCGTTGTCATCGGCCACAAGGACATGCCGACGCCGCCATCGGATTTCTCTGACAATGGGGAGATACGTTGCCCGCTGGCCCCCGGCGCATATGTCTGGTATTCAGAATGAGATGCGAGACCTGGAGAATGCGATGCGTCATGTGAGGTGAGAAATGATGTTGAGCAGAGGCCGTGTGTCCGCAAAGACCACGGTTCCAACGTCGTCACGCCGCTTGGAGGAATCGGGGCGGGCCTGTACGATGTGCTCGGCGGAGGCTCTGATTCCCTCAGCGTCCACAAGGCCCGCGTGGATTTCAACGAACCCGCGGGTGAGTAATCGACTACGCCGTGTGGGCGTGGTCAACAGGATCACGCCGCGATGCGTCCTGACAGCAAGGACCCAGAAGGGGCATGGGGTGTCCAGGAGACTGCGACTCACGCGTCTCCAGCTAACGCGTCAGTTCTTCCATCAGCTCGGATGGCGACGTTGCGTCGATCGTCTCGGGTTTTGGGCCCAGAACCAGTTGACCTTTTTCGTTCGAGCGCGGCTCGGAAGCGAGCCATTTCCGCCATCGCGAATTGGCGGCGTTAAGAACGGAGTCCCATTGGCCGTCGTCGGTCGGGAACTTGCGGATCATCTTGCACTGATGGTCACAGTTTGCGGCCGGATCGATGGTTCCCTTCGCCGAGATGGTGGATGGAGCACCCGGCATCTCGGTCAGCGACAAGTACGGCACACCACCGGCGGCCATGGGTCTTGCGTCGGCAAGTTCTCTGCTTTCATACTTCGGCGGGACGATCGCGACGTTGACCTGATACTCATTGGGCCAGGGCGATTTGCACATGCTCGACTCGATCGGATACCAACCAAACTGAGGCACGTAGGCCTCGACGATATAGTGCGTCTGCAGCGGGCCGGACCAACTCGGATACCCCGCAACGACTCGGGCCGGGATATGGCTCGCTCGCAACAGGGCGGCCACAACGTTGGCGGAACTGGTGCATGATCCACGACCCGTCAACGCCTCGACGGCCGTCAGGTCCCTGGCTTGGCCTTGAGCGTTCGAGAAGATCACGCTGGCCCGCTCCTGAACGGCGGCAATCAGGGTCATCACATCATCGGCGTTTTCACGGATCTCCCTGCTCAATGCCTGGATCCTCTCGTGCTGCGAGTCGACACACCATGTGGACCCAAGCCACGGTTGACACTCCTCGGGCCACCGGTCGGGGATGTCTACCCGGTCCGGGACGTCGCTGAAGGACGACGGACCCACGAGAACAAGGGAGCGGAATCTGATGCCCACCTTGTCGTGTTTAGGGCTGAGCGCGACCGATACCTTCGCAACATGGTTCTCCGGCGTGTCTTGATAGATCGCGACGCTGGTTGCGACCTCGGGAGGGTCCACGGTCAGTTCATAAGTCACGGGGACCTGCTGCCGATAGGCCAAGGGAACGGGGATCAAGACGTTGGCGTCTTGTTCCTGCTTATCGTCAGCCTTCTTGGCCGCCAAGCCCAACGTTCTTGTCAGGCGACTGACCAGAGAAGGCCCGCACTTCAGCTCCATGGCGCCGGTGATCTCAAGCAGGCCGGGACCGATGTCGTCAAACGATACGCCTCGAAGACCGCGGCCAGTCACCTCAGCGTCTTGATCGACAATCTCCAGCGAAACGTCATCCATCCATGCTTGCCCGCTGCCTGCCAAGAACATGCCCAGACAGATTGCCTCCGCGTCTTCAGCAATGTCGCCTACGATTTCATAGTAGTCCCAGTCCTTCTTCCGAATAGGACGATCGCTCATATTGTCGAAGAAGCCCATCCTGCGCTGCCCCTTCTCTCTGACCCGATCGACTCGCAGCCAAAGCTGGGCTCTGCCCTCTTGGCCATCGATGGCCGTACGAACCGCAGCCCGGTATCGTACGCGCGTCCCACGGAATGGAGCAGCATCGATCCTCTGCATCACGTTTCCAAACGGCCCAGATCCCTCCGCGCTCGGCTTGATCGTCAGACACTGTGTGCCGCTTTTCGGGTCCTCGTCGCAGACAAACACACGAAAGCCGGGGATCTTGGGCACAAGCCATTGAGCCGGAGCCTGACCGGGTTGCCCCTGTTCGAAGCCCGCGTTCGCAGGCACGGCTTCGGCCGCAGCCACACGAGATGTCCAGACGAGGGCTATTCCCACGGCGGCGAGAATCACAAGACGGCACATTCGGCAGTTCATTGGCTTCTCCCTTCGAGTGAGCCGTTGGCACATGAATCCAATACGATGCAATCTCTGCCAACCCATTCAGGAGATCCTACCACTCTTGCTCAGCCACGGCGGCATTTCTATGCATCCCTATCAAGGACGCATTTGCAGGCCACATGTTACCTGAGCCATCAGGAAATGCGAAATTGGCTCAAGAATGAGGATAGGGCCGTGTCCGACATCTCCTATGTAGTCTCAGCCTGCGGCTATGTTGCCCGCTGACCTGGGGAATCCGGGGTATGACAATTCCATCTCGATGGTTGCCAAGGCAAAGGATTGTGTTATGATACCGCCTTTGGGTCGGCCCATCGGGGGCCGCCGCACAATCCCATGGAAGGTGCTCATGAGTGAAGCAATCGCTGGAGTTTTGAAACGCATCAATAAGGATCAGTACTCGCTCCGTACGGTGGACCGGTCGTTTCGGACGGGCCCGCTGATGGCGTCGGTCCCGATGGACCTCGTACGCCGGTTCGGGATCATCGAAGGCGCCGCCGTCACCGGGCAGGTTGATCTGAAGAAGGGCAAACGCGTCGTGGTCTCGGTCGATTCGGTGGGGGGGCTGCCGCCGGAGAAGTTCCGAGGCCGCCCGCACTTCGCCGACCTGGTGGCTATCGACCCGTGCGAGCGGTTCGATCTGGGCGCCTGCGGCAACGAGAGCATGCGGATCGTCGACCTGATCTCGCCGGTCGGCAAGGGCAGTCGGCAGTTGATCGTCTCACCGCCCAAGGCGGGCAAGACGATTCTCCTGGAGCAGATGGTCGGCGCGATCAAGCACTGCTCGCCAAAGACCCGCATCATCGTACTGCTGATCGACGAGCGCCCCGAGGAGGTCACCCATTTCAAGCGGGCCTGCCCTGGGGCGGAAGTGGTCTCCAGCACGAGTGACCATACCGCCGACGAGCATTGCGAGCTGGCCGAGTTGGTGCTCGCGCACGTCCAGAGCGAGCTGGAGTGCGGCCACGAGGTTGTCCTGATGATTGACAGCCTGACCCGCGTCGGGCGGGCGTTCAACAACCGCACCCGGCGGGGCGGGGCCTCCCGGCCCACCATGAGCGGAGGTCTGGAGGCGGGCGTGCTGGAAATTCCCCGCCGGTTGTTCGGCTTGGCGCGGGCCATCGAGGACGGCGGCTCCGTCACGATCATCGCCACCTGCCTGGTCGACACCGGCTCCCGCATGGATCAACTGATTTTCGAGGAGTTCAAGGGCACCGGCAACAGCGAGCTGGTCCTGGACCGCTCGCTGGCCGAGCTGCGGATCTGGCCTGCGATCGACATCCCCGCCAGCGGCACGCGGAAAGAGGCGAAGTTGTATTCGCCGGACCATGGCCGCGGCTTGACCACGTTAAGACGGGTCGTTGCGAACTACGGACCCCGCGATGCGATGGAAGCCCTGTTCAAGCTGCTTCGCAAGTACCCGACAAACCGGGAATTCCTCGCGGCCATGTCTCGCGGGGGCGCCCCGATCTGACAAGCTGCAGATCGAGAACCCAGTCCGCGTCGCGTTGAACGGAGCGGAGTGAAGCATCCGGCTTGTGACCGAGTGAAAGGGATTCAGTCGTGGTGCAGAACGGCGGAGAGAGAGACTCGCAGGCATCGCGAGGTCCGCGGCGCACACAACGACGTGTGACGCGGACCGGGCCGATCCTGCTTGTTCTATTGCTGTGCGGCGTCGCGGCCATTCTGGCCTTGCGGTGGCACTGGCGGCATGAGTTCCAGCGGCGTATTGGCGCGATTCGTGCGGGGGGCTACCCTGCGACGCCCGAGGAACACGACGCCTGGTACCCATGGCCCAAGTCGGGCGATAATGCCGCCAACTGGATTGTCGGTGCCGCCACTCTTCACCAGGAACCTCCGAAAGGCGATTGGCAGCGTCTGGGCGAGATCCTCTGGCGACAAGACGTGGACCGGCCGGACCCGGGCCGGCCGCTCGCGGAAGACCTCACGGCTCTCTTGGAGCAGTACATCCGCGCGAACTCCGATCCGCTGGAATCGCTGTACGAAGCGGCGATGACTCCGGAGTGTCGATACCCGATCGACCTGTCCGCCGGACCGCGAGTTGCCATGTCCCATATCGGCAAGGTGCGGACAAGCGTGGGGCTATTGTGCCTCCAGGCGGTCTTGTGCGCCGAGCAGGAAGACCCAAACGCGGCGGTTCGCGCCGTCCGGGCGGCGATGCACGTCGCGGATTCGCTGCGCAATGAACCCGTCGTGATCTCACACATCATCAGGTTGTATGGGTGGGCCGGCATCTGCGCAACGATCGAGCGTGTCCTCAATCGGGTTCGCTGCACGGACGAACAACTCCAGACACTGTCCGATGCCTTCGATAGACTCGATGTCACGACCGGCTTGTTGCGTGCCTGGGTAGGGGAGCGATGCCTGATGCACCCGCTCTTTGTGGGACCTCAGACCTTCGACCGCGACGACTTTGGAAAGCTCCCGCCCGGTGCTCTGCTGGAGGCCTACGGCGCGCTCGGGCTCTCCGCCAGGGAGGGGATCATCTACCTTGACTTCGCGGAAGAGTGCCTGCGAATCGTCCAACTTCCCGTTTGTCAGTATCGCGCCGCGTGCGAGGCTGCGGATGCCCGCTATGTGCGAGGCAGGAGGGGAATTCTACTGCGGCGGATGACCCACGGGTCCGGCCTCTTCCGTTCGCACGTCTTGTATGTGGCGCGACTGCAAAACGCCAGGATCTCCCTGGCTCTGGAACGGCATCGGCTTGCCCACGGAGAGATTCCGCAGACGCTCGACCAGCTCGTGCCTGAGTTCCTGTCGGCTGTTCCACAAGACCCTTTTGACGGCCAGCCCATGCGGTATAATCGCCAGGATGGCGGCTACATCGTCTACAGTGTCGGCGAGGACGGTAGGGACGATGCTGGCAAAATGCAGCCGTCCAAAGACGCCCGCGCCGGCGGCGAAACCTGGGACCTCGCGTTCCAGGTCCGTCGGTAACGTTTGGTCCTGGCCTGCGTCATACAGGTAGGCCGGCGATGCCGTCTGCCGGGACATTAACGCGTAACCTGTGCTTAGATAGGGAATGAGGATCGGACGAGATGTCGTTGCCGAAGGCAATCCAGCGAAAAGTCAGAGCGGTCCAGATTCGCTGCGGCGTGAATCTTCTCCTCCGTCAGGCCGGGAGGGTCCTGGCGGTCGCTGGAGCGGTAGCGGCCCTCGCGGTCCTGGCGGACCGTCTTGCGTCATTACGCACCTTGACGGCTTGGGGGATATGGTCATTCTGGAGCCTCGCGGCCATCGTTATACTGGCTCTCTGGGTTCTCAGGCTACCCAGTCGGATGGAGGCGTCTCTGTTGCTCGACGAGCGGCTCAAGCTCAGCGAGCGGTTCAGTACGACCCTGGCTTTCGCGCAGTCCAACGATCCCTTCGCCAAGGCGGCCCGCGCCGAGTCCCTCAGAGTGATGCAACAGGCCAAGCTGGCGGGACACTTCCCGATCATGCTGTCGCGGAGTTGGGCCTACGGCACCGGGGTGTGGGCAGCGACCGCTGCAATGGTCTTTCTCCTGCCTCAGTACGACCTCTTCGGATTCGCCCGGGATCGGCAGGAAGAACAGAAGAAGGCCCAGGCTGTTCAGGCGGCCCAGACGCAGGTCAAGAAGGCGGTGCAGCAGGCCAAAGCAGCCGTCCGGGCGGCGGGGGACCCGAATCTCGCGGCGGACCTCAAGAAGCTCGACGAACTGGGTCATGCGGCCGAGCCACAGGAGGCCAAACGCGAGGCGATCAAGGCCCTTGGTGATCTGGCGGACAAACTCCAGCAGATGCAGGCGGGCGGGCAGGCCAAGACCGCCGAAGCGCTCCAGCAGATGCTCAAACAATTGCACGGCTCGACCGACCCGTTCTCGCAACAGGTCCGCATGGCCTTGGGCAAGGGAGATTTCCCGCAGGCCGCCAAGGCGCTCGCCCAGTTGCAGAGCCAATTGAACGACGGATCGCTGCCGGAGGAAAGGCGCAAGGAGTTGGCTGCGCAGATGCAGAGCCTGGCCGCGGAGCTGGAGAAGCTCTCCCAGCAGAAGCGTCAGGTCGAAGAGGAACTGGCCAAGCTCGGACTCGACAAGCAGCTTGCCCAGGCGAGCCCGGAGCAGTTGCGACAGGCGCTGCAGAAGCAGGGGCTCAAGCCGGAGATGGTCGAGCAACTGATGAAGAAAGTGCAGGCGAGCCAGGCGGCTTCGGCCAGTTGTGCAAGTCTCGGGCAGGCCCTTGGGATGGCGGCCGGCGCCGGCGGCCTTTCCAGCGACGGTTTGGCTGGAGCTATCGGCGAGCTGGATTCCCTTGACGCCATGCAGCAGCAGGTCATTCAGCTCCAGGCGACTCTGGCGGAGTTGTCGGGAGCCCTCGCAGGTCTCGGCCAAGGCATGGGCCAGGGCGACCGATGGGAGGTTGGCGAGGGTGGCGGCTACGGCGGGAAGGGAATCGGCCTGAGTTCCGTGGACGAGCACAGAATCACCTCGGACCCGCTGGCCGCGAACAAGACGGCCAAGGCACCGAGCCGGCCGGACAGCGGTCCCGCCGTCGCGAGCTGGTACTTCAAGGACGTGCAGATCAAAGGCGAGACCCAGCGCACCTTCGCCGAGGTTGTTCAAGCGGGACGCGACAGCGCCGCCGAGGCGATCAGCGAGAACCAGATCCCTCGACGGTATGAAGACGCGGTCAAGGCCTATTTCAATCAGCTTGAGGAGAGCGGTCCCAAACCGCAGTGATTGGAGACCCGGGATGTCATTGTCCTGCGACAGCACGGAAGATGCGCGGATGGATGGGATTCGAGTGTGACGGCGGTGAACGACGCGTACGGCTTCTATCTTGGTCAGCCCTGGTGGCTTGCGGCGAGCTTGGTGATCGTCCCGATGATCTGGCTGGCCGGACGGAGCCTGACGACCCTGGGGACAACCCGCCGTCTCATGGCGGTGGTCCTGCGCGTCGCGGTCGTGCTGCTGTTGGCGGTGTTGCTGGCCAGGCCCACCCTCCTGCAGAAGAACCGTCGGACGACTGTGATTGCGGTGGTGGATCGCAGCCAGTCCATCCCGGGCGAGTTGGCAGAGGCGGCTCTCGACTACTTGACGCGAGCTGTAGTTCATAAACCGACACAGAACCAGTTTGCCGTCGTCGACGTGGCCGAGGAGGCGAGCATCTCGCTGTTGCCCACCGGCGACGCACAGATCCGTCGCAGGAACACCCTCCTGACGGGCAGCCAGAGCCGGCTCGCCGACGGTGTTCAGATGGCGATGGCCATCGCGCCGCCGGACACCGCAGTGCGGATCGTCCTGGCCAGCGAGGGCAACGAGACGGAGGGCGATCTGAAAGAAGCGGCCCGAACCGCGGCGGCCAACGGGATTCCCATCGATGTCTTGCCCCTGCGATACCGCTACGGCAACGAGGTGCTCTTCCGGCGGGTTGCGGCGCCGCCGCGGGTGCGAAGCGGCCAGACGATCCCCCTGCGGTTCCTTCTGGACAGCACCGGGGACGTTCGCGGCAAGCTGATGCTCACGCTCAACGGCAAACCGGTCGATCTGATGCCCGATACGCCGGAGGTCGCGGTCCCCGTCGAACTAAAGGCCGGGACCAATGTCAAGATGGTCTCAGTGCCGGTGGGGGCCCGCGGGATTCACGATTTCGAGGTCGTCTTCCTGGCGGACGATCCTCGCCAGGACCGAATCGCGGAGAACAACCGTGCCGGGACGATCACCTGTGTGACCGCCCCCGGCTACGTCCGTGTCTTTGACGTCGATAGGGGAGGCGAGGCCCTGGCCCGCGGTCTTCAGCAGGCGGGGATCGACACTGTCCGCGACGACATCTCCGAATTGCCAACCGAGTTGTCTCGCCTGTTGGACGTAGATGCGATTGTGCTGGTGAACACCGCGGTCCAGCACTTCACGATGGCGCAGCAGGAGATGCTGTGTCGGTATGTGAACGATCTGGGCGGCGGGCTCGTCATGGTGGGCGGCCCGGAGTCCTTTGGCGCCGGGGGTTGGATCGGTTCGCCGGTGGCGGCCATGCTGCCGGTCGATCTGGACCCACCACAGAAGAAGCAGTTGCCGATGGGTGCGCTGGTGCTGGTCCTGGACCACAGCGGCTCGATGCTGGGCGAGAAGGTCGAGATCTGCAAGGCTGCGGCAGCGGGCGCCGTCCGTCTGCTGAGCCGCCGAGACCTGGTGGGCATTGTGCTGTTTGACGCTGCCAGCGAATGGCTCGTGAAGCTCGGTCCGGCCGAGGACAAGGACAAGATCTACCGCGAGATCGGCGGCGTCGGCGCCGGCGGCGGCACGATCATGGCGCCGGCCATGGAACTGGCGTTCGATGCTTTGAGGGGCGCCAAACCGACCGTCAAGCACGTGATCCTGCTGACGGATGGACAGACGGCGTTCCCGGAAGACTGTAGCCGACTTGGGCTGGAGATGGCCGCTGCGGGCATCACGATCTCCACGGTGGCAATAGGCTCCGACACCAATATGCAACTGCTGAACGGCATTGCAGCCGCGGCACAGGGGCGGTTCTATCCGGTCGCTGATCCGACCACGATCCCGGAGATCTTCATCAAGGAGGCCCAGGTTGTCCGTCGCTCGATGATTGTCGAGCAGACGTTCTCGCCGCAGGTCGTGTACGCGCTCAGCGAGGTTCTTTCCGGCGTGCCGACTGCGCTGCCCCCTCTCGACGGGTACGTCCTGACGGGTCCCAAGGGTGGTCTGAACCAACTGGTTCTTGGCAGCAACGAGGCGGACCCGATCCTGGCGACCTGCCAGTCCGGGCTCGGGCGCTGCGTCGCGTTCACCAGTTCCGCAGACACTCGCTGGGCGGCGCAGTGGGTGCAATGGCCCGGTTTCTCGAAGCTCTGGGATCAGGTGGTCCGCTGGGCGGGCAAACCCTCGCAGTCCGCGGAATGCGAGATCATGACCGATGTGGAGGGCCAGGAGGCCACAGTTCGCGTGGAAGCGTTCGATGCCCAGGGCCGGTTCCTTCAGTTCGCGTCCATCGAGGGAAAAGTCCTGACGCCCGAGATGAAAGGCGAGACGCTCCAATTGACGCAGACGGGCCCGGGACAGTACTCCGGGCGATTCCGCGCGCGATCGTCCGGCAGCTACGTTGTGAACCTCCAGTACCGAAGAGCGGATGAGACGGCGCCTCGCAACGAGGACGCGCCGTCTCCATCCCCCGAGGCGACGCGCCTAGCCAATGCGATCGTGACGATCCCGTTCGCCCCGGAGTTTCGCGACCTGTCGGACAATGGGCCGCTGCTGGAGGAAGTCAGCAAGATGACGCGAGGGCGGGTCCTCTCGCTGGATTCCGATCCGAACGAGGCGAACCTGTTCGATTCCGCTGGCCTGAAATTCCCCGAGACGCACCTGCCCCTGGTGCGGCCGCTGATGCTGGCGTGGGTCCTGCTGTTCCTGTTGGACGTCGCGGTCCGTCGCGTCGTCATCGACGTGCGGGCGATGCTCCGCAGAGTCACAGGCTGGCTGGCCGCGGCCGGTCGGCAGCAGAAGGACGAGCGAATCGCTCGCTTGCAGGCTCAAAGACAGAAGCTGCGGGCCCAGTGGTCCGCCCAGGCGGCGGACGGCGCCTCGGCGAAGCATTATGAAGGCGGCGAGAAGTACCGGGGCGATCTGATCGATTCGGATCGCAAACGTCAGGAGCCGCCATCAGCCCAGCCGGCGGTCGAGGAGCCCAAGCCGGCCAAACCTGTGTCGCCGAGCACGCATATCGATCAACTCCTGCAGGTCAAGCGCAGGAAGACAGGTCACGAGGAAAAAGGATAAGAGATCATGAGTGACGAGAAGAATGTGGAACAGCAGTGTGCGGACTTCCGCGAGATGTTCGAGGCGATCCGTGGCGAGGTCGGCCGGGTCATCGTGGGCCACGAGGACATCGTGGACGGCGTGCTGATCGGCCTGTTCAGCGGCGGGCATATCCTGCTGGAGGGCGTGCCGGGATTGGGCAAGACGCTGCTCGTGCGGACGCTCGGCTCGGCCCTGTCACTGGAGTTTCGGCGGATTCAGTTCACGCCGGACCTGATGCCCGCCGACATCGTGGGCACGAATCTCGTCGTCGAAGACGCCGCCACCGGCCGCCGCGAATTCCAGTTCCAGAAGGGACCGATCTTCGGTCAGATCATCCTGGCCGACGAGATCAACCGCGCCACGCCCAAGACCCAGTCGGCCATGCTCGAAGCGATGCAGGAACACTCCGTCACCAGCGGCGGACAGGTTCGCAGACTGCTGGAGCCGTTCATGGTCATGGCGACGCAGAATCCCATCGAGCAGGAAGGAACCTACCCGCTTCCCGAGGCCCAGCTCGACCGGTTCTTCTTCAAGCTGCTCGTGACATACAGCAACCGCGAGCAGCTCAAGGCCGTTCTGGACCGGACGACGACGGGCCAGGAGCCGCAGGTTCAAACCGTCGCGGACGCGGAGAAGATCCTGTGGGCGCAGAAGCTGGCCCGCCGGGTCGTCGTTGCCGAGCATGTGCAGGACTACGCGATCCGCCTGGTCCTGGCGACGCATCCGCAGGGCGAATTCGCGACGGGCATGACGAACCAGTTCGTCCGGTTCGGGTCCTCGCCTCGCGGCGTACAGGCCGTGGTGCTCGCCGCCAAGGTCCGAGCCCTGCTCAACGAACGATATCACGTGAGCTTCGAGGATGTCGCCAGGTCGGCGCTGCCGGCGCTGCGCCACAGGCTGCTGTTGAACTTCGAGGGCCAGGCAGAAGGCATCCGGACCGACGACGTCCTGACCGACATCTTCAAGAATACGCCGAGGACCCTGGAGCAGAAGGTGAGTGCATAGGTCCCATCCCATTCATCGAGAACCGCGATGGCAACGACAAGACCCACAACCGCGAAGTTGACCGACCTGCTGGACGCGAAGTTCATGGCCCGGCTCGATTCGCTCGACCTGCTCAGCCGCAAGATCCTGCAAGGCAAGCTCCAGGGCGAGCGGCGCTCGAAGCGCCGCGGCCAGAGCGTCGAGTTTGCCGACCATCGTCCCTATGTGGTCGGGGACGACCTGCGTTTTGTGGACTGGAACATCTACGGCCGGCTCGATCAGCTCTTTCTGAAGCTGTTTCTCGAAGAACAGGACCTGACGGTGCATCTTCTCGTCGATGCGAGCGCTTCGATGGGCGTGGGGGAGCCCGCGAAGGGACTCTTCGCGAAGCGCCTTGCCACGGCTCTTGGCTACATCAGCCTGGCGAACAACAATCGGCTCACGATCAGCCTGTTCGCCGACGGCGTGCGGGCCCAGTTGCCCCACATGCGGGGCCGCAACTACTTGCCGCGCATGGCCGAGATGCTGCTGGCCACCGAGTGTGACGGACTGTCGGATTTCGAGAAGGCGTGCCGGGATGTGACCGCCTCTCGCATCGGCTCGGGCGTGACCGTCGTGGTTTCCGACTTCCTGTTCAAGCAGGGTTACGAATCGTCCCTGCGGCGGCTGATCGGCGCCAAGTACGACCTGTATGTAATCCAGGTCCTGTCGCCGCAGGAGATCTCGCCGGAACTGGCGGGGGACCTGAAGCTGCTCGACGTCGAGGACGGCGATGCCGCCGAGATCACGGTCGGTCCGGCCCTGATCAAGTACTACAAACGCAACCTTGCGGCCTGGTGCGATGAGCTGCGGACTTTCTGCACGAACCGCGGCGCGGTCTATGTGCAGGCGAATTCCGCGGACTCCGTCGAGTCGCTGGTTTTGAACTATCTGCGCCAGATTCAGTTGCTTCGATAGGGATGTGACATGGAGTTTCTGACGCCACTTGCCGGGCTTCATGCTGCTGCGGCCGCTGTGCCGCTGCTGCTGTTGCTCTATTTTCTCAAGCTGCGGCGTCAGGAGGTCCTCGTCTCCAGCACGCTGCTGTGGAAGCGGGCGGTGCGGGACCTCCAGGTCAACGCGCCGTTCCAGAGACTGCGTCGGAATCTCCTGCTGTTGCTCCAACTGTTGGCGCTGGCGGCGATCCTGGTGGCGCTGGCGCAACCGGTGCTGGCGCTGCGGCGCGGACCGGGACAGCGCTATGTCCTTCTGATCGACCGCTCGGCCAGCATGAACGCGACGGACGTCAAGCCGACGCGTCTTGACGCCGCCAAGAAACAGGCCAAGGCGTTTATCGAGTCCATGCGGACCGGCTCGACCCTCTCCTGGCGGGACCAATCGGATCACGCGATGGTGATTGCCTTCGATCAACGAGCGAACGTGGTGTGCAGCTTCACGTCGGACAAGCGGCAACTCGCCAGCCGGATCGACGCCATCGAGGTCGGGGACGGGGCCTCCCGGCTGGGCGAGGCCGTGACCGTGGCGAGGGCCTTCGCGCAGTCCTCCGGCGTTGAGTCCGCCGCCGGGACCACCGGGAAGCCGGCGCAATTGGTGCTCTTCAGCGACGGACGAATCGGCGACCTCGACGGCATCATCGTGGGCGACGACGAGATCGTCTTCCATCGGATCGGCGAATCGCAGGACAACGTCGGCGTCACCGCGATGAACGCGAGGCGATCCTACGAGCAGCCCCAGGAGGTCGAGGTCTTCGCGTCGCTGGCGAATTTCGGAGCGGAGCCGGTTACTCGCGACGTGCAGTTTTCCATCGGAGGGAATGTGCATGCGGTGCGGTCCGTGACGATCCCGGGTTGCGAAGCCCAGACGGCGGACGAACCGTTCCGTCCAGGCGAAGCGACGCTCAATTTCTCCCTGACGCACAGCGAAGCGGGCGTGCTGGAGGTGCGCCAACTGGGCAGCGATCTCCTGGCCTGCGACGATGCGGCCCGGAGCGTTCTGGATCCGCCGAGGCGACTGTCCGTCCTGCTGGTCACGCAGGGCAATCCCGTCCTGGAGTCGGCGCTGAGAGCCTGCCCGATCGAGAGACTGGATCCCTGCACACCAGCCGGGTTCGACGCAGTGGGCCCATTCGTCTTCGCGGCGAGGCAGCAGTACGATGTCGTCGTGCTGGACAACCACGTCCCGGCGCATCTGCCGCGGTGCTCGTACCTTGTCTTCGGAGCGCCGCCTGGCGGGATCGATGTCAATTCCCCCCAGGAACTGGAGAACCAGCTCATCGTGGACTGGCGTTCGCAGCACCCGGTGCTACAGTACGTGAATATGACCAACCTCTTCGCCGCCAAGAGTCGTCGGCTGGTGTTGCCGCGCGATGCGGAGGTGCTGGCCGAGTTCAACGAGTCGCCTGCGTTGGCACTGCTCAAACGCCACGGCAGCACGTATCTGATCGCGGGTTTTGACATCCTGCAGAGCAACTGGCCGTTCGAGCCGAGTTTCGTGCTGTTCTGCTACAATGCCTTGAGCTTCCTGGGCGCGCAGGCGGGTGACGGGCGGCGGCATGGACTGGCCGTCGGCGAGCCGATTGCCATCGAGGACGTTCCGGAGCACGCGGTCCTTGCGGTGACGTGTCCGGACGGGACCGAGGTCCAGGTGACGTCGGACCCGAGCGGTGCCGTCCGTTTTCCAGGGACGTATCGGGTCGGCGTCTATGCCGCCAGGATGCCGGAGAGGCCGCCGCAGTTCTTCGCGGTGAACCTGCTGGAGCCCCAGGAGAGCCGGATCGAACCGAGGGACAAGATCGAGTTCGCGGGCGTTGCGGTCGCCGCGCAAGAACAGGGCGTCCAGCGGGCCAATGTCCCCTTGTGGCCGCTGCTGGTGCTGGCGGCGTTGGTGTTCGTCTGCGTCGAGTGGCTGGCGTACAACCTGAAGATTCGGATTTGACAAGCGATGCGAGTGCAGTGGAGTGAGCCGATGGATCGAGTCGTGATTGCGATTCTGTGTGTGTTGGCGTGGGCGAGTTGCCTCCAGGGGGCGGGGCCGGAGTTCAACGTGGATTTCACGTGCGGCTGGAACGGCTACTACCGTCCCATGGAGTGGACGCCGGTCGAGGTCGGCCTCAGCAGCGATCTGAAGGAGCCCTTTGCGGGATCGGTGTCCCTCACCGCCCAGCAGGACGGGCTCAACACGCTGACCGTCAGCCAGGCGTTCGTCCTGATGCCCGACGTGTCGCTGCCGATCTCCTTCGTGACGAAGTTCGCGTTCGGCGCGTCCGCCTGCGACGTGACCATTCGCGACGATCGAGGGCGGGTTCGAGACCGTATCGTGCGAAACCTGTGGGACTACTCCCCGCAACAGCGGATGCTCCACGCGGTCCAGGAGCAGGACCTGCTCCTCGGTCTGGTCGGCTCGACGTCGTTCGGCCTGATGCGATTGCCCAAGGAAACGGCTTGCACGTCCGCCCGCGGCCCGGGCCAGGTCTTCGTCGGACCCAAGCTGGCCCGGAACGTCCCGTGGGACTGGACAGGATTCGCGGGCCTGGACCTCCTGATCCTGTCCGATCCGGATTGGTCGCTGCTGAAGCCCCAACAGGTCCGAGCGATCTGTGAGTGGGTCTCCAATGGGGGAGCCCTGCTGCTGGTCCTGGGTCGGTACCCCTTGCCGCAGGATTCCCCGTTGCGCGATGCGATTCCGTTCCTGATCGGCGAGCCCAGGCAGGTGGAGGTCCCTCCCGACGCCATGGACGAATGGGGGTTGGATTCGAGTCGGTCGCAGACCGTGACAGGATGGCCGCTCTCGCTGAAGCCGGGCATGCCGATCGCGGGTGGGGTCGAGTCCCAGACAGTACCCCTTTGCGGGACGGGCCCTGTAGGATTCGGGCGAGTTGCCCTGGTGGCCTTCGATCCCACGCAGTTCGGGGACTCGCAGGTCGGACGGACAGCGGCGTTCTGGACGAAGCAGATCGTCGCCTGCCTCGGCGGAGGCGCGAATCGGGGCGCGGGACCGACTTCGCCGGCCGTGAGGGAAGTGGTTGGCGCCGCGGGACACGGGCGGACCCTCGTGCTGGCCGGCGATGTCTCCGAGGCCGATCGAGAGTCCGCGGCCAACCAGTTCGTCAATCGCCACCGAATTGGCATCGCCCAGACCGCTGCGAATCAGGTGATGAACTACCTGTTCGAGCTGCGTCAGATGCAGCCTCTGAGCATCTGGTGGGTCATCCTGACGCTGACCTTGCTGGCGGTGCTGCTGGGGCCTGTAGACTACTGGGTGCTCAAACGCCTGGACAGGCAGCCGCTCACGTGGTTGACGAGCACCGGCTGGATCGCGCTGTTCACATTCGGCGCTTACTATGGCGTCCAGTATCTCCGCGCCGGCTCGATGGAACTGCGGGCCGTCACCGTCTTCGACGGTATTGCGGACGCCAACTGTGCTTGGGCGAGCTGCTATGCGGGGGTCTTTGCCCCGCGAAGCGACGAGTACCGCCTGGACGGTCTGACACCCCACCAGTGGTGGTCAGGCGCGGCGCCTATGCAGGAGGAGATCTGGGCTCACCAGCGGGAGTCGGGAATGCGGCAGATTTACTGCCGGCAGGCGGACGGGGGCAACCTGCCTGTGTCCATACCTATCAGCATATGGACGGTCCAGTCGCTGCTGTGTGAATGGACACCGAAAGAGATGCCGTTCGCCGCGACGATCGATCGCAGCGGCGCCGTGCCGGCCGTCGAGATCCGCAATCTGTCCGATAGTCGCATCCGGCTGGGCTACGTTCTGTTCAAGGACTCCTGTGCGGACCTGGGTCCTGTTGCTGCGAGATCGACACAGCGATTCCCGATTCGGACCCGTCCCTTCCAACTCCGCCTGAGTCAGGACCTGCCATCGGGCGATGGTCGAGGGGGGGCGCCGCCCAACGTAAGAATGCCGGTGGAACTGCCTCGCTTGCCTGTGAGTCTGACCGGCGCCGCCGACAATGCCTTCTTCGCCCAGGGGTGTCTGAATCGGACGGTGGGCATGTACTCCTGTCTCGATTCCGGAGCGGCGATCGTCTGCGTGGTCTTCGAGGATTCACCCACGCCGTTCACGATCCGGGGTCGTTCCTACGCGGTGAACCATATCCAGTTCGCCAGGCTGCTTGTGCCGGCTGCGAAGTCAGAAGGGGGAATTCATGATTGAGACCAAGAAACTGACGAAGAACTTCGGGAACCTCGTAGCGGTGAGCAACCTGGATCTGTACATCGGAGCCGGGGACATCTTCGGATTCATCGGACCCAACGGCGCGGGCAAGACCACGACGATGCGCATTCTCGTGACCCTGCTGGAACCCACCAGCGGCGAAGCGTTCATCGACGGTTTGAAGGTATCGAAGAAAGGCAAAGAGGTCCGCCGGCGGGTGGGGTACATGCCGGACTTCATGGGCGTCTACGACGACCTGAAGGTGTTCGAGTACCTGGAGTTTTTCGCCGCCGCGTTCGGAATCGAGTACAAGAAACGCCAGGCCATCGTCGACGGCGTCCTCGAGCTGACGGACCTCGTCTCGAAGCGCAGCGCCCCGGTGGACAGCCTGTCGCGAGGCATGCAGCAGCGTCTCGGTCTGGCCCGCGTGTTGATCCACGACCCGAAGGTCCTGATCCTCGACGAGCCCGCCAGCGGCCTGGATCCGCGGGCCCGGATCGAGATGCGCGAGCTGCTCCGCGAGCTGAAGCGCATGGGCAAGACGATCATGATCTCCAGCCACATCCTGAGCGAGCTGGAGGAGATCTGCGACCGGATCGGGATCATCGAGCGAGGCCAGTTCGTCTTCAGCGGGACCATGGAGGAAATCCGGCCGCGACTGGGGATCCAGAGCAAGGTCCGCGTCAAGGTGCTCGGCGACCCCACCCGGGCGGTGGAGATGCTCTCGGCCCTGCCGCAGATCCAGAAGGTCGAACCGGTGGATGACTACCTCTCCGTGACCTTCTGCGAGGGCCAGGACACCGACGGCATCATCGCCCGGACCCTCGTCAACGGCGGCATGGACCTCGTCTACCTCCATCCCGAGCAGCTCAAGCTCGACGACGCGTTCCTCCAACTGACGAAGGGAATCGTGCATTGATTGATGATGGATCATGGATGATCGGTGATTGGCGCTGTGCGGCGCACGGCGCATAGCCACGACGAACCATGCAGACGGCATCGATACTCGATCTGTTCCAGTGCTTCTGCCGACGACGGCTGAGCGGACCTCTGTTCGACAAGGAACTCCGCATCGCGAGCCGGCGGCGACGAGGCTACGCGCTGCGGTTCGCGTACGTCCTGCTGCTGATGGCTTTCATCGCTCTGGTCTGGATTCCCACCGTCCAGCTTCGGACGGGCGCTGCAATGTCCCGCGCGCACATGGAGGCGGCCGCCAAGACCATCACGCTGGGGATCGTGTGGTTCCAGTTCGTCGGGGTGCAATTGGTGGCCGCGATCATGTTGAGCACGACCGTCAGCGAGGAAGTGTACGGGCGGACATTGTGCGTGCTCATGACGACGCCGCTGAGCGGCCGACAGGTGGTGATGAGCAAGTTCTACAGCCGGCTCGTCCAGATTCTTCTGCTGGTGGCGACGACCCTGCCGCTGCTGGCGATCGTCCGCGTCCTCGGCGGCATTCCCTGGAACTACCTCGTCGTGAGCCTGTGTGTAACGGCCGCCGCGGTCGTCTTCGTCGGGGCTGTCAGCCTGTTGTTCTCCGTGCTGTGCCGGCGGGCCTATCTCGCCATGATTGCGAGCATCCTGAGCGTCGCCTTCCTCTACGCGATCGTGCCCGTGCTCACCTTCCTCCTGCTGAAAGGTCGGCATTCGCCGCGAGAGGCGATGGAGATGACTCGCTACTGGAATCCCTTCTACCTGCTTCGTCAGTACACGACCGCTGCAATGTTGCCGTATCACGTCGTCTCTGTCTCGGCGGGACAGATCCTCGTATGTTGCACGGTGCTCCTGTCGGCGTCCGCGGGCCTTCTGGCGTGTTCCGTTCGCCTGGTCAAATCGGTGGCTCTTCGTCGCGCCATGGGGGAGCCGGCGCTGCTGGACCGCCTGCGGCGCAGGTACATCGAGACGGAGTCGGCGGACAAGAGCCCCAAGGCCCGCCAACGCGGGATTCGACGCGTGGTCGGTCCGCCGATGGTCTGGAAGGAGATGACCTGCACGCTCTCGCGGCGCGAGCGGTTCGCCACCGCGATGGTGCTTGGCATCCAGGTCGCGATGATCCTGATCGTGTATTCGTTTACCGCCGTGATGTCGGTCGTCTCGTACGAGGAGGCCCATATCGCGTACATCTGGATCTTCCTGACGCTGGCGGTGCTCTTCACGATCACTGCGTCGACCACCGGGATCAGCCGCGAGAGGGAGTCCCAGGCGTGGTCGCTGCTGCTCATGACGCCGCTGACAGACACCGACATTCTCGTGGGCAAGTTCGTCGGCGTGCTACGCCGCTGCGGGCCCATCTGGCTGCTGTTGTTCGCCTACGTCGTCGCGTTTGCCTGGGCGAAGTGTTTCCATCCGATGGCCGTCGTACACGCGGGGGTCATGATCGTCTCGGCGCTGCTGTTCCTGTCGGCGACGGGGTTCTACTTCGGCTCGCGGTGCCGGCGGACGACCGACGCCGTAACGGCCAATCTGGCGCTGGCCGGTGGCTTGTGGTGCGTCCTTCCCATCGTTGCGGAAGCGGCCTCCTTTGGGATGGGCGCCCACCGGGAAACCGGCGTGTCTCTGATTTTTGCCCTGGTTCCCTTCGGTCAGGCGTTTGCCATGGTGGCGACGACGCTCGACAGTTACGTCACTGCGGTGCAATGCTTTGGCGGTGCGCGGGACGCCGCCGGCATGGCGACGTTCATGCTGCTCGCTATGGCGGGATACCTGTTGGTGTCACTCGTGTTCGCCTGGCGGGCCGTGCATGCCTTTCGGCGGAGGGTCTTTTGATATGGCCGGAGGACGTGAGTGATCGCTCAAGTGGCAAGTACGTTCTGGATGCGGCTGGGCCCGGCGTGGCTGGCCGGACCCATCTTCGACAAGGAATTGCGGGTCGCCAGCCGGCGGCGGAGACCCTATGTCCTGCGTTCTGCCTATGTGGGCCTGCTGGCGATCGTTTTGTTGTATCTGTGGTGTGCCACTGTTCGTTTCCAGGGGACGGGTACGCCTGTCGTCCAGGTCTCCCGCCTGGGCGAATTCGGCAAGCAGATCGTGCTCGTGGTGATCTGGTTCCAGTTCATCGCAGGTCAGCTCCTGGCCGCGGTGCTGCTCAGCGACGCGATTGGCAGCGAGATCCGCCGTCGGACATTGGACGTGCTGCTGGTCACGCCGATCCGCAGTTTCCAGATCGTGATGGGCAAGCTGCTCAGCACGCTGTTGCAGGCCGCGTCGCTGTGGGCGATCAGCCTGCCGATCCTCGCGGTCGTTCGTGTCTTCGGCGGCGTGCCCTGGGATTCCGTCGTGGCCGGACTGTGCGTCACCTTCTCAGCGGGGCTCTTCACCGGCGCGCTGAGCCTGTGCTTGTCGATATCGAGCCGACGGCCCTATTCCGCTGTCCTGAGCGTGGGCACGTGGTATCTGGTTGCCTGGGTGCTCGTGCCCGCCGTATATGGGGCGCTGTTCCCGAGCGGTTCCTTCCTTGGCGTGAAGGTGCAGTCGATCCTGCATCTGACCAACCCGTTCGCGGTCCTGACCGATCTGACGCAGGGACTGCTCGTCGGTTCTGGCGGCGGCGGCGCGGCGCCGTCCTGGCCTGAGAACTGCCTGATCCTGCTGGGTCTCGCAGGCGTCGTGCTCGCGTGGTCCGTGCTACGGGTCCGCAGGGTTGCCAGACGCACAGTGTCCCGGCGTGTCCAGGAAGAGGCAGAGCAGACCAGCGTCGGCGCACAGAGGAGACCGCGGGCGATCCGTCCAGTGACCGGCTCGCCGATTGTCTGGAAGGAACGGTGTTCCCCTTTGTTTCAGAAGCGTTGGCAGAGCGTATTCTGGGCCTGTGTCCTGGCGGCCGCGGTGGGAGTTCCACTGGGTCTTCGATTCCTCACGGGGACCACGGCCCATGTCGCGTTCCTTCCCGTCACGTCGATCTTCCGATTGCTCTTTGTGATCGGCTTGGCGGTCGGGGCGGCAGGCGCCGTTGCGAAGGAGAAGGAGGCTCGTACCTGGCCGATCCTGCTGACGACGCCCCTGGAAGACCGGGAGATCATCAAGGGCAAGGCGATGGGGGTCTTTCGAAGGAACCTGCCCTTGCTGCTGCCTGTGCCTGTGCTGTACGTGCTCCTGTTCCCGTTTGGGCCTTCCCACAGCAGGACGCTGTCGGAACTTCTGACCTGGGCGCTTGTGCTGGTCTGGGGTTTGGCGGGCACCGCCTTCTTCTTGCTGGGTACGGGCCTGTACTTCAGCACCCGGTGCAAGACCACAGGCGCCGCGGTGGCGGCGACTCTGGCCGTGTACTACGCGCCGCAACTGCTCTTCTGTGGGGTCCTCAGTCCCATGTTCGTCCTATCGAGTGGGATGCTGGCTTCGATGGCGGGGCGAGCCGGACGTTCGGTGGCGCTCGCGGCGGTGCTGATCTCGATTGCCCCGACCATGGTCTACATGGGTCTTGGGCTGCTCTTCATGCGTCTGGCAATTGGCCGGGTTCGACGGGACATCTTCTAATGGCAAGCGAAGTGAGAATCTGAATGGTTCCTCAGATGGCGAAGACACTGGCGGCGATTCTGAGCCCGGCGTGGCTGACGGGACCGATCTTCGACAAGGAGCTGCGGGTTTCCAGCCGCCGGCGGAGGAACTACTCGCTGCGGTCCTTCTACATCCTGGCGATGACAGTCTTCGTTGCGGTTGTCTGGACGAGCGTCGTGGACGTTCAGGGCAACGCGACCGTCCAGCAGGCCCACATGGCCGAGGCGGGCAAGTGGATCATCTCGACGATTGTGGTCTTCCAGTTCATCGCCATGCAGCTCCTGGCTGTCATCATGCTGAGCAATGCAGTCAGCGACGAGGTGTACCATCGCACGCTGGGCCTGCTCATGACGACGCCCATCACGGGCCTTCAGATCGTGATGGGCAAGGTGCTGAGCCGGCTGCTGCAGTTGATTCTGCTGCTGGCGATCACGTTTCCGATTCTGGCGATTCTCCGTGTCCTCGGCGGCGTGCCCTGGGACTACCTGCTGTCGAGCCTGTGCATCACGGTGGCGGCAGCCATCTTCGCGGGCTCGCTGAGCCTGCTGATGTCGATCCGAAGTCGGCGAGCCTATGTCGTGATCCTGCGGACGATGTTCCTCCTGGGCTGCTTCTACCTGGTGCTCCCGGTCTTTGCCGGCGTGTCCTGGGGACGCGGAGTCAGTGCATTTGCGGCAGGCCAATCGTTCCAGAAGTGGTTGTGTACCTTGATCGTAATCCATCTGAACCCTGTCGCCGGTCTGGTGACCACGACTTGGCAGATGCTCTCGGCGACGCGAGGGACGGTCGTGCCATATTCCTGGCCGCTCCAGTGCGTCTGTCTACTGGGTGCATCGGCCCTTGTTCTGGCGTGGGCGACCGTCGTGGTCCGCAAGGTGGCGCTGCGCCAGGCCACCGGCCAGCTCGACGCCTGGTTCCAGCCCAGAAAACGACGGCGCAGAGTCCGTGAGCTGGCCGCGACCGTCGCCGAGGACAGGCCGCTGGGTGAGATCAAGCGGGTGCAGGGGCCGCCGGTGGTCTGGCGTGAGCTTCGGGCGCCTTTCATCGCAGGCGTCGATAATCGCAACAGCTACATCGGCCTGGGCATTACCGTGGCCGCCCTGTTGCTGACGTACCTGTCCTCCGCTCAGTCCCGGGTCCTCGACTATGATTTCGTCCAGACAACCTATGTGCTGCTCTTTCTGTTCTTGGGCACGGTCGTCAACGCAGTCTTCGCGGCCACGCGGATCACCTCCGAGAAGGAGACGCAGTCCTGGATGCTGCTGCTGGCGACCCCTCTGACCGATGTGGAGATCCTGTTTGGAAAGGCCATCTCCACCATCCGGCGCTGCGTGCCGATCTGGGGTCTGCTGGCGGCGCACGTGCTTCTGTTCGTTGTCATCGGGTATATCCATGTCGTCGCGGTCATCCACCTGCTCATGCTGGTCGTCTGGATCACCGTGTTTGTCACGGGGGCGGGCCTGTATTTCAGTGCGCGGTTTTCGAGAACGACCTCCGCGGTCGTGGCGACCTTCGGCTTGATCCTGGGTCTGTGGGTGGTCGGCCCGATTCTGGCGGGAGTGTTCTCGACAATCTCACCGCGGAGCAGCCTCCCGGGGGCGTATCTGTTGACCCATCCGACCGTCCAGGCCACTATTATCATGGATGGCGCCGGGGGCAGGGAGAATGCCCGCATCCCGTGGCGCGCCTTGGAGTACCGGACAGACCATCGGCTCTCCGGCCGCGGGCAGGAGCCGGTAGGCGTGGAGGGGATGACGCGCATTCTGTCGGTCATATCGGCTTCGTATATCCTCGTGGGACTGCTGTTCTTCCGGCGGGCGGGCAGGCATCTCCGCCGCCATGTGTTCATATGACGGAAAGGACCGGATGGGCGCCATCGTTTTGAATTGGATTGTCCGCGTGCTGAGTCTGGCCTGGCTGACGGGCCCGATCTTCGACAAGGAGCTGCGGGTCTCCAGCCGTCGGCGGCGCAACTACGTCTTGCGGTTCCTCTACATCGGCCTGTTCACCCTGCTGCTGGCTGATCTGGGCGGAGGCGGTGCCGTATCGCAGTACATCGGCCTACCAGAGTTCCCGCATGGGCCAGGCCGGGCAGGCCATCGTCGGCACGGTCCTGTGGTTCGAGTTCATCGCGGCCCAGGTCATTGCCATCGTCATGCTCAGCACCTCGATCAGCGATGAGATCTACCATCGGACGCTCGGCGTCTTGATGACGACGCCGATCTCCAGTTTCCAGATCGTCGTCGGCAAGCTGCTCAGCAAGCTGCTGCAACTGGTCCTGCTCCTGGCGATGTCGTTGCCTCTGCTGGCGATCGTGCGGGTGTTCGGAGGCGTCGCATGGGACATCGTCGTGGGCGGCCTGTGCGTGACGCTGGCGACATCGTTGTTCGTCGGGTCGCTGAGCGTGTTCTTTTCGATCTTCACCCGACGGGCCTATTCCGTCATTCTCATGGCATTCGGGGCGCTCGGTTTCTTGTTCGCGGGGCTTCCGCTTGTTGTGGCGCTTCTGGCCTATTACCCCGACAAGTCGCCAACCATGGCGTTCTGGCAGGGACTGGGGTATGTGAACCCATACTACGTCATGGGCAAGCTGACCGACTCGCTGGTCTCGAGCCGGAATGCTGGTTTGACCCACTGGCTGATACACTGCGGCGTCCTGGTGGGCGCCTCGCTTCTGCTCCTGTTGCTGTCTGTGATCCTGGTTCGCAAGGCGGCCTTGCGGCAGGCCATGGGCCAGACTGGCCTGTGGTCGCGTCGAGGCGTGCGTGGGCCGGAGGTGGATCATTCCTCCGGCCGGGTCCGGCGGGTGGTCGGACCGCCGGTGTTGTGGAAGGAGTGCCGGGCTCCCTTGCTGGGCAAACGCAAAGTGATGACCGTCGTGACGTGGATCGTGGTGCTCGCGTTGCTCGGTCTGACCTACTGGCTGTTCTATCGCCAAGGAGACCTGGACGACGATGGGGTTCACGGCATGTACATCATCCTGTTCTTCATGGTCGGCCTGCTTTTTACCGCGGTCCTTCCGGCGACGTGTATTGCCTCGGAGAAGGAATCGCAGACCTGGACGCTCCTGCTGACCACGTCGATCCGCGAACGGGCGATCCTGGCCGGCAAGTTCGGCGGCGTTCTGCGTCGCTGCCTTGCCGTATGGATGCTGCTGTTCGGCCACCTCCTGGCTTTCACGTTCGTGGGGTACATCCACCCTGCGGCGGTCCTCCAACTGGGTCTCGTCGTCGCCTGGGTCCTGGTCTTTCTGTCCTGCACGGGGCTGTACTTCAGCGCCCGCTGTCGGCACACCACCACCGCGGTGATTGCCAACATGGGCTTGGCCGCGACCCTGTGGGCGATCGTGCCCTTGGTCCTGGTCATTGTCGCGGCGATCGGCAGGCACGATGACGACCTGTTCTCCGCTTGCCTGGACGCCAATCCGGTGGTGCAGGCGGGCGTCATCGCCATGGCGACGACGCATCGCGGGGAACTGCGAGCCTATGACTGGGCGCAGGGCGGCATGCGAACGGTGGGGGACGCAACCGCGTGGATCCTCTTGATAGCCTTTCTCCACGTGATGGTCGGACTGGCTGTCGCGGCGTGGACCACGTTCCGGATGAGGCGCCATCCGCTGTCGTGAGAGGTCCTCTCGCGACAGCGGCGACTCTGCGAACGAAGCCCGGGATCCAGACCTCCCGCCGACTCCGACCCCATCCGACCACACTCAGGGATGTGCGTAGAAGGCAACACCCTCGTCTGTGTAGACGTGGCCATATTCCTTGATGACGAAGTCCCTGTCCGCCTCGCTGGCTGTGTAGAACTGCGTGTTGTTCTCAGCCTTCCAAAGACGATACACCGGCACGCAATCGGCGGTCTGCGCGCCTTCGGGATAGGCGTAGTACGCGATGCCCTCGTCGTCCCAGACGTCCGCGTAGTCCTTCAGCAGCAGGTTTCTCTCGTCCTCGCTGATCGTATAGAAATGGCTCTGTCCGGACCAGAACCGATAGACCGGCAACAGCCTCTCGTAGTACGGCGTGGACCAGGCATTGAACACCGGGCCTTCGAAGGTCCAGAGATAGGCGTAGTTCTCGATCAGCCAGTTCTTCTCGCTCTCACTCGCTGTGTAGAAGTGATAGCCGCGTTCGGCCGACCAGAACCGGTAGACGGCCGAATAGGGCACCTCGAACGCCTGGCTCACAGCAATGGCCTTGCCGCAGGTGAAGGGGGTCTCGTCGGATGCGGTGACTTCCTGCACGTTCGCAAACGCGCACGCGACTCGATACCCTCCCTCCGGCAGGCCATAGGCATCCGATCCCAGGGCGGTCAGGTCGAAGGTCTCCGTGACGACCTCCTTGGCGGTTGCCGTGTCCGTGATTGCCAGGGAGACGGTGTTGGCGGATGCGTCGGTGCATGTACCCCAGGTCACGGTTACGGGCGACCCCATGATGCCGCCGGAGGCGGGGGACACGATCACCGGCCTCTGCGTCGGCTGGGCGATAGTGGTGTTGGACTTCGGCATCATGAAAGGAACCTGGATGTTGTGTTCAGAGGTGCCCCGGTAGTACAGCGTGATGCGGTACGTGCCGTTGCCGTAGCCCGCGAGAGCGGCGGGGGTGTCCAGTTCCGCCCGGTAGCGCCACACGTGCTTTCCGTTCCGAATCAGGTGCGATGTGGTGACGCCTTTTGACGAGGTCTGGGAGTCATTGGGAATCAGATAGGTGTTCCCGCTGTTTGGCGTGCGGAACTCGATTCGGTAGACGGTGTCGTTGGTCTCCAGGAGTAGGGAGAAGACGTACGTCGCGGACGTATCAGAGGGACTGTCGTAGGCGATGGTCTGGAGGATCTCGCCGCGATAGGGGTGGTCCGTCTCCGTGGACTGCTGGTACTCCAGGGCGCCGAGATCCACCACGGCGGCGCCGTTGTTGTCCCCGTCCACCACGCGGGCGTTGCCTTCGTAGTCGAGCGTCTCGACGCTCGTAGCGTGCGAACCCGCGTCGATGCAGGGGGAGCCGGACAGCAACTGGAAGTTGCCCCGTTCCGGGTCCTCCAACAATGGGTCGACGCACAGATTGCCCAGGCCGGAGTAGACGCTGTCGCCCTCGATGTTGCTGTAGTACGCCAGCGTCGTCGCGGTGAACGCCTGGGTGTTGTTGTAGATGCCTGGACCACCAAGGAATGCCTTGTTGCCCCACAGGATACAGTTCCACAGGGTGGCGGCGCCGCCGTAGCTGTACAATGCTCCGCCTCGGTTGGCCTTGTTGCCGTACAGCGTGCAATTGACTAACTGCGGATACGTCGCGGAAAGCGTTTCGGTCTCGCCGATGTATACGGCGCCTCCGTAGACTCCAGCGGAGTTCGCCCACATGATGCAGTCGATGACCGTGGCACCCGAGTACTCGTCCAGAATGGCGCCGCCCCAGTGTGTGACCGCGTTGTTCTGGAACAGGCACTTGCTGATCGTGGGCGAGCCCCCGGTGTTGTAGATGCCGCCTCCAGCGGTAGTCGCCGCGTTGCTGTCGACGAACGTGCAGGACTCAACCAGCGCGTGGGTGAGCGAGTTGCACAGACCCGCGCCGGAGTAGGCCACGTTGCCGGTGAAGGTGCAGCCGGTGATCGAGGGGGCGCCCTGGTCATTCATGATACCGCCGCCGTAGCCTTCGGCGGCTGTGTTGGCTTCGTTGCGGACGAAGGCACAGTGGCTGATGGCGGAATCCGAATCGTAGTTGTAGATGCCGCCGCCATGGGTGCCCGCGATGTTCTCGGTGAACGTGCAATCGGTGATGACCGTGCCATGTGCTGCCGAGAGGGCGATACCGCCGCCGCATCTCTGGCAGGAGTTCGCCACGAAGGTGCAATCCGTCACGGTGGCGCTGCAGTTCGTGATAAGCATGCCGCCGCCGTCGATGTCTTGGACGCAGAAAGCCCGTCCGCCGGTGATGGTGAGTCCGTCGATCTTTGCGTTGGCTGTGATTGAGAATACATGCCAGGCCATGCCGCCGCCATCGATGGTAGTCGCATAGACGTGCGCGTCGCGGGTGGCGCTCTCGCCGCTGTATCCGCCCAGGATCTTCACGGCCTTGTCCACCTCGATGGCCCAGTCGATCTTGTAGCGGCCGTGCTTGATTCGGATCTCGTCGCCGTCGACGACCGCAGTATCGTTGATGGCCGTCTGGATGTCCGTATAGGCAGTCGCCCAGGATTGCCCGTTCGTCCCCGAGCCATTGAGGGCCACGTACCGGACCGCTGCCTGGGTCGAGGCGGCCCACGCCAGCAGGAAAGCGGTTGTTGTTTTGATAACGAGTTGTCGTGTGTTGGTATTCATCACCTTCTCCCGGATGCCCCGGCATGCCTGTGAATGGTTCTGCACGTTCTCTGCGTTCGCCCGAACAGACCCGAAGCGCCGAGTCCGCCTCTGGGACTCCTTTCCTTCCTGGCTTGCCCTCCCTGAGCATGAGCGGCGCACGTGCGGGCCGGATCTGCGGTCACAGACTACACTATCCTATCTTCATTATATCGTCCACAGAGACCGCTTTCAATAGGTTTGGGGGCATTTTCGGGGGATTCACCGCCTGTGAGGGCCTTGACGTTGGCGCAGTTCCCTGCTGTCTTCATGACGGTTGGCGACAGAAAACGGAGGTTCTGAGTAGCTGGGAGACGCCTACGTGAAGATACCGTCAGTATCCTTGCTGATCGTGCCTTCATCCCTCGTTGTCTGTGGGGTGCCGTCAGGTTTCTGGTGTGCGTGGCAGATCGGGATATTCCCGGACTATCACTTCGAATCGCGGTACTATGGCCAGTTCAACCTCTTGAGTCGTGCGATTGATTGGGGAATCGCATCGGCCGACCCCGCGGGTCCGTCCGCTGACTCGGTCCGTGGCGCGGCCCCCGCCCGAGAAGCCTCCTGCCTATCTGAGTTCTTTCAGCGCCTTTTCCACAACCTCTCGGGCTACCTGCACGGCGTATTGCCCGTCTTCGCGGTGAACCTGGCCAAGCCGGTCGAGCAGAACGAATCTGGGCCATTGGTCGACGGCCTTCTTGTCGTGGCGGAGGAGTTCGAGCACCTTCTCGTCCGACAAGCTCGCCGGGAGCTTCGTCGGAACGCCAAGCCTTTCCAGGACCGCGCGGATCCGGTCGAACTGGCCCGGCTCGGAGAGCCCCAAGCGGGCTTCGATCAAGCCGGCAGCCATGATCCCAACCGCCACAGCCTCCCCGTGGAGGATCGTGTACTGGCTGGCAGCCTCGACCGCGTGGCCAATGGTATGGCCGTAATTCAGGATCCTGCGTTTGTTCTTCTCGAGTGGGTCCTCCGCAACGACGCCTCCCTTGATCCGGCAGTTGTGTCCGGCCAGCGTTTCGAGGGTACCGTGATCCCTCGCGAGGATCGCGTCCAAACGGCCTTCAATGAGCTCGAAGCACGCCGCGTCCGCGATCAGGCCGTGCTTGACCGATTCGACGAGGCCGCTGCGGTACTGGCGGTCGTCCAGTGTGGCAACGGCTGCAACGTCGATGTAGACCGCTGCGGGGTGCCAGAAGGCGCCGAAGGCGTTCTTGCTGACGCTCGAATCGACGCCGGTCTTGCCGCCGATGGCGGAATCCGCCTGGGCCAGGGTGGTGGTCGGAACCTGGACGACGGGAACGCCTCGTTTGAAAATGGCAGCCGCGAAGCCCGCGATATCGCCTACCGTGCCGCCGCCCAGGGCGATGACGACGGTGTTGCGGCCGAGATAGGCCTTCTCCATCGTTTCGACGACCGCGACCGCTGTGTCGATGGTCTTGGAAATCTCACCGGCCGGCTTGACGACGAAGTGTGGGGCGGGCCGCCCGCCGAGCAGGGTACCCAGGTAGCCCGCTGCGACGACGTGCTCGTCGGTGACGACGAAACGATTGAAGCCGCTGTGAGCGGCCTTGATTTGCGACCATACCGAAGCCAGGATGCCCGACCCGATGACAACCCGATACTCTGTCTCCGGTCCACCGGGGACTTTAACCCGCATTTCTGTCATAATCCGATTCTACCGCACAACTGGCAATCTGTACCCGCTGCGCTGTTGCACATCGAGGGAGGCGATTGCATGACCTTGGCGAATTCACAAGGGCGTGATTCTAATCGATTCGGCTCGAAAATGCAACACCTGTTTGTCGGGACCTTGCAGACTCCGGCGCGGCATGGGCGTTCGGCCCGCAATCGTCCTTCCTGCGGCGGATGTTGGCTCTTGCCTTATGGGGGTGCGGCTGCTATATCTTCAGGATATGATGACCTATCTGGCAGTTCCCATCTCGGCGCAGGACTCAGGCCAGGCGAAACGGCAGGCGAGCGAGGCAATCTCCGCGGGCGCCGGAATGCTCGAATTGCGGATGGACTACTTTGAATCCCTGGATGTCGCCTCTGTCACGTCGCTGATCGCAGGAATTCGGAAAATGGGATCGGGTCGGACGCCGGTCATCGTGACCTGCCGCGACCCGAAGGAAGGCGGCGCGAGGCGGTACCCCGATGAACTGCGACTCCGCATCCTGCGGACCGCCGTCGAGGCAGGAGCCGATTTCATCGACCTGGAATGTGCAAACTTCGTCCGCCCGGAGTTCTCGCAGGGCATCCACGAGGTCCTCGCGAACCATCCGTCCAGCCGGTTGATTCTGTCGGCCCACGACTTCCAGGGCAGGTTCCGCGATATCCGCGCGCTCTGCGACGGGATTCTGCGAGCCTATCCCGGCGCGATTCCCAAACTAGTCTATACGGCCCAGCACATCAACGATTGCTTTGGAGCACTCGACCTGCTGCACGAGTCGAAGGGAGACCGCATCGTGTTGTGCATGGGGGAAGCGGGATTGATCAGCCGCATCCTGGGCAAGAAGCTCGGCGGCCTCGTGACATTTGCGAGTCTGGACGACCAGACCGCGACTGCCCCGGGCCAAGTGACAATTCGTACGCTCAAAGACCTGTACCGTTGCGACTCGATCGATGGCCAGACCGAGCTTTTTGGCGTAATCGCCGATCCGGTCGGCCACTCGCTCAGTCCTGCGATCCACAACGCGAGCTTCGCCGACCAGGGGATGAACAGGCTCTATCTGCCGCTGCTGGTGCAGGGCGATCAGAGGGAATTCGATGCCTTCCTCGACAACGTTCTGGCCCGGCCTTGGCTGGGGTTCCGTGGGTTCAGCGTGACGATCCCGCACAAGGGCAGCGCCTTGGAGTATGTCCGCCGCAAGGGCGGCTTCGTCGAGCCCCTCGCCGAGCAGATCGGCGCCGCGAACACATTGCTCATCGAGCGACGAGTGACGAGCGACGAACCCCGCCTCTCGGCGTTCAATACGGACTACGCGGGCGCCCTCGACGCGATCACACAGGGCATGGGTATCGAGCGGGCCGGCCTACGCGGCGTGCCGGTCGTGGTCGTTGGCGCAGGCGGCGTCTCGCGCGCCATCGTCGCAGGCCTGACGGACGCCGGCGCGAAGGTGACGATCTACAACCGCACGGCGGAGAGGGCTCAGGGCCTTGCAGCGGATTTCCGTTGCCAGGCCGAGGGCTTGGATGAACTGCCTCATCTCGATGCCAAGCTGCTGGTCAACTGCACGAGCATCGGCATGCACCCAAACGTGGATGCCACCCCGATTCCTGCGGAGTGCCTCAGGCCGGGCATGACGGTATTCGACACCGTCTACAACCCCGCCGAAACGCTGCTCCTCAAGCAGGCCAAAGCCGCCGGGGCAAAGACCATCGACGGCGTCGCCATGTTCGTCAACCAGGCCGCCACCCAGTTCCGCCTCTTCACCGGCCAGTCCGCCAACACCGATCTCATGCGAAAGGTGGTTCTCGGAAGCTTGAGATGATGTGCAGACCAAGGCAAGCAGCCCTCGACAAACACGACGGAAGCGGTAGCACTCCTGCCCCTTTTCCCGTGGCAGCTTGCCGGTATTGAAACGATCGGGGGAGTTCGGCGTCTATCAGATTGAGGGCCGGCATCCCGGCGTCAGGCACCTTGTGGTCAGTGCCGGCCTCGCCCGCGATGAGTTGTACAGAGTCAAGGAGACGATGCAGGCATGGTCGAGCAGACGGTTCTGGCGAGCAAGCATCGCCCTCTGGCTTCACTGTCGCGTTTGGATATCCATGCAAATCGGGCGGTGCCATTGCGGGCGGGAGGGGACGTCTGTACAATCAGCATCAACGAAGACATGACTTGTTCTTTTGAAGGGAGCTTACGATGATTCGGGTGCGTTCGATTCTACCGGCATGTGTGGTTCTGTTGGCTACCGTATTGACTCATGCGCCTGTGGCGTCCGGGGCCTCGGCGTTGGAGGAGCTGGCCAAGCGGATGCCTGACGACGTGATCGCCTTCATGGGCACCAGCGGGGGCGATGCCCTCAAGGGCGATTTCGAGAAGACGGCCCTCGGCCGGATCTGGAACGACCAAGGCGTCCAGACGTTCTATGAGTCGGTCAAGAAGGAACTGCTCGCGAAAGCCGTCCAGGAATCGGACGACCCCAACATCCCGCAGAAGGTCGATCTCGTGCTCAAATACGTCCGCCTGGCGCTGAGCAGGCCCATCGTGATCGGCGCCGTGCAGGTGCCCGTGGAGGACGGGCCGCCCATCGCGGGTTTTGCTATTCTTGATGCGGGCGATCGCAAGGCGGAGTTCACCGCCGTGCTGAGCCAGTTGGAGGCGATGGCCGGAGCGGGCGAGGGTGCCATTGCCGACAAGGAAATCGGCTCGCTCAAGCTGCGGGCCCCGAAAGATGCTGACGTCCCTCTGTACTGGGGTTGGGCGGGCAACTGCTTCGTCGTTGCCGTGAATGACGCCCAGGGCGCCGCGGTGAAGTATGTGTTGCAGCCGCATTCGGCTCCGCCTGCCTCCTTGGGCAAGGTGCCCGGCAGCGGTGACGCCTTCGTCGAGACCGTGGATATCCAGAAGGTCCGCCAACTGATCGCGTCGCTCATTCGCGAGGAGTCCGGCGACGAAGATGCGAACACATTCAGGACGGTTGTCGAGAAGCTCGGTCTCGCCGACGTCAAGACCCTCTGCGTGCGTGCGGGCTTCGCGGGATCCAATGTGGTGGTTCAAGCTCTCTTGGAGATGCCCACGCCGGGCAGCGGGATCTTCACGGCGTGCAAGCCCATTGACCCGGCGTGGTTCGGCGCGGTCGATACCCGGGCCATGACCGCCAGCGCGGTCAATTGGGATTTGGCCACTCTGTACGACACGATCCTGAGCACAGTGAAGACTGCTGTGCCCGATGAAGCGGACGACATCCAACAGGGCATCGAAGGGCTGCAATCTGAGATCAAAGTCAGGATTCGGGAGGACCTGCTTGGCTCGGTGGCCGGCCCGATGGTCTCTTACACGTTGCCGGCCGGCGTCATGGCCGGGGCCCCGATGGGTGGTTTCGTCGTGGCTGCCAAGCTCAAGGATGCCGCCGCTTTCGAAAAGGCCATGACGGCCCTCGGCGAATTCATCGGCGAGAAGGCCCAGGGCGTCTTCCAGGTCAGCGAGCAGAAGCAGGACGACGGCCGGACCGTGCATGTCTGGGCCATCGCGCCGGTGGCCATGATGGGTTTGATGCCCACTTGGTCGATTGCAAACGACCATGTCGTCATCGGGTCGAGCACGGAGCTGTGCAATCGGGCTGTCAAGCAACTCGTTTCGAAAGGGGACGATGGGAAGTCCCTGCTGGATGCCGAGGGCTACAAGAAAGCAGCCGCCGGACTCCCGCAGAACCTGTCGAGTCTGAGCTACGTCGATTCGTCGCTTCAGCTTACCCAGATGATGACACAGGCGCAACAGATGTGGCCCATGGCGACGATGCTGGCGATGCAGCAGGGCATCAAGCTGCCGGTGATGCTGCCGTCGCTGACGCACATTGCCAAAGACATGGAGCCGTCGATTGACTACTGCTACAGGGGGCCCGACGGCGTGCGGTCGTTCTATCGCGGGCCGGGCATCGAGGTCAGCCTGGTCGCTGTGGCGGGCGGGGCCGTGGGCGCCGGCGTCGCGATGCCCGCGATGGCCAGGGCAAGGGAACAGGCCAGGACAGTCGCCTCCATGTCGAACCTCAAACAACTCGGACTCGCCGTGGTCATGTATGCAGATGAGCACGATGATAAGCTCCCCTCCGAACTGGAGCAGGCGAAGACCTACTACCGCAACGATAAGATCCTGCAGTCGCCTCGCAAGCCCACTTGGTTTGACGGCCCGAGCTATGTCTACATCCCTGACCAGACCTTGAAGGGCAACCCCGGGAACATCGTGGCCTACGAGAACCCCGAATTCGCCAGCGACCAGATTCTGACTCTCTTTCTGGATGGCCACGTCGAGAAGATGTCGCCCGATCGATTCCAGAGCGAGCTGGAGGCAACCTACGAGCGTCTGGGACGGGAAATGCCTGGAGAAGAATCTGAGGAGCAGGAAGAGTCCGAGGAGCAGATGGATTCCGAGGATGAGGAAGACTCCGACGACGAAGGGGAAACCGAAGGACTGACGGCGGCGCTGGGGTCTTGATGCAGGGCTTCCGGTATTCCATTGAATCCCGGCGTCGCGGTCCGTATAATCCGACTTTTCCGTGAGTCGTGCCTCCTGGCGCGACGACTTGTGGCGGGCGGGACCGCTCGTCCTACCTTGAGCATGAAGGGCAGACTATGGCGAAGAGTGAGAAGGTGGTATTGGCATACAGCGGCGGACTGGATACGAGTGTGATTCTGCCGTGGCTGAAAGAGACCTATGGATATGACGTGATCGCGTTTGCCGCGGAACTGGGGCAGGGCGATGAGCTGTCGGGCATCAAGAAGAAGGCCCTGGAGAGCGGGGCAGTCAAGTGTGTCGTGAAAGACCTCCGCCGGGAGTTCGTCGAGGACTACCTCTGGCGGATGCTCAAGGCCGGCGCCGTCTACGAGAACGGATACCTGCTGGGGACCAGCATCGCCCGCCCGCTGATTGCCAAGCACCAAGTCGATGTGGCCCATGCGGAGAAGGCGACAGGCGTCGCCCACGGCGCCACCGGCAAGGGCAACGACCAGGTCCGGTTCGAATTGACCTTCATGGCGCTGGACCCGGCGCTCAAGATCATTGCTCCGTGGAAGGACCCGAACTTCAAGCTGACCTCGCGGGAAGCGGCAGTGGACTATGCTCGCCAGCACAAGATCCCGATCGAGCAGAGCAAGAAGAAGATCTACTCGCGGGACCGCAACCTCTGGCACATTAGCCACGAGGGGGCGGACCTGGAGGACCCGGCCAACGAGCCGAAGGACGATCTGTACGTGATCTCCAATCCGGTCTCGCGAACTCCAGACCGGCCGGACTACGTCACGCTGGGTTTCCACGAAGGCGTTCCAGTCAAGCTGGATGGCCGCCTGACCAACCCGGTGAAGCTCGTCGAGACGCTCAACGAGATCGGCGGCAAACACGCTGTCGGGCAGGTCGATATCGTCGAGAACCGTCTCGTCGGCATGAAGTCTCGCGGCGTATACGAGACGCCGGGCGGCGAGATCCTGATGACTGCCCACCGGGCTCTGGAGACTCTGACGCTCGAACGCGAAACGATGCACTATAAGCAGCAGGTGGCGATCAAGTATGCTGAGCTGGTTTATTACGGCTTGTGGTTCAGTCCGCTCCGCGAGGCACTCGACGCATTCGTCGATATGACGCAGCGCAACGTCACCGGCGAAGTCCGCCTGAAGCTCTTCAAGGGTCGTTGCACCATCGCGGGGATGAAGAGCCCCAACAGCCTTTATCAGATGGACCTGGCCAGCTTCAAGATGGGCGCGGAGTACGATCAGATGGACGCCAAGGGCTTCATCCGTCTGTTCGGTCTGCCGACGCGGGTGGCCGGCGTGGTCAGCCGGCGGGCACAGAGGAATGAGTAAGGATCCCTGATTTGACTCCACAAGAATGGATCTTGTGCGTTTGGATCTTTGCGCTGGGCGCCTGCATAGGCAGCTTCCTGAACGTCGTGATCTATCGTGTGCCGCGAGAGAAATCGCTGGTGCATCCGGGGTCTTCGTGTCCCCATTGCGGCCAGGCGATCCGGTTCTACGATAACATCCCGCTGGTTTCGTGGCTCCTGTTGCGGGCCAAGTGCCGCCAGTGCAAGGGCCCGATTTCGCCCAGGTACTTCATCGTCGAGCTGCTGACGGCAGCGGTCTTCCTCGGTGTATATCTTGTCTATTTTCACACCGCGGTCCGCGCGACGATGAATGTCCAGGGCGCCTGGCTGGTCTACGTGCTCCACCTGATTCTCATCGCAGCCTTCATCGCCGCTTCCGGGATCGATCTGGAACTTTGGATCATCCCGTTGTCCATCTGCTGGTTCGTCACGGGCGCGGGCCTGCTCGGCTCGGCGATCGCGGGGTATTTCATCGATCCCCAGGCGATTCAATCCAACTGGTTGCTTCCGACGGCCTCGCCGCAAACGGGCGCCCTGGCCGTGGGGGCGACCGTCGGGCTGGGCTTGGGCTGGCTGCTGCTCCGGACCGGCGTCGTGAAACGGAGTTATGATGTGCCTGCTTGCGAAGGCGAAGCGGCCGTGGTCCAGGATGATCGGGGCAGGCCCGCCGGTCCCGGTCCGTTCGACGAGCCCCAGTTCAATCACCGGCTTGAGGCCCTTCGGGAGATCGTCTTTCTGACGCCCATCATCGCCTGTGCGGTGCTTGCCTCCGTTGTCCTCGGCGGATCGGGCCAGACCCAGGCGTGGTGGAGCAGGGCGGTAGCGCATCCCGTCGTTTCCGGCCTGCTCGGGAGCGTCTTCGGGTACTTCGTCGGGTGTGCGACGGTATGGGCGACCCGCGTCCTCGGGACGCTTGCCTTCGGGAAGGAGGCCATGGGGCTCGGCGACGTCCACCTCATGGGTGCCGCCGGCGCGGTGGTAGGTCCGGTAATGGTGGTAATTGCCTTTTTTATCGCACCGTTCTTCGGCCTGGGTTGGGCACTCTTCCACCTGATCTCCAAAAAAATTCACCAGCTTCCCTATGGTCCGTTCTTGTCATTAGCTGTCTTGACTGTTATGATCTTCCACGACTGGATCATGGTGCGTGTCAGTTTCGTGTTCGGTCCATGACCTACAGGGAAGGGTTTGTGTTTTTTGCAGGGAGGTGCCGCATGCAGTTGGTCAGCAGGAAGTTCGCAGTTCCACTCGTCTGTCTTGTCGCCATATCCTTGGTGTCCGGCTGCACGGACTACAAGAAGAAATACGACTACCTGAACGTCGAACATGAGAACCTCAAGGGACGCTATGAGAACCTGGAAGGCCAGCGGCAGCAACTGGCGGACCAGATTGCGCTGGACCAGCAGAAGATCGATGAGTTGCAGCGACAGATCGAGGAACTCAACAAGACGCCTGCGGATGCGACCGGCTTCGGCGAGGGTTACGATGTGGCGTTTGACGCCGCAGCGGGGACCATCACGGTCACCCTGCCCAACACGATTCTGTTCGACTCGGGCAAGGCTTCTCTCAAAAGCGCCACCAGCTCGGAACTCGACCACATCCTGTCCGTCATCAAGCAGAAATATGCCGACAAGGATATCGATGTCGTCGGTCACACCGACACCGATCCGATCGCGAAAACCAAGGATCTGTGGAAGGATAACCTGGAGTTGTCCACGCAGCGTGCTTTGTCGGTGGCGAGGTACCTGATCGCTCATGGCATCGCGGAGAAGCAGGTGCGTGCGGCCGGGTGCGGATCGGCACGACCGGTCGCCTCGAACGCAAACGCCACGGGCAAGGCCAAGAACCGACGGGTTGAGATCGTTGTCAACATGCGGCGTGCCGCGCCGGCCAAGCCGCAAGCTGTAGGCGGCGCCTAACGCGCCGACGCGATCACGATGACGAACTCGTGATTCGTCGGGTCGAACTGAATACTCTCGATGGTCCCGGATACGGGTGCGACAGAAGGCGCGCTTGTATCCGGGACTCTCTGTATATGCTGCCCTCGTCGGACCACATCGCCCGTCTGAACCAGGAGGTGGTAGGTGGCGTCGACCCTCAGGATGGTCCGGCCGTCTCTCATTTCAGCGGTCGCGGGAATGGCCTGATGCCGAGCAACTGAGCGATCTTCCTGGGAATATCCGTATTCTCCTGCACGCCCGAGAACCGGGGCGCCCCGGGCCCGAGTGCCCAGATCCCGACCGGGCCGCCGGAGTGGCCCTTCGTGGACCATCGCACGCCCAACTCGGCGTCTGGCTTGTCCTCGTCGCCTCCGCCGATGAGGGTGACGCCGCCGGTTTCGTGGTCGGCGGTGACGATCACCAGGGTGTGGCCGTCTTTGAGGGCGAAATCCACCGCGGCTTCGACCGCTTGGTCGAACAGCAGCGTCTGGCGGATCGCGCCGTTCACCTTGTTCGAGTGGCACTCCCAATCGATTTGGCTGCCCTCGACCATGAGGAAGAAGCCGGACTGGCCACGATTGGATTCGCGGCTCGCCTGTCGGAGCAGCCGAATCGCCCTCTGTGTCATCTGGGCCAGGGTCGGCTCGGGCCCCGCGGTCTTGAGGGCGTCCAACTGAAACAGGCCGAGCACATGGGAGCCCCGAGCGGCCCGCAGCCCGGCCAGGGTATCGACATACGTATAGCCGGCCTCCCGGGCCTGGGCCAAAACGTCGACATCGTCCTTGCGCCCGCTGTTCGGATCGGACTGGGGCAGGAAGTACTTGCGCCCCCCGCCAAAGAGGACATTGATCCGATTGACGACGAGCTGCTCGGCGATGGCGGGCTCCAGCTTGCGGGATTTGACGTGGGAGCCGAACGAGGCGGGCGTCGCGTGACTCATCGTGCAGGTGACGACCAGGCCCGTCGCCATACCCTTGGCCTGGGCCGCCTCCAGGATCGTGATATATCCCGTTCCCTCGGGGGTCATTCCGATCATGCCGTTCTTCGTCTTGACGCCGCACGCCAGCGCCGTGCCGGCGGCGGCCGAGTCGGTCACGCGCGAGTTGGCCGAATAGGTTCGCATGAGACCCGTGATCGGAAGTCTTTCAATGTGCAGCTTGCCACCCGGACCGCCGACCTTTGTGCCGGCCAGTGTCACCGTGTTGATGCCCATGCCGTCACCGATGCAGAAGATCACGTTTCGGACCTTCGTGGCGCTGGTCAGAGGGTAGGGTTCCGTTGTCATCGCCGGCTGATAGAAGCTCAGATCGTTCGGATCGACCTTGGCGGTCTCATACGTGAAATTCGTGGCAAGCGACGGACGCGCACCGACGAACAAGAAAATGACGCTCAGGATCAGGACATACAGTGACGACCTGTTGGCACTTCTACCCATACTGCGGACTCCTTACTGTGGTTTGTAGGCGGCCGTTTGTATCACACCGGCGGAGTCGATGCAAACAGTAACCGCTCCCTCGACGGCGGTGATTCGCAACTGCCCGGTCGGGGACGCGCCGATCACGCGACCTTGTTCGCAGTCTCTGCGGCCGCAACTGCATAGTACGACGCTCGGGGTCAGTTGTTTGAGGAATCTGTCGTCCAAGGTCCTCGTCGAGCCGTGGTGGGGCGCGACGACCACGTCGGCCCGCAGCGCCGGATAGAGGGCCATAATCTGACGCTGGGCAACGCCTTCGATGTCCGAACACAGGAGTGCCGTTCTTCCGGCGTATTCGATCAGGGTCACGAGCGACCTGTCATTGTCGCCAAGGTCGGTCCGTGTTGCCGCCTCCGGGATCGGCCACAATACGCGAACCTGCGCCGGGCCGATGTCCATTGTCGCAGGCACGGGCTCGATGCGGACCTGCCGGTCTGCGAGATGGCCCTTGAGAACCCGGATCGTCTCGGCGTCCTGTGATTTGCCGAAAGACACGTCGTCGAAGCAGACTTGCCCGATCTTGCGGAGATTCGTCACTTCCGGCAGGCCGTTGATGTGGTCGATGTCCGCGTGACTGACGACTACGGCGTCGAGCCGGTCGATTCCCTCGTGGTCCAGGAAGGGCACGATGATCCTCGTCCCGATGTCTCGGCCGTACAGGGAGCCGGCGTCGAAGAGGATGTTCGCCGTGCCGGGGAAACGGACGAGGATCGCCTGCCCGTGTCCGACGTCGAGGCACGTCATACTCAGGTCGTCGCGGTGGGTCCGCTGCCATTTCAACCCGCCCAGAGAGACGAAGAGCGTCAGCAGGATCGCCGAGCACAGAACCATTCTCACCCGAGGGCGCCGCAGCGGGACGTACGCCGCGAAGAGGATCATCGCGTAGTACAGCAGGATCAGCCACAGCGGGACGCGACCGATCAAGAGATAGGAGGGGTCGATCTGGGCCATGAGCCGGACCATCCAGATCAGCAGGTCAGCCAAGCCGCAGAGCACGCAGCCTAGCAGCAGGCTCAGCGTGGGCAGGAAGAAGGCCAGGACGATCTTGAGGAACCCGACCGTTAGGATCGCGGTCACCGGCAGCGCCGCGATCACGGTCCAGACGCTTGCGAGCGGCGTGATGTTGTAGAAGTGATAGAGGAGAATGCCCGCGCTGGCCAGCCACGCCGCCAGTCCCACGGCCATCGCGCGGACTATCCCGTTTGCCAGAGCACTCAGTATCCGCGTTGTGGTTGTGGCCTCAAGGAGCAGCGGTTCGAGACGGGCGAGCGTCCTTTCCTGCACCCCGCTTCGGATTCTCTCGGTGAACGCCAGGATTCCCGCCGTGGCGGCGAACGACAACTGCCACCCGACGTCGAACAACTGCGTTGGTTGAATCAGCAGCAGGATGATGACGGCCAGGGACAGGGAATTGAGCGGATTCGCTCGCCTTCGCAGAAGGATGGATGTGCAGAAGGACCAGACGATGACGGAGGCCCGCAGGATCGGCGCCTGCGGGGGAACGATGAACAGGAAGACCGTCGTCGCGACAATGCAGACGACGGCGCGAATGGGCTTGCTGAGCCCCAGGGGTTTCCCGAGCCACCACACGATGCCGATCAGGATGCACAGATGCATTCCGGAAAGGCTGACGATGTGGAGCAGGCCGGTTCGCCGGAATGCCTCGTAGGTGTCCCGATCAATGTCCCGACGCTCGCCGAGGAGCAGGGCCTGGAGCATGGCCTCGCCCTGTGTGTCCGAGATCGGGTGGTCCAGAAGGGCCCTGGTCGCGGCGTCCGTGAGGGTTCTGCGAAGGCCTGCGAGCACACTGGGTGACAATCCCTCGACCACCGTGATCGCCTCTCGCGAGGGAACTGAGACGCCCACATGCACGTTCTTGAGACGGAGGTATCTGGCGATGTTGAACTGGCCGGGATTCGTCGGCTCGTCATATCGGTGGAGCCAGCAGTAGGCTTCAATGCGATCCCCGATCTGCAGATTGGGGGCTGGTTCATCCACACGGACGCGGACTGTGCCTTCCATGGCCCGCCAGCCCTCGGGAGCCTGGATGGCCGCCATCCTGAGATAGAATGTGGTTGTCGGGTCGGTGGAGGCGAATTGCGCGAACAGCCAATCCTCCCTCTGCTGATAGGGCTCGGTCAGGATGTGCCCACGGATGGTCGCCAGGGCCCGCTCGGAGCCGACGCAGTGTCGGATATCCGAGGGGCCGGCCGTCTCGAAGGACAACAGGCGAATGGCCCCCAGGCACAGGAAGCAACACGACGTGACGACGGCGCAGCCTTGCGGGCCCAGCCTGGAGCGGACCTGTCCCATGAGCATGACTGCCCCAGCGGAAACGATCACAGCGAGCCAGATCCAGGGCAGCACGCGAGGGGCCGGCGTCGTCGGACCATCTGAAAGCCCATACTGGATCAGGATGCCCACCATCAATCCCACGGCGGGCAAGGACAGGGGGGCGGTGCTCACCATGCGGCGCCACAGGGTGCGTCCGGCGAGTTGATCGTCGATTCGGGCCAGTTTCTGCCGTATCTCGTCCATCGGTTCACGCATTGTACCCGAAGGGACTCTGTAGTACCATGGGGGCGGGATATTCCGGGTTGTCGAGCCGTAATCCCCGAACCGTCGTGCGGTTGTGATGTATAGAGAGAATCATCTGCGCCGGCTGGGTATTCGGAACGCCGTCGCGGACCGTGGGACGCAAGGCGTTCCCATGGGGATCGCGAACCTATGACTGAGGGACCGTGACCTATGCAGAGGGACGATATCTCGATTGTCTTGTGCGGGCAGGCGGGGCAGGGCGTGCAGACCGTGGAGTTTCTGCTGACCCGGCTCCTGAAACTCGCGGGCTATCACGTCTTTGCAACCAAGGAGTACATGTCACGAGTTCGCGGCGGCATGAACTCGACGACCATTCGGGTCGCCAATTGTGAGGTTGCCGCATACGTCCATCGCATCGACGTTCTGGTCCCGCTGGGCAAGGGGGCTGTCGAGCATGTCGCAAGACGGATCTCCGCACAGACCATCGTGTTGGGTGAACGGGACATGGTGGGCGACGGGCCCGCCATCCAGGCGTGCAGGTTCTTCGACGTTCCATTCACGCACATGGCATCGGACCTCGGGAACAAGCTCTACGCGAACATCATTGCCGTGGGGGCCATTGCGGCCCTTCTGGGAATCGACCGGGGGCAGCTCGCCGACCACGTGCGGCGTTCCTTCGCCCGCAAGGCGGCGTCGGTCGTGGACGACAACGTCAAGGCGGCCCAGGCAGGTCATCAGGCGGCGGAGGAACTCGGCGTCCGGGATCTGAGACTCGGGCCGGCGCCCGCCGCCCAAGTCCAGGATCGCCTGCTGCTCGACGGAGCCGAGGCGGTTAGCCTGGGGGCCATCGCGGGAGGCTGCAACTTCGTCAGCTCGTATCCGATGTCGCCCTCGACGCCTGTGCTGACATTTCTCGCACAGCACGGCCGCGACTTCGGGATCGTCGTGGAGCAGGCGGAGGACGAGATCGCCGCGATCAACATGGCCATCGGAGGCTGGTACGCCGGGGCTCGCGCGATGGTGACGACCTCCGGCGGCGGCTTTGCCCTGATGACCGAGGGAGTGAGCCTGGCCGGGATGATCGAGACGCCCATCGTGATTCACCTCGCCCAGCGACCGGGACCCGCTACCGGGCTGCCCACACGGACGGAGCAGAGCGACCTGGAACTGGCGTTGTACGCGGGACACGGGGAGTTCCCCCGCATCATCCTGGCCCCAGGGACGCTGGAAGAAGGCTTCCATCTGGCGCAGAGGGCATTCAACCTGGCCGACAAATACCAGGTCCCTGTATGCATTCTCACGGACGAGTACTACATCGATTCGTACTACGACACGCCCGCATTCGATCTGTCCAGGGGTGGCGTCGAGAGGCACATTGTCCAAACTGCAACGGACTACCGACGGTACTCGATCACCGAGGATGGCGTGTCCCCTCGCGGCGTGCCGGGCTACGGCGACGGTCTTGTGATCGTCGATAGCGATGAGCACGACGAGGAGGGACATATCACCGAGGACCTCGATCTGCGGGTCCGCATGGTCAACAAGCGACTGTCCAAGGGCGAATCGCTCGCGGCGGACGTGGTGCCGCCTACGCTGGTCGGGCCGGAGGACTACAAGAATCTCGTTCTGTGCTGGGGATCGACGTATCACGCGGTGAAGGAGGCCGTGTCGCGGCTGGGCCGGGACGACACCGCGATGCTGCACTACAGCCAGGTCTACCCGCTCCATGGCGACACTGCCGATTACATGACGCGGGCCGACAGGACCATCCTGGTCGAGGGCAATGCCACCGGTCAGTTCGCCAAACTGGTCGAGCTGCATGCCGGCGTGCCGGCCGACCACCTGTTACTGAAATACAACGGCCTGAACTTCGGCGTGGAAGAGCTTGTCGAAGGATTCCAGAGATTGATGAAGGACGATCGATGATGGACGCCAATGCCTTTGATATGGGCGATATCGATATCGCCTGGTGCCCTGGCTGCGGGAACTACCCGATCCTCAAGACGCTCAAGGAAGCCGTCGCGGAACTCCAGATCGACCCGACCCGGCTTGTCATGGTCTCGGGCATCGGCCAGGCGGCCAAGATCCCGCACTACCTCCGCGCACACGTCTTCAACGGCCTCCACGGGCGGGCGCTGCCCCCGGCGACCGCGATCAAGGCAGCCAATCCCAGCCTGACCGTCATCGCCGAGAGCGGCGACGGCGACATGTACGGCGAGGGCGGCAACCACTTCATCCACTGCATCCGGCGGAACCCGAACATCACGAATATCGTGCACGACAACCGAGTCTACGGCCTGACCAAAGGCCAGGCGTCCCCGACCAGTCCGCTGGGGTTCACGACGCCCGTCCAGGTCTACGGCGTCTGCCTGGAGCCGTTCAATCCGCTGGCGGTGGCCATCGCCCTGAACGCGAGCTTCGTCGCGAGGGCCAACGCCCAGGACCGCGAGCAGACCAAGGATCTGATGAAGAAGGCGATTACGCACAGAGGCTACGCGCTGCTGGACATCCTCCAGCCGTGCGTGACGTACAACAAGCTGAACACCTACCAGTGGTTCAAGGAGCACACGTACTACGTCGACGAGTCGCATGATCCGCACGACCGAATGGCCGCCTTTCACAGGGCCACCGAGACGGACAGGCTCCCGCTGGGCGTCTTCTACGTCAGTCCCGACAAGCTCCCGTTCGAAGACAACACAGGCGTGTATCGAGACGATTCACGTCCTCTCTACGAGAGGCAGGTCGATGTCGAGAGACTGGGGAATCTGATGAACAGTCTTGCAGCCAACGCGTGACGCGTGCGTGACTCGCCGATCCGTTCGCCTACAGATTCACGGGCACACCCCGACTGGCTAGGTACTCCTTCATCTGTCGGATGCTGAACGTGCCGAAGTGGGCTATCGAGGCCACCAGCACCGCGTCCGCGTGGCCCTGATCGATGGCTTCGTACAGGTGTTCGAGCGTCCCGGCGCCGCCCGAGGCGATCACCGGGAGCGAAACCGCGTCGGCGATGGCTCGCGTCATTGCCAGGTCGTAGCCGGTCTGCTTGCCATCGGTGTCCATGCTGGTCGGCAAGATCGCGCCGGCGCCGAGACCCTCGACCTTTCGAGCCCATTCCACTGCGTCGATGCCGGCGCCGGTGGTGCCGCCGCGGACCATGACCTCGAAGCCGGAAGGCAGTTTGGCGTTCTTGGCGGTGTCGATGGCGACTGTGATCTTGTCGCTGCCGAATTGGGACGCTGCCTCGCGGACGAGGTTGGGATTCCGCACGGCGGCGGTGTTCATCGAGACCTTCGAGACGCCGAGCTTGAGCAACTCCTCGATTGCCTGGCAACTACTGATACCCCCGCCCACGGTCAACGGCACGGAGATCCGCTCCACCGTCCGTTTCACCGCACCGATGAACGTCTTGCGGCCCTCCAACGTCGCGGTGATGTCGAGGAAGACCAGTTCATCGGCTCCTGCGGCACTGTAGGCGGCGGCATTCTCCGCTGGGTCGCCGACATCCTTGAGGTTGACGAAATTGACTCCCTTGACGAGCCGGCCGTCCTTGGTATCCAGACAAGGGATGATTCTGCGGTATTCCATCGTTTTGCCTCCACGTACAAGTGCGATTCTGCTGGATTCAAGAGCCTACTGGTTGGCCAGTATAGACTTGCGGCGGGAGCGCGTCGAGCAAATCCGCCATTGGGACCGGTGTTCCCACCCAGAAAATCCATACTTCTTCCCGGATTCTCGTAGGGATTGAACACCCAGGGCACTTCAGATGTAAAGAGAGAACCGAGCAGGATCGGCATCCGGCTGAGGATTCGTAGGGTCAGCCGTCCGATGGAGCCCGGAAACAGCGTTATCGAAAGGGGAATTGACATGGCGAAAGCTGAAATGCCTCATCCGGGCCACGATAGACACCTGTGTTACCTCAACAATCTCGGCTTCCAGATCAGCTACCCGGAGGAGTACAAGGATCTCGTCCGGAATGGCAAGTTCGTGTGCAAAGTTTGCGGAAGGGTGGCTGCCGACGAGAAGAACCTGTGCAAGCCGGTGGAGCTGTAGGACGGATCGATTTGGCCCGGCGCTGTCGGCAAAGGGGGGTAAGCCGTCCGCGCCGGGCTACGCGTCCCAATTGAGTCGCTCTTCGCTTCCGCGATAGAAACAGCCAATGATGTGGGCCAGGACGAGCAACAGGTAGAAGGCGACGAACAGCAGAGCATAGCCCAGATGCCACAGATCGCCGGTCAGGCAGCGAAAGGCCGCCGGCACCAACAGGCATAGCGCACCACAGAAGACCGCCAGGAGGCAGTAGCGCGGGAACGTGCTGAGGATCGAACCCAGCAGCAAGATCGGGTTCAACGCGCGGAGCGACTCGAACAGAGTCACCGCCAGCAAGGCCATGGGCAGGACGAATCCGCCGACGGCGCACAATGCCCAGGAGACCGGGCCACTCCCGCCGGCGGAAGCGTGCAGGATGGCCGGGGCCATGTAGGCGGCCCCACAGATTAGCGACGTGAGAGCCTGTCCGAGCAACTCCGCGACGCCCGGCGTCGATCCGCTCGTATCCACGGCCCGGATGCCGCCGGCGGCGCTGTCGCGCAGGCACTCGACCACGTACCAGTTGATGTAGAGTACGAACACCAGTAGCGAGCCCCAGTGGATCAGGATCATGATGACGAAGAGAATCAATGCCGGCGGAAACGCCAGGGCCAGGGCGTAGCTGAACTTCAGCAGAATGCGAAGGATGAAGGGGATGACGGTGCTCAGTGTCAGGATCAGCAGAGCCTGCCTGTTCAGTGGGTATAGGAAGATGTCGACGATCCAGGGCAGGGGTCGCTGAAGGGGCTCCTCGTGCTCCTTCAGCAGATAGCCTGCCTTCACGGCCTTGAGCTTCTCTTTGACCGCTTCCGCCGTCCTCGCCTGTTCCGCAGCATTGACTGGCGGCAAGTCCAGCAGCAGCGAATCGCGGAGCGAGACCTTCGTCCCGCCGGTCGCTTTACTCCCAGCAGGTACTGTCGGCTCGGCCGTCTCCTCGGGCGCGGTCACTGGGATGTTCACGGCCCTCTTGCACTGGGGGCATCGGCCCTTCCTCCCCGCCTGTCTGTCTGCCACGCTCAGCAGACGCCCACAATGCTCACACGCGAATTTCATGCTCCGCGCACCCGTTCGATCCAATCCCATCTCGACGCCATGGCCGCAAACCCTCAGTATACCACAACTGCCGAGCCCTGTGGAGATCACGCGACGACCCCGATGCACTCTTTCTTATCATCCTGAGCATGACAAAACGAATTCCGTCGAGAATCTCCCGCACATCCGTGAATCCCCGTCGTATTACAGGGAAAACAGAGACCGAGAACCGAAGGCGGGCCAGAGGTCTTTCATACTATTGGCCGTAATCATACACCGTCATCATCGAACACCTATCATACCCGCCCCCCTTCGAAACCGTCGGACGAACGCGCGCTTTGCCGACGCCGCAACCGCAATGCGGTGCACGTGGCCCCGCGTCGCAGTCCCGGCGGTATCCGCATCCACGCTGCTCAGCGTGCGTAAGTCCCTATTTCATAATCTCATACATTATTGTCGAAGGGAGTGGAGTATGAGAGTGCGAACAGCAGTATCCGGCCTCGCAGCAATTATCTGTACCGTTGTCCTGTTGTCGTGTCCGGCGGTCCTTGGCAGGATCGTTTATGCTGATGAAGATGCGCCGTTCGGAGGCGACACCGGTTCCTCTCCCAGCGGCCCGGACTACCGCTTGATCGTCCCCGGCGACCTCGACGGCATGCTACCCGTCGATCTGAGAGATTCTGTCTGCCTGGGCGCTGATCGGGGGACGGACGACATCTCCTTCCCGGAAGAGCCCAATGAACCCAACATGTCTTACTACTCTGCGATTCTCAAAGACAAGGTGGACCGGATTCCCAATACGGCATCCGGCCAATTCGTGTTTCTCTATTCCTCAACCTGGAGTCCGCCCTGGCCCCATGCTCTTGCGGATAGCCGCCTCGTCGCGCCGGAGGCCGTGCCGTACCTGATTCAGGTGCTCCGCGAGGGCCCTGAGTGGACAGATGATGAACTTCGGTCAGCAAGCAAGGAATCGCCGCGTTATTACGCCCGATGTTATGCGGCCCTGTGTCTTGGGCTTTCCAAAGACCCACGGGCTTCTGACCCCCTGCTGGATGTCCTGCTGGACACGCAGATTGCGCCGTTCATTTCGCCGCACCCGGTCCGCAAAGACCGGTACGATCTCAGAGACTTCGCCGCATTTGCCCTTGGCGATCTGGGAGATTGCCGCGCGATCGAGCCGCTCCTGGCCGCGCTCAGGAGCGATCACTTTCCTCTCAGCATCTATTCTCTATTGAAGCTCCACGCGTTCAGCGCAGTCCCTTCCATCATCGAGGTGGCCGTCGAGCACGATCTTCTGTCCACCACTGTCCACAGCAGCCTGATGTATGCTCTGAAGGTTCACTTCACCCTCGTGCATTCACATGAAGACGAAACGTGGACCGTCGAAGAGTTCCCCGGCCTCTTGGGTAGCAGCGTGGGCGAAATCTGCGCGCAGCTCTGGCTTCATTGGCTTGACGCGGGTGACCGGTATGCCCGCAACTGGTTTGACGCCTATTACTCCGAGTGGGATACCGCGGTGCGCGAGCAGCCTAACAATCACAGCTACCATAACGCCTTGCTCAACAAGATGCTCACGGGCGGCATGGCGGCGACCCCATACATCATCGACAAGATGAAGCAGGGCGATGAGAGGCTCGTCGAGGCTATGACGCGTCTGATCCGTTGTTGGAAGGTCGAGGGCTGCACCGCGGCGGAGTGGCTCCAGTGGTGGACAGACAACCGGCAGCAGTGGCAAGTCTTCGACACGACGTCTGTCACCAAGATCCTGCGGGTGCCGGCTGGTTGCGCTACCATTCAGGCAGCTATCGACGCGAGTGTCGATGGCGATATGGTCCTCGTCGCCCCCGGCACCTACACCGGCGATGGGAATCGCGACATCGATTTTGCCGGCAAGGCCATCACCGTCAAAAGCGAGACAGGCCCGGAACTCTGTATCATCCAATGCGGCGGTCAGTATCCGCGAGGTGACGGAATCCCCACAAGATCCGCCACCATCCAGTTGATTGGGGTGGAATACCACCGCGGTTTCTACTTCCACTCCGATGAGGATGCGAATTCCGTCGTCCAGGGATTCACCGTTACAGAAGGGTATCTGCGAACGGAAGCAGGCGGCGCATTCTACTGTCTGGAGAGTAGCCCAACGATAAGGGATTGCATCATCACCGGGAATGTGGCACGCCACGGGGGAGGAATTGCCGCCTACGATTCCAGTGCCCGAGTGGAGAACTGCGTCATCAAGGGGAATCTGGCAGCTTCCATACCGCTGGACTTGGATTCCTCCTATGGGCAGTACGGACATGGCGGCGGGATAAGTACGGGCCGAGGAGCTGTTCGCATTCGCAATTGCCAAATCGTGGGCAACTCCGCGAGCGACAGCGGCGCAGGCGTGTCCTGTTCACAGGGAAGCCCGGAGATTGTGAACTGTACCGTGACAGGCAATCGAGCGGGCCATGCGGGGACGGGCGGGGGCATCTTCTGCGGATCTAATCGAGGGGGCAACACGTGCCATCTCAGGAATACCGTCATATGGGGCAATACTGCGGGGTCTTTGGGGAATGACATCGCTGTGCATACTGACGCTGTGATGCTGTGGACGATGGGGTGCCAACTTGACCACAGCTTTATCGGAGGCGATCCCAACGACTTGTATGATCCTGATGCGTGTGTCGACGGGCGTTGGATCACGGGCGATCCACAGTTCGCGACTCCAGGCTACTGGGATCCCAACGGAACGGCGGATAAGCTGAGCGACGATTTCTGGATCGATGGCGATTACCATCTGAAGTCCCAGGCCGGGCGATGGGATCCGAACAGCGAAAGCTGGGTCCAGGATGACGTGACAAGTCCCTGCATCGACGCGGGCGATCCGAACAGTCCCATCGGCGACGAGCCATTCCTGAATGGTGGTCGGATCAATATGGGCGCCTACGGCGGGACCGCGGAGGCGAGCAAGTCGTACTTTGGCGAGCCGGTCCCCGACACGATCATCGCGGGCGACGTCAACGGCGACGGCAAGGTGGACTGGCTGGACCTTGAGATTCTGAGTCGCCATTGGCTCCAGGGATATCGCGAATAAGCGGGGGACTGCCCAATCAGGCGCCCCCCGTTCGTTGGCATTATCGCTATGGTATTGATGGGAGAGTCGTATGGGAACGCACAGTCGGGTCGGTTGTCGTCGGGTTAGGGAATCGAACGAATTCTACGCGCAGCATGGGTATATGGAGGTCCCTATGCTTGTGCAGTGGATGGCGACGCTTCGATGTGGACTTCGCTGCGAGCACTGCCTGGCGGTCAGTCGGGAGTCGGGGTTCTCGGATATGCCTTTGGAGGCGGTCCACAGGCTGATCGACGGGATCGCCCAGATGGGAGTGAAGGAGTTCCTGGTCACAGGAGGGGAGCCGCTCGCGAGGGAGGACCTGGGCGAGGTGATCGAGCACCTCGGACGCTCCGGCGTGAGCTGGACCCTCAATACCGCGGTCATGCCCACGAAAACCCTTCGCGAGGTCCTCTCGCGGAACAAACCGGGCTTCGTCGCGGTGAGCCTGGATGGTCCCAAGGAAGTGCACGACGCCTTTCGAGGTCGGGCGGGCGCTTGGGACGATGCGATGGAGGCGATCCGGTTCTTCAAATCGCTGGACGCCGTGCGGGTCTGCGCGGGTACGACCGTGACGAGCCGCAATTACGACTATCTGGACGAGACCTTCCACCTGGTCACGACCAGCGGCGCGGACCAGTGGGGGATTCACCTGCTCGTCCCCGAGGGTCGGGCCGCGGACCGGCCGGACCTGTTCCTCTCGAAAACGCAGCTCAAGAGGCTCATCAAGTTCGTCGCACGCAGGCGAAGGCAGTTCCACGTCCAGATGGCCGACGAGATCGGCTACCTGGGCTACCTCGAACCGCTGGTCCGCGACGTCCCGCTGACCTGCGGGGCGGGCCGGGCACAGTGCGTCGTCCTGCCCGATGGCTCGGTTGTCCCCTGCACGACCCTGGACCGCTCCTGCAGCGCAGGCAACGTCCACGACCGCCCGCTCCAGTCGATCTGGACGGAGGGCTTCGCGGACCTGCGGCAATGGCGTCCGAACGGCAAGTGCGGCGGCTGCGAATACGCGGTCGCCTGCAAAGGCGGTTGCTGGCTCCAGCGCAAGGCTGGCACGCAATGCTTCAAGGAGGTCTGGCACGTGGCGGAAGCACTCAAGACCGCAGCGGGAATCGCGATCTGCTTAGGCAGTTTGGCGGTCGGCGAGGGTGCCAGTGCAGCGATTTTGGCGGGTCGCCCCGCTCGGCCGGCGAGTTTCCATTCGGCGTCGGCTTCTGCGACAACCCTGGAGTCGAGCATCAATGACTGGTACTTCAAGATGGCGGCCGGCCTTGATTTCGGCCTGCCCACGGCGGACGTGGATTGGTCCGATCCGGGCTGGGCATTCTTCAAGGACCTGATCGAGGGGACGATGCCCCAGGACATCACCGGGCGGTGCGCGAGAGTGGTCGATGCTCTGGAGACCCAGGAGAGATCACTGTCTTTGGTCGCGCTGTTGTGGCGCGGCGTGAATGGTCCTCTGTTCGAAGCTGATCCTGCAACAGAGTATTCCCAGGCCGAGCGGCAGATCATCCGTGACACCCTGGGTGCGATCAAGCTGAAGGCTCAGGAATGGAGACTGGAGATCTTCGAGCAGAATCTGGACCCCTATCTCGCTGCTGGCAGGGTCACGGAGCGGCCGTTCTTTATGTACAGCAAGGCAGGGCCCCGCAAAGGGGATATCGAGCGGCACTATCTGTCGAAGGATGTCAACGAAGAGCGCTGGGGCATTGGGAGCAGCCCTGATTCACGGGAGGCCGCCGAAGCGTATCTGCGGGCCCACCATTACGCAGACCAGATGGATCTGAGGTTCGCATTCGGTCGCAGCGGATCGATCACGAAGTACTCCGCCGGGCAAGCCGAGGTCGTGGTTTCCCATGTGGGCAACACCTCCACAGGGACCCATCTACTCGGTGTCTTTGACGTAATCGCCACGGATATGGACATGTCTTTGCGTTTTGAGATCAGGGGGGACATCAAGCCGTATGACACGAACGAGGCGATCCTGCTGGGAGATGGAGGAGGCGAACAGGATATAAGAGCGACTGTTCAGGTCAACCTGACGGTGGGACGCGAGTACACCTATGTGGAATTGATCGATGCGATCTACCGGCAGGGAAGATCTGAGTCTCAGAGACTATCGCTCCTGTGCATGGCCTATGACTGGCTGTCCCCAAGCCGCGTTTCACTGTGGGATCGTGAGGTCCCAGTCATGGTGACCGTTCACCAGAATGCGCCGCTTCTGTGGCCGGCGTTCCGCGAGATCATCGAGTCGGACACGATCCTCCCGACGCAAACGCCTTGGAACGGCTCGACGGGAGATCCCAGAGATCCCAGAGACCCCTCACCGGACGAAATCAGTCAGATCCACCGTCGGGCGGTTCTGAAGGACACGGACTTCTGGATGTTCTGACGCGGATTCGCCGAGCTTCCCGCGGAATTGCGGCACTCTCGACGAGTGTGGCCGTCCGTTGTCATTCCCGCGGAAGCAGGAATCCACTCGCTGGGATGGGTCAGGTCCCCCGGTTCCTGGATTCCTGCCCCCGATCGGGTCGAGGGCAGGCATTGCGCAGGAATGACAGGGTCGTCACCGGGGGTCTTGGCGGCATTGCTACGTGTATTCCATCCCTCGGTAGTCCTTATAACGAAACGGCCCCGGGCGAACTTGATGTCGCCCGGGGCCGTCTTGAATCACTGTTGCGTAGGTGTCAGATCGACTGCGATCACTCGACGACGAGCTGTCCGGCCTTGATGACGACCATGTTGTTGGTCTCGTTCTTCTCCCGGACGTCGTTCTCGGGATCGATGAGCCAGCCGATGTTGTAGATGCCGGCGGGGATGTTCGTGGGGAACTCGCCCGCCCAGCCCATGTCGATCGATCCGCTCTCTGCCACGTCCGCGGCGACCACAGTGAGCAGATAGTCATCCGCCGTGATCTCAGCATCGAGTGAGGCATAGATCGCGACGAAGAACGGGCCCGACTGGGCGCCGCCGCGATTGGCGACTGAGCCGGCGATCTTGATCCCCTGGCCGGCCTTGCCCGCGGTGACGCTTGGCGGCGTGAAGCCTTGATACTTCTCGCCCAGGTCGTACAGTTCGGGCAGGACGATCGGCTCTATCTCGGAGCAGGCCATCCACCAGCCGGAAGTCGGCGAGTAGTACGGAATTGCTGCGGCGGGGCAATCGCAGAGTTCATCGGCCGCGTAGCCGCCGGTCCAGAAATCCCAGCTCACGAGGATCGGGGCCACAAGGTCCGTCGGATTGCAGCAGATCACGGTGCCGCCTGCGTCGGTCATCAGGCCCACTGCGCCTGCGGGCTCATCCACGAGCAGTCGGACGCGGTCGCCCGTCTGATAGGCCGGCGTGCAGCAGCCGTAGACCGGGCACTGCACGAGCACCGAACTCAGGACGACCTCGACCAGATCGACGTCGCCTGACGTGATGACCATCCCGTCCGGGATCCTGACATACGGGGCGAACAGGCCCCTCGCGACGAAGTCCTGGCCGACGGACGACGTGTCGGACCCGAGGTCCGGGAGGTAGAAGAAGTCGATATTCTCCACGAACAGGCCGACTGCCGTGAGATCGCCGACGCGGACTTCCTGGAGGGTCCCGCAGTCGGTCGAGAAAGGCTTGGCGAGGACTTCGGGCGAAACCCACCACGTGGACCCGGGCTGGAACATGCCTGCGAATCGCTCGCTGCACTGGGCGTATTCGTTGGGGTCGCCGCCGTTGGTCCAGAGGTTCCAACTGACCATGATGGTGCCTCTCTTGTGATTGCTGCCGATGATGATGCCCGTGGCGCCTCGCGGCAGGTCCACGGCCCCGTTGGGGTTGGCCTCGCCGATCAGGACGACGGAATCACCGTAATCGAAGCCGCAGGTCCAGCGGTCGGCGCAGGGCGCATCGCTGTAACCGGCGTAGGTCACAAGCGGGGAGTAGATGTCGCCGTCCAGTTGGGGGCACGCCCGCTTGGCATCCGCAGGGCTCTGGTTGAACAGGCCGCGGACTCGGACGCGGTTGCCGTCGAGCAGAGCCCACCAGTACTCCATGAAGTCGGCGCCGATGACGAGGTTATAGTACTTGCCGTCTTCGGTGTCCAGGTAGACGCAGCCTTCCTGGGTCTCCTTCAGGACGCCCTTGATGTCGATGGGCTGGCCGAGCAGCACGGCACTGGGATCGACCCAGCTCGCGGAACCGGCCGGGTACGGCCCGCCGAGCCTGGCGGCGCAGCCGGTTTCATCATCCTTGCCGCCCATCCACAGGTCCCAACTCACGAGAAGGGACCCGGTGCAGTCCACGGCATCACAGCACAGAACGGTACCTGCCATGCCCTTGAGGAGACCTTCCCCGACGGCTGGCGCGTCCTCCAGCAGGACCACGCGGGTTCCCGGCGCGAAGCCCGCCGGATAGCTTGGACGGCGCACGCCGCTGGGGTCATCTGCATTTGCGATCGTGCTGCCACAAACCAGGAACACGACCGACAGAACCATCGCATACCGAATGACGTGCCGATTCATCTTCGTACTCCTCCATAATATGTGATGCCTGCCCATCCGGGCGACTGCCCTAACCGCTCAAGACACACGGGCCCGGGGTGTGACTCGCCATGCGCCCCACGATGCGGAAACAGCCCGTGCCGCTCAGGGTATCTTCAGCATAGCACAACCGCGCCGCGATGCAAGCTTTTTTTCTCGGACTTTGTGCCCTCCTGAGGGCAGATTTTGGCTCGTTGGGCGTTCCGTGGTCGCAGAATGGCTGAAACTGTCAGGAAAACGGCTTTTCGCCCACCGGCGGGGCGTCTACAATCGTGCCCGTTGCAGAGTGCCCGGAACCCTCGGCGGTCGGAATTGGAGTCGGACGCGTGCGAAACATGGCCAAGCCTATCGGCGTTATATCGGATACCCATGGATTACTCAGAGACGAGGCCCGAGGCAGGCTGCAAGGCTGCGAACTGATCCTCCACGCGGGCGACGTGGGCAGCCCGTCCATCCTGGAGGAACTCCGGCAGATCGGCAGGGTCGTTGCGGTCCGAGGCAACATGGACAAGGGTCCGTGGGCGAGCGAACTGGAGGAGATCGAGCACGTCGAGGTGGATGGCAGGCGGATCTGCGTCATTCACGACATCGACAGGCTCGACCTCGATCCGGCGGGCGCCGACATCGACGTGGTCGTGTACGGCCACTCGCACAGGCCCGCCGTGGACCGGCAGGACGGCATCTTGTACCTCAACCCCGGCAGCGCCGGTCCCAAACGATTTGATCTGCCCATCAGCATGGCGATGCTCTGGATCGACTCTGACACGATTCACGCCGAACTGGTCGATCTGTGAAGCCATTCGCCAAAGGCATTACAGGCGTCTACAGCCTTCTCATGGGGACGTCCCTTTTGGGGGACCATCGCCGGTCAGTTTCTTCAGGAGTATCTGCGCGACTCTACTGATTGGCGGAGATGGGTCCTGTGCCGCTTCGCGGAGGATCGCCTGGTATTGTTCGCTTCCCGCTGCGATGTCGGGCGATGTTAGTACGGCACACTGGAATTGTGTTCCCTTGTATTTTCGTGGAACAGTCCCCTTCTCGATACCCTTGCGTATGTTCTTCTTTACCTGTGCGAGGAGGGCTCGCCAGTCGTAGGGTTTACCCGTCGGCCCCATGAAGAGCAGGGCACAGCGTTCCTGGCTGATGACGTCGTAGCCATCTTCATGTCGTACCAGGAACGGACCGGCGAACGAGAGATTGTCCGGGCTCGGCTGCAAACGGGCGTTCTCGATGTCGCATTCACAGTCCTCGCAGAGCTTGGCTTCCCATGACGCGCCGAACTTCACGCCAAGCCACGATCCGAACGATGGGGCGCGCATCATCAGGCAGCCGTAGTTGTGGCAATGGGATCGGTCACCGTGTTCGGGGTTGCTGCACAGGCCGAGCACGTGCCCAGCTTCGTGTCTCAGAACTGCGCCCGCCATTTCGTCCTTGCGCTTGGCGAGGGCGCCCAAGTTGCACAAGATCGTCGTAGGACAGGTGCCCGTTACCCGGGCAGGGCAGGCCCGCGAACACAATGGCGCCATAGCCATATCGGTGGAGGAGTTCGCAGATTCGAGTGAACACGCCAATCCTCTCATCCGCTGTGACAGTCCTTGTGACTCCGGTCGCAATCTCCGCTGTGGTTCTGTCGCCGTTCTGTTGATCTCTGGCGGAATCATACCGGAATTGGGATCTCCATACAACCTGGTGGAGCGACTTTTGTGTTTTCGCGGCGTGACGGGTCTGCTATCATACCGGCGATAATCGAAGCCTTCCGGGTCACGGCGGATTTCACGCCGGGCTCTGGGGATGATGGGGAACTGCATGGAAAGGGATTGAGACCATGAGAAGAGCATTCATAGGACTGATTGTGTCGGCGTTGGCGGTTTCCGGATGCTCCAGCACCAAGGAGAAGGAGCACGGAATGAAGCACAGCCAGATCGACGGCAAGGTCCGCAAACTCGTGGCGCAGATGACCGTCGAGGAGAAGGTCGGCCAGATGACGCAGATCACGCTGGAGCAGTTCGCCAAATCGGGTCAGGACGGGTACCTGATCCTCGACGAGCAGAAGCTCCGCGACGGCATCATCAATCACCATCTCGGCTCGATTCTCAATTGCGGCGGACAGGCCCGCACCGTGCAGAACTGGCAGGAGATCGTCACGAAGATCCAGGATATCGCGACGAAGGAGACCCGCCTGGGCATCCCCGTTATCTACGGCCTCGACACCATCCACGGCGCCAACTACGTGCTCGGCGCCACGATTTTCCCGCAGAATATCGCGATGGCCGCGACGGGCAACGTTGCGTTGATGGAGAAGATCGGCGAGATCTCCGCCCTCGAAACTCGCGCCGCAGGCATTCCGTGGAACTTTGCCCCCGTCCTCGACGTGGCCCGCCAGCCGATGTGGCCCCGCGTGTTCGAGACCTTTGGCGAGGACCCATACATCGCCTCGACGATGGGCGTCGCCTACATCCGTGGGCAACAGGGCAACGACATCTCCGACCCGCTCAAGGTCGCGGTCTGCATGAAGCACTACCTCGGCTATAGCTGGCCGCAATCGGGTCATGACCGCACGCCCGCCTATATCCCGGACCGGCAACTGCGGCAATGGTTTGTCCCGCCTTTCGCGGCCGCGGTCAAGGCCGGCGCGGTCACCTGCATGGCGAACTCCTCCGAGATCAACGGCGTCCCGGTCCATTCGAGCTCGTTCTACCTCAAGGACCTGCTCCGCGACGAACTGAACTTCCGCGGGTTCGTCGTGAGCGACTGGGCCGACATCGAGAACCTGTACACCCGCGAGAAGGTTGCCAAGGACCGTCGCGAGGCGGTGAAGATGGCGGTCCTGGCGGGCGTCGACATGAGCATGGTGCCCTACGACTACAGCTTCTACGACACGCTCCTGCAACTCGTCCAGGACGGCGAGGTCCCGATGAAACGGATCGACGAGGCGGTCCGCGAAATCCTCCGCGTCAAGTACATGCTGGGCCTGTTCGAGAAACCTTATCCGACGAAGAGCCTCGTCGCAAGTGTCGGGACCGAGGCCTCGCAGAAGGTGAACCTCCAGGCTGCCCGAGAGGCCATGACGCTGCTGAAGAACGATGGCGATCTGCTCCCGCTGGCGAAGAGCCGCAAAGTGCTGGTCACCGGCCCGACTGCGAACAAGCTCTCCGTCCTCAACAGCGGCTGGACCTTCACCTGGCAGGGCGACAAGGAAGAGCTGTATCCGCAGGACAAAAACACCATCCTCGAAGCGATTCGGGCCAAGGTCGGCGAGGGGAATGTCACCTACGTGGACGCGGTCGCGTTCGACAAGGAGATCGACATCGCCAAGGCAGTCGAGGCCGCTGCCGGCGTGGACGCAATCGTCGCCTGCATCGGCGAACCCGCCTACTGCGAGACGCCCGGCAACATCGACGACCTGACGATGAGCCAGCCGCAGTTGAATCTCGTCGAGGCCCTGGCCCAAACGGGCAAACCCGTCGTGCTCGTCCTGGTCGAGGGCCGGCCCCGCGTGATTCGGACGATCGTGGACGACGCGAAGGCGATCCTGATGGCCTACACCCCCGGCGTAGAGGGCGGCCAGGCGGTCGCCGATGTCCTGTTCGGCGACGCCAACCCCAGCGGCAAACTACCGCTGACCTATCCGAAAATGGCGGGCGGATTCGTGTGGTACGACTACAAGAACAGCGAGATCCAGGGCGGCAACAAGTACGATCCCCAGTGGCCGTTCGGCTTCGGCCTGTCCTATTCGAAGATCACGTACCGCGCCTTGCGGGTGGACCAGAGCGAGATCAAACCCGACAGCAAACTGACCGCAACGCTCGAAGTGACGAACGACAGCGACCGCCCCGCAAAGGAGACGGTTCACCTGTATCTCTCGGACGTGGTCGCCTCGGTGACGCCTCCCGTGAAGGTGCTCAAACGATTCCAGAAGGTGGACCTCCCGCCGAAGGCGACGCAGACCGTCCGATTCACGCTGACCTGGGACGACCTGTCCTTCATCGGGCGAGACAACAAGCCGGTGGTCGAGCCGGGCGAGTTCAAAGTCCTCGTCGGCGATATGTCCGTCAGCTTCACCGCTGTGGAAGGCAGGAAGAAGTAGCCTGTCGATCGCTCCAATGTCTTGACACGACCGAAGCGGAAGGATAGAATCTATACTTGTGGCGGATCGTGGGAGTGTGTACAGCGGGCTCATGTCCGGATGTGCTACGGATGGCGAGGCTCGCACGCAGTATCTGAGCAGGATGTTGCGTTCGCCCGGTATGCGGGGTTGAGTGCATTGTGTCGCTGAAGTGTGCCTGATTTGGAGGAGGAGTAGCGATGAAAAATGTAACTATGTGTGTCCTTGCGTTGTTCGTCACGACATCAATCCAGGCAGCGCCCGATTCCTTTTTCACCTTGGACGATCCTGTGGGCGATCAGACGGGACTTGTTGACGTCGTCCGCATGGACTTCAGTTTCGATAGTGCGACGGGAGACTATACGATTCTGCTCACTGCCGATGCGGCGAATCCCTTCCAGGGGGATTTCCGGATCAACATCAATATCTTCAATCCGGATACGGGGACAATGGCCCTGGACCCCTCGTACTTCACGGATACGTACAACGACTATTACTCCGTATGGCCCGTCCTCACGTTCACGTTGACCGGCACGAATACGCGATTGCTCTCGTGGGACATTGGCGACAGAGTGGCTTCCTCTAATACAGTTTTTGGCAACCCTGAGGGCGTCTCGGAGTTCAAGTCGGCCGTGAGCGAGCTTCCCAGGGAGCCCCTATACAGGCAGGACTATATCGCCGTATGGGACTCTGCGGTTATTGAAGGACCGTTCGCCACTGTCCCCGTTCCCGGTGCGTTTGCACTCGTTGGGTTCGGGCTGGGCTTCGCCGGATGGCTTCGCAGACGCAGAATGCCATAACAGAGACCGCGTTGTAGTCGCCAGCAGAGTTACTCATCGAGCAGGAAGCAGCAGATTTCTTTCATGCTGCGGACGTATAGACGGTTACGGATGAGGGCGGGATGCGACCAGACTTCCGTGCCCTCGAAGAGCTTCAGACGGGAAACCGGCTCATATGCCTCGCGGGTGGCCTCGAAGAGGACCAGTTCTCCTTTGACCGTGATCGCCAGGACTCGGCCGTTGCCTGCGATCAGGGCGCCGTAGTCGGTGAATGCGCCGTCGCCTTCGGTGCTGTAGAGGGTTTTGAGGTTGTTGCCCAGATCGAGGCAGAACAGGCCGCGGAAACAACCGAAGACGAGGCCGTCGATTGCCACCGGGGTCGAGGTGTCGGGAGCGAGCTTGCGGCTCTGGGCGATGGGCATCGGGTTGATCCGACCCTGGGCGTCGAAGTCGTAGAGACGGGTCCCGTTGTTCTCGGTGGCGACCAGGAGCCGGCCGTCGATGTTCACCGGCGTCGGCACATTGAAATCGCCTTTCTTCGTGGGCAGGAGCGTCCAAAGACGACGGCCGGTGTTCGGGTCCCAGCCGCCCAATGAGGTCGCGTCGTGGCCGACGACTTGTCGTACGCTGCCGAAGACGCCGACGATGAATGAGCCATAGCCCGCCGGTTCCCCGGGGGTCTTCCAGACGGTCTCGCCTGTGTAGAGACCCAGTGCCGCCAGCGATGTGTCGGGAGCGCCGGGATTGACGATCAGCAGGTCATCGACCACGAGCGGCGTCGAGCATATCCCCCAAGTCGGGAGCTTGGCGTTGAAATCCTTGACGAGGTTCCGACGCCAGACGATCCGCCGGCCCTCGACGCTGACGCAGTGCAGGTCGCCGAACGCGCCGAGGAGGTAGGCGAAGCCGCCGTGAATGACCGGGGCGGCCCGCGGGGCGTTTGTGAACTCCATCTGCCTGGGTGTCGGGTAGGCGACGGTCCACAATTCCCGTCCGGTCTCGGCGTCGAGGCATCGCCAGATGTCCTGGTCTTTCCGTTCGCTCTTGTCGGCGACGATCACGTAGTCCGTTGTGGCCGCGACGCCGGAGAGCCCCTCGCCGGTGAGTCCTCGCTTCCAAAGGAACTCCACTTGGGTGGGCAGCTCGGCGGGTACGTCCCGGCTGATTCCATCGCGTTTCGGGCCGCGCCAGTCCGTCCATGGCGATGCAGGCGTCGGCGGCGGTTCGGCCACAACCGCTTTCACACTGGGCGGGCCAGCCAACTCGATGAAGCCGGATTTCGACGCCATCTCAACGAGCAGTTGCGAATCGCTTCGCATGGATCGCATCGCCTCTGCGACCATTCGCTCCGTGGATGGGCTCAGTCGGGCGGTCGCGAATGCCTGGATGAACGGTTCCGGCGGGGTCTGTCCGAGCATGCGCAGCGAGCCTTTCTCAACACCTGCAAGACCATCGAGCCAGGCCAGGGCATAGCTGGGTATGACTGCGGCGTCGGCCTCGCCCTGGGCGACCGCCGCGAGCGCTGCGCCGTGATCCGACATGATTTGCAGGGGAGGCACAGGCGCCACGCCGTGCTCCGCGAGGAGGGCCAGGGCCGCGGAGTGCCGCTCGTTGTCGCTGCGAGGGCCGAACAGGATTCGGTGGTCCGCGAGGTCGCCGAGGGTTTGAGCGGGCGACCTGGCCCACACGATGAAGACGCCCCAGACTTCGGTGCCGCCGGCTGCATCCGTCAGGCGGGCGATGGGACGGACCGGCTTGTTGGCATCGGCCGCAGCGGACAACACCTCGGAGGTCTTGCCGATGAGCATGTCGATTGGCCCGGCATCTGCTGCGAGCGCCTTGCTCGGGTCATGGGCATAGAGCATTTCGACTGGCCGGCCGAGCTTCTCTGCGAGGCAGTCGCGGAACCTGGCGTAGCTCCGCTGCGCATGATCCGGAATCCACGCGCGGGCCAGCCGGGCGCACAAGGGGTCCGTCACCGCGATGCGCAGGGGTTCGGCTCGCTGGACGGTGAGGTCCTCATCGATACCACGGTACACGTCGTAGAGCCAGACCGCAGCGACCGCAAACGGCAGCGGAAGGAGCAACCACCACGCCTTTTTCAGGTTTTGTCTCATGACGGAGTCCCCATAGGCTGTCCGAGCATAACAAGGCCCGCCCGACCAGGCAAGGGTCTCGGAGAGACCGCTGCAATTCCGGCTTGATTCGATCCGGAGTTCACGGTAGAATAGACGACAGGCAGCTTGGCCTTGTCGTCTCTTGGGTGATTTCGGTGTCGTGCGTCCCGGCTGCCGGGATGGAAGGAAGGTGATGAAATGCGAGGAGGGCCGATTGTGCCCGCGAGAATGCTGTGTCCGTGGTTCGTCGTTCTGGCGTTGGCGTTGCCGGTCGGCGCCCAGTACGGCGGCGGTCTGGGGACCGCGGAAAGCCCCCATCTGATCTCTACCGCCGGCCACCTGGACGCGCTCGGCGCCAGGCCGGAAGACTGGGCCAAGCATTTCAAACTGATGGCGGACCTCGACCTCCAGAAGTACGGCCCGACTGAGTTCCACATGATCGGGACCGTCGAGGAGGGCCCCTTCACAGGCGTCTTCCTGGGCAATCACAAGACGATCTCTAACTTCCGGCGATCCGACGAAGAAGGAGGCTACTCCGGCCTGTTCGGACTGGTCGAGGGCGACGGCGCCCGAATCGAGAACCTGACGCTGGCCTATCCCGACATCGCCTGCTGCTACGGTCGGTATATAGGCGCGCTGGTGGGCGATCTGGAAGTCGGGACCATTGCCAACTGCCATGTGCACAGCGGCGCCGTCCAGGGGGTCGCCTACGTCGGGGGCCTCGTAGGCAGAAACGACGGAGGCGCCATCAGCGACTGTACGGTTTCGGCCCGTGTTGAAGGCACGTCCCGTGTGGGCGGCCTGGTTGGCCAGAGCTACTTCGGGGTGATCGAGCGGTGCCGAGCGGAGGTCGAGGTTCTCGCTCCGCTGTCGTCGTACTGGGTCGGCGGCCTGGTGGGAGATTGTCGTCTTGCGACAGTGAGCGACTGCCGGGTCTGCGGCACGGTGTCCGGAGACGCCTGTGTGGGCGGCCTGGTAGGCGAATCTCTCACCGGTGTCATCGAACGCTCTTCCATGGCCGGCGCGGTCTGCGGGACCACGAAGGTCGGAGGAATCCTGGGACTCAACAGCGGAAGCAGCGTAACCGACTGTTACGCGACTGCGCAGGTGAAGGCCGCGACCTGCGCCGGCGGCCTCGTCGGATGCAACGGTCCATCTTGCCACTGCGCTGTGTACGAGGCAGGCGTCGTCAGCAGCTCGTACGCGTGCGGTCCTGTCGCAGGCGCCAGTTCGGGCGGACTCGTCGGCGTGGACGACCGGGGCGAGGTGTTCGATTCCTTCTGGGACGCCGAAGCCAGCGGCTGCAAGACCAGCGCCGGCGGAGACGGCAAGACCGCGAAGGAGATGGCTGTCGCTTCGACGTACCTCGCTGCGGGATGGGACTTCGTGGGGGAAGAAGTGAACGGGACCCGGGAGACCTGGTACATCCCCGCCGCGGGCGGGTATCCCCGACTGGCGTGGGAACTGGCCGCTGGCGATTTCAGCGGGGACGCCCGAGTCGACTTCCACGACTACTCCCGACTGGCGGCCCAATGGCGACAGGCGGATACCGATGCGTGGTCCGATGGAGACTACGTCGTTCCGGATGGGACGGTGGACTACGACGATCTGGCCCGCTTTGCGGAGGTCTGGCTCGCCGGCCGTTGACGGCCCGCAGGCGAAGAAGCGAGAGGTGCATGGCGTGCCCCGACGGGCCAAGCATGCGATTGCCTTGTGTTCCGCGCGCATCCATTTGCCTTTCTGGGGATTTCCTGCATAATGTCCGTCTGTCTGCCGGGGCCGGCAATCCCTCTTCGCGGGATGAAAGTCCACTTCGGCGGGACGGAAGAAACCTGGTTGGTGAAGATCTATGCGGACATTTCTTGACTGTGTGCCGTGCTCGATCCGGCAGGTGCTGGATTCGGTACGGATGATTACCGACGACGACACGATGCACGAGCGGGTCCTCCGCGAACTGCTCGGGATGTGGCAGCGGATGGACATGCGGCAGAGCCCTCCGGCCATGGCGCAGAAGATCCATCGCTACCTGCGACAGCTCACCGGCGTGGCGGACCCCTACCTCGCTGTCAAGAACCACTACAACGCCTTTGCCCTGGGCCTGTACCCTGAGCTGCGCGAGCGGGTCGAGAACTCGGCCGATCCGTTCGAGACCGCGGTGCGTCTGGCCATTGCGGGCAACATCATCGACTTCGGCGTCAACTCGAACGTCGAGCAGTCCACCGTCCACGATGCGATCCTGCGGTCGCTCACCGAGCCGATAGACCACGACGCGGTGCAGAGCCTCCGTCGGGCAATCGATCAGGCTGAGGATATCCTGTTCCTCGGCGACAATACCGGCGAGATCGTCCTCGACCGTCTTCTCATCGAGCGGATGCCCAGGGACAGGATCACGTACGTCGTCCGCGGGCACCCGATCCTCAACGACGCCCTGTTGGAGGACGCCCGCACCGTTGGGCTGACCGACCTCGTCGAGGTGATAGACAACGGATCGGATGCGCCTGGCACAATTCTGGAAACCTGCTCGGACGCCTTCCGGCGGCGGTTCGAGCAGGCCGACTTGATCGTCGCCAAGGGCCAGGGCAACTACGAGTCGCTCAGTGAGACGCAGCGTCCTGCGTTCTTTCTCTTGCGTCCGAAGTGTGCAGTCCTGGCCCGCCACCTGAACTGCGGACTGGGCCGGCTGATGGTTCTCCGCAGCGGCATTGACCCTGCGAGGGCATAAATCGTATACGTCACATGGGTTCTATTGATTCTGAAGGATACAGAACATGCCGATATTCGAGTACCGATGCGAGAAATGCGGGCACGTGATGGAAGTGCTGCACAAAAGCGTCAAGGCCGAGAGGCCCACGTGTGAAAAGTGCGGCAGCCCGGACATGAGCAAGCTGCTCTCCGGTTTCGCGGTGGGGAAGACCTCGCAATCGCCTGCCTGTGACTCGTGCCCCTCATTGCCCGCCTGCGGCGGAGGCTGCTCTTGCGGTTGTCAGATACCCAGCCATTGATGAGGTTGCCTGCGCCTGCGGGGGGCGCTTCGGCGGTACTGCTGCGACCCGCCAAACGGACCGAGGGGTCTGTCACTCCGTGCCTTCGTTGAGCCAGATGTCCAGGCGTGGCGTCTGCCAGGCGTAGGGCTTGCCGAGGACATCGTAATCGCCATCGCCGTCCAGGTCGGCGATCCTGGACTCGTGGTTAGCGATGCCTTCGGAGATCGAGACCGTCTGGAACTTGCCTGTGCCGTCGCCCAGGAGGAGCATGTTCTTGGCGTCGGGATTGCCGTTGTTGAGGCGCATCTCGGCGACCCAGATGTCGAGGTCTCCGTCGCCATCGATGTCGAGCGAGTCGGAGCCCGCTTCGATGTGCAGAGGCTGATCTTCGACCACGTACTTCGTCCAGCCGGGCGCCGTCCGTCGATACCAGACAAGAGCAGGGGCCTGCGTCCGCTCGGCGATCACGAAGTCGTTGACGCCGTCCTTGTCGATGTCGCACACGAGGCTTGCGGTCTGTTCCTTCCCGCCATTGGGGACTGGCAGGTCGCCGGTGGTGGAGGATAGGTGCTTCCATCGGATTCCGCCGGCCCAGGTGGGCCCCGAAAGAACGATAGAAACGACCATGGCTGAGAACTGGACGCGATTGTTCTTGTGGCACCCTGGACTGCTGTTCCTTGGTTTCGTGTATTCTGACAGCCTCTTGACTTGGTGCCTATGTCAAGAAGGGCCCGCCGTCAGTCCATGGAATCGGGGATGCTGCGTCGGTGCAGACCGCCTTTCGGCTTGGCAGCTTCGGGTTCGCTTGGCTTGGGCGGAGCGATCGCATTGGGTTCGTTTGGATCGACTCGGGGCTTGTCGCCTGCCGACAGGCGGTCGGTGGTTTCGAATAGTCGCGTCACCGCGGTCCGGGTCGTGTGGGTGTCTCCGAATCCGACCAGCCCGTGGATGAAGTCGCAGCAGTAGGCGACGCCGGCGATGTTTGCCTGCTGGGCTTCGCGTCCCAGGCCGAGCGTGCTGACGATCTTGCGCTGCACCACGGGCGTCGTGGACAGGGTCAACGCCGCGAAGCTCAGGATCAGGAACCCCGCGACGAAGCCCAGGGCGCCGGAGAACACCACGTCGAACAGATTCGGGAACTGGACCTTGAACTGGCCCGTCAGAAAGACCCACGAGAGACCGTGCAGAAGGGCGAAGCAGCCGCCAGCCAGAACGATCATGCTCAAGGCCATGCACCACGAGGCCTTGCCCGGCATGGGCACGAACTCCGCCATCAGCGGCGCCAGGAAGATCGACACGTAGATCGAGACGATGAGGTTGAACAGCAGGGCCCACATCTCATAGAAGCCCATGCGGACGGCCAGCCAAATGAACAGGGCGCCGGTCAGGATGGCGATCCAGAACAGCATCGATGTATCCTCCTATCCTACGACTCTCTTGACTTCCTCGAGGCTTGTGAGGCCGGCGACGACTTTCCTGAGTCCGGCCTTGCGGAGTTCGGCCAGACCCTTCTGGTTCTCCTGCGTCCTCATCCGCTCGATGAGCGATCCGCTCTTGGCGATCTCGTTCCGCAGGGCGGTGTCCACGACCATCAGGTCCAGGATGGCGATTCGTCCGGAGTATCCGGCGCCCTCGCAGTGCTTGCAGCCGGCTGCCTCATAGACCTGGTGAGGGTCAACCCCCTTCTTCTCGAAGCCGTGGATCTGTGTGTCGCTCAAGGCTGCCGGCCTCTTGCAGCGGTCGCACAGCCTGCGGACGAGCCGCTGGGAGACGAGCAGGTTCAGACCCGCCGACAGCAGCAGGGGGGAGATGCCCAGGTCCAGCAGGCGGATGATGGCGGTCGCGTTGCTCTCGCAGTGGATCGTCGCCGTGACGAGGTGCCCGGTCTGGGCGGCCCGCAGGGCGATCTCCGCCGTCTCCTCGTCGCGGATCTCGCCCACGCTGATCACGTCCGGGTCCTGTCTCAGGACGCTGCGGAGCGTCTTGGCGAACGTGATGTCGGCCTTCGTGTTCACCTCGATCTGACTGGCCTGGGGCAACACCGCTTCGATGGGGTCTTCGACCGTGATCACGTTGCGAGTGAACCGGTCGATCTCGTTGAGCATGGCGTACATGGTCGTGGTCTTGCCGCTGCCGGTCGGGCCGGACACGAGGATCATGCCGGCCGGTTTCTGAATCTGGCTCTGGAAGAGGGTCAGGTGTTTCTCCGGCAGGCCCATTTGGGCGAGCGTGAAAGAACCCGCGTCCTTGTTCAGCACGCGGATCGAGAGCTTCTCGCCTTGCAGAGCGCCGGCGCTGGCGACCCGGAACGATGCGGTGACGTCTCCTCGACGGGCCATGAAGCCGCCGTCCTGCGGCCGCCTTCGTTCCGCGATGTCCATCTCCGCGATGGCCTTGATGCTGTTGATGATGGCGCGGGAGGTGCTCGCGTCCAGTTCTTTCACGGTCCGCAGAGTCCCATCGATCCGCAGTCGGATCGTATAGGTGGACGAATCCTTGGGGTCGATCAGGATGTCACTGGCCCGCCGCTGGAGTGCGTCGGCGACCGTGGCCTCCGTCAGGGTCAGGATCTTGGCGTCAACGCGTTTGGCGTCGCCGTGCCCGTAGATCTCGTCGATGCTCCGTCCGGCGGAATCGAGCAGATGGAGTGCCTGGTCCTCTTGTTCCTCGGAGCGGAAATGGATCGAACGCACTGCGACGACCGCGTGCCGGACCTGCCGTTTGAGGACTTCGATGAAGCCTTCCTGCGTCTGGCGGCTTCGTCGTGCGGTGTCGATGAGGAACAGGGTCAGCAGCAGGAACGGCCCGGTCAGCAGGGTGACCAGGTTGGCGAGGGTCCTGTACTTCTTGGGCACCAGCGGGCTGAAGTTCGCCCGCTGGACGAGGTACAGGCACAAATACACCCAGCCGATCAGAAGGACCAGACGCAGCGGATTGAAAGGCAGATCGGCGAAGGACAGCACGTTGCCGTAGCCAGCATGCACGCTCACGGACGACGCCCGTGCGGCAATCTCGGTGGTTCCCAGTATCTGCATAGACCCTCTCTATCCTCCGAGTGCGAAAGTCGACGATCCACACAGATATCCTACCCGATTCGTCCAGGATTGACAAGCGACGATCGCCTGGAGCCGCGAGTTCGTCGCCTTGGCAACGCCCCAGGAGGTAACGGCCACCTTATCCACCTCCAGGACCTCGGCCCGTCGGACTCGCCAGGTCCCGTCGGGCTGTCTGCGCAGATGGAACTCGATCTTGACCATGGCGCTGGGTTTGTAGTTCTGGGCCCAGAAGCTGTTCTTGTCGAACTTCACGATCACAGTGAACGTCGCGACAGCCTCAGGAGATGTGATCCGCACCTCCTTGCCCATCTTGCTGATCTTCTCGATGGCAGGGGGGACCAGTCGGGACCGGCAGTGGCTGACGGCGGCCTGCTTGTCCTTGTGGTAGGAATCCGCGTAGTCCTCGCTGAGCAATCGGGCGATGGCGGCGCAATCCTCCTGTTCCACGGCCTGCACGCCTGTCTTGACGAGTTCGTTGATCTTCTCCAGGTCTGTGGCGACCAGTGCGTCCAGCCCGACAGCCAGTCCGGCGACCCCCAGCGGAAACAGCCAGAGCCAAAGGCGTCTCTTCTCGGGAAGGACGGCGCGAATGGTGCAAACAATCAGCAGGACAATGACCGCCGCACCCAGCAAGGTCCACGGCTGCTCGAAGACATACCACATATCCGGCCTCCCTCAAAAGGTCGTCGCTATCGTGACACCATATTCACGACAGCATTGTAGTGCGGATGTCCATCCAATGCAAGACCAGTCCCTTATCGGGTGTCATGGACATGCACTGAGCAATTCCAGTCAGACCTCGGCGGATCTCTCGCGGATCAATTGAGAGTCTTGTAGGGGAATCCCTTCGCCATGTACTCGGCGTCCACCATGTCGTCGGCCGGCGGGGTCATCGTGAAACTGGAGGTGGTGAACGATGCCGGGTTGTCCATCGCTTTGTGGCACCACTCGATCAGGCTTTGACTCTCCCAGGTGTGCATCTCGGCGTGGCCATCCGCGAAGCCGATCGTGCTCTTGTCGTTGTGCCACATGGCCAGCGGGTCCGTCCAGGCCTTGGCTCTGACCTTCATGAGCCAGGAACCGATGTTCTCGCCGCGCGTATCCATCTCCTCGACGAAGACGTATTGCATTGCGGGTCTCTTAAACTCGGTGTAGACCTTGATCGCCGTGAAGCCGGAGGTCTCCCCGTTGGCGCCGCCGGCGATCGAGAATGTTCGGTAGGCCACTGGGATCGAAGAGCTGTCCTTCCGTGGGTCGGCGGGGCAGCGATAGACGCCGATCTCCTCGCCCACGTACTTGTACAGAAGCCCATTTCGGATGGCTTGTTTCTTGACTTCCCAGTTGCCTGTTTGGGATGCGCGGAGGACCCAATTCCCCGGGTCGGTGTGGCCGCCGACGATCTTGCCGTCGAAATCGTCCTTGTACAGAAGCCAGCCCAGGCAGAGCGTCCTGGTGTTGGCAACACAGTGGATTCGCTGGGCCTGATCTTTCGCGGCCTGCAGGGCCGGCATCAGGATGGCCATCAAGACGGCGATCACTGCGATGACCACCAACAGTTCGATCAGGGTGAACCCTCTCGATTGCATGTTCTCTGTCCTTTCTGCACTATGACTTCATTCCGTCGCCCGGCCCGGCCCCGTTGCCGGCAGGTGACTCTCGGGCGACATCGAGATCCACCGCATCTTCACGTCAACCTGTATCAGATGCCTGATTGTCCTTGTCTGTTCCCCATTCATTCAGCCGAACGGCAGACCACCGCGGAATTGGCCCCCCCCGACGCTGTTGTCCGTTGGTGCGCCAGACGGCTGCCTTATGGCATTGGCGGTGCGTCCGGCACCTTCTGCGGGAACCCTGCGATCATGAAGTGCAAATCCGTGCCCTGGCCCAGCGGGACCGGGTAGAAGAACTCCTGTTTTCGCGACATCTCCATGCTGCTCGGATCCGCCCAGCGGTGAATCTCCGCGTGACCGTCGGCATAGCCCAGGGTGCTCCTTGCCCGGCTGTGCCAGATGGCCAGCGGGTCCACCCAGGTCCTCCCGCGGGGATTCAGTACCCACGAACCTCGATTCCATCCTCTGGGATCGGCCTCCTCCACGAAGACATACTTGGTGACAGGCTGGGGGATATCCGAGTACTTCACCGCCTGCACATAGGCATTCTGCCATTCCTCGCCGTTGGCGCCGGCCGCGACGGAGTAGCTGCAATACGCGATTTGGCCGGGAATCAGCTTTCGCGCGTCCGCCGGGCAGCGGTATACGCCCACGTCCTCGCCCGCATAATGGAACAGCGTGCCTCGACGGATGCCTTCCTTCTGCCGCTCGAGCATCGTTCCGGGGCCGGCAGGCGCCTGGACCCAGTCGTGAGGCCACTTGCCCACCTGTCCGCCCGCGATGCGATCATCATTGTCGTCCTTGTAGAGCAGCCAGGCAAAGGACAGGGTCTTGAGGTTCTGCGTGCAGATCGTGCCCTGGGCTTGATTCCTCACCCGCATCAGGGCAGGGAGCGACACGCCCATCAACAGAGAGACAACGCCTATGACCACCAGCACTTCAAGAAGCGTCAGCCCTTTTCTTGCCATCGGTATCCTCCCATGGGGCAATGCAGGCTGGCATATTCCGTCAGCGAAGACGCTGAACCCGACGTACGAGTCGAATATATCCTGCCGTCACGGGGGTGTCAATGGTTTTCGGACGAAAGATCAGTTCCGCAGGGCCCGCAGGGGCGAGGGGAGTCGGCCGCGACGCTGGATGAACTTGGCCGACGAGTGCTTGGTCGTCACCTTCATGACAGGGGCTGAACCGAGGAGACCGCCGAAATGCACGATGCTCCCCGGCTTGGCGCCGGGGACCGGCACGATGCGGACGCTCGTCGTCTTGTTGTTGGCGACCCCGATGGACAGCTCATCCGCGATGATCGACGAGATGATCTCGGGGGCGGTGTCGCCCGGCACAGCGAACATGTCCAGGCCGACGGAGCAGACGCTCGTCAGGGCTTCGAGCTTGTCCAGGCTCAGGGCGCCCGAGCGGACGGCCCGGATCATGCCGGCGTCCTCACTGACCGGGATGAACGTGCCGGACAGACCGCCGACATTGCCGGAGGCCATCGCGCCGCCTTTCTTGACCGCGTCGATCAGCAGAGCCAGCGCCGCCGTCGAGCCGGGACAGCCCATTCGTCCGACGCCCATTGCCTCGATGATCTCTGCGACAGAGTCGCCGGTCACAGTGGTCGGCGCCAGGGAGATGTCCACGATGCCGAAATCGACCTTCATCAGGCCCGCCAGCTCCCGGCCGATCAACTCGCCGGCGCGGGTGATCTTGAAAACGGTCCGCTTGATGACCTCGGAGAGTTGGGTGAGATCGCAATCGGGGTTCTGGACCACCACATTGCGAACGACGCCCGGGCCGGAGATGCCGATATTGAGCGAGTAGTCGGGTTCGCCGATCCCGTGGTGGGCGCCCGCCATGAACGGGCTGTCCTCCGGGACGTTGGCGAAGACCGCCAGTTTGGCGCAGCCGATCCCCTTCTCCGAACGGTGGGCCAGGTCGCTGATGACGTGCCCGACCTTGACCACCGCGTTCATATTGATGCCGGCCAGCGTGGAAGCGAGGTTCAGGAACCCGCAGACGCGGTCCGTCTCGGAGAGGGCCTCAGGGATCGCGTCGATGAGATTCTCCTCGGCGCCCGTCGCTCCTTTCTGGACCATGGCGCCGAACCCGCCCAGGAAGTCGATATTCGCCTTCTTGACCGCGGCGTCCAGGGCCTTGGCGAACTTGACCGCGGTGATGGTCTTTCGCGGCAGGGGCTCCAGCAGCAGCGACGCCGGCGTGATGGAAATCCGACGGTTCGTGATCGGGATGCCGTACTTCTGCTCCAGCGCGTCGGCGCAATGGTTGAGCAACTGGCCCTTCTCGACGATCCTCGCCTGCGCCTGCTTGATGAGCCAATCCAGGTTGCGGTCGACGCAGTCCTTCAGGTTGATTCCCAGCGTGACAGTGCGGATATCGAAATGATGATCCAGCGTCATGCGAACGGTTTCAAAGACCTCTTCGACGGAGATACGCATGCTGTAGACTCCTGACCCCTTGTACGCGACGTGGGAGGTTTGATTCTTGATGTGTGATTTCTGAAGCAAGAGCTGTCGCCGCATCGCACGAGCCGTCTTACTTCAAACATCAAACATCACACTTCAAACTTCTTACACCCTGTGCATGGCCTTGAAGATGCTCTCGTCCTGGATGGAGATCTTGAGCGCCATCTGCCGGCCGATTCGGTCGAGCTGTTTCTTGATTTGGCCCATGTCGATCGTGGCCTGCCCGACGTCGGCCGCCATGGTCATCACGAAGTAGTCCTCCATGATTTTCTGGTTGACGTCGACGATGTTGATGTTGGCCTTCGCCATGGCGTTGGCCAGCCGGGCGATGATGCCGACCCGGTCCTTGCCGGTGACCGTGACGATACAGATTTGACTGGCATTCTGCTCTGGCATAGAAACCTCTCAGAATTGTCGATTGATGATGGTTGATTGTTGATTCCAGAAATCATACATCACACATCAAAAATCACAAATCACACATCAAGCCCTTCACGATCGAGCCGCCCCCGCAAGGCAAGGGTCTTCTTGTGATCGGTCATATCGGGCATCAGCGGTGTGACGGTGATGTACCCGTCCGCCAGCGCCATCGTATCGGCGGGCTCCTTCTCCCGGCGGTGTGCCCCGCCGGAGAGGAGATAGGTCATCTCATCGCCCTCGCTGCCGTGCGGCACATAATACTCGTGGAACCCCGAGGTCGCCTGCGGGACCACGCGGACGCCACGAGGCCGACCGAGGGACTGACGCGGGACATTGATGTTCATCACGTCGCCGATCTGCAGCGGCAGCAGTCTCTTCAACACCGCGATCCCGTGCTCGGCTGCGGCGTCAAAGTCGGTCTCCTTCTCCGCGGCTACGCTGATTGCCACCGAGGGAACCCGCAGGAAGGCTGCTTCCATGGCCGCGGCCACCGTGCCCGAGTAGTAGACGTTGATGCCCACGTTGGCTCCGCAGTTGATGCCCGCGGCTACCAGGTCGAACGGCTCATCCACGAGCTGCATGACCGCCAGCTTCACGCAGTCGGCGGGCGAGCCGCGCACGCCGAAGCCGGTGAACAGACCATCGATGGTCACCTTCGTGCAGGCCAGCGGTTCGGCGAACGTGATGCTGTGACTGGCGCCGGACCAGCAATCCATCGGCGCCGCGACCGTCACGTCGCCGAGCGAGACGAGTTTGTGGTAGAGGGCCGCCAGGCCGGGGGCGAAGATCCCGTCGTCATTGGTCAACAGTATTCGCATCGTTGCATCGATTCCCATCCGCGCCCGCGCAGCGCGAGCAGCCGGTTCATTCGATTGTCCGTGAAAGATGTTGTCGGAAGGACGCCACCTGTCATCGTCATCACACCACGCGGCGTATTGTAGCAGGCGATTCGGCCGGCGTCAATTCGGTCCGACCGGTGGTCTGAAGGCGCATGCCCGACCCTACCTGCACGTGTGCAATAGGGGTTCATGGAAACCCCGGAATGTCATTCCCGCGAATGCGGGAATCCAGTTCCTGGGGCACGTCGCAAACCCTGGTTCCTGGATTCCTGCTTCGCGCAGGAATGACACCGTCCCGCCCATGCCTCGTCGCCATGGAGGAGGCCGCGACAACCGTCATGCACCTCCTGACGGATCGCCGTCTGGCTCCCGCAAACCGAGCCATTGAGGTCCGCGACCCTGTCGGGTAGCATGGGACAAACGACACGACGAGGTGAAGAACACGGTCGAAGGAGACGACAGATGGAGCAGTACACGCCGGGAAAGAGATTTCGGGTGATGACTCGCGATGAGGTGCGGGCGGTGGATGCCTGGGCGATCCAGGAGGTCGGCGTGCCCGGCGTGGTGCTCATGGAAAACGCCGGGCGCAGTTGCGCCGAGTTGGCGATGCAGAAGCTGGCATCTACGGCCGATCCGAGCGTCTGCATCTTCTGCGGCGTCGGCAACAACGGTGGCGACGGCTACGTGATCGCGCGGCACCTGCTCAACGCGGGTATTCGGACGAGGACGGTTCTCTGCGGCGATCCCGCCAAGGTCCAGGGCGATGCCCGTATCAACCTCGACATCCTGGAACGACTTGGGCACCCGCCGGACCACGTGGACCCGAGCGGACCTGATGCGTCTGCCCGCATTCAGGCGTTCGGACGTGGTGCGAGCCTGATCGTGGATGCCTTGTTCGGAACGGGTCTGCGGGGAGAGCTCCGACCCGAATATCGAGCACTCATCGAGGCCATCAACGCACTGCATCGGCCGATCCTCGCGGTCGATATCCCCTCCGGCCTGGATTGCGATACGGGCCAGCCGCTGGGAACGGCGATCCGGGCCGCGTACACTGTGACCTTCGTGGCCGTCAAGAAAGGCTTTCTCGCGTCCTCCGCCGGCGGCTACACGGGCGAACTCCACGTGGCGTCCATCGGAGTCGAGCCGGCCCAGTGAAATGGTGAAGGCTGCCGCAGTCGCCGCACTCTGCATGAGGCGACCGTGGCAGCCTTGAATGTCATCGCCCGCATCGGTCGCGGACCCCAATCATGATTCAGAACGCGCCTGCCCGGTTGATCTGCGCTGCGTAACCGGTGAAATACAGGAACCGGTCATAGTTGTAGATCGGCACGTTCAGGGACTCCGCCTGCCCGCGAATCTGCTGGTAGCGGTCGTTGGCTTTTCGCTGGGCGTTGTACCGGTCCATCGCCAGCGGATCTTGCGTTTGCTCATCGAGCGTCGGTTCGGAAGGGACCTTCGGCTCCATCCCGAGGATCACGAAGTCCGTCTCGGACGAGACGTCCTGAACGACCACGGCGCCCCATTTCTGGATCAATCCCTCGATCCTGCGAACCCCGTCATAGTCCGTCTGGCCGTTGCGATCGAGATCGAATTCCCCGGCCACGACAAACTGGTTCTGGTGGCTGGCGTCCCAGATGAGGTTGGCCACGGAATCCCCCACATGGATTGGGTTCTTCCGCTCGGACGACAAGATCCTGGCCGATGCGACGCGCCGCTCGATGGCCATCACTTCGA